>NZ_JBYAXC010000007.1:0-211612 GCF_057444295.1 Parasedimentitalea nitratireducens | reverse complement strand
TCTCATATCAATAAGGAAATTGAATCAGTCAGACATCCCTAAATCAACAAGAGTTTTTCAACAGAATAAGCCCAAAGCGGACCACCTACTTGCAAGTCGCTTGCTAGAGTCGCTGATGCAATTCGGCCGGTTTCCGGACCTACGCTGCGTTCACCACCAAATGCAGCAATGCGCAGTAATTGACCTTTGCAAAGTTAGCCCTCAGGACGCGCCGCATCCCGTCGAAATTCGTCTGCCCGTTTCAGTCCCATAGTCAGTTTCCTTTGCTGCTTTAGCGTCGGGGCGTCTCCAGAGGCTCAGCTGAAACCGGACGATTTTGCTACGGCGCCCTCGGTTTAGGCAAGCAGTTAAGATATGGGCGGAGGGTCGACCTTCGTTGCAGGTGCCTATACTTGTGATCGATAATAGACCGAAATTATTCAAAGCTACGGGGTGCGTTTCCTGAACGAAAGATAAATAGGTTGCTCAATCAGACCGGTTTAGACCGCCAATGACCTTGGCGTACATCGCAAATATACTGTTAATGCACTCGAAGCATGGCCCCTGCATCACAGCCAGTTCGTTGCGAAATCAAATCAATCAGATGAGCAGATTTCTAACACAGATGAGATCGCAATTGGTTCCAAAAACTCCGACGACAGTCACCACCGTATCCTAGCTTTAGGCGCGAACCAATTCATTGGGGGCGATTTTTTTCAAGCCATCAGGATGGCGTAACCAATTTTCGCATCATAGTTTCAGAAAAGGGTTTCATCAGAGTGGTAGGCCGAGGTGCGCTGCCAAGTGCTTTTGGAACTCGATAGGTCT
This sequence comes from Parasedimentitalea nitratireducens, assembly GCF_057444295.1. Classification (NCBI taxonomy): domain Bacteria; kingdom Pseudomonadati; phylum Pseudomonadota; class Alphaproteobacteria; order Rhodobacterales; family Paracoccaceae; genus Parasedimentitalea; species Parasedimentitalea nitratireducens. Next base: position 210,805 of record NZ_JBYAXC010000007.1, on the reverse strand, counting down.
CTCGGGTCGACATGAGAACTAGTCGGCACTCTGGAAACCGGTTATGCCCTAGCTGAAGAATCTCCCAACCGGACGCTCCATTGTCCAGATTCAAGTCGCTCAATACGATGTCAAATTTAGGTTGCTGCTGAAGCTGAGCGCAACCCGCGCTGAAACTCGCCGCCTTGAAAACGACATAGCCCAGACGTTCCAAAGTATCTGAGGCGGAGGCCAGATAAGTGGGGTCATCATCAACCACCAATGCAGTTCCTTGCACAAGCCTTTCATCGCGTCGGCCGACCTCTTGCGTCAGCGCAGGAAAACTTAGAGTCGCGGTGGTGCCCTGATGTGGGCGTTCGGTTTGAGAGGTGAGAGTTAGATGCCCACCAGATTGGTGGACGAAGCCGTCGACCATGGACAGCCCTAAGCCTGTGCCGCTACCATCCTCGCGGTTGGAGTAGAAGGGTTCAGTTGCGTGGCGCAGCACCTCCGGCGACATACCGGAGCCATTGTCGCGGATCGACAACGTTGCCCCTCCATCATCGGTTACGCGCACTCGGATGTGCCCGGCTCCGTCGATTGCTTGACCGGCGTTTACACAGAGATTCAGAACCGCGCTTTCCAATTGCCCTGGATCCACCCTGACCAAGACAGGCTCGGCCGGAATATCAAAGTCCATTGACACCGAGCTGGGCACCGCGATTTCTAGTAGATCGGCCATCCCTTTGACCAACACCCCAATGTCAGTCACTTGCGGCTCCAAGTGTTGTTTGCGAGCAAACGCCAACAATCTCTCTGTTAGCGAGACGCCCAGGTCCAGAGCGGATCTTAACCGGGTATGAAGATGTCGCGCATCTTCGGCCTCCGCCGCCTCAAGCAGGTGTAGATTGCCCGAGATGCTTGACAAGATATTGCCAAAATCATGGGCAACCTCGCCAGATACTTTACCCAGCGCCTCCACCCTTCGAATTTCCTCCAGTCGCTGCTCTACCCTTTTCCGCTCAGTGGTTTCTGACAAAAGCCAAACGTCTTCCCCATTAGGCAAAGGAGAGCATCGCAACTCCAAAACGTTTCCACTTGGATCTGCATATTCTTCAAATCCCCCGTGCTCAACGGCTGAGGTTCGCCGTGAAAAATTCGATTGTGCGATCAATTCTTGAAACTTTGCACGCGCTCCCTCTGTGGCAGGTTGCAATCTCAGAAGACGGCGGAGATTGTCATTTTCCGCCTCTATACTGCCATCGGTAGAGGCAATTGCCACACCATCCTTAATGTTTCGAAAAACGCGCGAAAATAGCGCGTTCTGATGGCCAATCTGCCGGGTTCTGCGTTCCAACTTGCGGGCACTCTCCCGAAACACATGAAACGCTGCATACAGCTGCCCAATTTCATCCTCTGATTTTGGCCCTTGTTGCAGAACTGTGCTGTGGTGCCCAGCTGCAAGTCTACGCATCGCCTCTGCAATGAGATGCAGATTGCGGGCTACGTAACGCGATACGTAAAGCGACGATGTGATCGCCACCAATAAGCTAGCAGCAGTTAATGCTATAAAAACATTTTTAGCAAATGCGAGATTGTTGGATGTCTCTGCACGGGCCAACGAAAGCCGAGCCTCGGCTTGTGCTACCGTTGCCTCAGCAAAAGTGCTGACACGACTGACTTCTTGCCGAATGCGAAACAACGCGTTTTCTGCGTCAAGCTGCGCTGCTAGATCGCGATGCTTTAGGGTGAACAGATTTTCGCTACGCAACGTCGCCTGCTCTATTTCTGCCAAAGTGCCTTCATGAACCGGCAATAGTTGTGGCAACAATTGATTCCGTTGATTCGTGAACCGGCGGCTGAAATTCCCCAGATCTATCAGCGTATTGGCCCGGCCCGCCCCTATCGCGCTCGCGGTAAGTTGTTGCAAACCAGCCCAGATTTCTCGCTCCTCCAATGGCAATGCTGTGTCTCCCGCTAGGCGCCGCACACGTTGGTTAAGCCGAACCATATCGCGATCAATTGCATCCAAATCCGCCTTGCGAGTGGCTTGCGGTGCCAATGCTGACGTTAAATCATCAATGGCAAACTGAAGACGGGCAACCGGTAAATCCAAGGCTCTATTGCCAGCTGCGAGTACCTCGATCCGGTTCAGGGTTTCCACCACTTTGTCCTGTTCTTGTTCCAACTGAAACGGAGGAAAGAGCGCATGCAGAAATGGCGCAGAAGTCGCCAGATCGGCGGATTCCCGTGACAAATCTAACGCATCAGACACTTCTGCCAACGTGTCTTTGTGCAACACATTCATCCAGAGTTCCGTGCGGTTTAGCACCAGCGCACCTATTAAGCTGACCAGCAAGATAAGGCCGAACAGAACGGCAAGCGCGGCCGACAAGCGAAACCGGACGCTCAAGTTGGAAAGAGTGGTCATCATTGGCCTTTCGGCAACAAGTGAAAGATATATCCCTGTGCTCGGCGTGTTTGTAGATGCACCGGCTTAGAGGCAACCGGTTCAATTTTGCGGCGCAGTCGCAGGATCAAAACATCGATAGTGCGATCCACGTAACGCTGCATATCAGACCCTAACTCTTCCAACAGTTCAGGCCGGGGGATGACCCGGTTGGGGTTGCGCGCAAAATACTCCAACAGACGGTATTCCGCATTGGTCAGCGGAATTTCCTCGCCCTCGGCGTCCAACACACGACGAGTCTGAACATCAATACGCTTGGTGCCAAAGGCAATGCCTTGCGCCGAAGTCAAGTTGGGTTTCGAGCCACCATGCCCGTAACGCCGCAACACCGCTCGAATACGTGCGACTAGCTCGCGCGGATTAAAAGGTTTGATTAAGTAGTCATCCGCGCCAGTTTCCAGTCCAATGATCTTGTCGATCTCGTCTCCCACACCAGTGAGCATAACAATTGGAATTTCGTAGCGCTCACGAATGTGGATCGCCAGAGTAAGCCCAGACTCCCCGCGCAAGCGCAGATCAATCAGTGCCAAATCAACTGGTGGCGGGTCACCCAGCGCAACAAAAGACGGGATGTCGGGACAACACACCGCATCAAATCCACTTTCGTGCATTAGAGCGGAAAGGGTGGTACGCACGCTCTCATCGTCGTCCACAATGGCAATGAGCGGTTCAGTTTTACCTGTCTGCATACAACTTTTTCCTGTGACTTACAGCGGCACCGGAATTCCACCATCTGCCGGACTTTTCAGTTTCAGTGATGCAGAGTATGCCAGACTTTTAGCCTGTGCGTACGCGTTTGTAATACTGTTAACATTAAACCGGTTTTCCGTCTGTTTCATTAACAGAACTAGTCTCGCTTCAGTGCTGTGCTCTTCTACCTTGAGCTGGTCAGCGTATTGCCTTTGGCCCAATTTGCAAAAGGCGAGCGTTTTAAGGGAGGACACCATGACACCATATATCACCCGCGCCGTAACGGCACTGGGCATCCTATCGGTAAGCGCTTTTGCTGCCGTTGCCGAAGATTGCGCTGATCGAGGCGCACTCGATGAGCTTTACTGTGACGCCAACGGCGATCTGGTTGCGGACACGCCGACCGACCCAGCGAAGCTAAGCAATCCCGATACCTTGGTATTTGCCTATACTCCGGTTGAGGATCCGGCAGTCTACGCGGACATTTGGGCCCCCTTTATTGCTCATATGGAAGACGTCACCGGCAAGGACGTGCAGTTTTTCGCGGTGCAATCCAACTCCGCTGAAGTCGAAGCGATGCGCTCGGGCCGCTTGCACGTGGCGGGTTTTTCAACGGGTCCAACGCCGTTTGCAGTGAACCTCGCAGGTGCGGTACCGTTTGCTATCATGGGCGCTGAGGACGGCCAGTTTGGCTACAAGCTACAGGTCTTCACCCAAGCAGGCAGCGATATCCAGAAAGTTGAGGATCTGGCAGGTCGCCGGGTCGCACACACCTCACCAACCTCGAACTCGGGCAACCAAGCGCCACGCGCATTGTTCCCATCTCTGGGCGTTGAACCTGACAAGGACTACGAAGTTATTTACTCAGGTTCCCATGATCAATCCATGCTGGGCGTTGTGGCTGGCGACTATGACGCGGCACCTGTAGCGTCTGAAGTAGTCGACCGAATGGCGGAACGTGGCCTCTATGACACCAGTGACGTGCGAATGATTTGGGAAAGCGATCCGTTCCCGACCACTTCCTTCAACCTGGCACACAACTTGGATCCAGCGCTTGCCGAGAAGATCAAAGAAGCCTTCTTCACATTCGAGTTTGCGGGCACAAAATTGGGTGATGAATTTGCGGGCGTCAGCAAGTTCATTCCAATCACGTATCAGGATCAATGGGCGGTTATTCGTCAGATTCAGAGGTCCAATGGAGTGGAATATACGCCCCAAGGTTTCGCTGGAAAGTAACCTGAACACCTTACTCAGCCCGGACAGCGTTTTCCGCAGTCCGGGCTCTTCTCCTGTCTATGACCTGCCGCCTTTAGAGGGAAACACGTCCTAGACAGGCAGCACTATGTCCGAGGGACCGCAATGCTAAAAATCACTAATCTGACCAAACGATATGGTTCCGGCGACCCGGTTCTCAAGGAGCTGGATCTGACTGTCGAAGGCGATCAGTTAACTTCCGTTATCGGCTCTTCCGGGGCCGGCAAAAGTACACTCTTGCGCTGTATCAATCGATTGGTTGAACCCACCTCGGGTTCCGTCGATCTGAACGGCACTGAATTCACCACCTTGAACCGACGAGACCTGCGCACCGCGCGTCGCCGCATTGGCATGGTTTTTCAAAGCTTCAATCTGATTGACCGGTTGACCGTGATGGAAAACGTACAGTCAGGGCGTTTGGGCTATATCTCGACGTGGGCCGCGCTCACTCGCCGCTATCCACGCGAGGACATTCGCCACGCTTATGAATTGATGGAGCGGGTTGGAATCGCGCATTACGCTGACCGTCGCGCCGATGAACTTTCTGGTGGAGAGCGCCAGCGCGTCGGTGTTGTGCGGGCCCTGATGCAGCGTCCCGAAATCCTCTTGGCTGATGAACCCACAGCTTCGCTCGATCCCAAAACGTCGGAGCAAATTATGTCGCTTCTTCGCGATCTAGCCTCCGAGCTGAAACTGCCGGTGATCATCAATATCCACAATGTGACTGAAGCGAAAGAATACAGCGACCGCATCGTCGGCATGCGGTATGGGCGCATCATATTTGATGACCAGCCTGCCAAGCTTGAGAAAGCGGAGATGGATGAAATCTACGCCGGAGTTCCAGCCATGGACCGCGCCGAAGTTGGAGCCGTGGCATGAACACTGGCAAAGACACCTGGCACAAGCCGCCGTTTATCAGCCACCCGGCCCTGAGGTACGGACTTTACATAGCTGTCTGCACCTATGTGGTTCTAACACTCGCCATGTTGCCAATTGACTGGGATCGGGTCTCTGATGGTATGCGCCGCGCGCAACGCATTTTTAGTGGAGCGTTTCCGCCAAATTTTGAGCGTTCCGGCCTGTTGATCGATGGATTTCTTGAGAGTTTGAAGATTGCCATATTGGCAACTGTAGGCGGCATTGCCCTTTCCGTGCCGCTGGCCTTTATGGCGGCCAGCAATATCTCGATCAAACCGATCTACTTGGTTGGTCGAAGCATAATTATTGTGGCGCGTAGCTTCCACCCGGTGATTGTTGCTATCATCTTTGTCAAGGCCGTTGGCTTTGGTCCCTTTGCTGGGGTGTTGACGCTGGTGGTCTATTCCATTGGCTTTGTTGCTAAATTGCTGGCCGAGCGCATCGAGGAGATCGATTTCGGCCAAGTAGAGGCAATGCGTTCCGTCGGCGCGGGCTTCCTTTCTACGCTGATCTATGCGGTGGTGCCACAAATTATGCCACGCCTGATTGGCCTGGGAATCTATCAGTTGGATAGCAATCTGCGAGCTTCCGCAGTGGTTGGCATCGTGGGCGCCGGCGGTATCGGTGCCACCTTGGCCAATGCCTTTGGCCGCTACGACTATGACTTTGCGCTCGCTATTACCATGGTCATTGTCGGCGCCATTCTCGTGTCTGAAGCGGTGAGTGGACTTATCAGGAAGAGGATTGCATGATGAGTACTCAATCTTTGCACCAGACACGTGATCACTGGTCTCGCTTCACGCTGCGCCAGCGTCTGATGCGCTATAGTGGCTTGACGTTAACACTCCTGGTTGTGGCTTGGGCTTTGAGCAGCATCGACGTGGTCTGGGAATGGGTTTGGGATGCGCCCGTTCAGATGGGTGATCTCTTTGGCCGTATGATGCCTCCGAACCCCAGCAATTTGCCTTCAATCCTTGAGGCTATCTGGCAGACCGTTAACATCGCAACGCTGGCTACAATGTTTGCTGTCGTGGTTTCGTTACCAGTGGCCTACATTTCAGCGCAGAACACCACGCCAAACCGAGTAACCCTCTGGATTGGCCGCTTCATCCTAGTGTCTTCGCGGTCGGTCAACACCATTATCTGGGCACTGCTCTTCGTGGCCATCTTTGGACCCGGCATCGTTGCAGGTATTGTGGCAATTATGTTTCGTTCGATCGGTTTTTTGGGCAAGCTGCTTGGTGAAGCCATTGAAGAGATTGATCAGAAACCGGTCGAAGCTCTTGAAGCCTGCGGCGCGTCGCGTCTCAAGATTGTACTCTACGCGATCGTGCCTCAGATCATGCCGGCTTTTTTCGCAATTGCCATTCTGCGCTGGGACATCAACCTGCGTGAGTCCACCGTACTGGGGCTTGTGGGGGCAGGCGGCATCGGCATGATCCTCCAAGGTGCGATAGACACTTTCAATTGGCCTGAGGTCTCCATGGTGCTGCTCACGATCCTCGCACTTGTGGTATTTGGCGAGGTGGTTTCTTCATACTTGCGCAAGAAGATCCTTTAAGAGTTTTGGCGGTCAGCAATCGCTGGCCGCCTTTCATTCGTAATTGACCAAGCATCACGATCGACACAAGTTTGACCTTTTAAAGGTATAAGCGTGTCCGGGCAGCATTGCCGACTGCAAAGGTTCATCAAGTATCTTTCTCTGGGCATGACCTGCTCCACACCGCCGCCAGGTTTTCCTACTTTCGCACTAGAGATTCGCGCCAAGTCGAACTGCGATCGCACCTATACCCTTTACGTCATCGCTACCGGCCGCAGCCTTAAAAGTCCAATTCTCTCGCCAAGTTGAACGAACTGCCTGATACTTCAATTGTGCCAAACGGCTTCATCGGTACAGTAAGGACTGGCCGTTATGGAAAATTTGAACTTTTTCGGGTTCCGCCGTCAGTCGCACTGTCTGGCCGCGAAGACCGTTGTGAATTCCCGGCAGTTTAGCAATCAAGGGGTCTTTGTCTTCTCTGGTTTGAAAGTAGAGAACAGTAACTTCTCCTAACGCCTCAACGATGTCCACGGTTCCTTCCATGATCCACTGATCGCTTTTTGTGCTCAGCATGTCTTCGGGCCGCACTCCGACGTTGACCTTTAGCCCTATATCACTGTCCAAGCTCGGAACTGTGGAGGAGGCTTCTCCACCGTTGTTCAGGCGCAGGGTTGTGATATCACCGGAGCCAACTATTTCTGCCGGAAACAAGTTCATGGCAGGGGAGCCGATGAACTGGGCCACAAATTCGTTCTCGGGCCGTTCGTACAGCTCTAATGGTGTCCCTACCTGGGCAATACCTTTGTTGGCAAGAACGACAATTCGGCTGGCGAGCGTCATGGCTTCAACCTGGTCGTGGGTGACGTAAATCATTGTGCTATTTGGCATGGCCTCTTTAAGCTGAGAGATTTCGATCCGGGTCGCAACACGCAGGGCTGCGTCAAGGTTTGAAAGGGGCTCGTCGAACAGATAAACTTTGGGATCACGGACGATAGAGCGGCCAATAGCGACCCGTTGACGTTGCCCGCCTGATAGGGCCTTGGGCAACCGGTCAAGGAGGGCATCCAGCTGTAATATTTTGGCGACCCGCTCGATCGAGGCGTCGATCTCAGCTTTGGGTTTGCCAGCAATTTTCAACGCAAAGGCCATGTTGTCGCGCACAGTCATATGCGGGTAGAGAGCGTAGGACTGGAACACCATCGCTATGCCACGTTGGGCTGGTGGAATGTCATTCACCACCTGGTCTTCAATTTCTAACGTACCCGAAGAGATCTTTTCCAGGCCGGCAATCATGCGAAGAAGTGTGGACTTGCCGCAGCCAGAAGGGCCAACAAATACCACCAACTCACCGGTTTTAATGTCGAGATTGATGTTCTTGAGAACGTCAACAGATCCCGCATAGGTTTTGGCAATATCGGTCAATTTCAGGTTGGCCATAAACGTCTATCTCCTTGTTCGTGTTCAGATCAGGCGTGCCAAGCAGGGCTGCCAGGGCTCTAACTCCACGATGTTTCCTGTTAAAAGCTCGGTGCTGCGCAGGTCCTTGCCGAATTGTTGCCAGTTACCCAGTGGAAGGGTTGCTTGGCTGGGGTCGTCGCCCAGGTTGAATGCGCAGAATAGTTTTTCGGCGCCCAGGGTTCTGGTGAAACTTAGAACCTCGCCTTTGGCCTGGATGTTGGTTAGCTCGCCCTTGGCCAGCGCGGGGCTGGTTTTCCTGAGCGCAATTGCTCGGCGGTAGTGATGCAGGATCGAACCTGCTTCCTGTTCCTGCACCGCGACCGAGCGATTGAGATGCTCAGCGCTGACAGGCAGCCATGGTTTGTTGCTGGAAAAACCGCCATTGCCGTTTGAGGCTTCCCAGGTCATCGGTGTGCGGCACCCGTCTCGGCCCTTGAATTGGGGCCAGAATTCTATGCCGTATGGGTCTTGGAGATCTTCAAATGCAACGTCAGCTTCGGGTAAACCCAGCTCCTCTCCTTGGTAAAGGCAAACAGTGCCACGCAGGCACATCAACATGGTTGTGAACAGGCGCTGTGCCTCGGCTGACAGGTTCCATCGGGATACATGGCGCATGACGTCATGGTTAGAAAAAGCCCAGCAGGCCCAACCCTCGGCGGCTACCCGGTCCACCTGTTCAAAGACTTCGACCACCCGAGCGGCGGTCAGTGGTGCTTGGGCCAGAAACTCAAAGGCATAACACATATGCACAAAGTCATTGCCGGCGGTGTACTGCCCGAGGATTTCCAGTCCCAGTTGAGCGTCACCAACTTCGCCAACAGCAGCTTTGTCTGGGTATTCGTTTAGCAGGGTGCGAAAGCGCCGCAGAAACTCGAGGTTCTCGGGTTGGTTTTTTGAGTACAAGTGCTCTTGGTGGTTATAGGGATTTACCGAGGGTGCAATGGTGGCGTTGCGATGTTGTGGCGGTAGAGCCGGATTGTCGCGCAGCTGTTTGTCATGGGTGTAGAAGTTGATGGTATCAAGGCGATATCCATCTACACCACGATCCAGCCAAAAGCGGGTCACGTCCAATAGGGCGTCCTGGACGTCAGGGCAGTGAAAGTTGAGGTCGGGTTGGCTGGACAGGAAGTTGTGCAGAAAATACTGTTCGCGTCGCGGATCCCATTGCCAGGCGGAGCCGCCAAAAATCGACAGCCAGTTGTTGGGTGGGGTCCCGTCCGGTTTGGGGTCTGACCAGACATACCAATCAGCTTTGTTATTTTTGCGACTGTTACGCGATTCCATGAACCAGGGATGTTGGTCTGATGTGTGTGACAACACCAGATCTATCATCACCCGAACACCCAGTTTGTGGGCTGTTTCAACAACCAGATCAAAATCATCCAGTGTGCCGAACATAGGGTCGACGCCGCAATAGTCGCTAACGTCGTAGCCAAAGTCTTTCATTGGTGATGTGAAGAAGGGCGAGATCCAAATCGCATCAACACCCAACGAGGCAATGTAGGGGAGGCGCCGGGCGATACCCAAAAGGTCGCCAATTCCGTCGCCGTTGCTGTCCTGAAAACTGCGCGGATAGATCTGATAGATCACCGCACCGCGCCACCAGTCTGGGTCGGCGGCCAGTATTTGTTCTGGCTGGATTTGGGCATTATTCTTCATGGTCGTAGTTCCGTCAAGAGGAGGGTTATTTGACTGAGCCGGCCAGCAGACCGCGCACCAGGTATTTCTGCATTGCAAAGAAAACGATCAGGGGAACCGAGATCGACACAAAGGCCGAGGTTGCTAGGATTTCCCAGTTGCCGCCGCGCGTGCCTAACATCTCGACGATTTGTTTGGTCATGACTGTTGTTTCTCCGGTCGAGTCGATCAGGAAAACCAGCGCCACTAGAAGGTCATTCCATGTCCACAAAAATTGGAAAATGGCAAAACTCGCCAGCGCAGGAAAGCTGAGCGGCAAGACAATTCGGGTGAAGATCTGGAAATCGGTGGCTCCATCAACGCGAGCGTTTTCGATGATATCGCGTGGGATGCCGACCATATAATTTCGCAGAAGATAGATGGCGAGTGGCAGCCCAAACCCTGTATGGGCCATCCAGGCCCCAAGATAACCTTTGCCGATGCCAATTTCGTTGTGAACTTTTAGCAAGGGGATCAACGCCAATTGTAATGGAACCACCAGCAGGCCAACGATTGCTGCAATCAACAGGGCGCGACCAGGGAATTCCATCCAGGCCAGCGCATAAGCGGCAAAGGCGGCGATCAAGATCGGGATGATTGTGGCGGGTATGGTTACGGTCAGCGTATTGAAAAACGCTTTGGCCATATTGTCAGTGGCGCCGCCGCTGATCAGAATTGTCTCGTAGTTCTTGAGGGTGAATTCCGGTGGCACCACGGCGGTTACAAAAACGCGAGGGCCGCGTTTGCCGGATATTTCCGTGTCACTTTCCAGCCGATAGCTGCCGTCAGCCTGAACCGTGATTTGGCCGCCCTTACGCAGTTCAGCCTGTTCGCCGGGTTGGTAAGCGCTAATCTCGCGGGATGAGGTTCCCCAAGCCGAGATTTCTGCGCTTTTGCTGTCCTCGGTGCCAAAGAGATTGCCCTCGATCACATATAATCCGCCAATCTGTACCTGTGTGCCCGGTGCGGCGGTGCGCAGTGTCAGGTTTTGCTCAGTAGGGAACAGGGCGCGCCACCAACCGCTGGATGCGATCTGATCTGCGGTGCGGAACGATGATACAAACAGCCCTAAGGTGGGAAACACCCAGAGTGCCACTAGCAGCACAACCGAGATATGGACCGCCCAGGTAAGTGCTGATTTTTGTCCGGCAATTGAACTCATGACATGTCTCCTCAGCGCATTTCGCGGCGGGCGTTACGGACGTTCCAAATCAGGATTGGCGAGACGAGCAGCATGATGACCATGGCGCTGGCCGATCCGACACCCCAGTCATTGGCGCGGAACAGCTTGTCGAACATGTAGTTGGCCAAAACCTGTGTTTCCCATTGCCCGTTGGTCATTGCAAAAACGATATCAAAGACCTTGAGCACAACGATTGTGATCGTGGTCCAAACCACCACGACGGTTCCCATGATTTGCGGCATCTTGATGCGAAAGAAGATTTGAAACGGGTTTGCGCCGTCAACGATAGCCGCTTCGATGGTTTCCTCAGGGACGCCGCGTAGGGCTGCTGACAGAATGACCATGGCAAAGCCCGTCTGAATCCAGATCAAAACGATCATCAATAAAATGTTGTTCCAGAACGGGATAGTCAGCCACTGCAGGGCCTCATCGCCGCCAAAGTAGACATAGATTGCGTTCAGTACTCCAATCTGTTCGGCCCCGGGTGGGCGGGCATCGTAAACCAGTTTCCAGATCACTGCCGCGCCAACAAAGGAGATGGCCATAGGCATAAAGATCAGCGATTTGGCAATATTTCCCCAGGCAATTCGATCCGTCAGCTGCGCGGCAAGCAGGCCAAAGGCTGTCGACCCTGCGGGTACAATTAGCAGCCATAGGAAGTTGTTCTTCAGGGCCTCCCAGAATTTGTCCTCGCCCAGCATTTGCTGGTAGTTGTCCAGCCCTACAAAAGCTGATCCGCCACCTGGCAACCGCTCGGTCAGCGAAAGCCGCAACGTTTCAACAACGGGGTAGGCAAGGTAAAGTCCCAGTGCCAGCATCGCGGGCAGCAAGAATAGCCAAGGACGAACGATATTCGCGCGGCGAATGTTGCGAGCGATATGCTTGCCGCGCGCTGGGAAAATCAACTGATCCAGAATGACGTTGGAGATGTAGAAGTACCCAACACAGCCGCCGACACCAAAGGCGATGGTCAGAATTCCTTGGAGTGCTGGATGCATGTCGTGTTCCAAGCTGCAAAGGGAAGGGGGAGGCCGCCCATAGGGGAGGGCGGCCGGTGGTCTAACGCAGAGTGTTTACTTTAGCGCATCCCAGGATTTCTGGATTTCCTCAGCGGCGTCGCCAGCAGCCTTGCCGCCGGCATAGTCGACCATGCCGGTCCAGAATGAACCCGCACCAACACCGCCGGGCATTAGATCAGATGCATCAAAGCGGAAGGTGTCGGCCGAAAGCAGGATTTCACCCATCTTCTTCAATGTGTCCGTGGCGTAGATTTCAGTGTTCACACCCTTGTGCGGCGTCAGGAAGCTTTGTTGTGCCATCCATAGCTCATGGGCGATGGGCGACTTGAGAAACTCCATCAACGCACGCGCGCCTTTGCTGTCGTTTGTGATCGACCACAGGGTGCCGGCACCTAAAACGGGGCTTCCGAGATCTTTTTCAGCATAGGCAGGGAAGTAAAAGAAGTCGGCATCCAACCCAACTTCGGTTCCATCCGGGAAGAATGCCGGAATGAACGAAGCCTGGCGATGCAGCATGCACTGCGAAGGGCTGGAAAACAGGCCTTTGGGGCTATCGCGGAAATCAGTTGAGGCTACTGCGCCAGCACCACCCGAGACATATTTGTCGTTCAATGCGAAATACCCGAATTCTTCGATCGCATTGACTACGCGCTCATCTGTAAAGGGAATTTCGTTTGAGACCCATTGATCATAGACTGCAGGTTCCTGGGTGCGCAGCATCAGGTCTTCGACCCAATCGGTCGCTGGCCAGCCGGTAGCGCCGCCTGATCCCAGTCCGATACACCAGGGCGTGTTGCCGTCAGCCACCATTTGGTCGGTCAGCGTTTTGAGATCTTCCATGGACTCGGGGACGTCATATCCAAAGTCCTCAAAATTCTCGGGGACATACCAGACAAGCGATTTCACATCGACTTTGTAAAACATACCATAAAGGTCTTTGCTGCCATCAGGTCCTGCAAATGTGCTGAGATCCACCCAAGAACTGCCTGCGGCATAGTTATCGCGAACCCAGTTGGCGGTTTCGTCACCTAATGGAGCAATAAATCCGCGCGAGGCCATATCCGCCGCGAGCCCGGGTTGCGGGAAGATGGCGATATTAGGGGCAGATCCCGCCTCGGCGTCCACCATGATTTGCTGTTCAAAGCTGTCTGATCCGACATAACGGACATCAGCACCCGTAGCTTCGCTGAAGTAGGCCAGTACGTTCTCAGCCATTTCCTGGTCCGGACCAAGCCATGGGCCAAAGACAGTGACTTGCTCTCCGTCGAGCTGCATGGCCTTCAGTGTATCAAAGCTTTCCCAATTAAAATCACCTTCGCCAACCGGAAATGGCATTTTTCCTTCAGCGTAAGTCAGGCCTGATGAAAGTGCTAAGATACCCGCTGCTGCAAGTAGTTTGGTCTTCATGGTTGATCCTCCCATACTGCGCCTAACCCGCGCTTGTTCGTACTGGCTTTGGTTCATCCAAAGCGATTTGGTAGGCCGAAACTTTAAGATTCTCCTTGATCTGTCAATGGTGAATGTCGGTGAGTCTATATAAATAAGTGAATCGTGTGTTAGGAGTAAGAACCTTTGACCTCACTAATTCTGCGCGTTATGCAGGGTGAGTTGAAAGCGCTTTGGATGGATGAATGAACCTCAAGGACCTGTCTGCCCTTCTGGGATTGTCACAAACAACTGTGAGCCGTGCCCTAAACGGCTATCCCGAAGTGAGTGAGGCGACTCGCCAACGTGTTGCCGTCGCTGCTGAAAAACATAGCTATCGCCCCAACACTCGGGCCAAAGGCTTGGCAACGGGGCGGTCAATGGCGATTGGTCATGTGATTCCGATCTCTGCACAGCATGAAATGGTGAACCCCGTCTTTGGCGATTTCATTGCAGGTGCTGGCGAAGCTTATGCAGCAGTCGGATATGATATGGTCCTGTCTTTGGTGCAGGATAGCCAAGAAGAGCGGGTTTACCGTGATATGTTTGCCAAAGGTAATGTAGACGGGATCGTTGTGCACGCTCCCGAGATGCGGGATCCGCGCATTGCGTTGTTGCAAGGTATAGGTTTGCCATTTGCGGTTCACGGGCGTGCCTCGGATGTTTCGACGCCTTACAACTGGTTGGACGTAAACAACAAAAGTGCCTTTCAGCGCGCTACAGATTTCTTGCTGGATTTAGGGCACCAGCGTATCGGATTGCTCAACGGCCTTGAAACTATGGATTTTGCCCACAGACGTCGGGAGGGTTATGTCGAGGCACTCCAGCGCCGAGGGCTGGGCATAGATGCGGCAATGATGCGATCAGAGGAGATGACCGAAAACTACGGTTATCAAGCGGCATCTCAGATGATGAAGCTGCCCGAACCGCCAACAGCATTCCTGGTGTCTTCGATGATCCCGGCGATTGGCATACGGCGGGCCATTCATGACGCCGGGCTTGAAATGGGGCGCGATATTTCGGTTATTACCCATGACGACGATCTATCCTACCTTAGAAATGGTGAGGATATTCCGCTCTTTACAGCAACGCGGTCGTCTGTTCGTGAGGCGGGGCGTCAATTGGCCCGTATCCTGATTGAACAGATCTCGGATCCGACCAAATCAGCTCAGACAAAGCTTCTTGAGGCGGAATTGACCGTTGGTCGGTCTACTGGCCCGAACTTGGGAGCGCGCTAATGCTGTCGCTGGGTCGTGCCGATTTTCCTAAGGGGTTCATGTTTGGGGCCGCAACCTCTAGCTATCAGATCGAGGGTCACGGTTTCGGAGGTGCTGGCGCGACCCATTGGGACAGTTTTGCCGCAACGCCGGGCAATGTCGCTCGTGCCGAGAGCGGTCAACGAGCCTGCGACCACTATCACCGCTACGAAGAGGATCTTGACCTTGTCGCAGCAGCTGGCTTTGACTTCTATCGTTTTTCAACCAGCTGGGCGCGGGTTCTGCCAGAGGGGCGGGGTGCTCCTAATCCAGAAGGGCTGGATTTCTACGACCGGCTTACCGATGCAATGCTGGAGCGGGGATTGAAGCCCTGTGCGACGCTGTATCATTGGGAGCTTCCGCAGCCTCTTGCGGATTTGGGGGGCTGGCGCAACCGTGACATAGCTGGCTGGTTCGCAGATTTCACCGAGATCATTATGGGCCGTATTGGGGATCGAATGTATTCGGTTGCGCCGATCAACGAGCCCTGGTGTGTGACTTGGCTCTCGCATTTCCTGGGGCACCATGCGCCAGGTATGCGGGATATTCGCGCTGCTGCTCGCTCGATGCACCACGTACTGTTGGCACATGGCCACGCCATTCAGGCAATGCGCGGAATGGGGATGTCAAACCTCGGAGGGGTCTTCAATTTAGAATGGGCGCACCCCGTGGACGATTCCCCGGAAGCAGTTGCAGCTGCAGAGCTATACGACGCCATTTACAATCAGTTTTTCCTAAGTGGTGTGTTTAAGGGGGAATATCCAGACAGCATAGTAGAGGGGCTTGGGGCTCACTTGCCTAAAGGCTGGCAGAATGACTTCGGCGTTATCACAACGCCTTTGGATTGGTGTGGGTTGAACTATTACACCCGAAAAATCATTGCTCCATGCGATGGCCCGTGGCCCGCTCATGCAGAAGTGGAAGGCCCGTTACCTAAGACCCAGATGGGATGGGAGATTTATCCTGACGGTCTATACAAATTCCTCAAGCGTACGGCTGATGAGTATACCGCTGATTTGCCGCTATTGGTCACCGAGAATGGTATGGCGTCCAACGATCGAATTGTAGATGGTAACTGTATTGACCTATCTCGGATCGATTTTATCGACACACATTTGCAGCGGACAAAGCAGGCCATAGATGAGGGCGTGCCGGTTCAGGGGTACTTCCTTTGGTCGCTTCTGGATAACTTTGAGTGGGCTTTGGGGTATGACAAACGCTTTGGTCTTGTGCATGTGGATTTTGAAAGTCTGAAGAGAACCCCCAAAGCATCATTTGAAGCTGTCAAAAATGCTTTGGTACGCTGACACTGATAGGCTGGGCGTTTTGTAAAATTGGATAGGTTTTGGATCCAAAAAGATGCAGCTCTGTTAGGACATGTTTGTTATCTGCTCGTCGGCAGCCATGATCTGTGGCATGAAACTGCTGATGCCAAGCCTGGGCATCTTGCAACCTAAGTTCGCTTGGTATACTGCCGCATACAACCCCTTGAGCGTCGGCTAGGCAGAGGTGCCTGAGACCCGGCGCTTGAACATCTTCTCGCACCTAACTGTTGGATTCGTCATGAGCCTGTATACAGACTACCTAAATGAGATCGCCACTCGTAAAGAGCAGGGACTGAACCCCAAGCCCATTGATGGTGCTGAACTTGTAAAGGAGCTCATCGCGCAGATTAAAGAGACCGGCAACGAACACCGTGAAGCTTCGCTGAAGTTCTTTATCTACAACACTTTGCCGGGCACGACGAGCGCCGCTGGCGAAAAAGCTGGGTTCCTGAAAGAGATCATTCTGGGCACTTCTGTTGTCGAAGAAATTTCACCTGAGTTTGCATTTGAGCTGCTGTCGCACATGAAGGGTGGACCTTCGGTTGAGGCGCTTCTTGATCTTTCTTTGGGGGATGACGCCGCCATTGCACAACAAGCAGCTGACGTTCTGAAAACCCAGGTTTTCCTATACGAAGCCGATACAGATCGGTTGACCGCTGCTTATTCTGCGGGCAATGCCATGGCCAAGGAAATTCTGGAAAGCTATGCAAAAGCAGAGTTTTTCACCACTCTTCCCGACATCGACGAAGAAGTTAAAGTTGTCACCTACATTGCTGGTGAAGGCGATATCTCTACTGACCTGTTGTCGCCTGGTAATCAGGCGCACTCGCGGTCTGATCGTGAGCTGCACGGTAAATGTTTGATCTCCGAAACGGCACAAAAAGAAATTGAGGCGTTGAAGCTGCAGCACCCCGAGGCCCGTGTGATGTTGATCGCGGAAAAAGGCACCATGGGTGTTGGCTCATCGCGCATGTCTGGCATCAACAACGTCGCCCTTTGGACCGGTAAGCAGGCCAGCCCCTATGTTCCATTTGTGAACTTCGCCCCGATTGTTGCGGGTACCAATGGCATTTCGCCGATCTTCCTGACCACTGTTGGAGTGACCGGCGGCATCGGCATTGATTTGAAGAACTGGGTCAAGAAAGTTGATGAAGACGGCAACGCGATTCTGAACAACGATGGCAACCCGGTACTAGAGCAGAAATACTCGGTGGAAACCGGTACTGTTCTGACCATCAACACTAAAGAAAAGAAGCTTTATAATGATGCAGGTGACGAAGAACTGGTGGATATGGCCAGCTCTTTTACACCGCAAAAAATGGAGTTCATGAAGGCTGGTGGGTCTTATGCCATCGTCTTTGGTAAGAAACTGCAGACATTTGCCTGTGAGACCTTGGGTGTGAAACTGGAATCTGCTTTTGCCCCGGCGAAAGAGATTACACATGAGGGTCAGGGCCTGACCGCCGTTGAGAAGATCTTTAACAAAAACGCCCGTGGTGTATCGTCAGATGCAGATCTACACGCCGGGTCGGACGTTCGTGTGAAAGTGAACATCGTTGGTTCGCAGGACACCACCGGTCTGATGACCTCGCAAGAGCTGGAAGCGATGGCGGCCACTATCATCTCTCCTTCGGTTGATGGTGCGTATCAGTCGGGTTGTCACACTGCTTCGGTTTGGGATCTTAAGGCGCAGGCCAACATCCCGCGTCTGATGAGCTTTATGAACAAGTTTGGACTGATCACCGCGCGTGACCCCAAGGGTGAATATCACGCGATGACCGACGTGATTCACAAGGTGCTAAACGACATCACTGTGGATGACTGGGCAATCATCATCGGCGGCGATAGCCACACCCGTATGTCCAAGGGCGTTGCCTTTGGTGCGGACTCGGGCACCGTGGCGCTGGCACTGGCAACTGGTGAAGCCACCATGCCAGTTCCCGAATCTGTCAAAGTGACCTTTAAAGGCGCCATGGCGGATCACATGGATTTCCGTGACGTGGTCCACGCTACCCAGGCGCAGATGCTGAAGCAGTTTGGCGACAACGTGTTCCAGGGACGGATCATTGAGGTGCACATCGGCACGCTTCTGGCGGACCAAGCGTTCACCTTCACCGACTGGACTGCCGAGATGAAGGCAAAAGGCTCTATCTGTATTTCCGAAGATGATACGCTTGTTGGATCGCTCGAGATCGCCAAGAGCCGTATTCAGATCATGATCGACAAGGGCATGGAAAACGAAGCCGGCACCTTGCAGGGGCTGATTGATATTGCCGATACACGCATCGCTGAAATCAAGTCGGGTGAAAATCCTGCTCTGACACCAGATGATAACGCCAAGTATTTTGCTGAGGTTGTTGTTGATCTGGACGAGATCGTTGAACCAATGATCGCCGACCCGGATGTGAACAACGCGGACGTCTCCAAGCGCTACACCCACGATACCATTCGTCCTGTGTCTTTCTACGGCGCGACCAAGAAGGTGGATCTGGGCTTTGTTGGTTCGTGCATGGTCCACAAGGGCGATATCAAAATCGTTGCTCAGATGCTGAAGAACATCGAGAAGAAAAATGGTGAGGTTAAGTTCAACGCGCCGCTGGTTGTTGCATCTCCGACCTACAACATCATCGATGAGCTGAAGGCCGAGGGTGACTGGGAAATCCTGCAGAAGTACTCGGGCTTTGAGTTCGACGACTTCATGCCAAAGAGTGCTGCGCGGACCGAGTACGAGAACATTCTGTACCTCGAACGCCCTGGCTGTAACCTTTGCATGGGTAACCAGGAAAAAGCCGCCAAAGGTGACACTGTTCTAGCGACCTCGACCCGTCTGTTCCAGGGCCGTGTTGTAGAAGACACCGCCGAGAAGAAGGGTGAATCCCTGCTAGCCTCGACCCCTGTTGTTGTCCTGTCGGCTATTCTGGGCCGGACACCAAGCATGGAAGAGTACAAGACTGCGGTTGCGGGCATTGACCTGACCAAGTTCGCTCCACCGGTTGAAAAACCTGCTGGCGCTAAGTCGGCTCACTTCTAAAGCCCTCGGGGGCACAACCCCTTATTGAATAAAACTAATGAGTCGCTCCACCTATGTGGGGCGGCTCATTGACTATTGGCGGGGAGGGCCAGTGCTTCGCCGAGCACCTAAGATCAATCGATCAGCTCGGTTTTTGATTGCGATATTGTTGTTCGGCTTTGAAATAGTCATTAAAGCCGATACGGGTCTTAACTTCATCAAATGGCATCAGGATCTCATGGCTTACCCGGTCAGATTTAAGTTCGCCAAGTACCGTAGTCATTGCCTTCATTGCGGCGGCCATCAGGGTGATGGGATAGGCTGCGATCTGAAATCCCAAATGCTGCAACTCTGCAGGAGAGAGGTTAGGGGTAAGCCCGCCCTCAATCATATTGGCCATTTTGGGGCCTGGCAGTTCGGTGCAGATCCGCTGCATTTCGTCTTGGTCACGCGGGGCTTCGACAAATAGGATATCTGCGCCCAATTCGTGAAAAACTTGGGCACGACTTATGGCTTCATCAAGGCCGTGATCGTGACGGGCATCTGTTCTGGCAAGGATCAGAATGTCATTGCCTTCGTTTCGCGCATCCACAGCTGCACGAATGCGATCAAATGCTTCTTCCTGATCAACAACAGCTTTACCTGCGGTATGGCCACATCGTTTTGGCGCGACCTGATCTTCGATCATCACTGCTGCAAAGCCAGCTTGGGCAAAACCCTGGACCGTGCGTTTGACATTCAAGGCATTGCCATAGCCGGTGTCGCCATCACCAATCACTGGAATATCGACCGCATTGCAGATGTTGCGTCCTTGGTCGATCACTTCCCCGTATGACATCAGCCCTGTATCCGGCATCCCAAGGCGGGCCGCAGACGCCCCGAAACCGGACATAAAGGAAAGGGGGAAGCCCTCTTGCTCAATCAGTTTGGCCGATAGCGGGTCAAAACAGCAGGGCATGACAATGATCTGCTCATCCTGCAACAGGGCGCGCAATTGGTCTGGCGGCGTTAGTTTCATGCGCTTTCCTTTTAGTGTGCTTGGGTGGTTCATGTTGGCAAAAGCAGCCCTAGAATAGCCGGTACGGAATATAGAGCGCGAGATCTTGCCAGAACCAAAGCAAGGCAGCCATCCCCAGCATCATCAATGCAAACGGCCAAGCGCCTTGGACGACACTTTCAAGCCTAGCTTTGCCAACCGCCTGAATGACAAAAAGGTTCAAACCTACCGGTGGGGTGATGAGTGCGGCCTCGATCAGCACAACAAAGAAGATACCAAACCAGATCGGATCGATGTTCATCGCCTGAAGGGCAGGGAACAGCACCGGCACCATGATTAGCATCATCGATAGGGATTCTAGGAAAAAGCCAATTATCAAGAGGACTATGCCAACCGCAAGAATGAACATGGTTGGGTCAGTGATGTTGTTGATCAGATAACCGCTAATGGTCTGAGGTATCAGATAAAGGGTTATCGCATATGAGAAAACCTTAGCCCCGGCCACGATGATGAAAATCATAGCGGTGGTTTTTAGTGAGTCCTCGACCGCGCCTTTCAGTTTGATCCAGTTCATCCGACCCATCAGAAACGTCATCACAATGGCAATCACAAAGCCCACACCAGCACTTTCCGATGGGGTTGCGATGCCGGCATAGATAGACCCGATGATTGCAAGCGCAAGAACAACTGTCGGCAATGCATAAACCGTGGCTTTTGCACGCTCGCTCCAGCTTGCCTTGGCTATGGGGGCCGCGGCGCCCATGCGGCTGTAGATCATCGCGTAGACGATAAAGACGCTGGCCATCAGCAGGCCCGGCCCGATGCCTGCCAAAAACAGGGTTGGGATCGAGGTCTCTGTAATTACACCGTAAATAATCAGAGGAATAGATGGCGGGATCAGGATCCCTAGGGTGCCCCCAGCAGCAAGCTGACCCAAAATGAATGGTTCGTCATATCCGCGTTGTTTCATCTCGGGGATAGCGACAGTGCCGATAGTGGCTGCAGTTGCAACGGATGAACCGGAAATAGCTGAAAACAAGGTGCAGCTCATGATGGTGGCAACGCCCAAGCCGCCAGGCCAATGACCCACCCAGGCCTGCACGCTGGCAAACAGGTCACGGCCTACGCCGCCCTTAAGCAGCACGTTGGACATCAGCAAAAACAGAGGTACTGCCAACAATTCAAAACTGTCCATCGTGCCAAACAGGCGTTGCGGAACTGCAATCAGCGGGAGCCCTTTGATCCAGAGCAGGGTTGCGCCCAACGCACCCATCGCAAAAGCCACAGGCACACGCAACAGCAGCAGCCCAATCAGGCTTCCGAGAATAAGAATAGTTTCCATGTTAGTGTACCAGTGTTTGCTTGGGCAGGTCGTCAGGATCCCAAGTCCAGATTTTGATAACCTCAGCCATGGACTGAAGGGCCATCACGCCAAAGCCAACCCAAATTGCTGATTGGATAAAGACTTTGGGAACGGCTAGATAGCTATCGGTGGTGTGGCCAGAGACGGTGGATTTCCACCAGATATCAATCCCGTATTTCACCGTGATCAGACAAAAGAAAATAATCACTGACATGGCAAAGGTGTCGGCCACCTTACGGTTAAACGAGTTGGGGTCGCGAAAGGTGATATCAATAATGATGTGGGCCTTGTGTTTCAAAACATATGCGATGGCCAGATATGCCGCCCAGACCTGAAAAATGCGGCTGACTTCATCCACCCAGATGGTTGGTGAATTCAGGACATAGCGCATGAACACCTCGAATGTAACAATGACGCCGGTGAAGAAAAACATCCACGCCGCGATCTTGCCGGTGATTTCCGATACGACATCCATCGTTCGGACATATGTTTGTAGTGTCGACGCCATATTTCCCCACACATCTCACAAAATCGCGGCCACCAAAGGGCGACCGCGACCTGATTTGCTTGTCTTGCTTAGTTTGCGGCTGCGCGAACTGCGGCTACGGCTGCAGCTCCGGCATCAGCCGTCTCGGCAACAAAACGGTCAACAACACCTGCGGTGGCCGAGATCCACTCGGCACGCTCAGCTTCGGTTAGTTCGACAACGTTCATCTTGCTGCTCACTTCGGTAACGGCCTCAGCTTCCTGGGCGTAGATAGCATCACGAAGTTTGGCCTCAACAATTGCTGCTGACTCCAGAACAATCTTTTGATGTTCTTCTGACAGGCCTTCAAAGAAGTCATTGTTGATCACAGCCACAAATTCAATCGCGCTGTCATAGGACAAAGTCAGGTTATCCATGACTTCGTAGAGCTTGCGCGACCGCACAGCAGAAGCCCCAGTCATGCCTACATCCACTGCACCCTGCTGGTAGGCCAGAAACTGTTTGGAGCCAGACATAAGGGTAGGTGCGCCGCCAAGTGCTTCGACGGTCCAGCCATGTACTTTGCCATAGGTCCGAACTTTTTGGTTTGCCATATCTGCGGGAACGCGGATCGCCTTGTCATTGGACAAATAGATATTACGGCCAAAAGCCTGCCACCACAGCACTTTGGCGTTTGTTTCTTTTAGAATTTCTGCATCAAGCCCGGTCCGCAGCTCGGATCCTGATGCCACTGCGGAACGCAAATGAGCTTCGTCTTCAAAAATAAAGGGAATTGCAACGACATCAACTGCGGGTACGGCGCCAGTGAAACGGCCCAGGAAGGCTGTCCCAGCCTCGACAGCGCCAGTTCCGACCGCTTCGGGCACTTCTTTGTCCTTAAACAGCTGGGCTGAGTCAAACAGTTGGAGTGAAAGCTCTCCGCCGGATTTCTCTTCGATCAGTTCTTTGAAATCCAACCAGTTCTGCCCCAGAGAATGAGTCTTGGGCAACTGCAGTGTGACCCTAATCACCGTTTCAGCCTGAATCGTGGCGGCTGACAGCAACACAGATCCGGCACACATGGCCCCCAATAATACTTTACGCATATTTTCCCTCCTTGAATAATAGAGCAATTTCCGCCCCTTTTTTGTTATAGAGTTGCGCGATGGTTGTATTTTTGTCAAGTTACCCATGTAACCAAAATGTATATGATAGCTGGTGAAGCCAAATGGATCAGAAACTGAATGGAATGACATCCGGCGAAATGATCTTTGCCGCAATCTATTCGCTCTCTCAAAAAATTATGATGCTTTATTCAAAAGCGGTGCTCCGTGAAACCGGATTGAATTGGCAGGATTGGCGTATTCTGCGAGCGGTCGTTTCACTTCAATCTTGTAGGGCGCAAGATATCTGCGAAGAAAGTGGTATTAAAAAATCGCATGTCAGCAACGGGTTGGCGCGACTTGAAGAATACGGACACATATCCAGGGTTGAGAATGAAGGGGACAAGCGAAGTCGAATTGTTGTCTCTACCGAGCAAGGGCAAGACCTTGTCGCGCGGGCGGAACCCAAGCTGCAGGAGTTTGAAGCGCAGATTTCAAACCAACCTGAAGTGGGAGATCCAGATGCTTTGCTAAGCAGCCTTAAGTCCTACAAGGATGAGCTGGGCCGATTACTTGAAGATAGTGAACCTGAACTAAAGTCCTAAAGTGATTGATGTTGCTCTTATTCAAAGTGCCAGGGCAAAGCGAAATAGGAATCGTAATCATTTAGACTGATAGCTTGTGTGTAGTTAACGGGGCCCAAAATGGCCCTCTTTGTTTTTGGAGTGGAGCTATTTTGGGAAATGCAGTCGGTCGTCCGCGTCCCAAGTGAATCCTGCGCTTGAAAGGATCTGACGTGCATTGTCCAAATTATAAGCTGGAACTTCAGGATCTGGATTGCCCCAAAACGCAGTTGAAGGAACGATCGAAGACGGCGTTGGCTCTGCATCGCCGCCCAAAACTTCTTCGATAATGGCCTCAAACGGAATGGCGTGTGACAAAGCCTGTCGAACCGCTTTATGCCCAAACAGCTCGTTGTTCATGTTGTAGCATGCCGACATGTAGCCTTTTGACTGGGCCTGTACCAATTCCAGTTGCTCGTAGGTTTTGAACTCTTCAATAACTGTTGGGACCAAAGGCTGCAGGGTGATGTCGATGTCGCCTTTGGTTAGCGATGCAGACAGGATTTCTGCTGATCCAAACTGGACCATCAGAAGGTCGGCCTTTGGCTCCATGAAGTGGTTTTCATTGCGTTCGAAATAAATCTCGCGCCCTTCTTTCCTGTGCTTCAGGCTGTATGGGCCGTTGCCAACAATAGTTGTGTTGTGGTTGTCCTGAGGCTTCTCAAAGCCGGTTTCCTCGAGGATGTTGGAACAGATGTACTCTGGCAGGATTGGGATTTGCCCCAAGGCACCAGACACAAATGGTGCTGAAGGTGTTGCCAGTTCAAAGCGGATCTTCTGACCGTCGATGCTGACTCCAACGAGGTAGCCGAAGGTAAATTTAACGTCCTCTGGGGTCAGCACCTCACCGTCGTTAAAGGTTAGGCCCTCGCGAAGGGAAACTTCAAATGTGGTTTCATTCACGGCTTCCAGTGATTCTGCGGCCCACATTTCGGGTTTGCCCGATGGGCTGGTGACAACCAGCCGGTCATAGACCAAACCAAGGCGACCGAGATCTTCAAGTGTTTTGAACGACAGGGGCTTCCAGCTGTCCTGATCAATGGTCCAGCCCAGGCGAACAATCTTGTCGTCGCTCAGTGGTTCGATGTTCAACTGGTTCCAGACCGACCGCAGGCCTTCGGGTGTGCTTTGGTAATCGTCGATGCGAACGTTTTCTTTGTTAAATGCGGTGGTGTTGACCACATAGGCCACCAATGCCCAGGGCTGTTAGTAGTCCTACCAACATTGCGGTGCGGGCTCCGAACAGCATTTGACTCAGGATATCGCGGCTTAATACTGCTGGTTCCCAGCTTGTGATCCAACGAAGGCGGGTCAAGCCGGAGCAGTTTCCCCGCGGCATCACAGCAGCGCTCATTAGGGCTATAAGATGCGATGCATGGTCCAACGAGCGCTAGTAGAAAGCAAAAGCCAAAGATCAGGATACTGATGCGGCCGCTGGTGGACTTCCAGGAGATCGTCAAAAAGGTCTTGAGAATGTTCATCTGTTTCGCTCACTCATTGACGATGCGCGGATCAAGCAGGGTGTAGAGAAGGTCGGCCCGCAGGGTGCCAGGCACTGTCAGCACTGCAATCAGAAGGAAGGCAGCCTGAACTACCGGGTGGTCAGAGCGTCCAACCGCCTCGACCATCAAGAGACCCAGACTTGGCCACGAGAAAACGGTTTCGATGACCACAGATCCAGCGACAGCCCCCCCAATGTCATCGGCAGTGTTGTTGCCAGCGGCAGCAGCGAATTGCGCATGGCATGGCGATAGAGGATTTCACGCTCGGACAGGCCTTTCATCCGGGCCAGTTCTATGTAGTCCTCGCCGATAGGGGCTAGAATGCTGGACCGCATTAGCAGGAAGGGGAAGCAGAACTGGTACAGAGTGTTGACCAAAAACGGCAGCGCCAAGTGGTGCAGGAAATCCAGCGACAAATACATCCGCCAGTTTTCGTCGGGGAACATGCCCGGCGAGACAATAAGGCCGATGGGAAACAGATCGAGCTGGATTGAAAAATACAGGGTCGACAGCATAGACAGCCAGAACACCGGCGCAGATTGCAAGGCGGTCGACAGGAATACCAATATGGTTTCGAGTTTGGAGCCCCGGTTCCAGCCAACAATCGCGCCCACCCACGATCCCAATGCATAAGCGGCAATCATCGAGGGGAAGACCAACAGGATGGTATTCAGCAGGCGACTGCCAATTTCATCTGCAACAGGGCGACCAGTGTGGAACGACAGGCCGAAATCCAGCACTGACAGATTGCCGAGGTATGTGAAATATTGCTGCCACAGTGGCTTATCCAAGCCGAATTGAATGCGTAGCAGCTCTTGGGCTTTGGGGTATAGCGCAGGGCTGATGACCGTGGCCGTTGGGTCGCCGGGCAACATGCGGAACATGAAAAACATCAGGGTCAACATGGTGAACAGCGTCAAAGCAGACTGCCACAGGCGGCGGAACCAAAATGTACTCACTGGGCGACCTCGACTAGTGGCGGGTGCTCGGCCTGAGCAAACGCAAACCGACAGCTAACTTGGTGACTGGCTTGGTGGATCTTCTCAGGCGCGCGTTGTGCGCAGTCGGGCAATGCCACTGGGCAGCGCGGGTGAAACCGGCATCCGCTGGGCATATTGCTGGCGTTGGGGATCGCGCCCCTGATCTGCGCGGCTTCGCGTTTCAGATCGGGATCAAGGGCGGGTGTCGAAGCCAGAAGGGCGCGTGTATAGGGGTGTTGCGGGTTTGAAATGACCTCTTGGGTCGGGCCCGTCTCAACAATCTGCCCAAGATACATGACAGACAGTCGGTCACAGACCGCGGCGGCAGATGACAGGTCGTGGGTGATGTAGACCATCGCCAAATTCCGGTCACGCACCAGCTTTTTCAACAGCTGGACGATGCCCCACTCGATTGACACATCCAGCATCGAAATCGGCTCATCGGCTACCAAAAGTTCGGGGCCTAGAACAATGGCGCGGGCAATGCAGACCCGTTGGCGCTGTCCGCCGCTAAGTTGGTGGGGGAACTTGTGCAGATAGTCCGAAGCCGGGGAAAGCCCCGCTTCTTCTAGCGCAGAGATAACCAGTCCCTGGCGCTCGGCTGCTGTCAGCCGCATTTTTTGATAGAGCATTGGGCGGACAATAATTTCGCCAATCCGATGTTGAGGGTTCAACGAGCCGTAGGGATCTTGAAACACCATCTGAACGCGCCGATGGAATGCGCGGCGGTCTTGTTGCTGCAATGTCTGGGCACTGACGCCGCCAAATTGAGCTGAACCCAAGGTTGGAGGTTCAAGACCAACAAGCAGTCGCGCGAGCGTGGATTTTCCGCAGCCGCTTTCCCCAACCAGACCGACAACTTCGCCAGCGGTGATCGGGAAGCTCACTCCATCTACTGCGCGCAGCAATTTTCCTGGTCGACCACGCAGTGCGTTTTTGACCGAGCGTGACAGGGCATAGTGCTTGCTCAGATTTTCAACTTCGATCATCTGGTGCATGCCCGCTTTGGCTGACGAATTGGCTCCACGGTGCCTCCCTCTGTTACCCCTCACTTTCCGAAAGCGGGTGGTTCATGCATCAAGCCTATGTCTGGAGCGGAGGTTTGCATAATTCAGTTTTCCCGGATTGTCATTCCAAATTAGAATGATGGGATGGAACATGCGCAGAACTCTGCCACCAACAAATCACTTGCTTGCTTTGAGGCTGTTTTCCGTCACGGCAGTGTGACACGCGCGGCGGAAAAGCTGAATATGACACGAAGTGCTGTCAGTCGTCGGATCATTTCGCTGGAGGATTCGCTTGGGAAGCCACTTTTTAGGCGTGAAAATAGGCAGTTGATCCCTGATCTGGCTGCCATTCGGTATGGCAAGGATCTTGAGCGAGCTAGAGGCCGTTACGACACGTTTTAACTCCAAGGGTAACGAGCCTGGGTTACTCACAGTAGCTGTGCCACCAACCCTTGCGTCACGCTGGTTGATACCAAGACTGAATGATTTTATCACCAAACACCAGCACATCGATCTGAACCTAGTGTTCAAAATAAAACGTTTTGATTTTGATAGTGAGCCTATCGATGTTGCGGTTTATCTTGGGGATAGCAACTGGCCTTATGTTCATTTGCAACCGCTCATGAGCGACTATGTCGTTCCCGTTTACGCACCTTCTCTGCTGGAAAGTGCGAAGGTAAAAAACGTCAAAGAACTGTTAGAATTTCCGCTGATTCAGCACACAACGCGACCGATTCTTTGGAAGAATTGGTTTTCTGAGTTGGGCGTTGAAAGCGCAAAGGCAACCAGTGGTCCCAAGTTTGAATTCCACTCTCATGCTATTGGTGCGGCGACCAATGGGATTGGCATTGCATTGATGTCCGACCTGGTTGTTCAGAGCGAGATTGAGGCCGACGACCTTGTCATCCCGTTTGGCGGTCGCCGGAGATTTGAAGATGGATATTTCTTCGTTTACCCACCCAAAATGAAGAATGACGTAAACGCACAGACCTTTGGTTTTTGGCTGCAGCAGCAATGTGCTAATTTTTTGGCCGAGGACCGTTTGGCAAGTTAGCGCTGTTTCTTGCAGCAGTTTCTTTGCAAGAATTGACGTTTGAATAGGAGATAAGTCCACAAGAACAACAAACTTCTTGATGCATGAGTATTTGCCGCTACGCTTTGTTGAATAAAAAACAAAGGGAGAAGGAAATGAGTGTTTTTACCAAAGCGGTTTCGACTGCTGCATTTATCACTAGTCTGACCCTCGCAGGTGCCGCTGCGGCAGAATGCGAACGCGGCACCCTGGATGACCGGTTCTGCGACGTTGATGGGGATCTGGTTGCGGATATTCCTACAGATGCCAGCGAGCTGGTCGACCCGGATACACTGATTTTCACTTATACACCGGTAGAAGATCCCGCTGTTTATGTGTCGGTTTGGGCCGAATTCATGGATCACTTGGCGGCAAAAACTGGCAAAAAGGTCCAGTTCTTCCCAGTGCAGTCCAACGCTGCACAGATTGAGGCCATGCGTTCCGGCCGTTTGCACATTGCTGGCTTCAATACCGGTTCCAACCCGCTGGCGGTGAACTGTGCGGGTTTTCGTCCATTCACCATCATGGCCTCACTCGACGGTAACTTTGGCTATGAAATGGAGATCCTCACATATCCGGGTTCGGGCATCGAAAAAGTTGAGGACATCAAGGGTGGACAGCTGGCCTTTACCTCGCCGACTTCGAACTCTGGGTTCAAGGCGCCTAGTGCTATCCTGAAGGGCGATTATGATTTGATCCCGGATCGGGATTTCGAGCCGGTTTACTCAGGCAAGCACGACAACTCAATCATGGGTGTGGCCAACCAGGACTATATGGCAGCTTCGATTGCCAACTCGGTTCTGCACCGGATGATCAGCCGTGGTGAGTTGAAGGCAGACGATGTGGTTTCGATCTACAAATCGCAAACATTCCCAACCACTGGTTTTGGGACCGCCCATAACCTGACACCCGAGTTGCAGGCGCAGATCCAGGACGCGTTCTTTAGCTTTGAGTGGGACGGTACTGCGTTGCAGGAAGAGTTTGAAAAGTCCAATGAAGGCCAGTTCCTGCAGATGAACTACAAAGAGTTCTGGGACGTCATTCGTAAAATCGACACTGCAAACGGCGTAAGCTACGCTTGCAACTGATCCTTGATCTAAACTGATTTTGGTACGCCCCGGATATCGGGGCGTACGCCTTTTTTGCGTTCCACGAGGCTTCAATGCTGCGTCTAGAAAAACTAACAAAAATCTACAAAACCGGCGACAAGGCGTTGAACGCTGTCGATTTGGAAGTCCCCAAGGGGCAGGTGCTGGCACTGATTGGTCCGTCAGGTGCAGGCAAGTCCACCATGATCCGCTGCATCAACCGTTTGGTCGAACCGACGTCGGGAACGGTGACACTTGATGGTGTTGAACTCACCAGCTTGGGACTAGGCGGCTTGCGCAAGGAACGCCGCCGCATGGGGATGATTTTTCAAGAATATGCCTTGGTCGAACGTTTGACCGTGATGGAGAACGTGTTGTCCGGGCGGCTGGGTTATGTCGGCTTCTGGCGCAGCTTTCTGCGTAAGTACCCGCAAAGTGACGTGGACGAAGCCTTTCGTCTGCTAGACCGGGTAGGCTTGGTCGAAATGGCCGATAAACGCGCTGATGAATTGTCGGGCGGACAGCGCCAGCGAGTAGGTATTTGCCGGGCGCTGATCCAGAACCCTTCAGTCTTGCTGGTGGATGAACCAACCGCGTCACTCGATCCGAAAACTTCGCGCCAGATCATGCGGTTGATTGTCGAGCTGTGTGAAGAGCGTGAGTTGGCGGCCATTGTGAACATTCACGATGTGGCTCTGGCGCAGATGTTTGTGTCGCGCATTGTTGGGCTCAAGCTGGGCACAATGGTGTTTGATGGATCGCCTGCCGATCTGACCGAGGATGTTCTGACTACGATTTATGGCGACGAGGACTGGTCAGAGACCATCCAGAAAGTTGACGACGACGATGAAGTGGACGCTGCATAATGAGCGCTGCACTTGATGAACGGCTGGGAAAGCCGTGGAAAAAACCTCCCCTTATTACTTCTGGCGGGTTGCGCTGGGCGTTGCTCATCGGTTCGGTGATCTACCTGATCCTGGCGATTTATTCGATCGACGTAAACTGGACACGGGTTTATCGCGGGCTGGATCGCGGCTGGCAGTTTGTTCTGGCTTTTGCCTATCCGGATTTTGTCTCACGTGCCGGTGAAATCAAGGACGGCATGATCGAAAGCGCGGTGATGGCGCTTGCTTCTACCGTGGTTGGTATCGCCATTTCCATTCCTATTGGCTTGGGGGCAGCGCGTAACATCTCGATCCTGCCAGTCTATCTGGTGTGTCGCTCAATTATTGCGATTTCACGGGCGCTGAACGAGATCGTGGTGGCCATCTTGTTGGTGGCTATCTTTGGCTTTGGACCGTTGGCTGGTTTCCTGACGCTCAGTTTTGCCACCATCGGCTTTTTGTCAAAGCTGTTGGCCGAAGAGATCGAAGACATGGACAGGGTGCAGGCCGAAGCTGTTCGCTCAACCGGGGCAACCTGGTTGCAACGCTATGTCTATGGTGTCCATCCGCAGGTTGTTCCACGTCTGATCGGTTTGTCGATCTACCGTCTCGATATCAATTTCCGCGAAAGCGCAGTCTTGGGTATTGTTGGCGCTGGAGGTATTGGTGCAACACTGAATACGGCCTTTGACCGTTATGAATTTGATACCGCAGCGGCAATTCTCTTGATGATCATCGTCACTGTTATGGCGCTTGAGTATCTGTCTGGCATTATCCGCGCGAGGGTTCAGTAATGGCTGTTTCTACAATTGATGGCCAAAAGGTCTGGCAGCGGCGTGACCGTAATAAACAGTTGGTAATCTGGGCGGTCTGGATGCTTGGAACCGCTGTTTTCATGTGGAGCTGGCAACAGATCTCCGACGCAACAACCTGGGCGTTCTTCTGGGATGCTCCGCGTATCGCCGCTGACATCGGTGGCCGTGCGGTGCCTCCGCGCTGGTCCTATATGGACAAGTTGTGGGAACCCTTGTGGGATACGTTGAACATTGCCACTTTGGGGACGGTTCTTGCCCTGCTGATGGCGGTGCCTGTGGCCTTTATGGCTGCGCGCAATACCACCCCTTCGGCTCTATTTGTGCGCCCCATTGCGCTGCTGATCATCGTTTCCAGCCGTTCGATCAACTCGCTGATTTGGGCACTGCTGCTGGTCAAAATACTTGGTCCCGGCGTGTTTGCCGGACTGATCGCTATCTCGATCCGTTCTATCGGGTTCTGTGCGAAATTGCTGTACGAGGCGATTGAAGAGATTGACGAGACCCAGGTCGAGGCAATCACGGCAACAGGCGCCAGCCGTTGGCAGGTTATGGCTTACGGGATTGTACCGCAGATCATGCCTGCATTCGCCGGAATTGCAGTGTTCCGTTGGGATATCAACCTGCGTGAATCCACGGTTCTGGGGCTTGTTGGTGCTGGGGGGATCGGACTGCAGCTCAAGGGTTCGCTTGATACTCTGGCTTGGCCGCAGGTCAGCTTGATCCTGCTGGTGATCCTGTTGGCCGTGGTGGTCAGCGAATGGGTCTCTGCCAAGGTACGCGGCGCGATCATCTGACCCGTCTCAAATTCATAGCCACCAACGCATTTGTGTTGGTGGCTGTTTTGTTTGGTCCCACTATCCGGAGGTCTGTTATGGCTGTTTCTCCTTCTGTTTGTGATTTTGGCTGGAAAGCGGTTGATTTCACTCTGCCCGCAACTGATGGTCGCCCGATTACACTGGCTGATGTGGCCGGAGCCAAGGGAACATTGGTGGTGTTCATCTGCAACCATTGCCCCTATGTGCTGGCTGTGCTCGACCGGATCATTCGCGACGCAACAGAACTCCAGGACCTGAGTGTCGGCGTTGTGGCTATTTCTTCGAATGATGTTACGGCCTATCCACAAGACAGCTTTGAAAACATGCGGAAAATGGCCGAGGAGCACAGTTTCTCATTTCCCTATCTCTATGATGAAGACCAGAATGTTGCGCGCGCATATGATGCGGCCTGTACGCCGGACTTTTTCGGTTTCAACGCCGATCTCGAACTGCAATACAGGGGGCGATTGGATGCTTCGAGCAGAGCCGCAGGACCTGCAGATCTGCGCCGCGACCTGTTTGAAGCAATGAAGTTAGTCGCCGCAACAGGCGCTGGCCCATCCGAGCAGATTGCGTCGATGGGCTGCTCAATTAAGTGGAGGGATGCCTGATGGCGCGCATTGTTTTTGATCTGGATGGCACTTTGATTGACAGTGTTCCAGATATTCACGGCATCGCAAACGAAGTACTGATACAAGAGGGATGCGAGCTGCTGTCTCTCGAGCAGACACGCAACTTCATCGGCAACGGTGCACCGACCTTTATCAAACGCATGTGTGCCGCCCGTGGCATCGATGACAGCGAGCAGGCTCGACTTCTGGCGAATTTTGTATCTCGCTATGAAGGTGCTGTAACGCTAACGCAGCCTTATCCCGGTGTGATGGACGCGCTGAATGATCTCAAGGCAAAGGGGCATAGTCTTGGGATTTGCACCAACAAGCCAATCCGCCCCTGTCGTACGGTTTTGGCGCATTTGAAAATGGATCACTTCTTTGATGCGATATTGGGCGGCGACAGTCTGCCGGTGCACAAACCAGATCCTGCACCTTTGCATGCGGCCTATGAAATGATGGGCAAGGGGCCACGGATCTATGTTGGCGACAGTGATGTCGACGCTGAAACAGGTCAACGGGCCGAGGTGCCATTTATGTTGTTCACCGAAGGCTACCGGAAATGCCCTGTCGAGGAGATGCCACACACCGTGGCGTTTGATGACTTTGTGAATTTCGTGTCGCTTACCGAAGGCCTGCTTACCGAAGAAGTTGTTGCCTGAAATGGATGGGCAAGCCGAGTAGGCCTGCCCATAGACCACTAAATGGGTTTCGACCTAGCGTGCCAATTGGCTTGCGACACGTGCTAGCTCTTCAATCTTGCCCCATTCTCCATTGTTCACCAGATCACTGGGCGCGACCCAGCTGCCACCAGCACAGGCAACATTGGGTTGCGACAAATAACTCACCGCGTTGGATGGGCTAACACCACCGGTTGGGCAGAACGAGATTTGCGGAAGTGGCGCACCGATTGCCTTGATCGCCGCAGCCCCGCCCGAGGCTTCAGCCGGGAAAAATTTCAACATGTCATAGCCACGTTCCAGCAGGCGCATTGCTTCGCTGGCTGAAGCGGCGCCAGCTAACATAGGCAGGCCAATTTCCTCGCATGCATCCAATAAAGTGTCGGTAGCACCGGGGGAGACACCAAAGTTTGCACCCGCATCAACAGCGGCAGCAACGTCGTCGGGTGTGACCAGAGTACCTGCGCCAACAACACCACCTTCAACCTGAGCCATTTCTCGGATTACATCCAGCGCGACTGGTGTCCGCAAGGTGACTTCTAGCGCGGGCAAACCTCCGCGAACCAGTGCTTCGGCTAGTGGACGGGCATGGGCGACGTCGTGGACGACCAGCACTGGAACAATTGGCGCCAGTTGGCAGATTTCGCGGTTTCGCGCGCTGGCCGCTGCAGGGGTAATAGGCATCTATCAAACTCCAAAAACACTGGCGCCGGTGTCGGCGGATCCAACGGCATGGCGGAAGGGGGCAAACAATTCACGACCCATGCCAAAGGCATTGGCCGACAGATCAGCGGTTGCGGGCGCACGGTCAGTGACACCGGGGGTCAGAATTTCCAGAGTTCCAGCAATGGCATCAACACGCAGCGTATCGCCATCTTGAAGATAGGCGATTGGGCCAACGTCCAGTGCTTCGGGCACCACATGGATGGCCGCAGGTATCTTGCCACTTGCACCTGACATTCGGCCATCGGTGACTAAAGCCACCTTGTGTCCGCGCCCCTGCAGGATCGACAGCATTGGCGTCAGGCTGTGCAACTCGGGCATACCATTGGCCTTGGGCCCTTGGAAGCGCACAACGACGATGACATCACCAGTGAACTCACCTGCTTTGAACGCAGCCTTGGCTTCGTCTTGATCATGGAAAACCCGAACCGGGGCTTCGACAATGCGGTGTTCCTCGGCCACAGCCGAGATCTTCATCACACCAGTGCCTAGCGATCCGGTCAGGCGGCTAAGACCACCGGTGGGCTGGAAGGGATCAGAGGCTGGACGCACAATTTTCTCGTTTAGGCTTTTGTCAGTTCCCTTGCGCCAAGTTAGCCCTTCTTCGCTTAGGAAGGGCTCGGTGACATAATTGATCAGCCCGTCACCGGCGACGGTTTTGGTGTCCGGATGCAACAGGCCCGCCGACAGCATCTCACCAATCATATACCCCAGCCCACCGGCAGCGTGGAAATGGTTCACGTCTGCCAAGCCATTGGGGTAAACCCGTGCCAGCAATGGTACAACCTCTGATAGCTCTGCAAAATCCTGCCAGTCCAGAATGATCCCACCAGCGCGTGCCATGGCGATGAGATGGATTAACAGGTTGGTCGATCCTCCAGTAGCCATCAGGCCTGCGATCCCATTAGCATAGGCTTTTTCATCCAGAATATCGCACACGGGTGTGTATGCATTGCCAAGCACGCTAAGAGACAGCGCGCGGCGTCCACCTTCCTTGGTCAGGGCATCCCGCAGTGGCGTGCCGGGATTGACAAAACTAGACCCCGGCAGGTGCAGCCCCATAAACTCCATCAGCATTTGGTTGGTGTTGGCCGTTCCGTAGAAGGTACATGTGCCTGGACCATGATAGGCGGCCATTTCGGCCTTCAGCAATCCTTCGCGGCTGATTTCGCCCAGAGCAAATTTCTGACGGATCTTAGCTTTGTCGTCATTGGCCAAGCCACTGGTCATCGGTCCGGCTGGCAAGAATACGGCGGGTAGGTGGCCAAAGACTTGGGCACCGATAATCAGACCTGGTACAATCTTGTCGCAGACGCCCAGATAGACCGACGCATCAAAAGTGTTGTGGCTCAGCGCAATCGCAGTCGACATGGCAATAGCGTCGCGAGAAAACAGGCTCAACTCCATCCCAGCCTCACCCTGAGTGACGCCGTCACACATTGCGGGTACACCGCCTGCCACTTGCGCGGTTCCTCCGGCCTCGCGTACGGCGTCACGGATCAGCTGCGGGTAGGTCTCAAATGGCTGATGTGCCGACAGCATGTCGTTATAGGCGGTGACAATGCCAAGATGACCGGTTGAAGCCTCGGCCAAAGCAGCCTGATCTGGGCCAGCAGCAGCATATGCATGGGCTTGCCCACTACAGGACAGATGCGCCCGCGCCGGGCCTTTGCTTTGCGCCGCTTTCATGCGCTCAAGATAGGCTTGGCGAGTGGGCGCGCTGCGTTCAATGATGCGCTCAGTAACCGAGGCCAGTATTTTATTCAGGGTCATTGGGTACCACTTTCTTTCGGTGCCTTGGTCATTTGCCGATGCTGCGCCAGCGACGCCCGTCACGGTGCAGCAGCAAGAGGGCGTCCTCGGGGCCCGAAGTGCCGATATCATACTGCGAAGGCGCATAGCGGGACTCGGCCCAGCCCGAAATGATCGGATCGGCCCAGGCCCAGGCGGCTTCCACCTCGTCACCGCGCATAAACAGTGTTTGGTTGCCGCGGATCACATCCATGATCAGGCGCTCATAAGCATCCTGTGGGCGCTCGGCCTCGGGGAGGCTGTCGGCAAAGGTCATATCTAGTGCCGCCTCTGTCAGGCGCATACCACCGGGACCGGGGTCTTTGATGGTGGTGTGCAGGGTGATGCCTTCATCCGGCTGCAACCTGATCACCAAAACATTGCCTTTGGCCGGGTCACTGCCTTGGAAAATGTTATGCGGAGGGTCGCGGAAGAAAACTGCGATTTCCGAGGTTCTTTCACGTAAACATTTCCCGGTGCGCAAGTAGAACGGAGTTCCTGCCCATCGCCAATTGGCAACCTGGACCTTCATCGCAATATAGCTTTCGGTCTGGCTGTCCGGATTTCCGGAATGGTCAGTATAGCTACCGCTGCCATTCTTGCTGCGGTACTGGCCACGGGCAATGTCGACGTTTTTAACCGGTTCAAGAGCCTCGATCACTTTGACCTTTTCATTGCGCACTGCATCTGGCGTAAAGTTTCCAGGGGGCTCCATCGCAGTGAGACACAACAGCTGCATCAAGTGGTTCTGTACCATGTCTCGCATCGCGCCCGAACGATCATAATATTCGCCGCGCCCTTCGACCCCGATACTTTCAGCCACCGTGATCTGCACGTGATCGATGTGGGACGAGTTCCACAAGGGTTCGAAAAGCGAGTTGGCAAATCGCAAAGCCATCAGGTTCTGGACGGTTTCTTTACCTAAATAGTGATCGATCCGGTAGATCTGACTTTCTTCGAAATTTGCCCGCAGGGCTTTGTTCAAAGCCTGTGCACTGGCCAGATCGTGACCAAAGGGTTTCTCTACAACGATACGACTGTCATCGGTTGCAATGCCGGTGCTGCGCAGGCGGGTTGCAATGTCACCAAACAGGCTGGGCGCAACAGAGAGATAGAAGGCACGCACGACGTCTTCACGCATGTGTTTGGCCAGAATATCCCAGCCACGGTCGCCTTTGGCATCGATAGCGACATAGTCCAATTGTTCTACAAAGGTGGCAATATCTGCCTCGTTAATTTCGTCTTTCTGGCCAAACTGGCGAATGGCGTCAGCGACCAGATCGCGAAAACTGGCCACATCCATATCGCTGCGCGATGCACCAATGATACGAGAGCTGTCGCAGAACTGTCCCAATTGGAACCGATGATACAGGCTGGGCAGGATTTTGCGCCGCGCAAGGTCGCCCGTTGCTCCGAAAAGCACCAGATCAAAGGAATGGACGGGGATGACTCGGGAAACCATAGTATTCTCTGACGTATTGAACTGGGGGTTAGGTCTGTGTGTTGGGGGCGGGGGTTAGTTTGGCGAGCAGTCCGCAGGTCGAACTGTCTTTGCCGTCTGGTGATGCGCCCTCGACTAACGGGAGCAGTGAGACGGCGAGCTCTTTTCCAAGCTCAACGCCCCATTGGTCGAACGAATTGATCCCCCAAATTGCGCCTTCTGTGAATACGCGATGTTCATACAGGGCAATGATCTGTCCTAGGACAAAAGGGGTGAGTTTCGGATAGGCGATTGTGACTGACGGACGGCTGCCAGGAAAGCTTAAGTGGGCGGCCATTCGGTTCTGTTCAGCCCCTTCGAACTCGCGTGCCGCCGCAATTTCGCGTGCTTCAGCTTGGGTCCGTCCGCGCATCAGTGCCTCAGATTGGGCCAGGCAGTTGGCCTTGAGTAGATTGTGGTGATGCTCGAGGTCTGGCTCATGGGCTTCAGCCGCAATGAGAAACTCGGCTGGGATCACCGCGGTGCCCTGATGGATCAACTGGTAGAACGCATGCTGGCCGTTGGTTCCGGGCTCGCCCCAGACAACTGGGCCCGACGCACGGGGCAGGGCGCTACCATCCTGGGCCACGCTCTTACCGTTGCTTTCCATATCCAGCTGCTGAAGATAGGCAGGCAGGCGCTGCAAGTGCTGGTCATAAGGCAGGATTGCCCGGCTGCCGTAGCCGCAGATATTGTTGTGCCAGATGCCAATCAGCCCCAGCAAAGCAGGCAGGTTTTCTTGCAGTGGTGCAGTTTTGAAATGCGTATCCATGGCGTCGGCGCCACGCAGGAATTCGGTGAATTTCTCAGGACCTATTGCCAGCATGATCGGGAGGCCAACAGGTCCCCACAGTGAATAGCGCCCGCCAACCCAGTCTTCAAAACCAAAAACACGTTCGGGTGCGATCCCCAGCGCGGCGGTTTTGTCTAGTGCTGTTGAAACGGCCGCCAGATGGTCCACAGCATTGTCGCCTAATGTGGCACGCAGCCAGAACACAGCTGTTTCAGCATTGGTCATGGTTTCGATAGTTGTGAACGTTTTGGAAGCAATGATCACCAGGGTGCGCCGGGGATCTAAGCCAGCCAGTGTGTCATGGATGTGTGCCCCGTCAACGTTGGAAACAAAGTGACAACGGGGGCCGTTGTGGTATGGGGTTAATGCAAGCGTTGCCATGGCGGGGCCAAGGTCTGAACCGCCGATGCCGATATTGATAACATCCGTGAAACGCCCGCCATCTGCGGTTCGGATCTCGCCGTTGCGCACACCATCAGCAAAGTTTTCCATCTGACGGCGGATAGAACGGATTTCAGATTGCACGTCCTCTCCATCCACCAAGATCGGGGCGTTGGACAGCGCCCGCAGCGCGGTATGAAGTACAGCGCGTCCCTCTGTGGTGTTGATCGCGTCGCCGTCAAACATTGCCTTGATCTTGTTCCCAAGATCTGCGCGCTCTGCCAATTGCACGAGTAGATCCAGGGCTGTGTTGTTCAAGCTGGTTTTTGAAAAATCCAGCAGCAGCCCATCACTCTCGGCTGAGAATGATGAAAACCTTTCCTCATCCTCGAACAGCGCCAGAATTGGCGAACTTGCTGTTTCGGCTCGATATGCCTCAAGTTGCTGCCAAATAGCTTCCATTTGATCCTGTTCCTTGCTGCCATAGCTGACAAATTGCTTAGCCATTAGCGAAAAGTTAGCGATAACATTCGGATGTATAGCGCCAATAACCACAAAAGGCGAGGGCTACATTGTTTCAGTATGTATCCGTGCTGTCCATCGTCGGTTTGCGCCGATCAGACGCGTTGGCCATCACCATCAAAGACCAGGCATTTGCTCTCATCGAAATCCAGTGCGATTTCTTGGTCGACTTGGGCGTCGTATTGGCCAAACATCCGCGAGGTAAAGGTCCGATCATTACCGAGATCGACTAAGATATTGGTGTCTCCTCCCAGTTTCTCCACATGTACGACCGTACCTTTAAGGCGCCCGTTTGGACTGACTTGCGCATATTCGGGTCGTATCCCAACAAACTGACCCTCTGGTCCGCCCAGCATCGCAGCGGGGACAAAATTCATTGATGGAGAGCCGATGAATTCGGCGACAAACTGGTTGGCAGGATTGTTGTAGATTTCCATCGGGCTGCCGACTTGCTCAACACGACCATCGCGTAACACGACGATTTTATCGGCAAGTGTCATCGCTTCGATCTGATCGTGGGTTACGTAGATCATACTGGCGCCCAGTTGGCGATGCAGGCGGGCAATTTCCAAACGGGTATTCATCCGTAAGGCTGCGTCCAGGTTGGACAGGGGTTCGTCGAAAAGAAACAGTTCGGGTTCACGCACAACGGCACGCCCAATGGCAACCCGCTGACGCTGCCCGCCAGACAATTCCGACGGGCGCCGGTCGAGATAGTCACCAAGCGATAACATCCTGCTTGCCTCTGTCACGCGTGCTTCTATCTCGTCCTTGGGCCTGCGTTCTTGTTTCAACGCCAACGCCATATTGTCACGAACTGTCAGGTGTGGATACAGAGCGTAGGACTGGAATACCATCGCAATGCCGCGTTTCGCTGGAGGCACGTTATTGACGGATCGTTCGCTGATTTCAATGTCACCGGATGTGGCCTCTTCCAGTCCTGAAATAACGCGCAGCAGGGTGGATTTACCGCAACCCGAAGGTCCAACGAATACCACGAACTCACCTTCTTCAACGATGAGGTCGATGTTTTTTAGAACCTCAACCGGGCCAAAGGATTTACAGACATTGCTAAGTTTGAGTGCGGTCATGATCAGGATCCAGTTAGGTCAACGGGGCGGCCGGAGCGGATGCTCTGGTCGGCGGCCAAACAGATTTGAAGTGATGATACGGCGTCACTCATATGGCGGGTCAGGTCGATATCTTCGGCGATGGCGCGTAGCATGTAGGCCTGTTCGGCATCGCAAAGTTCTTGGTGGCCAGGCTCATCGGGAAGGTCGATCAAACGGTCCCCATCAGGCTGGTGCACCAGCAGTGCGCCAACTGATGTATGGCCATCAACGTCATCCGATCCCGCCTTGTCCTTTTCGGTAATCGACACCGAACCATTGGGAGTAATCACGTCTTTCACAAAGAACGCGGTTTCTGACATCATCGGGCCCCAACCTGCCTCGTACCAGGCCACCGAGTTGTCCTCGAACACCACCTGGAATTGGCCATAGTTGTACATGTCCGCGGCTATTTCATCCGACAGGCGCAGCCCCATGCCATTTACCCGAACGGGCTTGGCGTCGGTGATCTGGCACATGACATCCACGTAGTGCACGCCGCAATCCACGATAGGAGGCGTGGTCTGCATCAATGCCTTGTGGGTCTCCCAGGTTTCGCCGCTGGACTGCTGGTTCAGGTTCATGCGAAACACAAACGGGCCACCCAGATTGCGGGCTTCCTTGATCAGGCGGACCCAGGACGGGTGATGGCGCAGGATATAGCCGATCACCAGTTTGCGGTTCAGCTCAACCGCCTTGGCTGTGACGCGCTTGGCGTCTTCGACCGTAGTGGCCAGTGGCTTCTCGACAAATACATGCGCACCTGCCTCCATCGCGGCAATTGCGTAATCCGCGTGGCTGTCCGAGTAGGTGGCAACGACGACAAGATCAGGTTTCAGCTCGGCCAAGGCTAGCTGAAAGTCAGTGAAAACTGGATAGCCTTGCAGATCAGGGTGGCTGGCCTCGCCGGACCGATTGACTAGCCCGACAACCTGTGCCTCGGCATGTTGGTGATGCGCAAGCGCATGTGACAGCCCCATATTGCCGAGACCTGCAATCAAGACGCGGATCATTTGACAGCTCCTGACGTGATGCCGCGGATTAGTTGGCGCGAGAAGATCACGTAAAGGATCATCACTGGCAGGATCGCCATCGACAGCGCTGACAGGACGGCGTTCCAATCGGTGACAAATTGGCCGATGAAAACTTGGCTCCCCAAAGTCAGGGTCTTGGTTTCCTCGGCAGGGGCCAGGATCAGCGGAAACCAAAGGTCGTTCCAGATTGGGATCATGTTGAAGACAGCGACCGTCGCCATCGCAGGGCGTACCAGTGGCAGCACCAGTCGGAAGAAAATAGTGTACTCTGAAAGCCCATCAATCCGGCCAGCGTTCTTCAGGTCATCACTGACCTGTCGCATGAACTCAGACAGGATGAACACCGCCAGTGGCAGGCCTTGCGCGGTATAGACTAGGATCAGCGCCCACAGGGTGTTCACTAGACCGCTGCTAACCATCATCTCAAGAATGGCTACGGTGCCAATGCGGATCGGGATCATGATCCCCAGCGCCAGATACAGACCCATCAACATGTTGCCCTTGAACCGATATTCAGCCAGTGCAAAGGCCGCCATGGCGCCAAAAAGCAGGACAAAAAACAGCGAGGCGACGGTAACGATCATCGAGTTCTGAAAATAGAGGAAGAAATCCCCCTGCTTCATAACGGTCTCATAGCCGATCATCGTGAATGTATCACTGTCAGGCAGCGCAAGTGGGTCTCGAAAGATTGCCTTACGTGTCTTGAAGCTGTTGATCAGGATCACAAACACCGGGAACAAGGCGATGAGCGTATAAGCAATCAGCGCAGCATGTGCGGCAATGCTGTTAAATGGGTTCTGGCGGGCTTTTGACATCTCTGCTGCTCCCTAAAACTGATATCGGCGCAGGCGAGTCTGGATGCCAAACAGGTAGATACAGACCCCCACTAGGATGATGCCAAACATGCCGCTGGCGATGGCGGACCCCATGTGAGGATCCCCCAGTTGCAGTTGGAACCCAAAGAAGGTGCGATACATGAAGGTACCCAAAATATCGGTCGAGTACGCCGGTCCCGCAAGTGCGCCTTGGGTGGTGTAGATCAAGTCAAAGGCGTTGAAATTACCAACAAAAGTCAGGATCGAGATGATCCCGATAGACGGTAAGATTAGTGGTAATTTGATCTTCCAGAACGCGGAAAACCCGGTAATGCCATCAACTTCACCAGCCTCAATTACCTCTTCGGGAATCGAAAGTAGAGCGGCGTAGATCAGCATCATCGGGATGCCGACAAACTGCCAGACTGAGATCAGCGCGAGCGTAGTCAGGGCGTATTCTTCCTTGCCCAAATAGGGGGCGTAAAGCCATTTCAGGCCAACCGCTTTCAGCATATCGGGGGTGATGCCCCAGATCGGGGACAGGATCAGTTTCCAGGCGAAACCCACGATCACAAACGACAGGATGGTGGGTACAAAA
Organism: Parasedimentitalea nitratireducens; assembly: GCF_057444295.1. Classification (NCBI taxonomy): domain Bacteria; kingdom Pseudomonadati; phylum Pseudomonadota; class Alphaproteobacteria; order Rhodobacterales; family Paracoccaceae; genus Parasedimentitalea; species Parasedimentitalea nitratireducens. Next base: position 168,370 of record NZ_JBYAXC010000007.1, on the reverse strand, counting down.
ATGGCGGTGCGATACAGGGCAGCAAAACGCAATCGCGGGTGGCTCAGAATAGCAGCCAGAGCAATGCCAATCGGGTTTTGCACAATCATATGAATAAAGAAGAACCAGAAGTTGTTGCCCAAGGCATTCCAGAACTGTTCGGACCAGTGGGTGTTGCCAAACAAGGTGCGGAAATTATCCAGCCCGGCAAACTGACGCACTTGGTCCACCTCGGTGAACAATGCCAGCCGCAAAGTATTGAACAGCGGGAAAATCATAATGGCGGTGTAGACCAACACGGCAGGGGCCAGAAATACAACCACGTGCCATTTGATACCTGAGTTCTTCATGTCATCCCCTTCCACTTGGGTGTTCCGGGCCAATGACTGGCCCGGAACCTTTGCTCGTGAGTGGTCTTATTTCTGAGGGTCGTACCAGCTGGAGAGACCGGTTTGCAGTTCCATCCCAAGATCGCTAGCCGACTTGCTGCCCTTGATGGCTGCAACCGAAGCGCCCCAAGTCTCGTTTTCGAGGTTCGGAGTGCCGCGCGACAGCACCTGATAGGTGGACCGGATGGTGGATTCACACTCACCGCGCCAGCTGACGAATTCCTGTGCCAGTGGATCTTCCATTGCCACGTCATGGTTGGACAGCGAGAAGAAGCCCGGAAGTGCGTTGGCGTAGATGCCAGCGAACTCAGAAGTGCCCATCCAGTTGAGGAAGGTCTTGGCCGCCTCGGCATTCGGGGATGCAGCGTTCATGCCAAGTGCGATGTCGGTGTGATCCGAAATGTAGCAGGTGTCGCCAGCGTTTTGGACCGGAGCCTTGAAGGCGCCCATTTCGAAATCGGCCTGTGCGTTGAAGCCTGTGATTTCCCAGCTGCCTGCTGGGTAAATTGCAGCGCGGCCCAGAGTAAAGATATTCTGGCTGTCTGGATATGTTTGAGCCTCATATCCGTCACCCAGATACTCGCCCCATTTGGCTAGCGTCTCATAAGGTGCAACCCATTGGGCATCGGTTAGTTTCTGGTCGCCGGCGATCAAAGCCAGACGGCCTTCCTCACCTTTCCAGTAGTTCGGGCCAATGTTGTTATAACCCATTGTGGCGGCTTCCCATTGGTCATTGGTGCCCATCGCCATTGGGATGTAATTGCCATCTGCCTTTACGGTCTCAAGCGCAGCAAAGAACTCGTCTTCGGTTTCAGGTACATCAATACCCAGCTCCGCAAAGACCTCTTTGTTGTAGATGAACCCGTGAATGACTGAGGCCATCGGCATACAGAACGAAGCAGCTGCATCGTCGGTCTGCCAGGCCGATTTGGCTACGTTCGAGAAGTTCGCCATGCCTTCAAGGTCGGAGATGTCAGCCAGATGGCCACCGTCGTACAGCGCTAGCGAAGCGTCGAATGGGCGGCATGTGATCAAATCACCGGCGCTGCCGGCATCCAGTTTCGAGTTCAGCACCGCATTGTATTCGGCTGGCGCAGAAGGTGTGAATTTCACCTTGATACCTGGGTTGGCAGCTTCGAACGCCGGGATGATCTTGTCCTGCCACAGGGTCAGGTCGTCATTGCGCCAGCTCTCGATGGTTAGTGTTACCTCGGCAGCAGCAGCGCCACCAAGAATGGTAGATCCCAAAAGCGCGAGGCTTAGTAGTTTCCGGTTCATGTCTTTCTCCCTTGCTAGTCTTGTGTTTGGCCGATTGGCCGTCGTTATAGGTGCTGCAGGGCAGCACGTAGGTCTCCATTGGCCTGCTCGATTATCTTGTTTGCTTGCTGGAGCGATTTGGCTCCAGCTGCCAGCAGCACGGCGGGTTTGACCGCTCCATTGGCTTGCTGCAGGCATTCTTGGGCGAGCGTAGTCGGCGCGCCCGTAATCTGAGTGACAATTCCGGTCGCCCGTGCACGGAGCTTGTCGTTGTCGGCGATCAAATTGACCATCATGCCGTCAAAGACGTGGCCTAGGCGAATACCGGTTAAGGTGGAGATCATATTCAGCGCGACCTTTTGTGCAGTGGCAGCGCCAAGGCGGGTTGAACCCGCGATTATTTCTGGCGGGGTGTCCAAGTGAATGGGCGCGTTCGCCAGTTCCAAAAGTGGCGTCCCTTTGTTGTTAGAAATACTTATTATTGCGGCTCCACACTGCTTTGCCTTTTGAGCAAACGCTAACGGATAAGGGGTAGAGCCGCTTGCAGAGATGGCAATGACCACATCCTCAGATTTAACGGTCTCTGCAGCGATTAGCGCTGCAGCATTGTCATCTTCGGTGTGGCCCGGCATGGTGCCACCATGCGGAATGCCTCCGGCCATATGAACCGCAATGCGACTTGGATCTATTCCGAATGTGCCGGGAATTTCGGCACCATCCGCGAGGCCCATCAAGGCAGATGATCCTGCTGCAGTGTAATGCACAGTGCCAGCGTTGCGAAGAGAGCTGACTGTCAATTCAGCAGCCGCTGCGATGCTGGGTAGGGAGGTGGTCATAACGGCAAGTGCACATTTCTGAACATCCAGGAACTGCGACAGAATTTCAGCGTCGGTGCGCTGATCTAGTCCGGTTGCGCTACTGTGGAGCGTTTCAGTTTGTGGCGTTCGCTCGGCTGTCACGTGATTCCCCTCAACTCTTCAGCTCAACTGACACTATTAAATACCTATACAATACCTTTTGTCTACCATTTATTATTTCGTAATCACTTTGGTATGCATTTCGGGCGTTGTCAGGTCGCTAAAGGTCTTTTATTCTCGCGATAGGTATTGTATAGGTATCTACATGAGCGACTCGCGACCCCCATACTTCATGGCCATTGATGGCGGCGGCACCTCGTGCCGATTTGCGCTGCAAGCACCGGGTGGCGAGTTTAGCGTTCACCGGGGTAGCGCGAATGTTTCCAGTGATTTTCAGGCTGCTTTGGCGGTGCTGAATGATGGGGTGTCCGAGCTGGCTTCTCAGGCGGATCTTGATGCCGACAGATTGAGGGAAACTCCCATCTATGCAGGTCTCGCCGGCGTTGTGGATGGCGATGTTGCACAGGCTGTCGCTGATCAGCTGCCATCGCGGTATGCGCAGGTCGAAGATGACCGCCGATCCGCAGTTGTTGGTGCCTTGGAAGACCAGTCTGGCTGTTTGCTTGGCATTGGCACGGGCTCGTTTCTGGCGCGACAAGACGACAGAGATATCCGCTTTATTGGCGGCTACGGGTCAGATCTAGGAGATGAGGCATCGGGATGTTGGCTGGGCAAGGGGCTGTTACGGCGCACATTACATGTGTTGGATGGTGTTGAGCCCTCCAGTGATCTGGTCGATACCTGTCTCGCTGAGTTCCAACACGACGTTGCTCAGATTGTGAGTTTTTCCATTCGCTCAAGGCCGGTTGATTTCGGTGCCTTCGCGCCGCGTATCGTGCAGGCCGCCAAAGCCGGTGATCCCTTCGGTCGTGAATTGATGGAGGCCGGTGCAAAATACATCTGTAAAGGGTTGTCCGCATTGGGCTTCGTGCCGGGAGAGCCGGTTTGCCCGATAGGCGGGGTGGCTTCGTATTATGTCGATTACTTGCCGCGTGAAGTGGCTGCAAACGTCGTTTCAGGGCAGGGTACAGCGCTAGACGGGGCGCTAGAGCTGGCCTGTCGATTTGCACAACGGATAGAGCTGGAGCGGGTATGACTATTGAGAGCTTTCTCAAACCAGGAGACTGGTTGGACGATGCCACTGGCCCGCGTTATGTTCGCCTGCGCAAACGGCTTGAGGAAAGTATAGAAAACGGACTTTTACCCGCCTCTGCCCCTTTGCCAGCCGAGCGGGAGATCGCTTCTCTGAGTGGACTGTCACGCGTCACAGTTCGCCGGGCTATGCAAGATCTTGTGGATCGCGATATCGTTGTACAGCGACAGGGATCAGGCAGCTTTGTTGCTGATGGGACCCCAAAGGTTGAACAATCACTCTCTCGCCTGACTTCGTTCACCGAAGACATGGACCGGCGCGGGCTGAGTTCTTCAAGTGAATGGTTGGGACGAGGTATCTATATGCCGTCACCCGAAGAGGTCATGGTGTTGGGTCTTTCCCCTGGGGATTCCGTCGCACGGATTGAACGTTTGCGCCGAGCAAGTGACCGGCCAATGGCCATTGAGCGCGCCTCGCTTCCGGTCGATGTCCTGCCTAATCCGGTTCTTGTCGAAGACTCGCTGTACAAGGTGCTTGAGGCTGACGGAAACCGGCCAGTACGCGCGCTGCAGCGAATTTCGGCAATCAATCTGGATGCTGCAGATGCTGCGGTGCTGGGCGTGGAGCCGGGAGCAGCAGGTCTTAGCATCATGCGAACTTCATATTTGCCGAACCGTCGGGTGGTTGAATTCACCCGCTCAATTTATCGCGGCGATGCCTACGATTTTGTGGCCGAGCTACGGCTGGCCAGCCAATAGGAGCTGACACTATGATCCAGACTACCAAAATGCGTCACGAGATCGTCGAAATCCCGGATGCGGTAGAGCGACTGTTGACCAACGGCGCTGCAGAAATAACATCCGTGGCTGACGCCGCACGTGGGCTGGATCCAGCTTTTATCATGACAATTGCACGTGGATCGTCGGATCATGTGTGCACCTACCTAAAGTATGTTTCTGAAATTCTGCTGGGTGTGCCCGTTGCCTCGGTGGGGCCATCCGTGGGATCGATTTATGACAGCAGTCTAAAACTAGACAAGGGGCTGAGCTTGGCTGTTTCACAGTCAGGTAAAAGCCCGGACATCGTCACTATGGCAAGCAATGCAGGCCGTGATGGTGCCATGAGCGTGGCTCTGACCAATGATCCAGCCTCACCCTTGGCCAAGGCCAGTGCCCATACGCTTGATATTCATGCCGGGCCCGAGTTGAGCGTTGCCGCGACCAAGACCTTTGTCACATCCGCAGTTGCGGGATTGTGGTTGATGGCCGAATGGGATCGCAACGCCGCGTTGCTGGCTGCCATTCGAAACTTACCCGAGCAGCTGGAAACAGCAGCCCAGATCAACTGGCCAGAAGTGCGTGAGGCGATTGGCGAGCAACAGTCGTTGTTCACATTGGGCAGGGGGCAGGCCTTGGCCGTGTCAAACGAAGCTGCGCTAAAGTTCAAAGAAACCTGCCAGCTCCACGCCGAAAGCTATTCCTCTGCCGAAGTGCTACACGGACCAGTCTCGATTGTGGGCGAAGGTTTTCCGGTGTTGGGCTTTGCCGCTGCGGATGCGGCAGAAGGCGCCTTGGCGGGGATTTCGGATCAGATCGCTGCCAAGGGGGCACAGGTTTTTGCCACCACGGATCAGGTCAAAAGGGCAACCTGCATCGAGCATGTCCGCACTGGCCACGCTCTGACCGATCCGCTAAGTCTGATCGTGTCCTTTTATTCCATGGTTGAAGCATTTTCCACATCGCGCGGGATTGACCCCGATGCGCCAAGACATCTGAAGAAAGTCACGGAAACGGTATGAACCACAAACTGACCGCTTTGACCGGGCCTCGGATCTTGGATCAGGGGCACCTTTGCGAAAATCAGGCTCTGCTAGTTATAGATGGGCAAGTTTCGGACATTGTCGCAGCGGCGGATATTCCGTCAGATGCGGATGTGGTTGAGTTGGCTGGCGGGTATTTGGTGCCGGGCTTTGTGGATCTGCAAGTCAATGGTGGTGGTGGGGTGATGTTCAGGAATGTCGAAACTCTGCTCATAATGTCCAGAGCTCATGCCAGCATTGGTGCCACCTCGATTTTGCCGACTTTGATCACGGATACGTCTGAGAACGTGCGTCTCGCCATAGACGCAGTCGAGCAAGCAATTGTCGAAGGAGTGCCGGGTATTTTGGGCCTGCACCTCGAAGGCCCGCATCTGTCGCTATCGCGTAAGGGCGCACACGATCCGTCTTTGATCCGCCCCATGACTGACACAGACCTGGCGGTTTTGCTGGACGGAGCTGCCCGGTTGCCTGCGTTGAAGGTTACAGTGGCACCTGAAAATGTCACTAATGATCAGATCGCGGCCTTGGGCCAAGCCGGAGTACTGGTTTCGCTGGGTCATACAGATGCTGATTTTGCGACCTGCCAGAGCGCAGCCGATGCTGGCGCACGTTGTGTAACGCACCTGTTCAACGCCCAAAGCCAGATCGGAAATCGTGAACCAGGAACAGTGGGAGCAGCATTGGCACTGGGCAGCTTAAGTGCTGGCCTGATCGCGGATGGTATACATGTTCACCCCGAAAGCATGGGACTAGCCCTGCGCAGTAATTGTGGTCCGGGACAGATATTCCTAGTCAGCGACGCCATGGCAACTGCCGCATCTGACATTGATGGCTTTACCCTCAATGACCGCTGGATCCAGCGCAGCGAAAACCGCCTGACGCTAAAGGATGGAACCCTTGCTGGGGCGCATCTGGAAGTGGCAACTGCGGTGCGAAATGTTGTCGAAATGTGTGACACGCCTTTGGCAACTGCGTTGGCAATGGCCACTGAAATCCCTGCTACTTTGATCGGGGCGTCGCATGTTGGCTCATTTGCCCAAGGTACTCAGGCCGACATCCTGCATCTCACCGAAGGTTTGGAACTAGCAAAGGTCTGGCAACAGGGGCGCTTGGTCTAACCCTTGGCCGTTGCCTTTCTTGGCTGAACATCCTTTAGTCGCGTCTGCACTAATCGACTTGCGGACAATCAGCTCATGCGCTCAGTACACATCGCTCTGGCATTCGTCGCTGCCATTATCTCAGCAGTGACAATTTACGGGCTATCCTCCAGCTATTTCCAGTCGGAAGAATTGTCCAAAGCCAAGGGTCGCCTGTCACTCTACCGCAGCACTGTGATCGCAGAACTCGAGCGGTTCTTGCATCTCACCTATGTGTTGGCGCGGGATCCCTTTGTTATCGAAACCAGCATGGGTGGTGATACGCAGGCCTTGAATGGCAGACTTGCCGCCTTTGCTGAACAGTCAGGGTTGGATGCGATCTATTTGATGCGCCCAGATGGCGTGACGATTGCTGCGTCGAATGCAGATCAGCCCAGTAGTTTTGTGGGGCACGACTATTCATTTCGTCCCTACCTGCAAGGCGCCGCACAGGGAAGACCGGGCCGATTTTACGGAATTGGCAGTACAACAGGCCTGCCGGGTTATTTCATTGCCGATCCCGTGTTTGACGCGCAAAAACAAGTCATCGGCGTCATCGCCATCAAACTGGCCCTGAGTGAACTTGAGGAGAGCTGGAGCGCGTCAGGCGAGCAGGTTGTTCTGGCCAATGCTGACGGTGTGGTCTTGTTGTCGTCGAACAGCGATTGGCGATATCGCGTGCTGAAGGAGCTGACACAGGAACAGCGACAACGCATTCGAGATGCTCGACAGTTTGCTGATCAATCACTTGATCCGTGGGTTTGGGAACCTCTGGAAAATCAACGTGCAGTTATCGACGGTGACAACCGGATTCACCTCACCACGCAATCGCTTCCGCATAACTGGCAGCTGCACTATTTCGCAGATGACACGCCAGCGGTGTCTCGTAGTTTGCTGGCCACGGGGCTTGTCATGATCCTGTTGGCGATTTTTTTCATCTACTCGCAGTTTCGCAAAACCCAGCGTATTGGCGAAGCCCTGCGCCGATCCGAGGCGGAAGAAGCAGAGCTGCGCCAGGCAAATGACCGCTTGGCGATTGAGATTGATGACCGTAAGACCGCTGAACGCCGATTGCAACGCACACAGGACGAGCTTGAGCGGGCGAGCCGTTTGGCGGCGCTTGGACAATTGTCCGCCTCGGTGACACACGAGTTGGGACAGCCGATCACTGCGATGCGCAACCATCTGGCTGTGGCGGAAATGAATAGTAGCACCGCTCCAACCATGATCACTCGCATTGCGGGGCTGGTAGATCGCATGGAGGGTATCACGCGGCAATTGAAGTTCTTTGCACGGTCCAAGGGGGATGCGTTTGTTGAAGTAGACCTTGGTAACGCAATGCGGGCCTCGCTGGCCTTGGTCGAGCCAAATTTTACTGAGCAACAGGTCGATCTGACACTTTCAATCCCACAAACCCCAATTTTGGTGCGGGGTAATCAGCTTCGGTTGGAACAGGTGATGACTAACATTCTGCGCAATGCTGTGGATGCGGTTGAAGACACCGAGGGCAGACAGGTCTGGGTTTCCGTCGGCGAAGGGAGTGCAAAAGGGTGGTTCGAAGTTCGCGATAGTGGCCATGGGCTAGGCGAAGCAACGCTGCAGGATCTGCAAGAGCCCTTTGTCACCACCCGTGAAAGCGGGCGCGGCATGGGGCTTGGCCTTGCAATCTCGGCTACCATCGTCAAGGAACACCAAGGACGGATCAACGCGCACAACCGCAATGGTGGTGGCGCAGTGTTCCGTGTGGAGTTGCCAAGTTCCGAGCCAGAGGACCAGCAGGTATGAGTGAAAGCCCACTTCGCAGCGCGTTGATCGTCGAGGATGATAAGGGAATGCGCCTGTCCTTGGTTGAGTTGCTAGAGGCTGCTAGTTGGCGGGTCGAGGCAGTCCCGCGCGCAACGCAGGTCGCCGAGCGACTGAAGGACTTTCAGCCTGATGTGATCCTGTCTGATGTTCGAATGCCCGGCATGTCCGGGTTGGAACTGCTTGCAAGCCTATCGCCTGAAACCTCGCCGCCACTGGTACTGATCTCAGCGCATGGCGATATTGCCATGGCGGTCAATGCGATGCGCGACGGAGCCTATAGTTTTGTTGAGAAACCCTATGACCCACGGCGTTTACTTGCGATTCTAAGTCACGCAGCAGACCAGCATCAGATGCGACAAACGGCGGAACGTCTAAAGGAGCGACTGCACAAACTTTCTGGGCTTGATCGGGTTCTGTTGGGGCAAACCAACACGATCCGGATATTGCGGGATGAGATTCTGGACTTAGCAGACAGCGATTCCTCGGTTTTGCTGCAGGGCGAAACTGGAACGGGAAAAGAGCTGGTTGCGCGGGCTTTGCATGATCTTGGCGATGATGCTCAGGGCCCGTTTGTTGCATTGAACTGTGCAGCGTTGTCGCCAGAGACTTTTGAAAAAGAGATGTTTGGAGTGCAAGGGGGCGCCGACGGTAGGTTGCTGGCAGCGCATCAGGGGACCTTGTTCTTGGATGAAATAAGCTCTTGCCCCGAAGCTGTACAAGCCAAGCTTTTGCGCGTGATTGAGGACAAAGAGATATTGCCGATAGGGGCCTCAATACCAGTGCCTCTTCGGTTTCGCGTAATCTCGGCAACCAACGAGGATGCGGAGCAGTTGATGGCAGCGGGCAAACTCCGCCGCGATCTGTTCTTTCGCATTGGCACGATGGTTGTGACCTTGCCTTCCCTGCGACAGCGCCGCGATGATCTGATGTTACTTCTGGCGCATTTCTTGGACCATTTCTCTCGTATCTATGAAACCTCTGTCCCCCCAATCACGGGTGAAGACGCCACTGCGTTGATGGCACACGACTGGCCGGGCAATGTGCGCGAGCTGCGCAATGTGGCAGAGCGGCGGGTGCTGTCCGCACGTCGCGGTGGCGGATCCATGGCGTTGGCCATGCGCGCTGATCTGCTATCGAACGAGGTTCCAGAAACCCTGCGTGAGGCGGTGGCGGTGTTTGAACGCGAATTGATCGGCAAGGCGATCATGGCGCATCAGGGCCGGATGGACGCGGTGGCCGAGGCGCTGGGCATCGGGCGACGCACATTGAACGAAAAAATCGTCAAGCTGGGATTGGATAAAGACGCACTTTTATAACTGTTTAGGCTGCCCTGCGGATTTTCGCAGGGCTCGTCCTCGCGCGTGCGCGGTTTCCTTCATAGTCAGCCCTGTCTCAATCCCCGATGCTGTGCGCCATCTGTTTTGCATGCATTCTGGGAGGAAACATCATGCGTAAATTCCTAAGCCGTACCGCCCTTGCCGCCCTCAGCGTTACCTTTGCCGCCGAGGCCATGGCCACCGAGTGGAACGTTTCCCTGTGGGGCAAACGTCGCGCCTTTACCGAGCACGTTGAAAAACTGGCTGAGCTGGTCAACGAGAAAACCGGCGGTGAGTTCACCCTGAACATCAGCTATGGCGGCCTGTCCAAGAATAAGGAAAACCTCGACGGTATTTCCATTGGCGCGTTTGAAATGGCCCAGTTCTGTGCTGGCTATCACCGTGACAAGAACCCGTCGATCACTGTGCTGGAGCTGCCATTCCTGGGAGTGTCTTCGCTAGAGCAAGAGGTTGAGCTGTCGATGGCTGTATACCAGCACCCAGCAGTTCAGGCCGATCTGGCCCGTTGGGATGCAACCCTTCTGATGCCGTCGCCGCTGCCGCAGTACAACCTTGTTGGCGGTGGTGAGGCTCCCTCCAAGCTGGCTGACTTTGAAGGCCTGACTGTGCGTGCCACAGGCGGCATCGGCAAAGCGCTGGGCTCTGTTGGCGCGGTTCCAACTTCGATGTCCGCAACCGAAGTTCGTCAGGCCATGGACAGCGGTGTGATCAAGTCGGTGGCTTTTGCGCCGCATGCGCACATGTCCTTTGGCACCATCGAAAACGCGACCTGGTGGACCACTAACCTGAACCCAGGCACAGTGAACTGCCCAGTGGTGGTGAACACCACCGCATTGGATAGCCTCAGCGATGACTATCGCGACGCGCTGTTGAGCTCGGTTGATGAAGCTCTGGATCACTATGTGAGCGCCTATGAAGGCAAAACCATGGACGCTTGGGGCCCAGCTCTGGAAGAGCGTGGCATTAGTCAGGTGACATTTTCGGACGCGGAAATTGCATCTTTCCAGGAAACGGCTGCTCCTATTGCGGCGACTTGGATTGAAGAAAACACTGCCCGTGGTCTGCCAGCGCAAGAGCTGTATGACATGGTCACCGGCATGATTGCCGACGCCAAGTAAAACTAAGCTACTCCTGCGCCGCGTTCCTATGCGGCGCAGGAGCTTTCTTATTTGCCCCTCAAAATTTCAGAATAGAACAGGAGGCCCGCCATGGCTGGTGCATCCCTGGTGCTGAGTGATGACAGCGCCCTGAGTAAGATCGACCAACGGCTATATCGCGCCGAAACCGTGCTGGCGCTGGTCAGCGGCTTGGCGGTGTTTTCCCTGATGGTGCTGGCGGTTGTGTCTGTTGGTGGCCGCAACCTGTTCAACACGCCTCTGCCTGGATATGTCGACTGGATCGAACAGGCGATGCCGCTGATTGCATTTATGGGCATTGCCTATGTACAGCGCGATGGTGGCCATATTCGTATGGACATGCTGGTCGGGGCTTTGCGCGGTCGTGCCCTGTACATTGCCGAGTTGATCACAACGCTTGCGATCTTGTTGCTGATGGTGCTGCTAGTCTGGGGCAGCTGGGCCCATTTCGAACGCAGCTTTGATTTCACGGCACCTTTGTGGAGCCGTGACAGCAGTATGGATATCGCGCTGCCACTTTGGCCTGCCAAACTTTTGGCGCCGGTGGCTTTTGGCGTGTTGTGCCTGCGCCTGGTGCTTCAGGTCTGGGCCTATCTGCGCGCCATCGTTCTTGGCGGCAGTTCCCCGATTGCCGTTCCCCTGATTGCTGACGCCGCCACACAGGCCGCCATGGAAGCCGAGCATGTCTCGGGCTCCGACGAATAAGGAGTATCCCAAATGGAACCGATTGATATTGGCCTGATTGTCTCAGGCGGAATGCTGGTGCTTGTGGTACTGGGTATGCGGGTGGCCTTTGCTGCCGGTCTGGCTGGGCTCGTTGGGTTGTTGTGGATTTTCTGGGCCAAGTTTGGCTATGCCCCGGATAAGTTTACCAAGGCGCTAACTGTTTCGGTCAAGGTTGCCGGGCAAGTGCCGCATTCCAAGGTGTCCTCTCAGGCGCTCAGCCTAATCCCGACTTTCATTCTGATTGGATATCTGGCCTATTACGCAGGCCTTACTAAGGCGCTGTTCGAAGCGGCCAAACGCTGGTTGGCTTGGGTGCCAGGAGGCTTGGCTGTGTCTACGGTGTTTGCAACGGCGGGATTTGCCGCCGTGTCCGGGGCCTCGGTCGCTACCTCGGCTGTGTTTGCCCGCATTGCCATCCCCGAGATGTTGGCGATTGGCTATGACAAGCGTTTTGCCGCCGGGGTTGTGGCCGCAGGCGGTACGCTGGCCTCACTGATCCCGCCCTCTGCCATTCTGGTGATCTACGCGATCATCGTTGAGCAGGACGTGGGCAAACTGCTGTTGGCTGGCTTTATTCCGGGAGCGTTCAGCGCGGTCATTTATGGGCTGCTGATCATCGGCATGGCGGTGACAATCAAGGACTTTGGTCCCTCGGTTAGCGGTTTCACCTGGCGCGAGCGGTTCGCCTCGCTGCCCCCGGCGCTACCAATCCTGTTTGTCGTCGTGACGATCATCTTCTTTGTCTACAATCCCTTCGGCGGCGACTCTTGGGGCACTCCAACCGAGGGCGGCGCAATTGGGGCTTTTGTGGTGTTCTTGATGGCGATGTATCGTGGCATGCGCTGGTCACAGCTCAAGGACGCGCTACTGGAAACTGCCAAGTTGAGCGTAATGATCTTCTCGATCATCTGGGGTGTGCTGATTTACGTACGCTTCCTAGGCTTTGCCGAACTGCCCAATGCGTTTTCCGACTGGATCAGCTCGTTAGAGATGGCACCGATACTGATCTTGATCTGTATTCTGCTGGCTTACGCCATCTTGGGTATGTTCATGGATGCGATCGGCATGCTTCTGCTCACATTGCCTGTGGTATATCCCGCAGTGATGGCCTTGAATGGCGGAGAAATGGTCAGTGCAGCCGATAGCGCCTTTGGCATGAGCGGCCCAATGTGCGCGATTTGGTTTGGCATTCTGGTGGTGAAAATGGCCGAGTTCTGCCTGATCACGCCTCCCATTGGCCTGAACTGTTTTGTCGTGGCTGGTGTGCGCGACGACCTGACAGTGCAGGATGTGTTCAAGGGCGTGACACCATTTTTCATCGCCGACGCGATCACCATCGCCCTGCTGGTGGCTTTTCCGATGATTGTTTTGTGGCTGCCCGGCCAAGTGTGACGCTGACTTAAACCGGATGGAGAACCGAAACTCGCCGCTAACCTGCGGCGAGTTTTCTTGTTGGACTTCACAAAAATAGATAGCAGATTTCTCTCATATTCCTTGAGCTAATAGCAGCCCACGTTCCACAGTGGCCTAAACAGGGATAGGAATGGATCATGGGAAAGCTGAAGGCGTTCAATTTTCAAGGCTGGATTGACGAGCACAAACACCTGCTAAAACCGCCCGTAGGCAATCAGCAGATCTGGGAAGATGCCGACATGATGGTCACCGTGGTGGGTGGCCCAAACAAGCGGACTGATTACCATGATGATCCGGTCGAAGAGTTCTTTTACCAGCTCAAGGGTGACATGCTGCTCAAGTTATACGATGGCGAGGAGTTCTATGATGTGCCGATCCGCGAGGGTGAGATTTTCCTGCTGCCGCCACGTGTGCGTCACTCGCCACAGCGCCCACAAGAGGGTTCAATTGGTCTGGTGATCGAACCCAAACGCGCCGAGGGTGAGTTGGACGCGATTGAGTGGTATTGCTTTGAGTGTCAGGCGCTGGTGCACCGGGCCGAGATGCAGTTGAAGTCGATTGTTGACGATCTACCGCCTGTTTATGCACAGTTCTATGCCTCGCAAGAGGCGCGTACTTGCCCGAAGTGCAACACGGTACATCCTGGCAAAGAGCCGCCTGAAGGCTGGGTGAAACTGTAAGTTTGGTTGGGAGAGAATTGGGGTGCCCGGTTGAAAGGCCGGGCGCTGCTCTTGGTTTAGATCCCTTCTGATACCTGTTTAAGGGATTCCAGAAAGGCGCTCCCAGCTGGTGATAGTTGCCCTTCACTTCGGTAAGACACACCAACGGGTCCTTCACCCAATGGAAACGACCACGGCAGTTCTGCCAGCAAACCGCTGCTGATGTCCTGCGCTGCAACATGGGCTGGCATCAACCCGATGTAATTTTTGCTATGCAGTAGCGCCCGATTGGTCAAATACGACACACTTTCGACAGTGGTCGGGGGCACGTACTGGTCGTTGCGGACAAAGAACTGGTCCAACTCACGTCGCAAGGTGGTTTCAATCGGCGGTACGATCCAGCCAAAGGGCTTCAGGTCATCAAACGCAATGCCCTCTTGTCCACTCAGTGGGTGATTGCAGCCAACCACCAGAATGATTTTCTCATCAAACAGTTTGATCTGCTCCAAACCCTCGCGATGCCGCATCGACGGCAGGCGGCCAACGATCATGTCTATCTCGCCGGACTTAAGCGCGGGCATCAGCACTTCGTGGGTGCCCTCAACCACCTTGACCGAAACCTTGGGGCGGTCTTGCAACATGTGGTCAATGGCCTGCGGCAACAGCCGGGGCGAGGCCGCTAGCAACGTCCCCACAACCACTCCGCCACTGGATCCTTCGTTCAGGTCATCCAATTCCTGCGCTGCGTTCGAAACCTGCGCAAAAATCAACTTGCCATGGCGGATCAGGGCCTCGCCATAGGGTGTAGGGATCACCCCACGGTTTGTACGTTCAAACAGCTGCACCTCAAAATCCAGCTCCAGATCTTTGATCATCTTGGTCGCTGCGGGCTGCGAGACATTCAACTCGCGCGCAGCATTCTGGATGTTGTTGTGCTTGCCCACAGCCACCAACAGGCGCAATTGTTTCAGTTTCAAACGGGTTAGGACGCGATCAACAATACGGGAATGACGGACGGCCATCAGATACTCCTAGCTGCGAAACGGGCGTTGTGTTTCAAGGATCGCGGCAACCACGCTCATCGCCGCAAGCGCCGAACTGCGCGGGTTATCCGGTAGGCTGTTGCCTGAAATCCTGAACTCGAAACTGCCAAAATCGCCCGAGGCATGAAGTTCGTGGATGTTGCTGGTCACATTCGGATCGGCGATTAGCTCGACCTCAGTTTCGTCAAACCCAAGCCCCGCCAGTGCCACAGCAGCAGCGACATTGGCATTTTTGGGGTATTGCAGCGCGGCCTCTCGCGCTGATCCGACGAAATGAGTATGGGCTTGTTCAAGCTGTCCATGCAGGTCCAGCTTGTCCGCAGCCTGAGAACCTATCCACCCTTTGGGAGGCTTTCGGCCAACATATCTCACCCTGTCCAATCTCCCACACTTGGCTGCTCGCAGGGCATCCAAAGCCCCAATCGCACCGCTGGCCAAATGGAGGCGGCTGTTGCCCGCTACAGCGGCATTTTTCAGGTCGTCCGATAAATGCGGGTCTGCAAGCGCACCAATTGAAACCGTGATCACATCCAGCCCTCTTCGCAAAGCGCTGGGCCCATGTTGTGCAAGCCCCTGATGGCCTGCGCAATCCACAAGATGGGTAATGCCAGCGGGCAGCTCTTCAACAGAGCGACGGATTGGGACGCCGTTTACTTGGGCCTCTGATTTTGAGCGCAGCAAAAAGGCCGATACAGGTATGCCCTGCACGGCCAAAGCGTGCTGGACATATTGGGAAATGGCGCCATTTCCGATCAGGGCAAGTTTCACTGTTGGCCTCGCAGTCTGTAGGGTTGTTTGCCAATATAGTTATGTGCTGGGCGCTTGGGTATCCAAATCGGTTATATCTGCTTGCCTTCTTTGTATTTGGATGTTGGCCACCACAGTGATGGTATCTGCGCAGTAACGGATCAGGCGCGAATAGCAGATGAACAGCCAAGGCAAGAGATACATCGGGCGCAGTTTGCCCCGCCGCGAAGACCCTGCATTAGTTGCCGGGCAGGGCTGTTATACGGACGACGTACAACTCCAAAACCCGCTCTACGTTAGCTTCCTGCGCAGCCCTGTGGCAGCAGGCAGAATTGAGGGGCTGGAAACTGCCGACGCGCTGGAAATGCCCGGTGTGGTTGGGGTTCATTTTGGTAGCGATGTTGTTGATCTAGGTGTTCTGGCCGTCAATCCGCTTATCCCGATAAAACAGGAAACGGGTTTTCCGGTATTGGCACAGGATCACGTCATTTCTGTCGGCCAGCCGGTGGCAGCGGTTCTGGCAGAGACGCCACCGCAAGCGCTGGACGCGGCAGAAATGATTTTTGCCGATATAGAGGAAGGTTCAGCAAAGCGTGCTGTGATCGCAGAACAAAGCTGGAGTTCCGGCGGCTGTGACGCCGCAATGGATGCAGCAGACCATATTGTGAGCTGCACGTTGAAACATCCACGGCTCGCACCCTCACCAATGGAACCCCGCGCAATAGCGGTTGCTTATGACAGGGGTACAGACCGTGTGACCATCTGGCAATCAACGCAGACCCCGCACCGGTCGCGAAACAACTTTGCGTCGATACTGGGAGTTGATCCAAACCGCATCCGGGTCATTGCTCCAAACGTGGGCGGGGCTTTTGGCATGAAGGCTTCTGTCTACCCCGAAGAGGTCTTTGCGGTCTGGGCGGCGTTTCATCACAAGCGGGATGTAAAATGGACCGCAACCCGGTCGGAAGAATTCCAATCTGCCACTCACGGACGCGGCATTTCCAGCCGCGGGCAACTGGCGGTGAGCAAGGCCGGGGATATTCTTGCGATCCGGGCCGAGGTGGAAGGACCACTGGGGCATTGGTTGCCAAACAGTGCACTCACTACCGCTTGGAACGCCGCCCGAATTTTACCAACGGGCTATGACGTTCCCAATCTGGCCATTTCAACACAAGCAGTTGCCGACAATTTTGCGCCTACAGGTATCTATCGTGGCGCAGGGCGCCCCGAGGCAAATTGTCTAATGGAGAGGCTGATAGACAAGGCGGCCTCTGTATCTGGGATAGATCCATTGGAACTGCGAAAGCGTAATCTGGTGGCGTCAAAGGCAATGCCGCACGAAAACGGCACCGGCAATCTGCTCGATTCCGGCGACTACATTCGCGCACTGGAAATCCTTGCTGACCAAGGCGGTTATGATGCTGCCACGCAGGAGCGCGATGCGCGCCGGGCCAAGGACGAATTGGTGGGTGTAGGGCTCAGTTTTTATGTCGAACCATCAGGCAGCGGATGGGAGAGTGCGCGGGTCACCTTAAATGCGGATAGCACTGCGCACGTCGCCAGCGGTAGCTCTTCGCAGGGGCATGGACGTGAAACTGCCTTTGCCCAGATTGCTGCAGATGGGCTTGGCCTCGCCTATGACCAGATCACAGTGGCCCACGGAGACACCGAAACCTGCCCTGAGGGGATTGGCGCGCTTGCCAGTCGTAGTACGTCCATTGGTGGCAGCGCGGTGCAGCAAGCCTGTGAGGAAATCACCTCAAGACTGGCGCAGGGTGAGACCCCACCGCTCACTGCTGATATCCGTTATGAAAACGTAGGTCAGGCCTGGGGCTATGGCGCCTATATGATCGTCTTGTCGGTGGATCGTGACACTGGAGTTCCTACGCTGGAAAAGGTCGTTGCAGTCGACGATACCGGTCGGATCATCAACCCCCAAATGGTGGCCGGTCAGGTGATGGGCGGCTTTGCCCAGGGGCTGGGCGAAGCGCTGATGGAGCAGGTAATCTATGACGAGGACGGCCAATTGCTGACCGGCTCTTTCATGGACTACGCCATGCCCCGCGCCAGAGATGTGCCCAACACGCAACTCCACAAATTCGAAACACCCAGCCCAATGAACACCCTAGGCGCCAAAGGGGTGGGAGAGGCCGGAACCATTGGTGCCCCAGCCGCCATTCTGAATGCCGCTATTGATGCCCTACGCCCGCTGGGTGTTGAGGACCTGCAAATGCCGCTAACAAGCCAAACCCTGTGGCACGCCATGCGCGCCGCCAATGAAGGACCCGCTGTATGAAATACTCGAAACTGGATGCCAAGGACTATGCCCGCGAAAACATGCGCGGAATCTGGGCGGCTGCCCTGAACCCATTCGACGCGTCCGGCTTGCTGGACGAAGCAGGCATGCGCGCAAATATTCGCCACTGGGTGGATGACCTGGATATTCAGGGCCTGTTCATTGCTGGAAAGCAGGGCGAGTTTTTCTCGATGAGCTTGGAAGAGCGCATGCGCAATTTCGAGATCGCGGTGGATGAATGCAACGGCAAGGCTGGCACCATCATGTCGGCCTCGGACCAGAACTTTGACACTGTTCTGGACTTGGCAAAACATGCGCAAAACTGTGGCGCTGATTATATCGTCGTTCACGCACCGGTGCTGAACTTCAACACCGATCAGGATGAAACCGTCTATCAGTATTACAAGGCCATCTGCGACGAGGTCGACATCGGCATCGCCATGTGGAGCCACCCCGACAGTGGCTACCTGATGAGCCCCGAGCTCTGCGCTCGTATTGCTGATCTGCCCAATATCGTGGCGATCAAATACTCGGTCCCACGCGACATGTATGTGAAGCTGTCGCATTTGGTTGGTGACAAGATCCATGTCTCCACTGCCTCCGAGGGGGAATGGCTGGACAATATCGAAGAGCTGAATTGGAAACTCTACCTGTGCTCCACGCCGCCGTACCTGCTGCAAACCAAGGCCGACCGCCGGATGCACGACTATACCCAGCTCGCGTTGAACGGGCAGTTCGCCGAGGCGCGCAAGATCCGCGACAGTCTGAACCCGGTGCGCGAGGCGATCAAATCGACCAAACCCGGCGGCAAGCCCCATGCGCACGGCAAGTACTGGCAGGAACTTCTGGGGCAGGTGGGTGGCACCGTGCGCCGCCCGCTGCTGGAGCTGACTGACGATGAAAAAGCCCGCACCCGCGAGGCTCTTGCGGCCTGTGGCCTGAAACTCTGATCTGGAATTCTGATGTCCGACTTTACCAAAACCCGCGCCATGTTCGATATCCCCGAGGGGATGACCTATCTGAACGGCAACTCCCTGGGACCAATGCCTAAGGCGGCTGAACCAGCCATCGTCAACTTTCTGAATGACGAATGGAAGACCGAGCTGATCAAAGGCTGGAACACCAAGAACTGGTTCGTGCAGACCAACACCATTGGCGACCGTGTCGGCAAACTGATCGGTGCGCCCGAAGGCACCGCGGTTGTGGGTGACACCCTGTCGATCAAGGTGTTCCAGGCCGTCGCCTCGGGGTTGGCGATGGTGCCAGGCCGCCGGGTGATCCTGTCGGACAATGGCAATTTCCCAACTGATCTCTATATGGTCGAGGGCTTGATGAAGCTAAAGGCCGACGGTTACGAGCTGCGGACCCCCAATCCCGAGGATGTTCTGGACCAAATCACGGAAGAGGTTGCCGTGGTGATGGTGACTGAAGTGGATTATCGCACTGGCCGCAAACATGACATGAAGGCAATCATCGATAAAGCCCACGCTCTGGGCGCAGTGGTTGTCTGGGATCTGGCGCACAGCGCTGGCGCTGTGCCTGTGGATGTGGCTGGGCTGGATGTCGATTTTGCCATTGGTTGCACCTACAAATATCTCAACGGCGGCCCCGGTGCTCCGGCCTTTATCTATGTGGCTGAACGTCACCACAGTACAGTCGAGCCTGCTTTATCGGGCTGGTACGGCCACGCGGCTCCCTTTGCCTTTGATGTATCCTATCGCCCAGCGGACAATATCGAACGGATGCGCATTGGCACGCCTTCGATTGCCGCGTTTTCGTTGCTGTCGGCAGCGCTGGACGTCTGGGATGATGTCGATATGAACGACCTCCGGGCCCGCTCAATCGAGCTGTCTGAGCTGTTCATCGCCGAAGTCGAAGCGCAGTGTCCCGGTGTCACCTTGGCTAGCCCTCGCAATCCCAATGAACGTGGTAGCCATGTGTCGTTTGAGTTTGAACACGGCTATCCCTGTATGCAGGCGATGATTGCTGCCGGGGTGATCGGAGATTTCCGCGCGCCCAACATCATGCGCTTTGGCATCACGCCGCTGTTTATTGACGAGGATGACATTCGCAAGGCTGTCAAAACTTTGGCGGAGATTCTGAAGGACGAGACCTGGAAACAGGAACAGTTCCAGCAGCGCAGCCGCGTGACCTGATCGTAGGCCTTTTAAATAGGCGGCTTTTTAAAAGAAGCAGCAAAAATGATCTTTTTTTGAGCGGGGCGGGAATAAACCTGCCCCGTCGCCCGTTTCTCCCCTGCAAGCATCGAAATCAACAGGATGCAAATTAGTTTTCGGGAGGAACGAATGAAAGATATTGAACAGACCACAGATATTCAGGTCTCAGCAGAAGTTCAGGAAAATGCAGTTGATACAGGTCGTCGTGGTTTCTTGACACGCACTGGCCTTGCCACCGTTGCAGCAATGGTTGGTACATCAATTCCGTTCAGCAAGAACCTTCCAATCGGTTTTGTACCTGCTGCGATGGCCGGTGATAACGTTCTAGCTGGCAAAGATGGTCTGACCCTGCTGAATGACCGCCCGGTAAACGCAGAAACTCCACCACACCTGCTGGATGATGCCATCACTCCTACCAGCCGCCACTTTGTGCGCAACAACGGTATTCCACCTGAAGAGGTTGATGCTAGCACATGGACACTGACCATCGATGGTTTTGTCGACAAACCAATGACCCTGACCATTGCGGATCTGAAAGAGAAGTTCGAGGTCGTCACCAAAGCGCTGACCTTGGAATGTGGCGGCAACGGTCGTTCGGCATTTGATCCGCCTGCCAAAGGCAACCAGTGGACCCTAGGCGCGATTGCCTGCTCCGAGTGGACTGGTGTTCGTCTGAAAGACGTTCTGGAAGCTGCTGGCGTTCAGTCCAACGTGGTCTACACCGCACACTACAGTGCCGACACTCACCTGTCGGGTGATCCGGCCAAGCTGCCAATCTCGCGCGGCATGCCAATCGCCAAGGCCATGACTGACGAAATTCTGATCGCGTTCGAAATGAACGGTGCGGAACTGCACCCTTTGAACGGTGCGCCGCTGCGTCTGGTTGTTCCGGGCTGGCCTGCCTCGACCGCTCAGAAATGGTTGAACCGGATCGAGCTGCGTGACGTTGTGCATGATGGTCCGAAGATGACTGGCAAAGCCTACCGCGTTCCAAACCGTCCGGTTGCACCAGGTGAAAAGGTTGAGAAGAAAGACTTTGTGATCATCGAGCGTATGCCGGTGAAATCGCTGGTGACCTTCCCGGCTAATGGCGCCGAAGTTGGCATGGAAACCGAAGTTCGCGGCCACGCGTGGTCGGGTGACCGTACGGTTGAAAAACTTGAAATCTCAACTGATTTTGGCACCACTTGGCAGACAGCCGAGCTGGACGCTCCGGTGAATTCGGGTGCTTGGCACAACTGGCGTGCAAACGTCAAATTTGATCAGGCCGGTTATTACGAAGTTTGGGCCCGTGCCACGGATAGCAACGGCGAAATGCAGCCGTTTGCCATCAATTGGAACCCCAAGGGGTACCTGAACAACACCATGCATCGGGTCGGCCTGCGCGTCAGCTAACCCAGTGAACAGGGGCGGCGCGATCGTGTCGCCCCATCATCACGACCATCTATCCACTCTCTTAAATACCTGGAGACAACCATGCGTTTGTCAAAGCTCGGCGGCCTTGCCCTGTCCACATTCCTGTTGATCCCATCTCTGTCTGTCGCAGAGTCGGTTATTGAATTGTTGCCCACCGCCGATTTGGCCAAAGGTGAAAAGGCTTTCAAGAAATGTAAGGCCTGCCATACGGTGGATGAAGGCGGAAAGAAGAAAGCAGGGCCGAACCTGTTTGGGATTGTTGGCGCACCGGTGGCCGCAACTGATGGCTTTAACTACTCCAAGGCGATGGTTGGCTATGCTGGCGAATGGACAGTCGAGAGACTGGACGCGTTCCTGACCAAACCCAAGGCCGAGATCAAAGGCACCAAGATGAGCTTTGCTGGCCTGAAGAAGGCCAAAGACCGAGCCAACCTGATTGCTTATCTGAACAGCCAGTCTGCTGCTCCGCTGGTGTTTGGCGCTGCTGATGCCGCTGATGCGGGCGAAGAGGCTGAGGAAGAGTACGAATTTGGAATTTTGTTTGACGCTCCGGGCGTTGAAGAAACGTTTTATGCCTGCTCAGCCTGTCACTCGGAAATGATTGTCGCACAGCAGGGCATGACTCGCGACGGTTGGGAAGAACTGTTTGAATGGATGGTAGACGATCAAGGCATGTCTGAAATCGAAGAACCAGATTACAGCATCATTCTGGACTACCTGGCTGCCAACTACGGCGAAGATCGCCCCAACTTCCCGGGCAAAAATAACTAAACTCTCACAGGAGTTTCGCGGGAGATCGCGAAACTCGTTTGCCCCTCAATCTTGGCGCGATGTCCGAGTTTTGAGGGGCGACTTTATTCAAGCTTGCTGGCACGGCGCCGCATTATCGGATGCCATTTTTGCTGCCAGTACAGTTGAAGGCTGAGAAACCGAACGTGTCATCTGACGCAACAGATCCTCAATGGCGGCAAAGCGGCGTTTGTCCATTCCTGTGGCAATAACTGCATAGTCACGCTCAGCAACTTTCCAGGCACCAATCCGAATTTCGGGTATCAGTTCGGTTTTCGGAAGATCAACGCCAGACAAGACCGTCAGACGGCAGCCATTGCGTCCGGAATAATGTGCCACCAGTTGATCGTCCGACGTTACCTTTTGATCTACCAAGAATAGGTTTGCCACTTCCAGATCAAACAAACCGTCGGTATTGCCGTATTCAATCTGCTGTACCGCGTCAGGTTCAGGCACTTGGTAGGGCTGAGAAATAAAAGCAGTGTGCCAATCCATAGCAGTTTTTGGTGCATCAGGTTTAAACAGGAAAAACCCAGTGACCAAAACCATCGCCAAGGCGGTTGACGCACATAGACCCAATGGCCGCCAGTTGCGGTTTGCTGGGGGCAGGGGGGCTGTGTTGGACGGTTGGGTCTCAGGTTTCAGCGCAGACAGAGCGCCTGAAACCATCTGAATGTCGTCCAGCACCTTCCTCAGTACAGGATCTGTTGCCAGCCGCGCCTCAAATTCCGCATGCTCGGACGCGTCCAGCTCTCCATCACTAAAGGCGCTGGCCAACTCCCAATCGTGATCGGTCAAATGGGTCATTCGGACCTGTCCTTATGGCTGCCCGGATTTTCTGTATCCATTGCGTCAATCAGTGCCCGCCGCGCGCGGCTAACACGACTCATTACGGTGCCGTTTGGAATTTCTAGCACCTCTGCAGCTTCGCTATATTTCATTCCCATCACATCCACCAGAAACAGCACTTCGCGCATTGGCGCAGGAAGCTTTTCGAAAGTCATACGTACTAATACATCGTTAGCGTGATCCCGACTTTGAGTGAGATCAATGGATAAACGGCTCTGGGCCCGGGAATATTCCCTGCGGACCTTTTTTTTACGTAAACTATCTAAATTCAGATTGCGGATGACGCGGAACATCCACGGCCGTAGGTCATCTACTTTCGTAGGGGGGGATTTTGTGCGCAACGTGCGTTCCACTGCATCCTGCACCAAATCGTCAGCATCAGACACATTGTCTGAGACAGACTGTGCATAGGCCCGTAATTCAGGCAGCAAAAGTTCTATTCGCGACGCTGACGGCATTCCAAATTTTATCCGCGTTGAACGTAAGACAAAAGTTGGCTCATGCGCAGGGGGCTGGTGCGTTGGGGGCAGAATATTGCAGCTGGGTGTGTCTGGCTTTGCATTGCACAATACTACACTCAGCTTGTGCAATCGGGAAAGTACTATCCTTCTGGAATGGAGGGGAAAACGTCAGAAATTGAGGGTGCGCGGGGAGTTAAAGCGCAACTTGACGTGCTTGTGGTAGCAGAAACGGCTCACCATCAACAGGTAAGCGGTTTATGGGAACGGGGCAGCCATATGCCTGCGTAAGGATTTCGTGTGTTAGAACATGTTGCGGGTGGCCCTGTGCCGCAATGCAACCACCCTGCATGACAACCACTTTATCTGCGAACATGGCCGTCAGGTTTAGGTCATGCATCACGGTGACAACTCCGCCGCCACGCAAGGCAAAATCACGGGTCAGGTCCATCACCGTAAACTGGTGCCCGATATCCAGGCTTGCCACCGGTTCATCCAGGATCAGCCAGCGCGGCGTGTCGTCAATCACCGGTTGCCAGATTTGCGTCAGCACACGTGCTAGCTGTACACGTTGCTGTTCGCCCCCGGAAAGGTCCTGATACATTCGATTTCCAAAGCCACCAAGGTCGACTTTTTCCAGCGCTCTAAGCGGCATATCGGTTTCCGCCGCAGACAGACCCGCTGTCAGGCCCAATCGAACAATTTCCAACACTGTAAACGGGAAAGCGATGGTGGTGGATTGCGGCTGTACACCGCGAATGGCAGCCAGCTGAGCAGGGGACATGCCAGCAACGTCGGCTCCGTTTAGAAGCACCTTGCCGGTGAATGGAATTTCACCGGTCATGGCGCGCAGCAAGGTGGTTTTGCCTGACCCGTTGGGGCCGACAATAGCAGTGACTTCGCCGGACTTGGCGGTAAAATCAACCCCATGCAAGATGGGTTTGCGGCCCAAATGAACCTCGATATCAAAGGCTTGCATCTTATACTCCGATCAAAAACCCATAGCGCCGTGGCGCTTGAGCAGGATCCACAGAAAAATCGGGGCGCCCAATACGGCGGTTACGATGCCAATCGGTAGTTCCGCTGGGGCAATCACAACGCGCGAGATCATATCGGCAGCCAACAGCAGGCTTGCACCCAACAGCGCGGCATTGGGCAATAGGCTGTGATGGTCGGGGCCTGTTGCCAGCCTCAATAAGTGCGGCACCACGATACCAATGAAGCCAATGCCGCCCGATACCGCAACAGCCGCGCCAGTTGCGCCGGCAACGGCAAGGATCGACGTGTTCTTGATCCGTTGCACTGAAATGCCGATGTGCCCGGCAGCGGCTTCACCCAAGGCCAAACCGTTCAGGCCCCGCGCAATGAATGGCGTTACCAGTAATGCTGCCAGAATGATGGGGCTTGCCGCCAAAACCTTGGCCCAGGTGGCCCCGGCAAGCGACCCCATACTCCAAAAGGTCAAGTCACGCAGTTGGTTGTCATCGGCCATATAGACAAGAATGCCCGACAACGCCCCGGCCAAAGCGCCTAGAGCAATGCCAGCCAGTAACATCGTCGCAACCGAGGTTTGACCGCGCCGGGTCGAAACCCGGTACAAAACCAATGTTGATCCCCAGCCGCCAAGGAACGCCGCTGCTGGGACAAGGTAGTTCCCAAGCGTTTCGTTCGAAGCCGTTGGCAGAAAGGCTCCAAATACAATTGCGCTGATTGCCGCAAGACCAGCTCCTGCGCTCACGCCCACAATGCCGGGGTCTGCAAGCGGATTGCGAAATAGACCTTGCATCACCGCGCCAGAAACCGCCAGCGCGGCACCTACCAGAACACCCAGGCACAGGCGGGGCAGGCGGATGTCAAACAGGACAATGTGATCCAGCCTGGACAATTCGCGCCCGGCCGTCAGATCAGCCAAAGCCTGCCACAACGAAGTCCCTGATGCCCCCCAGGCCAGTGAAAACACCGACATCAAGATGAGCAGGACAATAAGCGCAAGCGTCAGTCGACGTGCCTGATGCCGACGATCTATGGTATGAACAAGCTCTTGGGGTGCATCAACGGCAAGCGACATCACTGAGCCTCGCCATAAAGCGCTTGGCTGAGTTCGGTGATGGCGGATGCGGTTCGGGGGCCAAAGCCCAAAAGGTGCAAGCCGTCCATTTGAACAATCTTGCCATTCTGGGCCGCAGGGGTTGGTATCAGGGCGGGCATCGCAAGGACCTCACTTGTTTCAACGCCGTGGTCTCCTCTGCGATCCATCATCAAGATGGCATCAGGTGCCGCGATACTCACCGCCTCGTCAGTCATGGGCTTGTAGCCGTCAAAGGCTGCAATGGCATTGATCCCGCCCGCCATGCGAATGATGCCGTCGGCGGCCGTGTTACGTCCTCCGGCCATGATGCGCCCGCCTTGG
This sequence comes from Parasedimentitalea nitratireducens, assembly GCF_057444295.1. Taxonomy (NCBI): domain Bacteria; kingdom Pseudomonadati; phylum Pseudomonadota; class Alphaproteobacteria; order Rhodobacterales; family Paracoccaceae; genus Parasedimentitalea; species Parasedimentitalea nitratireducens. Next base: position 142,518 of record NZ_JBYAXC010000007.1, on the reverse strand, counting down.
GTCGACAGGATGAACAGCACTTTCTTAGGTTGCCCATTCGCCGCCTGTGCTGCGGCATTTTCTGCTGCAGAAATCTTGTCCGCGACGTCTCGCGCCAGTGCTTCCGCGGCATCTTCCTGATCAAGTGCAACCCCAACGGCTTTGATCTTCACCACGATTCCGTCGGCGGTAAAAAGCTCGGGAACCACGACATAGTCGACCTGCGCTGCCCTCAGAACATCAAGGGTTTCAGGTGGGCCAGCACCTTCGATTGCGATGATCAGATCTGGCGCAACCGACAGGACCCCTTCGGGTGACAGCGCACGTGCATAGCCTATGTTTGGCAACTCCTTCGCCTCGGCTGGATAGGACGAAGTGGTATCCCGCGCAATCAACCGATATTGTTGGCCCAGTTCATAGACGATTTCGGTTACAGATCCCCCAACCGTGACGATGCGACTGGGCGATTGCGCCCATGCCATGTGGGCACCCATCATCATCAGAACAAGCAGGTTTAATAGGATGTGAAGGCGAGCAAAAACCGACATTATGCGTATTCCTTCACTTGATCGGAGGCAAGAGAATCTACAATTTTGTCCCAAGCCACTCGATGGTCTTTGGTATCGGAGCGGCGGCCAAAGACCTGAAAGATGATACTGCCTTCGGCGTCAAATGCTTCGACCGAAATCGCCGGGCCTCGCTTGGTGGGTTTGTTGACCGCCCAAACCTCGGCGATGTGGTCCATGCGCAGATGCAGATCAAATCCAGGATCAAGAATGTTCTGCCAGGGTCCCACTTCGCGCAGGTTCTTGACGGTCCCGCCATGGATTTCGATGCAGCCCATGTTTCCGACAAAGATCATAACTTCGACATTCTGGTCCAAAACGGCTTCTAGCATTGGATTGATCTGATCAGTGGCCAATTTGCGCGCCATGGGTTCACCAACAATGCGGTAGGCCCCCAAACGGTTCATCTTCAGTTTTGGAACCATGCGCAGGAACTGGTGGGTATCCGTCATCGTGGCCCATTCGCGGCGCAATTGATCAGCTTTCTCTGGGTTTGATCTGGGGGCATCAACGGGCTTGCGCGCCGAGACGCTGAGGCTTTGTTCTTGGTCTTCCAACTTCAGCTCAGTCACCAATTGCGCCCACGCATTCAAATCTGAATTTGGGCGAAGGTGGATCTTGTGTACGGCGTCGCCAGCCGAGTCAAAAATCTGGATAGACCGTTTGATGTCTTTGCCCGTCTGGCGTTCAACAGCAAAGGCTGACACGAAATGTTTGCCAAACAGGCGCAGGTCGATGTCTTCATTCAAGATCATTGAAGCATGCGGGCCAGAGTGGAAGTTGTCGTAAACCCCAACCTTTTCAATGACGCAGGAGCGGTTTCGGGTCAGTGCCATGACCTCTCCCAGTGCCTTGAGCCGGGGCATGATATCATCCGGGTAGGCGGCAATGCGGGTCGTATCATGGCCGACATAGGCCGCCACCAACTGCCCTTCACGAATGTTGTGTTTGTCTGCAAAATCACGGTCACGCAGTTTTGTCTCGTCAGCGCGTGCGTGTCGGATCTCTGCTGGAGTCAGCTGTGCCAAGTCGCTCATGTTAGCCCTTTCAGTTGGCTATGGTCGTGGGGATGAGCTGGCAGGGAGCCCCAAAGCAAGTAGCCTGGGCAAAGCTGGCTGCTGTTGAGAACAGCATGGTATGAATTATTGTTGACTGTTTCTATCAGTTTTACTATCAGGCTCAAGCCGGAAAATGAAATTCCGCCGTAAGAACAACACCAAGACCGCGCCAGCACCTTTGCAAGCATTCGGTATAGAAGCGATGCGAAGGGACAGCAGATGCGCGTGCATAGGCTTGGATGGAAATATCTGGGGACCGTTTCGGCCCTTGGTTTGATGATTAACGCAGCACCACTTTCGGCGCAGGAAGACGATGAGAGTTTTCTAGGCGTCATCGAGCTGGGTGACAGTAAACGTGAAGTGCAGGTGGGAACTGCCATTCCGTTGACCATTATCAACCAGGAAGAAATTGATGATCGGCAGGCTGGTACGATCGCCGAACTTATCGACTCGGTTCCTGGAGTCACGTTGGTGAACGGGAACACGCCGCAGGGCTCGGGAATTAACATTCGCGGCTTTGGTGCAAATGGCACTTACGGGACTGATTCAAAAGTTCTGGTGGTGGTTGATGGTGCGACAACAGGGGCCGAAGAGTTATATCGAATTGGTAACCAACTGTTCACTGATCCCGAGTTGTACCGCGAAGTTTCGGTGATCCGTGGCACGGTTGGTTCCTTTGAATTTGGCTCAGGGGTTGTTGGCGGCGTTGTTCAACTGGAAACAAAAAACGCCTCTGACTTTACAGGTGGTGAAATCGGTGTTCGCCTGAGGCAAACATTAGAAGCAACGTCCAACGGTAAAGGATTTGCCAGTTCTACGATTATGGCCTGGCAGCCCACCGAGAATTTTGAATTCTTGTTGAATTACACCGTCCGGGATCAGGACGATTACAAAACAGCTAATGGTACGGTGGTACCCAACAGCAAATTCCGCATGCCGTCGTATTTGGCAAAAGGCCGTTATACGTTCGGTGACGACAATGCGCATGCTATTACACTGTCCTATAATGACAGTGTCACCGACGAGAAAGACGTGCCCTATGACACCTTTGGCACAACAGGTGGCTCCTTTGGTAACGTAGACCGTAGAACGCATAGTAAAATTGCTGTGCTGCAATATGACTACAACCCAAGTGGAAATGACTTGATTGACCTAAGCGTCAATCTGTCCCGATCCGAGCAAGCCATTGATCAAACATGCCTCCCTGCATCTGCGCCATTTGGTTGCTTCTCTGTTGTGGATGCCGATCATAACTATGAAACAACCAAGCTGACCGTCAAAAATACCTCGTATTTCCTGACAGGAGCAATCGAGCACAATCTTCGCTCGGGTATCGAGTTTTCACAGCGTGATCGATTGGATGCCCCATCTGCTCCTGGCGGGTCAGACAAAAGGCTGGCGCTGTTCGCGGTTGATGAGATGCAGCTCAATCAGAACCTGACCCTGACACCTGCTCTGCGATATGAAACGCAAGACATCGAAGGGGATACAGCCCCTAATGATGCGTCGTATTCAAACGATGGGCTGATGGGTGGGCTGTCGGCGCGCTATGAATTCGACAGTGGCTTTGCGGTGTTTGCCAGCGCTGCCTATACGGAGATGATGCCAATCATTGATGATCTTGGCACCCCGCTGTACATGGCGCAGCCCGAAAAATCGCACACCTACGAAGGCGGCGTCTCCTTTAACCAGGGTGACTTGATTTCCTCAGGCGACGCGCTGCAGGTCAAAGCAAATATCTATCAGACCTACATCTGGGACGTCACCTCATATTCTGGTGTCGCCAATATCGAGGTCAAAGGGATTGAGCTTGAAGCCTCGTATAGTCACGCCAGCGGATTTTACGCTGATTTCAATGCAACCAGTGCCGATGGCACATCACGAGACAGCGCAGGTGCCAGCAGCAAATGGATCTATGCACCAGAAACGTCTGCTCGTCTGACACTTGGTAAGCGATTTGGTGAGGCGCTGGACGTCAGTTGGGAACTTGTAGCGGCGCAATCGACCACTGGGGTCGGTGACGTTGCTCTGGCTGGTTATGGAGTGAACAATCTGCGGGCAACCTATCGACCACAAAATGGTGCGCTCGAAGGGGCCGAAATTCGCCTAGGCATCGAAAACATCTTGGACGCAACTTATCAGCCCCAATTGGCCACGCGGGTCGCGCCTGGGCGAAACTTCAAGCTGACTTTGGCAAAAACCTTCTGATCATAAAACTTGAAAGGTCTTAAATGATACTTGGTACTCGTACATGGAATGCCCTGGCAGCAATGGTGCTGGCAGGGCAGATCGGAACTCCAGCTTTTGCCGAAGCGGAAAATCAACCCGCTGTTTCAATCGAGTTAAGTGCTGCCGAGGTTGTGAACGGCGATTGTCGCTTGTCTTTTGTCGTGCAGAACGGTCACCAGAATGACATTGAAAACTCGATTTACGAGACTGTTTTGTTCAATTCAGAAGGGCAGGTTGCCAAGCTGACTTTGCTGGACTTCCAGGACTTACCCGCAGGGCGTACACGTGTGCGGCAGTTTCAATTTGCAGGATTGGCATGCAGCGATATTAGCCGTGTTTTGATCAACGGATCTGATACCTGTGAGGGGGCAGACTTGCCTCAAAATGCCTGTGACCAAGGGCTGATCCTGCGCAGTTTGACCAGTGTGGAGCTGATCTGATGCAGGCGATCCAACAGGGCTTTCAACTGGTGTTGGATCTCGGTGGGCCCGTCGTGATGGTGCTCTTGGGCACCTCGGTTTTGACCACCGCCGTGGTGTTCTACAAGATCTGGCAATATCAGGCCGCACGGGTTGGTCGTCATCAGCATCTGAGTAGCGCCCTAAAGGCTTGGGACCGAGGGGATGCTGAGCAAGCCATGGATAAGCTACAGCAAAGCCGGTCGTACCTGGTGCCGGTCTTGCACATGGCCCTGACAAAGGCGCCTAGCAAGATGTTGTCAGACCGGGTTGATGCCGAAGCGGAAGACCGGTTTTCCCGGCTCGAACGAGGCCTTGGCACGCTGGATCTGGTGGCCCAATTGGCTCCGCTTTTGGGGTTGTTTGGTACCGTTCTGGGTATGATCGAAGCCTTCAAAGAGCTTGAGGCGGCTGGGTCATCTGTGGATCCGTCGATGTTGGCAGGAGGCATTTGGGTCGCCCTGTTTACCACTGCGGCAGGGCTGGCGGTCGCAATGCCAACCTCAATGGTGCTGAGTTGGCTGTCATCCAGAATGCAGCGCGAGCGCGTGTTTGCCAACAGTGCGCTGCGTACCGTGTTTGCACCGTCTGTCGAAAACCGCGACGATACTTCAGACTTGGCTGCGCGGCATGGCGGTTAAGCTGCACGGCCCCATGCGCCGCCGCCTGTCCATGACGTCGCTGATCGACGTTATATTCTTGTTGCTGCTTTTCTTTATGCTGACGTCAACCTTCTCAAAGTTCTCCGAGATCGAGCTGATGACAGTGGCAAGCGGAAATCACAGCGGCGACAAGCAGATGATGTTTGTGTCTCTGAGCGAAGACGAGCTGATGCTGAATGCGCAATCCGTGGACATGGACCGTATTGCTGGTCTTCTCGAAAGACAGCCGAAAAAGAGCGGTGGCTATCTTGTACTGATCAATCTGCAGGATGATACCACGTCTCAGCGATTGGTGGATCTCCTGGCCAATCTGCGCGGGGTTGCAGGCATGCAGACCATGATACTGGGCTAAGGGCATCGCGATGCAGATCAAAACTCCTCCCATCAGCGCCAAAGAGCCGATCATCGCTCTGATCAACATCGTCTTTCTCATGTTGGTCTTCTTCATGATCGCAGGGACCCTAGCCGCACCGATGGACCCAGAGTTGCAGTTGGTTGAGACCTCCGGCCTGGACGGCCGGGAGCCGCCGGACACATTGGTTATTCACGCGGACGGAGCGTTGAGCTTGCAGGGGCAACCCATGGGAGACGTAAGCGTCTATTTGTCTGGTTTGTCAGATGATGAGTTGAAGGTTGTTCGCATCGTGCCCGACCGCTCTTTGCCTGCAAAACAACTTGTGGCTTTGGGTAATGCACTGCGCCAGGGCGGGGCGGGACGGGTTATGCTGGTTTCAGAAAAGGGGCTGGAATGACCCCGAGCTCTCGAATTGTTGCAGTGTTGGCTTTGGTCTTGGCTGCCATGGCTCATTCTGCCCCGGCCCTTCTACAAAATGGCGAGAAAACAGAGATTGCAGGGGGCAATACTGAGCTGGCGGCTATGGGCAATTCGTTTGCAAATATGGTTGCAGGCACGCAGAGCCCCGAAACACCCCAAACCCTTTCCGAGACCGAGCACTCGCCCGAGCTGCCGCAGAAACCAACAGAAGCAACACCTGTGGACCACACAAGGGATGTACAACCCGAACAGCCAGTCAGGGCGCTTACGGGAAATGTTCCTGAGAATGTGGTTCAGCAGGCAACAACTCCAGCTCAAACACAACACAAGTCGGAGCCTCAACCGCTCTCGGCCCAAAGCCTGCCCGTGCAGAGGCCATTGAAAGCAGAGACTGCTCCAGCCTTACAGCAGGCTTCCCCTGAGCAGACCCCGACCAAGCAATTAACGGTGGCAGTGCAGCCCAATCAGCAACCAAACCAAGAATCCGAGAAACCGCTCGAGCAAGTGGCGCTAGCCCCAAAACCTGCTGTGCAATCTCCGATAACCAAGCCTGAGCCGCGCTTGAATTCCAAACCAAAACCCAAACCGCGGGGCAACAGCACGAGCAATGGTGTCCAAGGCACTTCGAACGGGCAAAACGTCGCCCAAGGTGGACAGGCACAAACCAGGCCAAGCACCGCCAAGGCGCAAGGGAACGCGTCCGCCAGCAACTATGCGGGATTGGTCCGCAGGAAAATCCACCGCGCCAAGCGACAGCGGGTCAGTATCAAGGGGGCAGCGCGGGTTGCGTTTAGTATTGCGCCTAATGGCTCGATTTCCGATGCGCGTATCACCCACAGTTCCGGCTCGGCACGGCTCGACAGTATTGCCCTATCACAAGTGCGTCGAGCAGCTCCGTTTCCGCCACCTCCACCGGGCGCTCGCACCAGTTTCACAGTCGAGATCAAGGGCAAGTAGGCCTAGAAGCATAGATTGACGCAGGATCTGATCAAATCTTGCCCGGTCTACATAAATTCGGCTAAGCAACTCCTAAGGGAATGCCGGCCAACGCGGCAATGAATTTGACAGGATTTCTTATGACCCCACTTTCCGGCCTCAAGGTTGTTGAGCTTGCCCGTATCCTTGCTGGTCCGTGGATCGGCCAGTCTTTGGCCGACTTGGGCGCTGAAGTCATCAAAGTCGAAAGTCCCGAAGGCGACGATACCCGACGCTGGGGGCCTCCGTTTATCGAACGGGATGACGATAAAACGGCGGCTTATTACTATTCGGCCAACCGGGGGAAGGATTGCGTTACCGCTGATTTTCGCACCAAAGAAGGCCAGCAAGCGGTGATCGACTTGATCCGCGATGCCGATATCCTGATCGAGAATTTCAAGGTTGGCGGGCTTAAGAAATACGGTCTGGACTACGACAACCTCGCCAAGATTAATCCAAGGCTGATCTATTGTTCGGTCACCGGCTTTGGGCAGGACGGCCCGTATGCCAAACGCGCAGGCTATGATTTCCTGTTGCAAGGCATGTCTGGTTTGATGTCGATTACCGGTGCCCCTGATGGCCAGCCGCAAAAAGTGGGCGTTGCGATCACCGATATCGTGACCGGCCTCTATGGCACCATCGGCATCCTGGCGGCGGTTGAGCAACGCCACACAACGGGGCGCGGCCAACACATCGACATGTCGCTGCTGGATTGCGCAACGGCTGTTCTGGCAAACCAGGCAATGAACTACTTGGCCACCGGCGACAGCCCAACACGCCTTGGCAACGATCACCCAAATATCGCCCCGTATCAGGTTATTCCGGTCAAAGATGGCCATATCATTTTGGCGGTGGGCAACGATGGCCAGTTTCAGCGGCTGTGTGATGTGCTAGGTCTGGATGGCATCAAAGCGGATGAGCGGTTCCTGACCAACCAGTCGCGTGTTGCCAATCGCAAGGCCCTGTCTGCGGTGCTCGAGGCTGTTCTGGCGGGCTGGGCGCAGGCCGACCTGTTGTCCGCGCTTGAACAGGCAACCGTCCCAGCGGGGCCGATCAATACCATTGGTCAGGCCTTTGAAGATCCGCAGATTCAGCACCGTGGGTTGCAGATCTCCCCCGAAGGTGTTCCCGGTGTGCGTGGCCCTTGGGTCTTTTCCAATGCAGAACTGGCGCTTGATAAATCTGCTCCAAAACTCCCCAAATCGATCTGATCAGAGGTCGCATTTGAACCAGCAGCCCAAAAGAAGTCTCCGCTAGAGTCTGGATAGGCTGATCCTGATGGGATCAGCCCTTCAAGCAGGGCGTGGATAATGTCGGATACCATCAAGATAATCGAAAACATCTGGATCCCAATGCCAGACGGGCGCAGGCTGGCGGCGCGGATCTGGCTGCCCAAAGGAGCAGGGGCCTATCCTGCGATCCTTGAATACCTGCCCTATCGCAAACGCGACGGCACTGCGCCACGCGATGAAACCACCCATCCGGTCTTTGCCGCAAAAGGCTATGCCTGCATTCGGGTGGATATCGCTGGTACGGGTGATAGCGACGGGCTGTTTGATGACGAGTATTCCGAGCAAGAGCAAAGCGACGGTGAGGCGGTCATCGCATGGATCGCAGAGCAGGGCTGGAGCGACGGCAATGTCGGCATGGTCGGCATTTCCTGGGGTGGCTTTAACGGATTGCAACTGGCCTATCGTCAGCCCAACGCCTTGAAGGCGGTTGTCAGCGTGGCCTCGACGGTTGATCGCTACGCCGATGATATTCACTACATGGGCGGCTGCCTGCTGAGCGATAATGCCAATTGGGCCAGCCAGATGTTTGCCTACCAAACCCGCCCACTTGACCCGCAATTGCGCCCCGATTGGCGGGAGGAGTGGGTCAAGCGGATTGAGCAACTGCCATTCATGGCTGCCAACTGGCTACGCCATCAAACCCGCGATGAGTTTTGGAAGTTTGGGTCGGTCTGTGAAGATTGGTCAGCCATTCAGATCCCCGTACTGGCCATTACAGGGTGGGCCGACAGCTACGTAAACGCGCCACCGGCCTTGGCTGCAAACCTGTCTTCTCCGTCCAAGGCGCTGATCGGCCCTTGGGAGCATCGCTATGCCCATATCTCGAAAATGGAAAGTTCAGACTTTCACGGTGAAGTCCTGACGTGGTTCGACCGTTGGCTAAAAGGCAAAGAAAACGGCGCCGAACACCTGCCAGACTACCGCACATTCATGCAGGAGCACTTCAACCCGACCAAACAGAATAAGCCGCGCAGGGGGCGTTGGATTGCTGAAACAGAGTGGCCCTCGGCCAATATCGTGGAGCGGGTTCTGCACTTGGGGCAAGCAGGGCTTCGAGATACCACAGGCACTGGCACCAAGGTTGTTGCCAATCCTGCGCATGTTGGACAGGCAAGCGGTTACTTCTGCCCGGGTATGCGATTTGAGAATGAGCTGGCGGGTGATCAGGCTCCTGATGATGATTTGTCTTTGTGTTTCGACACACAGCCTCTTGATGCACCACTAGAAATTATGGGCCGTGCGCGCGTGAAAATCGCGTTTTCGGTGGACAAACCCTTCGCCCAGATCGTTGCGCGCCTATGTGATGTCTCTCCGCAGGGGGTATCACAGCGGATCAGCTACCGGCCACTGAACCTGACACACTATGCCAGCCATGAAACGCCCGAAAAGCTGGTTCCAGGGCAACGCTACGAAGCCGAAATTGAACTGAATGAATGCGCCCATCGCCTGCGTGCTGGACACAAACTACGGCTTGCGTTGTCGACGTCGTACTGGCCCATTGTCTGGCCGACGCCCAAAGCCACCAAAATCACGTTGGATCTGCAAGGATGTGCGCTGATTTTGCCAGAACGCCGGGTTAGCGCCGAGATTGATCTGCAACATCCCGGTCCGGCACTGGATTTCCCAACGCTTCAGGTCGAACAGCTGCGCGAATTATCGGGGACATCCGAGCATAAGGTCTTGGATGACGGGACTTTGGTGCTCAACACTTTTGATGACTACGGAAAGTCCAGGGATCCATATCACGGCATGAGCGTAGGCAGTAATGTTGCGATGCACTACGCAATCCACCCAGATAACCCAGCCTCTGCCCAGTTCAAAAGTACATGGAATTTTACCTTTGAACGAGAGGGCTGGCAGGTCGAGATCGACACATCGAACATCATGAGCTGTGATGCTGAGAATTTCTATGTGCACCGTGTTGTAACTGCCACTGAGAGCGCAGAAAAGCACCCGGTGGTGGTTAAGGAATGGAAAGAAACGATTCCCCGTGGGTTCTTGTAAATCGGCTGCAAAAGCGGCCGCAACAAGGCGGTCGCACCACTTCCGCCATGCCAATGTCATAGTCTGTGGCGCAAAGCACACAGGCCGTTAACCTTTTTGCCCGACAATGCGAGCCCACCCGGATCGGGTTGGCTTGGTGTGTCGAATTCGTTCAGTATTCAGGCCATCGAGTAGACAAAATAGATGTGGGGACGAGTAAGGTGTACCTTTCCGTTGTAGTACCCTGCTTTAACGAGGACGAGTCAATTCCAATGCTAGTCGAAAGACTGGCGCAGGCAATTGAACCTTGGGCAGATCGGGCCGAAATCATTCTGGTGGATGATGGCTCAAACGATGAAACATGGGCCGCTATGGAAGCGGCTAGCATAAAGGTGCCCCAGTTGCGCGGGCTGCGCCTGTCGGCCAACCGTGGCCACCAGGTGGCCCTGACCGCCGGGCTCGAGGCTGCCCGTGGTGAGCGCGTCTTTATGCTTGATGCGGATCTGCAGGATCCGCCTGAAATTTTGCCTGACATGATGGCGATGATGGATCGTGGATATGATGTGGTTTACGGGCGCCGGGCTGAACGCAAGGGCGAGACGCTATTCAAACGCATGACGGCGCACCTGTTCTATCGGTTCCTGAACAAACTATCCGACGTGCCTATTCCCAATGACACGGGTGATTTTCGCCTGGTCAGCCGCCGTTCGCTTGATTCAGTGCTTGGGATGCCTGAACGATCCCGATTTATCCGCGGTATGTTTGCCTGGGCTGGCTTTCATCAGGTTGGGTTGGAATATGTCCGCGAAGCACGGGTGGCGGGCGTCACCAAATATCCGTTCCGCGCCATGCTGCGCTTTGCCACTGATGCGCTGACCGGATTTTCCACAAAACCGCTCAAGATTGCCACCCGCCTGTCTTTTGTCAGCTTGCTCATCACGGTGTTGATGGGGGTTTACGTCTTTGGCTCTCTGGTGCTGTTTAACACCGCCCCTGGTTGGGCCTCGATGTTGCTGGCGATCTCCTTCTTCTCGGGAATCCAACTGCTGACTTTGGGGATTTTGGGCGAATACGTTGGCCGCCTGTATATGGAGAGCAAGCAAAGACCTCTGTACTTTCTTTCTCAGGAAACCGGCCAACCCGGGCAATTACAACAAGCGGCAGATGTTGAAGTTGCAGAACCTTCGAAGAAGACTGCTAAGACCGAGCGATCATGATCAGCGAAAGCCGTTTCAGGATACTGCGGTTTGGAATAGTCGGAGGTACAGTAGCCGCGATATACGTGCTTCTTTATCTTGGACTTCTGGCGTTGGGCATGATCCAACCTTTGGCCAATGTACTGGCTTTTGGTGTGGCGGTTGTGGTGCAATACATAGGGCAGGCCTGGTGGACATTCCGCCAACCCTTGGCGCTGCCTGAACAGATCTTTCGTTTTGGCTGCACAATTTCGTTGGGCTTCCTGGTGTCGGGCATAATTACCGGGCTGATTGGTCCGGCTTTGAACTGGCCCGAGGTTGTGGCCGCTGCAGTGGTAACAGTGGTGTTGCCGGTACAAAACTATCTAATCTTCCGCATCTGGGTTTTTGCCCATGCCGGTGAATAAGTAAAATCGGAGCAGTCATGTCTCATATCTATTCCAACCAGTTTTTCGACTACATCGACACCGGCGCCCGGACATCTGCGCAGGCGATGATACGAGTGGTGCAACCCTGGCTAGGCGCCAAGAGTGTACTGGATCTTGGTTCGGGACGCGGTGTCTGGCTAGGCGAATGGATCAAGGCAGGCGTCACCGATGTCGCCGCTGTTGATGGCGATTATGTTGATCGTGAACGGCTGGCAGTGCCCAAGGATCAATTCCATGCGGCCGACCTGACCAAAGTGGTGGATCTGGGGCGCAAGTTCGATTTGGCTCAGAGCCTCGAGGTGGGTGAACACCTCCCTGAAGAGGCGTCCGGGATTCTGGTTGAAAGCCTGACGCGTCACGCGGATCGAGTGCTGTTTTCCGCAGCTGTTCCCGGGCAAGGAGGGGAGTTTCACATCAATGAAAAGCCACTTTCGTTCTGGCAGGATCTATTTGCAAAACGTGGTTTCGCGCCCTTTGATTGCGCGCGTCCCGAGTTGAAAGACGCAGAGGGCGTTGAACCCTGGTATCGCTACAACACTGTGCTGTACGCCAATGAGGAAGGCCGCAAAGGGCTGTCCCCAGATGTTCTGGCAACAGAAGTCCCAGTTGGGGAACAGGTGAAACTAGCCGGTGGTCTTGGTTGGCGCCTGCGCCTGATAGTCGTCTCTTTGATGCCACGTGGCATGGTGACCAAAATCGCACAGGTTCGTGCCGGTATTTTGGCGCGCAAGGCACAGCGGGCAAACGGATGAGTGACGCTGCAACGCCGGTTGAAAACTGTCGCCTAGCCCAATTTCCGGTACTGACCACGACAATTGTCTTGACCTTTCTAGGGTTGTTGTTGGCCATGGGTGCGCAGGTTTTGGACCCGATTGTCCGACATGACGATTTCCCGGCATTGCTTGCGGATCCATCCGGCTATTATCTTAAAACTCTCTATGAAGGGCGTTGGATCAACTATCCTTGGCACCTTCGAGGTTTCATAACCCCATCTTGGCTGAACTATCTGGTATACCAATTCTGTTGGTCTGTTTTTGCCGCTAGCCTAGCTGTGGTCGCGTTAGGAGATAAGGGCGGTCTTTGGCACCGCGTGGGTTTGGCTTTGCTCGTAGCTATTGGCCCGTCGGCTACACTTATGTCGTACTGGTATAACACCTTGATACCGGGAATGGCATTGGTCGCACTCTATGCCTGGCTGTCTACGCGGCTTAGCGAGAAACCGGCGCGCTGGCTCTTGGTCGTCTTTGTGCCGATGACACTCATGGCTTACACAACTTACCCGCTGTTTCTACTGGCGCTTTGCCTGGCTCGGACTGAAACACGGCGATCATTTGGTGACCTGACCAAGGTGATGGCCCTGTTCATTGGTAGCTTCGCGCTGGGCATGGCGCTGATCTTCACCTTCAACTATTTGGAACATGGCATATTTGGCGTGACCATGGCCCCTTGGCGCGAAGGAAACCCGGCGCATGATCTTGCTTCGGCTCTGGAGAACTCCAAGCGCATTTGGGGGTTCTTACAAGCAAGCGCTTTTGTGCAGGGTTTTGGGTCTGTCCCATTGTCGATTGTGCATCTCGTGCTGCTTGTCGCTTCGATCGGTATCGTTGGCCGACGTGATCCTTGGCGGGTGACCTATATTCTTTGCGGCGTTTTTGCTGGCCTGGGGCTGATTTTTATCCAGACCGTGAAAACAGGGATCTTCTTACCCGTGCGCGTCAATGGGTTTGCTTGGGCTGGCTACATTGTGTTGCTCACCCTGATGATCCTGCAGCTGAGCGAAAAGGGTGGACTGACCAAACGGATGAGCACCAATGTGCTTAGGTTCTTTGTCTTGGCCTACATGGCTGGAACCTTCAAAGAAGCACTGGGCTTTACTGCTTGGCAACAACAAACCCGCGAGCTGGCTGCCGTCATCGGAACGGGGGAAACTCCGGTTTATGTGACTGGTACATACAAATCGCTGCCAAGCGCTGAGAACGCTGGAATCCAGCAACCACGTGGGCTGCGTTCGCGGCTAACCTATCTGAACGGACGAACTGTTTTCACGTGTGAGGAAGAACCAGAAAAATGTGAAGACCTGCCTGTAGAAATGCTTGCGGACATCCCCATGGGCAATGTCGAGGTCCACCATTTAGAGGACAAGGTTGTGGTGCGTCTGTCATCGCAAAGTGCTCAAGAGGAAGAGCAATAAGGCACTGGCAGCCTGGTTGCTAATACAGCAGGCACGTTTGGATTGCGCATCGTCATGCGCAATCTGACCTGAGGTCGATGTTGCTGGAGGATTCAGTTGGTCAAACTGACCTTTTGTTAGACCTTTGTCGTTTTTGCCTATTTCTACGACCTATCCTGTGATTTGGAAGTTGCGGCAGCCGTGCTAGGCTGTCGCGATCCGTGTGACGAGCAGGAGCAAACCGGAAATAATGTCAGACTTGTGGAACGGAATGGCACAGGCCTTCTGGTTGGTGGTAACGTTGGATGCTGATCTGGTTGAGATCAGCCTGCGCTCGCTTCGCGTTACTCTGACAGCGTTGCTTATCGCCTCGGCGATTGCTTTGCCATTTGCTGCGTTTCTTTCGGTACGCCGGTTCCGCATGCGCCGCATCACCATTGCGGTGCTGAACGCCCTAATGGGATTGCCGCCGGTTGTTGTGGGCTTGGTGGTCTACGTATTCCTGTCGCGATCCGGGCCGTTTGGGGTGTTTGGACTGCTGTTCACCCCCACCGCGATGATCATCGCTCAGGTGATCATCATCGTGCCGCTGATTGCTTCGATCGCGCATCAATCCCTGCGTGAATTGTGGAGCGACTACCATGACTTGCTGATATCGATGAATACCACCCAATTTCAGCGTATTCAGGCGCTGCTGTGGGATGGTCGCAGGGCGTTGCTGACGGCTGCCTTGGCAGGCTTTGGTCGCGCCATCGGAGAGGTCGGCGCAATTATGATTGTTGGCGGCAACATTGATCACGCCACCCGGGTTCTGACCACGGCGATTGCTCTGGAAACTGGTAAGGGTGAATTTGCCATAGCATTGGGGCTTGGCTTTGTCCTGATCGCCATCGCCGTCACGGTGAACTTGATGATCCACCGGCTTAGCCATACTGAAAGCGAGGGCCGCTGGTAATGCAGATGTTTCCACTTATCGCCCATCAGGCAATGGTGCGCCGCCGTGGCAAGGTTCTGGCCGGACCAATTGACCTGACACTCGAAGGGCAGGGTGTGACTATCGTGATCGGGCCCAATGGCGCTGGCAAAACCACAATGTTGAAGATGCTGCATGGCATTGCACGCCTAAACGGTGGCAGTCTCGACTGGGCCTGTGACATGGCCGAAGCACAGAAACGCCAGGCCTTTGTGTTCCAGTCCCCGGTGATGATGCGACGGTCGGTGGTTGATAACATTGCCTACCCTCTGCGCTTGATCGGAGAGACAAAGGCCAAGGCAAGGCAACGCGCTCAGGACTGGGCAGAACGGGTTGGTCTGGCGCACGCGCTGAAACAACAGGCCACGATGTTGTCCGGCGGCGAGAAGCAGAAACTGGCCCTGGCCCGTGCCCTGATCCGTGACCCCGAAGTGCTGTTTCTAGACGAGCCCTGCGCCTCGCTGGACGGGCGTGCCACGCGCGAGATTGAAGAGATCCTGACCCGCGCTGCAGCCGACGGAACCCGCCTGATCATGTCGACCCACAATATGGGCCAAGCTCAGCGATTGGCGGACGAGGTGATCTTTGTCTTGCACGGCAAGATCCACGAATTTTCAAAGGCCGAGCAGTTCTTTGCCGGGCCTGAAACCAAACAGGGACGCGCGTTTCTAAGAGGAGACATTGTAGAATGAAACACATGCTGATCGGAGCGGTCACCGCTGTGGCATTGGCCACCTCAGCATATGCCGACACGATGAAGATGGCGGTCACCACATCCTTCCATAATTCAGGTCTGTCGGATGTTTTGCTGCCCGCGATCCAGGGAGATCTGGGGCTCGAAGTGCAGCTCTTGGTGGTGGGTACAGGCCAGGCGCTGCGTCTGGGTGAGGCCGGTGATGTGGATGCGATCCTGGTGCATTCAAAGAAGGCCGAGACGAAATTTCTGGCCGGTGGCAACGGCACTCACCGTCGTGAGATCATGTATAATGATTTTGTCTTTATCGGCCCCAAGGATGATATCGCCGAGGTTGGTGTCGCCTCTGATGCCGCCGGCGCCTTGCAGAAGATCGCTGGTGCCAAGGCGACCTTTGTCAGCCGTGGCGATGACAGTGGAACTCACAAGAAAGAGCTGAGCCTGTGGACGTCAGCAGGTCTGGAGGTCGAGGGGTTTGACGGATGGTACAATGCGGTTGGCGCAGGCATGGGCGCGGCGCTGAACACTGCCGCAGGCATGAACGCTTATATCTTGGCTGACCGTGCCAGCTGGCTGAACTTTGCCAACAAGGGGGATCTGGCGCTGCTGTTTGCTGGTGATCCGGTGTTGTTCAACCAGTACGCCTATATTCCTGTCAGCCCTGAAAAACACGCCCATGTGAAAACCGATCTGGCCCAGCAGCTAGAGGCTTGGCTGGTGTCAGACCGCGCCAAAGTGCTGATTGATGGCTACCAGATCAATGGCGAAACACTGTTTGTGTTCAACGCAGTGCACCAATAGGCGAATTTTTGGTAATGAGTGCAAAGGCGCCAGTCCATGGCTGGGACCCTTTTTTTGTTTTGCAGTGTTTGCTCAGCCCGTGGTTTTAAGTGCCGGTATCGCCGTGAATGGCGAATTGCTCTAGTCCGGCATCCTGCGGCTCGATCGCGCGGAAGCTTTCCCTGATCCCAGCGCTGGTCAGTTCGCGGCTGACGGTGAGCAAAGTGTTTGCCTCATGATCCTCACACAGCCCGCGCATCTGCGACAGTTCCTCTGTGGCAACGGGGCGGGCGGCGGCAATGTCTGGCGCTCCGTAGTAGGTCACGAAATGATGCGCTAGCAGGTCGGTCAGAATATCCAACTCGCCTTGTTCAATCTGGGTGACAGCAACAAACGTCACGCGACCAGCGGTTTCCAGACCCATCCAACCATTGGCAAAGGCTTGTTTTGGCTTGCCACTCAGATCTGCCTCGCTCCAGTTGGAAAATTCAAAACCACCCGAAACGCACCATTCCCCAGTGCGGGCCGGACTGGCAAAAACGCGTTGATCGCTTTCGTCAAAATGAATGGCACGGGCAAGTTGCATCAGGGGTTCTCCAGCAGAGTTGTCAGGGGAATTAGGTGAGTTTTATCATCGGCACGCAGCAGCATGCCAAAGTCTTCGTCGATGCCAAGGAAAGTGCCCGATTGCCCGGATTGAACCGCTTCTTCGCCAACACCATGGGCCAAGGCGCGCCATTCGGAATGCAGCGCCTTGCTGCCTTCATCTTCCCAGCGGGTGATCCAGTGCAGGCTGTGACGCGCCCAGCTCTCCAATAGCGCGGGTGCTTCAACATCCGCGCAGCCTTCGGCATAAAGGGCCGTGTCGTCTGGTGTGTTGCCACTGTCCTCGGAAGCAGGCCACAGCGGCAGTTCCAAGCCAACGACCAACCAATTGGGCACCGCGTCAGGATCGGCGGTGCTGGCAGCGGTGCGCAGGGTTCCACAGCGGGCTCCGTTGACGCGGATCTGCCCTTGCCATTCCAGATGAACAGCAACCTCTGGCGGGGCCAGCGCGCCAAGGGCGTTCTGAAAACCAACACCGCAGGTCGGCAGCATTGACATCGCCTGCCGAAGGGGGACTTCGGGGGCGAACACCATCGCCGCGCGCAACTGGTCGGGTGCCAGATTGTAGGTCACCAACCCTGCGTCACATCCCAAGATTGCTTTTTTGCAGGCGGTCTCAAACGGATCCTCTTGCCCGCTGACAGCATGGCCCGATAGCAGTGGTGGAAAGGCGACCTCGCTCATGCGGCGCCCCGTTCAACCAGTGTTTTGGCAATGGACTGGAACACCTGTGCCTGCGGGCTGTCGGGCTTGCTGACCACAATCGGTGCCCCACCATCCGAAGCCAGTCGCACGTCCAGATGCAGCGGTACTTCGGCCAACAGCGGCACGTTCAGCTTGTCCGCTTCGGCAGCAACGCCACCATGGCCAAAGACATGTTCCTCGTGCCCGCAGTTCGAGCAGATATGGGTCGACATGTTTTCAATCATGCCCAGGATTGGCACGTGAAGCTGATTGAACATGTCGATGCCTTTGCGCGCATCAATCAGCGCCACATCCTGCGGTGTAGACACAATGATGGCACCATCGACCTCGGCCTTTTGTGCCAGCGTCATTTGCACGTCACCAGTGCCCGGCGGCAGATCCACGATCAGCACGTCCAGTGCGCCCCATTGCACCTGCATCATCATCTGCTGCAGCGCGCCCATCAGCATTGGTCCACGCCAAACCACGGCCTGATCCTCGTTGGTCATCAAGCCAATCGACATCATGGTCACACCGTGATTGCGCAGCGGCAGAATGGTCTTGCCATCCGGACTGGCAGGGCGTCCGGAAACGCCCAGCATACGCGGCTGCGACGGGCCATAAACATCCGCATCCAGCAGCCCAACACGCCGTCCTTGCGCCGCCAACGCACAGGCCAGGTTGGCCGATACGGTTGATTTCCCAACGCCACCTTTGCCCGAAGCAACAGCAATGATCCGATCCACGCCGGGGATTTTTTGTGGTCCAGCGGGCTGCGCGGGTTTGGATGGTTTCAGATCGGGTGGCGGTGTCTTGGCGGCATGACCAGTCAGCAGGGCCGAGACTTTGTCGACACCTTCAAGGTCGGTTACGATCTTCTCGGCAGCGTCGCGCACCGGGCCATAGGCGTCAGCCTTGGCTGGGTCGATTTCAAGCACAAAGCGGACCTCGGCCCCTTCGACGGTAAGGGCGCGCATCACGCCTGCGCCGACAATATCGCCGCCACTGATTGGATCGGTGATAGTTTTCAGCGCGGCTAGAACAGTTTCACGGGTGAGAGACACGTTTGTGTTGCTCCTTGGATTGAGGGGGTGCTTGACGAATGGGAGGAGGTCTTCCTACCATTTCGCATGACCCGTCTGATTTTTCTGATTTATGTCTGCCTGAGTTTCGCACCGATTGCACGGGCGGATGACAGGCTTGTTCGATTGTCTGCGCCGCTCGAGCTGGTGGAGAGCGGCCTGTTGAAGCATCTGCTGCCGAGGTTCTCGCTGAAAACTCAGATCCGGGTGCAAGTTGTACAGGCGAGCGAGGCCCATGAGATCGCCTTTGGGCCTGATGGCAAAGCGCTGTTTGTCGGACCCATGGCCACGTGGCACATGCAGGTTCTGACACCCGACCATCCCGGCACCCGCCGGTTTATCGACTGGCTGAATTCTGAGGTTGGGCAACGCACCATCACCAGCTACGCGCCGGGTGGGGAGCAGATGTTCCGGCTTCCTGATGAGGGCGAGGTAGAAACTGTCGCGCTGGATTTTGACGGCGACGCCGCCACGGGCAAACAAGTGTCGCGGCAAATGTGCGGTCGCTGTCATGTGGTGTCCAGAGACTCTACAATGAACGCCATTGGTTCGACCCCGTCGTTTTTTGTGCTGCGTACGTTGGACAACTGGGCGGACCGCTTCCAGACGTTCTATGTTCTGAATCCGCATCCGTCCTTTACCCAGGTCGAAGGCGTCACAGCACCCTTTGCGGCTGACCGGCCTCCACCGATTGTGCCGGTTGAGATGACACTCGACCAGTTGGAGGCCATACTGGCCTATGTTGCCAAGCTGGAACCGGCCGATTTGGGCGCGCCTTTGCAGCATCAGTGATCGCGACGCTTGCTAAGATAGTCGTCGGTGGTGCGCACCTTGGGGCGGTCACCGCCAGCAAAGGGTGAGTTTTCCTGATGGTATTGGGCGTCGACGCGGCAGTCATCGCACATCTGGATCATCCGCGCGGCATTCGCATTCTGATACATTGAGTGCTTGCCAGCCAGTTTCTCCACTATCTTCTCAACAGTGGATTTCACTCCGAACAAGGACCCGCATTCAATACAGGCAAAGGGCTCTTCCTCGTGCAAAACAGCCTGTGACAGTGCACTGTCAGCCAGATTCAACTGCGGCTCCAATGTGATCGCTTTCTCTGGGCAGGCGCTGGCACACAACCCGCACTGCAAACAAGCATCCTCCTGGAACCTCAGCTGAGGTAGATCTTCGTTGTCGCCCAACGCGCCCGAAGGGCACAGCGAGACACAGGACAGACACAGGGTACAGGCGCTGGTATCCACCAGAACCGCACCATAGGGCGCGTCAGTGGGGAGCGTCAAAGCGATTGCCTCAGGGTTCAGTGCCCTGGCAGCCTGTCTTGTAATCTGGCGTCGTGTTCCCACCGGACGTACGATATTGGCGTTTGCAGCGGGGACTTCTGCTTCAAACAACGCTGTGCTCAGGCCTTCGGGATCAAAGTGGTCCAACAGCGCCATCTTGTCACCGCCAATGGCTGTGGCCAGTTCGACCTCACGCTCCAGCACCTCGCGTTCCACAGTGGGGGACAGCAGAATGTCTACATGGGCAAAACCCGCAGCCAGAGCCGCCAAAATCTCTGCGTGGCCAAAGGTATTCAGCGCTTCCAACTCTAGCGGCACAACATCCGCGGGCAGGCCGCGGCTGAGACGGGCGGCATAGCTGATCATCTCGCGGCCATGTTCATTGACCACCAGCAGCCGGGGGGCAGTGCCTCCTGCATCCAGAAACGCCTTGGCCAATGTCTGAATGCGGCGGAACAGACTGTCGGTTGGCGGCGCATCATAAGTCAGCGCACCGGATGGGCATAGCGTGGCACAGGAGCTGCACCCGGCGCAGATCATCGGGTCAATACTGACATGATCTCCCCTGGAGGTGATGGCTCCGGTTGGGCAGATGTCCAGACAGTTGCTGCATCCGGTCTGACCTGCCCGTGAATGGGCACATAGCAACGGTTCGTTGCGCACATAGAGAGGTTTCTCAAAAGTCCCAACCAGTTGCACGGCCTGCAAAACAGCGTAGGCGACCGACGGGGCATGTTTTGGATCAGCACGCAGGTATCCTTCACGTTTTTCAGGCGCGGGGAACAGCGAGCTGTCGCCGGTCAGATCCAGAATGATATCGCAGTTGGTGTGTCCGCCGTCGCGCGGCGCTCCCCATCCCCAGTTGCGGCCAGCGGGGTACAATTGCTGCAACGCATCAAATCGCAGGTCAAACTGTCCCAAGGCCCCGGATGCATGGGTCAACCGACCCCGGATCACCTCAAACGCGCGGGTCGTTGGTGGCTCAATGCCATCTTCCAGCACCACGGTCACCGCCAATGCATCTTGCAATTTGGCGGCCGCTTCCAGTGCCACTTCGGCAGGTCCGAGGATCAGGCACAACCCTTCCGAGATCACGTCAATACTTTTGGCTGCAGGGACGGAAAGTCCCGCCTCGGCGATCAGTGCGGACATTTTGGGTAGTGTTGAGGCCGTATCTTCGGTCCATCCGGCCCGGTCGCGCAGGTCCAAACAGGGGGGAGAGGGGGCGTCAACTTCAGCTGCCAGCTCCTCAAAAATCTGCTGTTCCTGGGCACAACAAATTGTTGCCTCACCCTCGGCAATTGCCTTGGCCGCGTCTTCGATTTGATCGGTGCACAGGGCGGAATGCAGCTTGGAGCAGCTTAAACCAGTGGCCTGTGATAGGCCCGCGGAATCGATGGTTTGTGACCCTGAACAGTCACATAAAATCAATTGCTTAGGCATGTTGTCCTCGCTTGCACTTTGGTCGGCAGATAGGGCGTTTTTCGCCAGATCTGGATCACAAACTAGGCATGATTCTGCGGGTTCGTAAACCGGTTTTGGAAACTCGAAGTGGGCGAACACAGCGCGAATCAGTGGGGGTGATTCGGATAATATGCCCGCTCACCATTTGTTGAGTGAATTAGTCGAATTAGACAAAACGACCGGACCGTTACATTAGGATAAAACACTCGCCCCAAATTGTCCGGATCTGAAGAAATACCGGCAAATCGCAAAAACCAGCTTTGGAAACCACAAGCAGCTACTGCAACTTAGTGGAGCAACTTAGCCAGATGGGACCGCAACGGGGTGATCCACAATCCAGACAAATTCGACACGATGCCGCTTGGCGTTGTGCTGCGCCGCGCCCCGGGTGTCACCCGGTGGGCCAAGTATTCGTGGAAAGCCGTCGCTGTCCTCCCCGGTGCGGCCGAAGCCAACTGGCAGCTGTTGCGCGATCAGGACGACGTCAGCGAGTTTCACGCTGCCACACTGGACCTGGAACTACATGGGTCGGACGCCGAAGCCTATCTGCACGGGCTAAGCACCAAGGTGCCCTGCATCTACGTCGTGTTGCGCGAAAGTGATGTCGTGACGCATCCGCTTGAGGTGACGCTGGTCACAGCCTCCCCCTACGAAGCACAAGATTATGCCGATAGCAGCGAAGAGATTGTCGAGAAAGTACCAATGCCGGATGGTCTGATTGCCTGGGTGCGGGATTTTGCACAGATGCATCACCACGAGGAAAAGTTCAAAAAACGTCGCCGCGACAAGACCGACATCGGAGCCTCCGAAGATGGCATCGGTGATGCACGTATATCCCAGATGGCTGATGTCTACCGCTCGCCGGTTCAGGCCAAAAAGGAGCGGCTGCAATGAGTGGCGGTGATTTCTGGGCCCGCCGCAAGGCAGCAGTTGAGGCCGAAGCTGTCGCGGATGAACGCGCCGAAGCCGTCGTACTGGCCGAGCAGCGCGATGCCGAACTGGCGGACAAGAGCGATGCAGAGATCCTAGCAGACTTGGATCTGCCAGACCCCGACCAAATGGGCGAGGGCGATGATTTTACAGTGTTCCTGACCGAGACCATTCCCACCCGCATCCGCACCCGTGCCCTGCGCCGATTGTGGTTGACCAACCCAGTGTTGGCCAATGTCGATGGGCTGGTCGATTACGGTGAAGATTTCACCGACGCCTCTTGTGTGGTTGAGAACATTCAGACCGCCTATCAGGTTGGCAAAGGCATGACCGCCCATGTCGAAGAGATGGCCCGTCAGGAAGTTGCCGAAGCCGAAGCTGAAGCGCTAGAGGCAGAAGGCTCAGAAATCGCCGACGATGAGCCCGCAGACGAAACACCCGAAACCATTATCGAGCAGCCTGAACAACCCGTAGTAGTGCAACCTGCTGCCGTTGCCGCTGCCCCATTTGAGCCCGAGATGGACGAGACCCCGACCTATGCCGCCCCGCGCCGTATGCGATTTGCATTCGAAGACGAGGTCGCCACGACATGACACAGGAGACACCAATGACAGCCACGGCCCAACAGGTCCAAGTGATGGAAGAGGATCGCCTGCGCGCGGATCTATACAATTTCCTGGGCCTTCTGCTGTCGGCCCCACCCGAGCAGATGCTGCTGGAACAAACTGCCGGTCTGTCCGGTGACGAAGGTGATCTGGGCACCGCGATCAACGCGCTGGCGAAACTGGCCGGCCTGTCGAAACCAAAAGCGGTTGAAAGCGAGTTTAACAAGCTGTTCATCGGGATGGGCCGCGGGGAGTTGCTGCCCTATGCCAGCTATTACCTGACTGGTTTCCTGAACGAAAAGCCGCTGGCCTCGCTGCGCCGTGATATGGCTGCACGCGGGCTGACCCGTGCCCAGATCGTTTATGAGCCCGAAGATAACATCGCCTCGCTGATGGAGATGATGGGCGCGCTGATCGTTGGCCGTTTTGGCGAGCCGGCTAGCCTGACTGACCAAAAGTCCTTCTTTAACAAGCACATCGGCCCCTGGGCCAGTCACTTCTTTTCAGATCTCGAGAGCGCAAAGAACTCGGTTCTTTATGCCGCCGTCGGCGCCGTTGGCCGGGTGTTTATGGAGATCGAGGCTGAGGGTTACAGAATGAGCGCGGAGCAATCCGCATAATTGGACGGGCAACCGTCTTTCACCAATGGGGAGGAGAATTCTCATGACAAGAAAGACCGAGGAGACATCAAGTCGCCGCGACTTTCTGAAACTGGCCGCAACATCGGCACCGCTGGCTGCGGTGGCTGTTGCGACCACCGGGGGCGAGGCGCAGGCCGCAGAACCCGACCTGTCATCCAACAAGATGCAGGATACGGCGCATACCCGCGCTTACCTTGACAGCGTGCGGTTCTAAGCAACCGGACGTGGTTTTCCATTGCAGGCAACTGGTTGCGAGACGCCCGACCGCCTGCTGATTTTCTTAAACCTAGCAAGCCCGAATTAACGGGTAGCAAGGGAGGTTATAATGCTTAGGAAAAAGACCAACGGGGTTGCGAGACGCCCCCAGCGGACAAGTATCCTTTCCAAGGTCGCGGATAGTTCCGTTGACCGCCGCGCGTTTCTGCGTGGATCAGGTTTGGCCATTGGTGGCATGACTGCCATCGCCGCCACTGGCGGGTCGGTGACCCGGGCCAGCGCGCAAACCGCAGCAAACAGCGCTGTGGAAACCGTAAAATCCATCTGCACCCACTGTTCGGTCGGCTGTACAGTTGTGGCGGAAGTTCAGAATGGTGTCTGGATCGGGCAAGAGCCCGGATGGGACAGCCCGTTCAACCTCGGTGCCCACTGCGCCAAGGGGGCTTCGGTTCGTGAGCACGCCCACGGTGAACGCCGCCTCAAGTACCCGATGAAAAAAGAGGGTGGTGAGTGGAAGCGCATCAGCTGGGAACAGGCGATCGACGAGATCGGTGGCGGCATGATGGATATCCGCGAGGAAAGCGGTCCTGACAGCGTTTACTGGCTCGGCTCGGCCAAGCATAACAACGAACAGGCCTATCTGTTCCGCAAGTTTGCGGCCTATTGGGGCACCAACAACGTCGACCACCAGGCGCGTATCTGTCACTCGACCACTGTTGCCGGTGTAGCCAACACATGGGGCTACGGCGCCATGACCAACAGCTACAACGACATTCACAACTCCAAGGCCATCTTTGTGATTGGCGGTAACCCGGCTGAGGCACACCCGGTTTCCTTGCTGCACATTCTCAAGGCCAAAGAGCAGAACAATGCACCGCTGATCGTTTGTGATCCGCGCTTTACCCGGACTGCCGCACACGCCGACGAGTATGTCCGTTTGCGTCCAGGGACCGACGTCGCACTGGTCTGGGGTATTCTGTACCACATCTTTGAAAACGGTTGGGAAGACCGCGAGTTCATCCGCACCCGTGTTTGGGGAATGGACCAGATCAGGGATGAGGTCAAAAAATGGAACCCCGAAGAAGTTGAGCGCGTAACCGGTGTTCCGGGATCGCAGCTGCACCGGGTTGCCAAGACATTGGCCAACAACCGTCCGGGCACCGTGATTTGGTGCATGGGTGGCACCCAGCACACCACTGGTAACAACAACACCCGCGCATACTGCATCCTGCAATTGGCGCTGGGCAACATGGGCGCAAGCGGCGGCGGAACCAACATCTTCCGTGGTCACGATAACGTTCAGGGCGCAACCGACCTTGGCGTGTTGTCCCACACCCTGCCAGGATACTATGGCCTGTCCAATGGCGCGTGGGCGCATTGGGGCCGTGTTTGGGGTGAAGATGACGAATGGCTGTCCAGTCAGTTCGACATGCTCAAAGGGGCTGATGGCAAGGAAAAATCCCTGCAAAACCTGAAGGGTATACCGGTCAGTCGCTGGATTGATGGCGTTCTGGAAGACAAGGACAACATCGATCAGCCCAATAACGTTCGGGCGATGGTTCTTTGGGGCCACGCGCCCAACTCGCAGACCCGGATGCCGGAAATGAAGACCGCGATGGAGAAGCTGGACATGCTGGTCGTGATCGACCCGTATCCCACCGTCTCGGCAGTTCTGCATGACCGCACCGATGGCTGCTATTTGCTTCCGGCCTGTACCCAGTTTGAAACCCGTGGGTCTGTGACTGCCTCCAACCGTTCGCTTCAGTGGCGTGACAAGATTGTCGAACCGCTGTTTGAAAGCAAAACAGACCATGAAATCATGGGCCTGTTTGCGAACAAATTCGGCTGGGCAGATCGTTTCTTCCGCAATATCGAAATGGAAGACGAAAACACCCCCAACATCGAAAGCGTCACCCGTGAGTTCAATGCAGGCCTATGGACCATTGGCTATACCGGCCAAAGCCCGGAACGCCTGAAGAAGCACATGGCCAACCAGCACACCTTTGACCGCACCACGTTGCGGGCTGTTGGTGGCCCTGCTGACGGGGACTATTACGGTCTGCCATGGCCGTGTTGGGGAACTGCCGAGATGAACCATCCCGGCACGCCGAACCTTTATGACATGTCCAAACCGGTATCCGAAGGTGGTCTCACCTTCCGTGCCCGATTTGGTGTCGAACGGGATGGCGACAACCTGCTGGCTGATGGTGTCTACTCGGTGAACTCGGAAATCCAGGATGGATACCCGGAATTCACCATGCAGATGCTGATGGATCTGGGTTGGGATGGCGATCTGACGGACGAGGAACGCGCGTCGATTGATGCCGTGGCTGGTCCTAAAACCAACTGGAAAACCGACCTCTCGGGCGGCATCCAGCGGGTTGCGATCAAGCACGAATGTGCGCCATTTGGCAACGCCAAGGCCCGCGCCGTGGTTTGGACCTTCCCGGATCCGGTGCCAATTCACCGCGAGCCATTGTACACCAACCGTCGTGATCTGGTCGAAGACTATCCAACATACGAGGACCGTCAGGCCTATCGCCTGCCAACCCTCTATGCCTCGATCCAGAAGAAAGACGTGTCCAAGGAGTTCCCGATCATCCTCACATCCGGCCGTTTGGTCGAATACGAGGGCGGCGGTGAAGAAACCCGGTCCAACCCTTGGTTGGCCGAGTTGCAGCAGGACATGTTTGTCGAGATCAACACCCGTGACGCCAACAATTTAGGTGTTCGTGACGGTGCTCAGGTCTGGGTCGAAAGCCCCGAAGGCGGCAAGGTCAAAGTGATGGCCATGGTCACCGAGCGGGTCGGCGAAGGCGTTGCCTTTATGCCGTTCCACTTTGGTGGGCACTTCCAGGGTAAGGACCTGCGGGACAAATACCCCGATGGCGCTGATCCCTATGTTTTGGGCGAAAGCTCAAACACCGCTCAGACCTATGGCTATGACTCAGTCACGCAAATGCAGGAGACTAAATGTACTCTCTGCAGCATCAGCGCAGCATAAGGAGAAAGAAAGATGGCAAGAGCTAAGTTCCTCTGCGACGCCGACCGCTGCATTGAATGCAACGCCTGCGTCACCGCCTGT
Source organism: Parasedimentitalea nitratireducens (assembly GCF_057444295.1). NCBI lineage: Bacteria > Pseudomonadati > Pseudomonadota > Alphaproteobacteria > Rhodobacterales > Paracoccaceae > Parasedimentitalea > Parasedimentitalea nitratireducens. The sequence goes on along the minus strand of NZ_JBYAXC010000007.1, from coordinate 115,698 downwards.
AAGAACGAGCACGAGGTGCCCTGGGGTATCAACCGCCGCCGTGTTGTGACCATCAATGATGGTAAGCCCGGCGAACGGTCGATCTCGGTCGCCTGTATGCATTGTTCGGATGCGCCTTGTATGGCTGTGTGCCCCGTGGATTGCTTCTACCAGACCGACGACGGTGTGGTGCTGCACTCCAAGGATCTGTGCATCGGTTGTGGTTACTGCTTCTATGCGTGTCCGTTTGGCGCGCCGCAGTTCCCACAGGCCGGCAACTTTGGCAGCCGTGGCAAGATGGACAAATGTACCTTCTGTGCCGGTGGCCCCGAAGAAAACCACTCAACCGCCGAGTTCGCCAAATATGGCCGCAACCGGATTGCTGAAGGCAAACTGCCGATCTGCGCCGAGATGTGTTCAACCAAAGCACTGTTGGCTGGTGACGGTGATGTTGTGTCTGCGGTCTACCGCGAACGCATCGTTGCTCGTGGCTTTGGTGCAGGCGCCTGGGGTTGGGGTACAGCCTACGAGTCAAAAGGCGAGTAACCCGCGTTAACAGCACCGGCGGCTTTGACTGTCGCCGGTGCAACCGTATCCGGAATTTTCAAAATTCCAGCCCGTTTTCTGTCACGGAAAACGGATGATCAAATTGTTTTCAGAATGTCGAGGACCCGATGCGCGTTCTTCTTTGGCTCCTGGTTTGTCTAACCATGGCCTTGCCTGCTACGGCACAAACTGCCCCTGATCGTACCGCCACCGGCGGTGCCCAAACCCTTGCCGATATCTTGGCCCGCCAAAATGGCGAGGCGGTGGATGACGCGTTTCGTCGCGACAACATTGGCGACCCTGCTGGAATGCCGGGCGTATCGCAACTAGGCACACGGGGCGGTGTCTCGGATCCCGAATTCTGGCGCGGCTTGCGCTATGGATCAGCAGATGTGAGCGTCTCAACCGGCGGCGAGGTTGCCACGGTTCTGGTACAGGACGGCGGCATGAAATGGTTGGCCTTTCGGGCCGGCCCCTTGCGCCAATATGGCGGCTGGTTGCTGTTAGGGACCATTGCGCTGTTGGTGGTATTTTACCTCTTGCGCGGAAAAATTCGCATTGATGGCGACAAAACAGGCCGGACCGTGACACGTTTCAAAGCTTTTGAACGTTTCGGCCACTGGCTGCTTGCGGGTTCTTTTATCCTGTTAGGCATCACCGGTTTGTTCAACCTGTTCGGCCGGATTTGGATTGCGCCTTATCTCGGCAAAGAGGCCAATGCGACCCTGCTAGAGTTGGGCAAATGGGTCCACAATAACGTTGCCTGGGCTTTTATTGTGGGGCTGCTGATCATCTTTGTGATGTGGGTCATTCACAACCTGCCAGACCGCACCGATCTGGTCTGGATCAGCCAGGCTGGCGGTATCGTTGGAAGCAAACACCCCCCCGCCAAGAAATTCAATGCCGGGCAAAAGGTGATCTTCTGGTCGGTGGTCTTGTTCGGTGCGTCCATTTCGCTGACGGGTGTGTCGCTTCTGTTCCCTTATGAATTGCCATTGTTTGCCAAAAGTTTTGCCGTGGCCAACGACATTGGCCTGTCTGGTCTGCTTGGGTTTGGTGAGCTGTCGGAAACTCTCGCACCTCAGGAAGAAATGCAGCTGGCCCAGCTTTGGCACGCCATCCTGGCCTTTGTGCTGATGGCCATCATCATTGCACATATCTACATCGGCTCCGTTGGCATGGAAGGCGCCTATGATGCCATGGGCAGCGGCGAGGTGGACGAGGCCTGGGCCAAGCAACACCACAGCATCTGGCTGGACGAGGTGAAAAATGCCGAGAACACTGCGCCGCCTGGAGCCACTAAGGTGTCGTCATCTGACTGAACTATTCAGACTGTTGGCCATTCGTAATTCCTGACCAGTCCTGCTAGCGTTGCGTTGTGGGTCTGGCCAGATCTGGTCAGTTTTAAATCTTTTCCACGATGGAGACACAATACCATGAAAGCCATGTTGATCGGATTTGCCGCCATTTTGGTGATTGCCGTCGGCGCCAGTTTGCTGCTGCAACAGGCGGGCTTTGCCAGCCACGAGAAACACGCAGGACCCTCGGTCCGGCTGGATGTGAAGAACTAATGCAGAATACGACCACGCGCGATGAATATGGTGAAAACCTGGCGAGTGCTTCGATCCTGGTGATTGATGACGAGCCGGGAATGCGCAACTTCATGACCAAGATCCTGACCCCGCGCTGCAAACGGGTCGAACAGGCGGCTTCGGCTGCCGAGGCAAGTGCCATTCTGGATCAGTCGCATTTTGACCTAGTCATTCTGGACAATATCATGCCGGGCAAGACCGGTTTGGAATGGGTGCAGGAACAGCATCGGGTAGGGCTTTTTGCTGATACCATTTTGGTCACCGCCTATGCGGATTTGGAAACCGCCATTCAGGCCCTGCGCATTGGGGTTGCTGATTTTGTGCTAAAACCCTTTCGCGCCAACCAGATTCTCAATTCGGTGGCGCGGGCCCTGGATCGCAAATACCTACGTCGCGATAACTACCTGTTGAAACACGAGCTGTCTGCCGAAGGATCTGCTGCGCGCGGTCGCTTGCTGGGGAAATCAGCCGCGATTTGTCAGGCCCGTGAAATGCTGACCCGGCTTGCCCCGCTGCCAACACCGGTTTTGTTCACCGGCGCTAGTGGCACTGGCAAAGAGATCGCCGCCCGTACCCTGCATTCGCAGTCAGAGCGTGCCAACAAACCCTTTGTTGCGGTCAACTGCGCTGCCATTGCGCCGGATCGGATTGCGCACGAGCTGTTTGGCATGGTGGATGATCAGGACCGCCGCAAGGATGGTCTGTTCTTGCACGCAGATGGCGGCACCTTGTTCTTGGACGAGGTGGCGCAGATGCCCGATCAGGTACAGGCGGCACTGCTGCGGGTGCTCGAGGATCAACGCATTCGTCCGGTCGGGGCGGAACGTGATATCCCGCTAAACCTGCGGTTCCTGTTTGCCACCAACGCTGACTTGCAACAGGCCGTGGCCGACGGCCGGTTCCGCGCTGACTTGTATCACCGTATCAACGTCGTTGAGATTGTGATGCCGCCCCTGCGTGAACGGGTCGAGGATATTGTTGAATTGGCCTCGCTGTTCATGGAGCAGTTTGCGGTCAAGCTGGGCATGCCTGCGCTGGAGTTGAATGAAGAGACGCTACTGAAATTCAGTCGCTACGACTGGCCGGGCAACGTGCGCGAGCTGCGTAACCTGATCGAACGTTCGGTGATCCTGGGTGAGATTCCCGAGGAGTTCTCGGGCACCGGCTCCATCACCGGAGCCGCCGCGATTGAGACTTTGGATCTGGTGACACAACGCCATATCATGCATGTGCTGGATGCCTGCGACGGCAACCGGGCCGAAGCCTCGCGCAGATTGGGCGTGTCTCGCAAAACCATTGATCGCAAATGTGCATCTTGGGGGTTCTGAGGGGCGCTGCACCTCTTGTCGGATCAGGCAATTCACCCCGGGAGATTTCTGGCCAGATAAAGTTTGGATCCAGTGTTAGGTGGCAGCAGGGAGCCAGATGTTGAACTCGGCACCTGAACCCTCCCTGTTGTGGACCGAAATTAGGCCCCCGGCCCGTTGGATTAGTGTTTGGCTGATGGAGAGCCCCAAGCCGGTGCCTTCGCCCAGTTTGGTGGTGTAGAAGGGGTTGAACACGTTGCTAATGTCCTTGGATGTGATGCCGGGACCGGTGTCGGCAACTGTGAGCAAAGCACCGGTTTGATCCTCTCGATCTGCGGCTGTCAGGCTTAGGTAAATATCCCCTGCGCCTCCCATGGCTTGGGCTGCATTCATCACCAGATTGATGACCACCTGTTGCAGCTCACCAGGATTGATACTCACCGGCGGCGCTGTTTGAAAATCGCGATGGACGGTTATGTCCTGTTTCGAAATCACATGGTCCACCAGCACCAGGCAGTCTTGCACCACAGGGGCAACTTCAACGCTTTCCTCAAATGTGCCAAATTCGGTGGGGCGGGCAAATTGCAGAAGTTTCCCTACGATGGCGTCAATCCGTAGCACTTGATTGTCGATCAGATTCAGCTCGGTCTCGATCTCGCCCGCCTGACCTTCCAGTGTCATGCGAATAACATCGACATTGCCCTGGATCACCGCCACCGGATTGTTGATCTCATGCGCTACGCCTGCCGTGATTTCACCAATCGAGGCCAGCTTTTCGCTCATCGCCAGTTGCTTGAAGGTTTCCTCAAGCTTGCTGTTGGCAGCACGCAACTCGGCAGTGCGCTTGTCGACACGGGTGTTCAGCTCATCCGCCCAGTCGCGTAAGGCCTGATCGCGGTCTTGAACCTGATCCAACAAGCTGTCGAGGTGGGCCGCGACCTGACCAATTTCATCCTTGCTGCCAACGGCCCCGTTGCGCGCTGCCAGATTACCTCGTTCGACCTTTTTCATGGTTTTGCTCATGCGCTCCAACGGCGAGAAGATGCCTTTGGCCAGCCACAAAAACAAAGGGGCAGAAAGCGCCAGAACGCCAACAAAGGCCGCCATGATAGTCCAATAGGCGGCCCGTTTGGCTCGCTGGTATGGAGCTTCAAGAAATCCGACATACAGCATGCCAACACGACTGCCGAAACTGTCGGTCAGCGGCAGGTAGCCCGAGATATACCAATCATTGACCACAAAGGCGCGGTCCAGCCAAGTTTGGCCCAGGTTCAGCACCCGGTGACGCACGCTTGCCGACACACGTGTGCCTAGGGCACGGACATCCTCGAACAGGCGCACATTGGTAGACACGCGGGTATCATCCAGAAATAGGGTGGCGGTGCCCTGACGGTTTTCTCCGGCGCTGTCACTTAGATAAACCAGCGCATTGATGGTATCGATAAAGTCGAGATTGCGGTTCAGCAGGATGCCGCCAACAAGCACACCGTTGTGTCCCAATACTGTGACAGGAGAGGCGGTGTGTACCACCATGCCACGGTCCTCGGTGGTGCGTGCCGTGGGAACAGCCGCTTCGGTTTCGATTAGCGGAATACGGGCCTGTTGCTGGAGTTCGGATGAAAACTTGAGCAGGTCTTCGGCTGAGAAAATATCGATTTGCGAGCTAAGACTGCCCGCGGCCGCCGCAGCGATCACCGGCCACTTGGATGTTGGCCCCGACAGGCTGTCGTCAGGGATAAAATAAAGAAAGTCCAGTTGCAGTTCGGTACGGCGTTGATCCAGAAAACGCAGCCGCTCGCGTGGAGGGGCCAGAAGGACGTCGCTGAACACGGTCGACTCGGCAACGCTTCGGATGTCAGTGCTGGTCCCTGCCAATATCCGCCCGAGATACTGTTCGGCGATGCGCAAGTCACTGTCGACATTGGCAATCAGCATGTTGTCGTAATCGGCATTCCAGCGGGTCATCGCCAGCACCAGCAGCAGCGGCATCAGCACGCTGATCGGGATCAGGGCAAGCAGAAGAAGACGGAGGCGGACGGATTTCAAAATAGCGTTCCCGTAATCCGCAGGCAGGCCGAACCGCCCCCCGCGCTGACGCCCACATTGGCATTGCAGCCGGGACCAGCGCAAGGGGCGGAAAGAACTATGTAATAGTGCGCAGCGCCTCTATTTGGGCTCCGGGGAATTGTGCCAGAACCTGCGCGATTTCAGCATCGGTCAGCAAACAGCAAGCGGTGGACAGACCATCTGCAATTGCAGCGGTTGGGGCGGAAATGGAAACCAGAGATTGCTGGATTTGGTGGGTCAAAGTCGGCGGCAAGATATGGCGTCGCGTCTGACCGGACAGATCCGGTGTATCAGGGGCCGAGGTGGACAGCGCATGGTTAGACAGACTGACCCGGTTCACCACTTGGGCTGTTGGATCAGCTACTCCAACCTGCCAGGGCTTGCCATTCGATGAAGTACCTCTGGCAGCGATTTCACCTATGTCGACCAAAACATCCCTCAGGCCAAAACTGCGCAGCAGCGACGCGATACGGTCCGTCACTGCACCTTGGGCAATGCCGTTTAGGGTCAACGCCATACCCTCGCTATGCGGTACAGTGAATTTGACTTGGCGACTGTTAAAGCTCAGGTATTGCCAGTTCGAGGTTTGATGGTGCTCTGGCTGGGCCATCCCTTGGGCAGAGGCAAGCCAAAATGGCTGAATGCTAGGGTCAAACGCTCCACCTGTCGCATCGTGGATAGAGCCCGCCAGACTCAAGACTTCCAGCAGGTCCGAGGACGGGTTGCGTAAATTGCCGTTTGCATTCAATCGCCGGAGTTCAGACCCTTCTTTGTAGAGACTGAAAATCAGTTCCAAACGGGACAACTCTGCCTTAACTGCGTTGAAGATGGGCTGCGCCTCTATCTGCTCCAGTCCTGCAAGTTGTAGCGAAGCCGGGGCTCCCAGCGCTATACCACGCCACGTTGCTGTCGGGAGGGTAGTCGCATGTGCAGGCAAGGCTGCGGTTGCAGCAGAAATCGCCAGAAAACGGCGGCGGGTCAGGGCAGTCATGAAGGGGTTTCCAACTCTTGCGACAAATCAACAGGCGCGAGTGCAGCCGTGTCCGGTATTTCTGAAAACGGCAGCAAATGACCTCCATATCGGTTCAGGAACGGTTCTGCGGCGGTTTCCGAGCTAAATGGTACGATCTCGGGCGCCCCCATGCCGCCTGCCACGCCAGCATCCACGACAAACACGGCGTCATCCAAAGGAATCCAGTTGTCGATACCCGGCTGTTCCCAGCTGGGCGCTACGCTCATATCGCTGACATAGATCGCCGTGATCTTGGCGTCCCGCTCGGGGCTTTTCATATAGGCCACCAAGTCCCGCACCTGAGCAAAGAACAGCGGCGCAGGGAAGCCCTCAAGGTGGATTTGCCCCTTGGGGCCGCCGTGTTCAGCAATGTTCATCTGGCAAAAGAAGCTCAGCGCTTCCTGTGTTAGCTCAACAGGTGGCGGTGGCGCCTTGGCCTCTTCCTCTTTACAGGCGGTTAAGGCGAGGGCGATCAGCAGCGGAATGTGCAGTTTCATGGCTCCACCCTTCCGAATGCAATCCGAGCCAGGCCAAGACCGATTAGCGGCCAAACCAGCAACGACAATGGGGCAGCCCAAGCGGGCAGGGCACTTGCAGCACCTGTCATGCCGCTGGTGACTGCGATGGTTTCAGACGCGGCAATGTTCCAGACACGAAACGCATCGGCTGGGTTGGCGACCATTAGCCAGGGGAACACGGACTGAGTGAACACGCCACCTTCATCCATGACAACCGCGCCCAGCAGGCCAAGGTCGTAAAGAACAACAAAAATCAACCAAAGGGCTGCCGACATCCCCGCCGCAGCGGTAGAGCTGCCAGAGATCGAAGATACCCCATAGCCCAAGGCCAGGAACACAGCCCCCAGCAAGATTGAGGTCGCGATTAAACGTCCAAGCGCCAGGAGGCTGTCAGCCCCAGCTCCGCCCGACCACGCGGCAAGGGCACCAGCGGTGCCAAACCCAACGGTCATGGCAAAGGCAAGCGCAGCTAGGTGGGACAGGAACTTGCCCAACAGGATTTCGCCACGCCCGGCAGGATAAGACAGCAACAGCGACAGGCTGCCACGATCCCGGTCACCGGAGATTGCATCAAAGGACATCATCAAGGCCAGCAATGGTGCAAGATAGACCGACAGGGTGGTCATCGAGGCCACCGAAACAGTGAGCATATCCACGCCCAGACTACCAGTTGGCGCACTGCCTGCAAAGGTCAGCGCCAGGGCAAACAGCACCATGATCAGGGTGGCCATGAACAGCCAGCGGTTACGACGTAGGATCCGCAGCTCGGATCCGGCAATGGCAAGGGCACGCGGGGTCATTGGCGGCTCTCCTTGGCAAAGTGACGATACAGGTCTTCAAGACGGGGTGGGGTCATGCTGAAATCAACAACCACATCCCCCAGCGCCGCAATCCGGCGTAGCTCGGCCATCTTTTGGTCGGCGCTGCAACACAGCTCAACCGAAGCACCGTTGACACGGGTGCCGCCAACCTGCTGTGCCAGTTTCTCAATTTCTCCAGCCCGCGCAGTGATGCGCAGCCGGGTGGGCAGATCCGCCTCGGACGACAGCTCGGCCAGTGTATTGTCGGCCACCTTCTCGCCCTTACGCAGAATGGCGATGCGGTCGGTGCGCGCTTCGACCTCGGTCAGCGCGTGGCTGGCGATCAGCACGGCGGTACCTTGTTCAGCCAGCTCATCAATGATGGCATAAAGGTCTTGGCGTGAGATTGGGTCCAACCCGCTGGTGGGCTCATCTAGCAGCGCCACCTTGGGGCGCCCCAACAGCACCTGTGCCAGCCCCAATCGCTGCCGCATTCCCTTGGAGTAGGTGCCAATCCGGCGATCCAGTGCATCCGCCAGCCCAACCCGCTCCAGCAGGCCAGCAACATCGGCCTTAGCGCCAGACAGATTTGCAAACAGGCTCAACTGCTCGCGACCGGTCAGAGCAGGGTGAAAACTCACCGCCTCGGGCAGAAAAGCGGTACCCCGGCGGGCTGCTGCAGATCCCGGCGCGGCGCCGTTTATCGAAATGCTGCCGCCATGGATCGGTGTCAGGCCCAGGATTGATTTGATCAGGGTCGATTTGCCCGCGCCGTTGTGACCCAGCAGGGCCAAACGTTCTCCGGGGGCGACTGACAGATCAATGTCCTGCAGTACCTGTGTTTTGCCGCGAAACTTGTCCACGGATGTAATGATCAGGCTGTTATCCATCCTGTGCTACCTTATTGCTTGCCGCCGGTTTGACCGGGGCCATCAGCGCATGGCTGTCCATTACTCCACCTGGCAACAGCGCCGGAAAGGCGGCCTGCGACCAGCGCACCAGCTGCACAGCGGGTGAGCCAAGCAACATCTTGGCTGCGGGTTGGGTCCACAAGACGTGGTCCATGCTGTCATTTGGTCGATAGGGGGTATCGGCAATGCCGTTGCCATCTACATCATAGGCGGCAAAGTCGCTCCAGTAATTGCCACGGCCCTGTTCGGACCATTCTACCCATTTGGACGACACGTATTTGACCTGTGTGCGGTTGCCGATGAAACTGTTTTCTACCATGCGGTTGTTGCCCGATCCGGCTGTGAAATGGATGCCGATATCGCAGCCCTGGAACCAGTTGCCGCTGAAATCGTTCTTGTGCGAGTTGTACAAAAACGTGCATTTGCCCGATGCGTCTTTGACATAGTTCCCGGTCACGACGCTTTTGTTGGCATAGTTCATCATAATCCCGTGATCGCGGTCATTCAGCGACACATTGTCGGTGACACGCACACGGGTGGAAAACATCACGGCATACCCCAGGTGGTTGCCGATCGAGATATTGCCGGAAACTTCAGAGTCATCGGCATACATGTAGTGCACCGCAAACCGCAGATCGCGGAAGGTGTTGTTGCGGAACGTGTTTTTCTTGGAGCTGTTGACAAAAATCCCGTCACGACCCCAACGGACCGAATTGTCCTCGACCACAGAACCGGGTGCGTTCCAGACATAGATGCCATTGCCACGCGCGTTCATGTGGCGGTCCTGGCGGCCTTCGACGGTGTTGCCAGCAACCAGTGAATCGCGCGCGCCGTGAATGTCGATGCCATACAGGTTGCCGCGTAGCGTGTTGTTCAGAACTTGCGGCGCCTTCGCCGTCTTGGTCAGTTTGATCCCACTGTCGAGGGTTTCGTGATCTGATCCCGAGCCGACAACCGTAAGGCCGGATACAATAACATCCGGGCCGGTAACAGTAATCACAGTTCCGGTTCCGCCGCCGTCAATCACGGCAACGCCGCGCCCATCCAGGGTGATGGGCCGGTCTAATGTAATGGTTTCGGTATAAGTACCGGGGGCGAGGCGGAGGGTGTCTCCATCCGCCGCCTGCGCCAGTGTTGCCGCAATGGCTCCCGCCCGGTTGGGCACGTCCCACTCAGCCGCCAAAGCAGGTGAGCAGATCAGTGAAACTATGGGTAGGAGCCAACGCATTTTCTTAAGCCTCGCGAGGTTTGACCATCATCCGACCGCGCATCTCCATGTGGAGCGCGTGGCAGAACCACTGGCAGTAGAACCAGTGAACACCGGGGCGTTCAGCAATGAAGGTAACCGATGCGGTTGCCATTGGGCCGATTTCCATGGCGACACCAAAGTTGGCCATACACAGACCGTGGGTCACATCATCCACGTCATCCAGGTTGGTGACATAGATTGTTACTTCGTCACCCTGGTTGACTGTGAATTTCTCCATCGAGAACATAGGCGCCTGGCTGGTCATGTAGACGCGCACCTTGGTTGGATCATCCTTGTCGCGGATGATGTCCTCGGCACCTTCTTCCAGATCGATACCATCAGCTTCGGCCTGAATGCGCGCATCTTCCCACATTGGGTCGTTGCGGTCCCAGACGTTGACCGGGTTCACGATATCACGGCGAACAATGATGCTGTCGTGTGGCTCGGCAAAGGTTGGACCATCGTGGACAACCTTCATCTTGTCACCCGAGATGTCGATCAGCTGCTCGTTTTCAGGCTTCAGCGGACCAACGTTCAGGAAGCGGTCTTTCGAGAACTTGTTCATCGAAATCAGCCACTGGCCATCAGCATCGGCAGTTTCACCCATCGAGGTCGAGTTGTGACCCGGCTGATACTGCACGTCGACTTTGTCGAGGATCGGATCAACATCCGCGCCTGCAAACAGGTCGATTGCCTTCTGGATGTCCCACTTCACCACCTGGCTGTCCAGGAACAGTGTGGTGTAGGCATTGCCCTTGTTGTCGAACGCAGTGTGAAGAGGACCAAGGCCCAGCTCTGGCTCAGCAACGATAGCCGAACGTGGATCAGCGTTATCCGCAAACAGCGCGTCGACTTTCTCAACATCAATGACAGATACGGTTGGCGACAGCTTACCGTTGATCATGATGTGCTTTTTGTCAGGCGCAGCGTTCACACCGTGTGGCGAGTTCGGGATCGGAATGTAGCGAGTGAAGTTCGAACCCGCGTTCTTGCGGCCATCAACCACTTTCACACCGTTCAGCTCTTCGTAGTTACCCGCAGCGATAGCTTCTTCGATGGCCTTGATGTTGAACACAACAACGTGGTCCATTTCGCTCTCGGTCATCTCGGCCAGGGTCATACCCATTTCCGAGTTGTACGAGGTCGAGAAGGCATATTTGCCCTGATAATCACAGTCGGTGTTATCGAGGTTACCCGAGACGATCACCTGCCATGCCACTTCCATCTCGTCGCCATCAATGGCGCTAAATATGTTCACATATTCCGATGGCTCGTCCAAAATTTTACCATCATTCACCAGCGGGGCTTCGTGCTCACCATTGGCAAAGACATAACCGGTGCGTGGGAATTTCTGTGGACGCAGACCGTGGATGTCCATTGCGTTGGGGATCTCGATGATCTTGTCGCACTTCATCACGTCACAGCGCACACGGGCCACACGAGTGTTGGCCTTGTCGTTCATGAACAGGAAACGACCGTCATAAACACCGTCGGTGAACGACATATGTGGGTGGTGAAGGTCACCGTTGTCATATGTTTCCTTGCCGTTAGCCGCCAGGAATTCCTTGGTCTCCGGCAGCAGGCCTTCGGTCAGGATTTTCTTGGATTCGTTGGTCTGACCCCAACCAGTGGCCGAACAGCGGTTGAACACAGGAACGCGCATGAATTCACGCATGGATGGAACACCCATGATGCGCAGCTCGCCGGTCTGACCCGAGGACCAGAAACCGTAATAGTCATCCAGTTCACCTGGCTCCAGTGCGGCTTTGGCCGCAGCGCTTGCCTCTTTGGCGGACATCAGGGTTGCGCCAACACCAGCTGTTGCCATGACGGCGCCAGTCGCTGTCGCACCCAAAAGGCCACGACGGGTGACATTCAGGTTGTTGTCTTGTTCTGACATTGTGTTTCTCCTTCAGGAAACGAGTGATTTTTTGGCGTTCGGGTGGTTCGCCGGTGGCTGTCCGATGGGCATTTTCATGTCGGCAGCGCCAACCTTGGCGCGGCGTTTGATCTGTTTGATCACCACCGGGCACTTGCTTTCGGACTGATAGAGAACCTGACAATGCAGGCAGTCGACGCACTCGTTCGGGTTGATTTCACCAGTTGGGTGAATGGCCTGAACGGGGCATTCGTTGGCACAGGTCTGACATGGGCTGCCGCATTCCTTGTAGCGGCGCAGCCAGTCAAACATGCGGATACGGGCGGGGATCGCCAGTGCGCCACCCAGCGGGCACAGATAGCGACAATAGAAACGTTCGATAAATAGACCAGCAACCAGCAGCAGCACGGCAAAGATGACAAAGGGCCATTCGCGTACGAACTTCAGGATGATCGCGGTCTTGAACGGTTCCACCTCGGCATAGGTCTCGGCCAGTGTCATCGACACCATCGACAGACCAAACAGACCAAGGAAAATCATGTACTTCAGCGGCCACAGGCGCTCGTGCAGGCCCCAGGGCAGGGTCCACTGCGGCACCTTCAGCGCGCGCGCTGCCTTGTTCAGCAATTCTTGCAGCGCGCCAAACGGGCACAGCCAGCCACAGTACGCTCCACGACCCCAGAACAGCAGGGCAGCGGCGATGGCAAACCACTGGATGAATACCAGCGGATCCATCAGGAAAGCATCCCAGGTAAAGCCACTGCGCAGGCTACCGGCCAGGGCCATCAGGTTGACCACCGACAGCTGTGCATTTGCGTACCAGCCCAGGAAAACAAGGGTGAAGCTCAGGTAGCCAATGCGGAACCAGTAGAACACATTGGCATTCATGGTTGCATGGAACTGGAAGAAGAAGACCCCAGTCAGAACCAAAAGCATGATGCCCAAGATGCCGATCTCAACGGTCTTGTCTTTCCAGATCCGCTGCCATAGCGCGGATTTGGCGGCGGCCTCATCTGTGTCGCTGTTGACAATGACAGGGGCCGCAACCGGCAGCAGGTACTGCTCGGGCAGTTTGTAGCCCAGATCAAAAGTCAGGAATGTCTTCTCAACCGCGCCAACAGCTCGTTGGGCCAGCAGTTGCAGGCGGAAGGGTTCAGCCGGGTCAAACTCAGCATCCGCTGGGACCTTGAAGATGTCCAACTCAGCAAAACTGGGGCTGTCAGCAGTGGCCAGATCGCCCAGACGACGTTGCTGTTTGTCAAAGAAACGAACCGAGTTGTCGCCCTGGATCAGCTGGATACGGTCAAAGATACCACCGCGCACATAGCCGGACCCTTTAAAGCTATAGGCCCCACGACCCAATACCAGAATGGCTTGTTCTCCGTCCTCCAGCCACTCGGTCAGGTTCTGATACTCGGCATCGCCTAACAGGCTGCGACCGATAGAAGGGACCGAAACCAGCGCCATGTGCATGTCGATATAGGTATCGTCGGGTTCACCCGGCTCTGGCCGTTTTGCGGCACGCGCATCACCGGTAGCCTCAAACGCGGAGTTGATCTGGCCAATGTCCAAGGTCAGGCGGCGCACCGATCCGTCACCGGATAAAGCGGACCAGTCATAAGTCGCTTCTTGCGCCATATCGACTTCGCGTTTCGGACCATCAGCAACCTGTGGCGACAACCCGCCCAGACCAAGCAGGCGCGAGACTTTGATACCTGCCCGCACTAGGCTGTCGTCGATAACCATGATGGTCACGGTGGCACCGGATATGATGTCCAGATCATGGGCTTCACCACCAGTGGCGGCTTCGGCTTTCAGATCAAGGCCAGCATAACCTTCGGTCAGGGCGATCATTTTGGAGTTTGGGATGCCGATCAGGATAATCGGTTCCGAGTGTTTGACCAGTTTCACACCAGTCAGCACCGCGTCACTGTCAATTGCAGCGACAACATGGATGGGCTTGCCGGAATAGCCGGTGGTGCCGACAAAATCAGAGGTCAGGAATGCCCAGGCCACAGGTTTGCCATCCTTCAGGACAGGGGCAACTTTGGTGTCCGGTGACACCGGGCCAAAGGTCTCGGCTCCGGGGGCTAATTCTGCAGGGGACAGGTCGGCAAGAAAGCTGGCAAGGCTATCGGCCTTGGCGTTCGAGGCGACCATGAAAAGAGTGGTTACGAGGAGGCAGGCAAGTGTTTTTGCGAGGCTCGGGATCGCGCGTCTTAAGTCCATGACGCACCTCCTTTGCTAAGAGTTTCGTCAATGGATGGGCGACAGATGCTGTCGCTATAAATCTTGGTGTGCACCGGCGGTCCGCGGTTGTCTGGCCAGAAATGGGCCGGGTTCGCCGCGACACTGATATCGGATTTCCCAAATGTGAGCGGCGCGCTGTGGATGCTCACCTGATGTTGGGTCGACGGGAATACTGCGCTGGACAAGGTCAGGGTGGTGCAGAATTTGCACTCACCGCAGTCCGGGCAATCTGGTGACTCGTCATCCGACAAGTCTACCCGCATCAGTGTGGGGCCATCGCTGCCACAGATCTCCATCCATTCCCCGGCACTGGCCGAGCCTGCATAGACAGGCGAAAGTAGCTGCAAAACCAGCGCACAAATTCCCAACACAGCGCACAGCCATGCAGGGGTAGGGCGTCGCTTGTGCGGGTTGGATTGTTTGGTTGCGCGGGGGGGTACCATCGGAGGGCCCAATATTGTTTCTTCGCAACCGGGATACTCCCGCTTGTGGTCCAGCAACTTTGATCTCGCGCAAATAAATTGTTTAATTTCAAAATACTAAAGGTGCCGCAAATATGTATGTTATCGCCATCGGGTGCCTATAAACCAAAGAAAAAACCCGCAAGCACAGGCTTGCGGGCAGTTGGTCACAGGAAGAGAGACAGAAAAAGAAGCTGTGTGGTGGATCTAGCTGGCCAGCGATAGTTTCTGAGATTGCATCAGCGCGCCGATGTGGCGGCCAGTGTCGATCATCCGATTTGAGAAGCCCCATTCGTTGTCATACCAGGCCACAACCCGCACCAGCCCGTCCTCGGTCACCTTGGTCTGCGCGGCGGCAAAGCACGACGAATGAGGATCATGGTTGAAGTCGATCGACACCATTGGGTCCTCTTCATAGGCCAGAATACCGGCCAGATCGCTCTCAGCAGCGGCTTGTATAGCCTGATTGATCGCCTCGGCCGTGGCAGGACGCTCAGGCACAAAGCTGAGATCGACCAGCGACACATTGGGGGTAGGGACCCGGATCGCCGAGCCTTCCAGGCGGCCCTTCAGATGTGGCAGCACTTCAGAAATCGCCTTGGCCGCCCCGGTCGAGGTTGGGATCATCGAAACCGAGGCCGCGCGGGCCCGATACAGATCCTTGTGGCTGGTGTCATGGGTTGGCTGGTCGCCGGTAAAGGCATGAATGGTGGTCATATAACCGGTCTTGATGCCAAATGCAGTGTCCAGCACCTTGGCCATCGGGGCCAGACAGTTGGTGGTGCAGGATGCGTTCGAAACGATCACATCATCCGCCGTCAGATCATTGTGATTGACGCCATAGACAACAGTACGGTCCACTTCTTTGCCCGGTGCCGAAATCAGCACCCGCTTAGAGCCATTTTGGAGATGTTTCGCAGCGGAATCGCGGGTGGTGAACAGCCCGGTGCATTCATAGGCAATGTCGACATCCTGCCACGGCAGCTCTTCGGGATTACGAATCGCGGTCAGCTGAATGCTGTTGCGACCAATCTTCAGCACCCCATCGGCCAATGAAATCGGGGCCCGCAAACGGCCATGCACACTGTCGTATTTCAGCAAATGCACCAGCGTTTCGGGCGGGGAGAGATCATTGATCGCAACAACTTCGATGTCGCGGGTGTCATTTTCGATCAGCGCGCGCAATACGCCACGGCCGATCCGTCCAAAACCATTGATTGCAATTTTCAGGGTCATTTTAAACTCCGACGAGGGTGCTCGAGTCTGTTATCAACTTCGTTATCGATAACGGTTGTGCTATCGTTATCGCTAACGGGTGCGAAAATCAAGTCCTGATATGGTGGGGAACCTCCTTGTGATCACTGCCGGAGTAGTTGAGAATATGGCCATGACGAAAAAACTATTGCTCAAAGATGTGGCCCAATTGGCGGGGGTCAGCGAAATGACGGCCTCGCGGGCACTGCGCGGCGCGCCGGATGTGTCACAAAAGACCAAGGCCAAGGTTGTCGAGATTGCCCGTCTTCACGGTTATGTTCCTAACCGCATTGCCGGGTCGCTGTCGTCGCAGTCGGTCAACCTGGTGGCGGTGGTGGTGCCGTCGCTCAACAGCTTTGTCTTCCCTGAGGTGCTGTCAGGTATTTCCGCCACCCTTAAAGATAGCCCGCTGAAACCCGTTGTCGGGATCACCGGCTATGATCTTGAGGAAGAAGAAGAAGTTATCCGTGAAATGCTTAGCTGGCAGCCTTCGGGTCTGATTGTGGCCGGGCTGGAACACAGCGAGCCGACCCGCAAAATGCTGCAACAGGCAGATATCCCAGTGGTCGAGGTGATGGATGTCGACGGCGATCCGGTGGGGCACTGCGTTGGTATTTCTCATCTTGAGGCCGGTCGCGACATGGCCGAACTGATCTTGTCGCGCGGTTATGGTCGCATCGGCTTTATCGGCACCAAGATGCCGCAGGATTTCCGCGCCCGAAAACGCTTTGACGGTTTTGTCGATGGGTTGGCGGCGCAGGGCATGAGCCTGCACGACCAAGAGCTTTATTCCGGGGATTCCTCGATTGAAACAGGTCGGCAACTTACCGCCAGCATGATGCAGCGCAATCCTGATCTGGAGTGTATTTACTACTCAAGCGATGTGATGTCGGTGGGCGGCCTGATGCATTGCCTGGCCGAGGGCGTATCGGTGCCCGGAGATGTGGCACTGGCGGGGTTCAACAATCTTCAATTGTTGAAGGGGCTACCACTAGATTTGGCCACCACCGACGCCTGCCGCCGACAGATCGGCGAACGCGCCGCGCAGATCATTCTGCAAGCGCGCGAGGCCAAGGGTGATATGGATTCGGTGCTAGAGGTCCTGCGCCCGACCATCAGTCTAGGTGCGTCTCTTTAGTACGTCTTTCAAAGAGATTGCGATTTCCCGGTGGAACACCGGGCTGCACGCGCCCGCCCCCAGGCGGGTGCATGCGCACCCACCTCGGTCGGGCGCAGCCCTCATTTGATTGATCCTGAAAACAAAAAAGCCCCCCAGCCTAAGGCCAGGGAGCTATAGCCGTGAGTGGCCTGGGTCGTTACAGGGCTGCTTTGAACAGCTCTGTAAGGTTTGCTTCGGTCAGCTCAACTGGGTTGCCGCCGCAGGATGGGTCGATGATCGCGCCTTTGACCAGCTCTGGAATGCTGGCCTCGGTCACGCCCAACTCAGACAGCTTGCGTGGAATGCCCATGCTGTCGTTCAGTTCGTCCACATAGGCGCGGAAGCCGTCAAAGCCGCCGTCGATGCCCAAATAGGCAGCCGCTTGGTCAAAGCGATCAGCAATGGCGCTAGCATTGAATTTCAGCACTTCGGGCATACAGACCGCATTGGTGGTGCCGTGGTGGGTGTTGAACACCGCGCCAATCGGGTGGCTCATGGCGTGAATAGCGCCCAGCCCTTTTTGGAAACCAGTGGCGCCCATCGCAGCGGCTGACATCATCTGCGCACGCGCTTCAATGTCGGTGCCATCGGCATAGGCGCGCGGCAGGTAGTCCTTGACCAGACGCATACCTTCTAGCGCGATGCCCTGTGACATTGGGTGGTAGTGTGGGGACGAGAACGCCTCGACACAGTGAGCAAAGGCATCCAGACCGGTGCCAGCAGTGATGAACCTGGGCATGCCCACGGTCAGTTCAGGGTCACAGATCACCACCGTTGGCAGTACCTTGGGGTGAAAGATGATCTTCTTGGCGTGGGTGACACTGTCGGTGATCACGCTGGCACGGCCCACTTCGGAACCGGTGCCGGCAGTGGTTGGCACGGCAATGATCGGCGCGATGGCGTCGGCATCCGCGCGGGTCCACCAGTCGCCAATGTCTTCAAAATCCCACAGCGGACGGGTTTGACCCGCCATAAAGGCAACCATCTTACCCAGATCCAGACCGGATCCACCGCCAAAGGCAATCACACCGTCATGACCTCCTTCGTTATACGCGGTAACGCCAGCCTCAAGGTTCTTCTCGTTTGGGTTGGGATCAACTTCCGAGAACATGCCGCGGCCCAGACCGGCGGCTTCCATGATGTCGAGCGTCGACTGGGTTACAGGCAGGCTTGCCAGCCCTTTGTCTGTGACCAACAGTGGCTTTTTGATGCCTGCAGCAGCACAGGCGTCTGCCAGTTCCTTGATCCGGCCAGCGCCGAATTTGATTGCGGTCGGGTAGGACCAGTTTCCAACAAGGCTCATCAGCTTGTCACCTTCTTTAGATGGTAGGATTTGGGGCGTGTCAGGTTATGGAACCCGATCACCGAAAGGCCGCCACCGCGACCCGTGTCTTTGCAGCCGGTCCAGCACAGGCCCGGATCCAGATAGTCAGCCCGGTTCATGAACACGGTGCCGGTTTCAATCTGGTCGCCAACCGCTTGCGCGCGGTCCACGTCCTGCGTCCACAGCGATGCGGTCAGGCCAAACTGGCTGTCGTTCATCAGCGCGATGGCTTCTTCGTCCGATGACACCTTCATGATGCCAACCACAGGGCCAAAGCTTTCGTCCTGCATGACGCGCATGTCGTGGGTCACGTTGGTCAGGATCTGTGGCGTCAGATAGGCGCCGCCGTCATCCTCGGCCATAGTGTCGATATGGGCCACTGCGCCTGCTTCAACAGCTTCGGCAATTTGATCACGCACTTCCTGGGCAAAGCGCACGTTGGCCATCGGGCCAATGGTGGTTTCCTCGTCCAGCGGGCTGCCCAGATTGTAGCCTTTGACGATGTCAATCGCCTCGGCCAGAAACGCATCATACAGGCTTTCGTGCACATAGATGCGCTCGATCCCACAACAGCACTGGCCCGAGTTGAACATGGCGCCATCAATAAGCGTATCAACAGCTGCATCCAGATCGGCGTCTTCCATGACATAGCCCGGATCTTTGCCGCCCAGCTCGGTGCCTACACCAGTAAAGGTGCCAGCCGCAGCGCGTTCCATCGCCTTGCCGCCACCGACCGATCCGGTGAAGTTGACAAAGTTGAACGCCTTCTTGGCGATCAGCTCAGACGTGGTGTCGTGGTCCAGGAACACGTTCTGGAACACGTCTTCGGGCACACCCGCACTGTGGAAGGCTGCTGCCATCCGCTCGCCTACCAGCAGGGTTTGCGTGGCGTGTTTCAGCACAACGGTGTTGCCTGCAATCAGGGCAGGGGCCACAGTGTTGATCGCGGTCATGTATGGATAGTTCCACGGCGCAACCACCAGCACCACGCCGTGGGGCACGTGCTTGATGTAACGCTTGAACGTGGCGTCTTCACCAACCTCGATATCGGCCAAAGCCTCTTCAGCGATGCTGGCCATATGGCTGGCACGCTCATTAAAGCCACCAAACTCGCCGCCAAAGCGTACCGGGCGACCCATCATATGGGCCAGTTCTGGAACGATCTCATCGTTCATCGCACCAACTGCCGCAACACCGGCCATCACCAGTTCGGTGCGTTCCGCCAGTGGGCGGGCTGCCCAGGCCGCCTGTGCCGCGCGGGCACGGTCGGTGGCGGCAAACGCCGTGTCTTGCGACAGGGTATCGCGTTCTGCATAGACCGATCCATCGATCGGCGAGATACATTTCAGTGTCTGGCCCATTGCCAAACCTCCAGCTTCAGGGGCAGCAATTGCCCTGTTTCACTCTTCAAAGTTTTTCCTAAACCACCGCCAGACAATCCCTACAGGTAGCTGGCGGTGGGATTATGAATTCAATCAGACCTGTTCGAAACCGCGGGCGATTTCATAGTCGGTCACAACGCGATCAAAGTCCTCGACCTCGACCTCAGCCGCGCGGGTGTAGTGGTCTACTACGTCGTCACCGAGAGCTGCGCGCAGCATCTCGGACCCCTTCAACGTGGCCGCTGCATCGCGCAGAGTGCCCGGGATCATGCCGGTGTTGCCCTGATAGACGTCACCCTTGGATGGCTCTTGCAACTCCAGACCTTCTTCAATCCCGGCAATCCCCGCGGCCAGCATGCCAGCCATTGCCAGATAGGGGTTCATGTCGGACCCCGGAATGCGGCATTCAACACGGATCGCCTTGGAGCCTACACCACACAGGCGGTAACCTGCGGTGCGGTTGTCCACCGACCAGATGATCCGGGTCGGGGCAAAGGTGCCCTTCATGAAGCGTTTGTAGCTGTTGATATAGGGCGCCATAAAGGCGGTATAGTCAGGCGCGTATTTCAGCAGGCCTGCCATATAGTTCTTCATCAGAGGTGACATGCCCAGCGGGTCGCTCTCATCAAAGAACGCAGGGGCGCCATCTTTCCACAGTGACTGGTGCACGTGGCTAGAGGATCCAACTTTGTCGTGGCTCCACTTGGGCAGAAAAGTCACCGCGTGACCCTCTTGATGCGCGATCTCCTTGATCGCGTGCTTGGCGATAGTGTGATATTCAGCCGTGTTCATCGCATTGGCGTATTTGATGTTGAGCTCTTCCTGGCCGGTTTCGGCCTCGCCCTTGGAGTTCTCGATCGGCAGGCCCGCATCCCACAGGTGGTTGCGGATTGGGCGCATCACGTGTTCCTCGCGCGAGGTCTGCATGATGTTGTAATCTTCGTTGACGCCAGAAATCGGCTCCAGATCGCGGTAGCCCGACTTGCGGATCTCGTCAAAGCTCTTCTCGAACAGGAAAAATTCCAGCTCGGTGGCGGTCATCGGCTCGTACCCCATGGCCTGCAAACGCTGAACCTGTTTCTTCAGGATCGCACGCGGCGAGTGGGGGACTTCTTGGTGGGTGTGGTGATCCAGAACATCACAGAGCACCATCACGGTGCCCTCCAGCCATGGCACTGGGCGAAGCGTAGACAGGTCGGGCTTCATGACGTAATCGCCATAGCCGCGTTCCCAGCTGGTGGATTCGTAACCATCGGGTGTGGCCATCTGCAGATCAGTGGCCAGCAGGTAGTTGCAGCAATGGGTTTCTTCCCAGGCGCCAGCCACAAAGTGACCAGCATGGAAGCGTTTGCCCATCAGGCGGCCCTGCATGTCCACCAGGCAGACCAGAACGGTATCAACGGTGCCATCGGCAACCTGTTCTTTAAGCGTGTCGAAGGAAAGCATGAGCAACCTTTGTAATGTTAGGCCGGGCAATCAATTTGCATCCGGAAATTGTCAATGAAGGGAGCTGGCCCACGTGGGGCCAACTCCGATGATATGTAGTCAGTCTTAGCCGTAACGGTAAGGGCGGCCAGCCGCCTGCATGTCGGCGTTGTACTTCTTGAAGATCTCGACAACTTTGGCCTTTGTGGGGCTCTCGGCTGCGATTTCGTCCCAGAACTTGACCGCTGCGTCTTCGACGGTCTTCCACTCTTCATCAGGGATCGAGGTGAGCTCCATTTTCGGACCGTTGACCCGCAGGGAAGCTTCGCCACCCCAGTACCACCACTGACGATAGTAGTGTGATTGGTCACAGCAGGCACGGAACAGGGTCTGCATGTCTTCTGGCAGCTCGTTCCAACGGCCCTGGTTGGCAAAGAAAGAACCAGCCCAAGCGCCCGAGATGTTGTTGGTCAGGAAGTAGTTGGTCACGTCAGCCCAGCCAACGGTGTAATCTTCGGTGATACCGGACCATGCAATGCCGTCCAGCTCGCCTGTTTGTACCGCAACTTCGATGTCTTCCCATGGCAGTGTCACAGGAACAACGCCGAACTGGCTTAGGAAACGACCAGCAGTTGGGAAGGTAAAGACGCGCTTGCCCTTCAGGTCAGCCAAGGACCGGATTGGGTCTTTGGTGGCAAAGTGGCACGGATCCCATGCACCAGCCGAGATGTGCTTGACGCCAACCTTGGAATACTCTTCGTCCCAGATCTCGTTCAGGCCGTACTGGTTGAACAGCACAGGCACGTCGAGCGAGTAGCGCGAACCAAACGGGAAATAGCCGCCAAACACGGTGACTTCGGTTGGTGACGCCATCGAGTCATCGTCGGACTGAACCGCGTCGATGGTGCCGCGCTGCATGGCGCGGAACAGCTCACCCGTTGGGACCAGCTGATCGGCATAGAACAGTTCGATCTGCATGCGGTCGCCTGCGATCTTGTTGAACATGTCGATAGCCGGCTTGATCACGTGCTCACCCAGTGATGCACCCGCATAGGTCTGCATGCGCCACTTGATGGTGGACTGAGCAATGGCAGGTGTTGCCAGTGGTGCAGCAACTGCACCAGCGCCAGCTGCGGCTAAAAACTTACGTCTTGTCGTCATAGTCATTTCTCCTTGTTAAGAATGCGGCCCCCTGGCGGGGCTCTTTTTGGGATTATTTTCCGTAAACGTAGTCAGGTAGCCACGTGGCAATCTGCGGGAAGATCATGACCAATGCGAGGGCCGAAACCATGATCAGCGCAAAGGGGATGATCGACACGTAGATGTCGCGCAGCGAAATCTCGGGTGGGGCCATCGCCCGCATCAGGAACAGGTTGTAGCCAAACGGCGGTGTCATATAGGCGATCTGCGTGGTGATGGTGTACAGCACGCCGTACCAGATCAGGTCAAAGCCCAGCTCGCCCACCAGCGGCACATAGAGCGGTGCCACAATCACCAGCATGGCGGTGTCATCCAGGAAAGTGCCCATCAGCAGGAAACTAACCTGCATCAGGATCAGGATCATCCAAGGGCTCAGACCCAGCTGGCTGGTGAACAGATCCTTGATCGCGTTGACCGCGCCAAGACCGTCAAAGATCGCTCCAAAGCCAAGCGCGGCCAAGATGATCCACATGAACATGCAGGAAATGCCCAGTGTCGAACGGACGGATGTTTCAAACACCTCTTTGTTCATCCGACCCTTAAGAACCGCCGCCACAAAGGCGGTCATCGCCCCAATGGCCGAGCTTTCCACCAGCGAGGTCCAGCCGTTGACAAAGGGCACCATCATCGCGGCAAAGATCGCCAGCGGCAGCACACCCGAGAACAGCAACCGGTGCTTTTCTTTCATAAAGATGTCTTTGAAGAACATCGGGTTGTGGCGCAGGGCAAAGGACCCAACCGCAGCAGCCAGCGCAATTCCGGCAGTGGTTTTGGCATCGGACAGGCCAGTCATTGCCAGCAGAGGCAGCAGGATCAGCGCAGCCAGAACAATGTAGTTCAACCGCAGCGGATGGTCGGAAATCTGTTCGAATTCGGCCAGATCCTCGGGCTTCATGGCTGGCCCCAGATGCGGTTGAATACGGGCGCGCAGATAGATGTAGATGATGAACATGGTCGCCATCATCAGCCCCGGCAGTACACCCGCCAGCCACAGCTGACCTACGGGTTGGCGTGCGATCATCGCATACAGGACCAGCACCACCGACGGCGGCACCAGAATGCCAAGCGACGATCCGGCCTGAACAACACCGGTCACCAGAACCTTGTCATAACCCCGGCGCAACAGCTCGGGCAGGGCGATGGTGGCGCCGATGGCCATACCAGCAACTGACAGACCGTTCATAGCAGACACCAGAACCATCAAGCCGATGGTGCCGATGGCAAGGCCACCTTTGACCGGTCCCATCCAGACGTGGAACATTTTGTACAGGTCGTCAGCAATTTTCGATTCTGACAGCACGTAGCCCATGAAAATGAACATCGGCAGCGTCAGCATTGGATACCATTTCATCAGCTTCATCGCTGCGGCAAATGGAATATCCGACCCGCCGACGCCCCACAGGGCCATACCAGCAGCGGCTCCGATAAAGCCGATGGCGCCAAACACCCGTTGGCCGGTCATCAGCATCAGCATCATGCCGCTGAACATCAGGATTGCGATCAATTCATATGACATCAGAGGTCAACTCCACGAAGACGTCCGATATCCCGGAACAGTTCTGCAAGGCTTTGCAACAGCATCAGGATGACACCGACGCAAAGCATGGATTTTACCGGCCACAGGAAGGGTCGCCAAGCGGTTGGGCTGCGTTCCAGATAGCCGAGCTTTTCGCTGGCTCCGGTCACACCTTCGGTCAGGAAGGTCTTGAAGAGATCCCAGAAGAACGAGAACGGCTCGACCCCGAAATAGCCAATGGAATAGGCGGTTGATCCCACCGCGCCGTACAGCAGCACGCCGAGATAGAAGATCAGGAACAACACGGTAAAGGCATCAATCCAGGCCTTGGTCTTGGTTGACCAGCCGCCATAAAACAGATCCATCCGCACGTTAGATCCCATCTGGATCGAATAAGGTCCGCCCAGGATGTAATAGGCCACCATCACAAACTGTGCAGTCTCAAGCGTCCAGATCGACGGATAGAAAAATGTCTTGGAAATCGACGACCACAACAGCACGCCAACCAGCACAAAGATCAGGTACATGGCGATCCGGCCGATAAATCGGTTCATCGCGTCCACGCCGCGGATATATCCGGTTATCACTCTAGGCATTGTCGCCCCCTTGTTGCGCCAGATCTGCCAGCGCGGGCTGGATCAGGGTCAATAGCTCTTCGGCCATTGCGGTTTCTTCCTCTGGCGTGCGCACCAGATCGTTGCGCACCTCGATCATCACATTGGCCAGACCGTGGGCCAGACCGTGGATCCGCAATGAGTGGGTGACGCCGTCTTGTGGGCCATAGGGTTCATTGCGCTCGACAAGACGGTTTGGCAGCAGATCGGCATGGGCCAGCATGGCATCCGCCATGGCGCTGTCGTCATCATGCAAAATGCCAATCTCAACCGCACGCTGCTGGCCGTAATAGACCGGGGTAAAGCTGTGAATGGTAATCAGAATGGTCTGCAATCCTGCGGCTTTGCGCGCCTGAACCACATCGCTGACAGTATCACAGAACGGGATATAGATCTCGTCGGTTCGCGCCTGACGCTGCGTCGCAGTCAGGTTCTGGTTACCGGGCACTTCGATCAGTTCAGACTTCGCGGGCATGGCTGATGCCGCTTCGGGAGGGCGATTGCAGTCATAAACCAGTCGCGACACCCGGCTTGCCACCATGGGTGAATTCAGGACTTCGCTTAGATACAGTGCAATGTTCCGTGCGCCGGGGTCCCATGCAGCATGGCTGTCGCGATCCTCGGCCCGCAGTCCCAACCCAGAATAGGCATCAGGAATGTGATTGCTGGCGTGCTCGCACAAGATCAACGCAACACCGGATCCCTCCGGGTTGTTGATTTCCACGACCTCAGCGTGAGCGTTGGATTCGCCCAAAGACATACATGACTCCCCATTTTGGAAAAATCTTTTCATGAACTTTGAATTGTGTCAATATAATTTCAGAAGACAATTTGCTCGCAAGGGTGAAGGTCTTCTCTTTGCGATACATGTGCTCTAAAAAGCGGCATTCAGCATGGGACCAGTACATTGACCGAACCAACTGCCACAGTGCGTGATTTGCTGCGCGAACATTACTCAACGCTGACCCAGTCCGAGCGTAAGTTCGCGACATCATTGCTAGAAAACTATCCCGCAGCTGGTTTGGCCTCGATCACTATTGTGGCCGCAAACGCAGATGTGTCGACACCGACCGTGGCCCGGATGGTACAAAAACTGGGTTTCAAGGGTTACCCGCAATTCCATCAAGCGTTGTTGAAAGAGCTTGAAGCAACTGTTTCAGGGCCCACGCAAAGACGCGACAAATGGACCACCGAAGCGCCCGAAGGTCATATGCTGAATAGATTTGCACAAGCAGTGACAGACAATTTGGGGCAGACATTTTCCAACATTGATGCCACGCAATTTGACGCTGCGGTCCGCCAATTGGCCAATACCGAGGGTCGCCTGTACGTGGTGGGGGGGCGGATCACGCGTGCCCTGGCCGACTATGCCTTTACTCACTTTCAGGCGATCCGGCAGCGGGTCACACATATGACCTCGTCCTCGGCCACCTGGCCGCACTATGTGCTGGATATGGTCGAAGGCGACACGCTGCTGATGTTCGATGTGCGCCGTTATGAAACCAACTTGCAACGGCTGGCCGAACTGGCGGCTGAACGCGGGGTCAAGGTTGTTCTGATCACTGACCAATGGGCCAGCCCCATCGCGCCTGTGGCGGAATACAGTTTCAACTGTTGGGTCGAAATCCCTTCGGCGTGGGATTCCAACATCTCAACCATGATGCTGCTTGAGGCGATGATCGCCGCGACACAAGAAGAAAGCTGGTCCGAGACCCGCGACCGCTATGAACGGCTGGATGAGTTGTTCGACATGACCCGGCTATTCCGCAAGTTCTCGTGATACTTGCTTAGGAAAGCAGGGCTTTCTGAATGTCGTCGTCCCAGCCCAGATAATAGCTGTCGCCATTCTGGATCACCGGACGGGCCATCACCTTGGGCTTGGCGGCGATCTGATCTTCGGCCTCTGAATGCTTCAACCAATCACTTAGCCCACGCCAATCATTGGTGGTGCGATCAACCAAACGATCGCCAAATTCAACGATAAGCGTTGCAAGCTCCGCTTCACTCAGCGGCTCAGCCCGGACATCGCGAAACGTGACCTCCACGCCCTCCGCTTCCAGCGTCTTGCGGGCCCTTTGGCAGGTTGAGCAGGTGCTTAGTCCATAGATCAGCATGGTGAGGTCTCCGATTTCATTTCCGGTCTTGTGTCGAGTATTAAAGGGGCTAGCGCAAGCGATATGCTAGGCACCACTATTCAATTCGTTTTTGATCCAGTCGCAGAACACCAAGGCCTCAGCCGACAGATTTTTGCGCGGGCCCGAGTAGACAAGATAATGGCTGTTCTGGGTATCCATCGCGATATCGCAGGACTGCACCAATTGCCCCCTGTCCAAATAGGGTTGGGCAAAGCTTCGCAGGACCAGACAGTGCCCCAATCCTTGCATCGCAAGCTCTAGAGCGGAAACGGATTGATCAACCTGCAACCCCAGGTCACGGGGGCCTATTTTGATCCCGTGCTGGAGGAAATAGTTCTCCCAGGTGTCGACCACACCAATAACGTCGATGCGCGGCGCAGTGGCAATCTGTTCAAGCGGGTTCTCAACGCTCTCTAGAGTCAGGTCCGGGTGGCATACGGGGATGATCGGTTCGTTGAGCAACAGTTCGGCTGTGCCGTCCTGCCAGCTCCCATCGCCAAATCGAATATCCAGATCCAGCATTTCGTCCTCCAGCGTTTCGGACCACGAGGCCGAGGTCATCTGCAGGTCAATATCCGGGTGCTGCACGCGAAACTCTTTCCAGCGGGACACCATGATCAAATGGCCAAAACTGTTGAGGCAGCGAAACCGCACCGGGCGGCGTTCGCGACTGCCAAAGACACTGACGGTAGAAACTGACAGATCGGAAAAGGCCCGGCTGACGGCGGGCAGATAGGTATGCCCCAGTCTGGTCAGCTGCAGAGACCGGTGGCCGCGCTCGAACAACGGATAGCCAAGGTGCTGTTCCAGGGAACGCACCTGGTAGCTGACGGCGGCAGGGGTGATCAGCAACTCGCGCGAGGCATTAGTGAAACTGCCCAACCGGGCAGAGGCCTCGAACGCGCGGAGCCAGATGAGAGGGGGCATTTGATAGGTCATGTCCAATTGCTACAAATATTTTGCAGGTTGCGGCAAATGATTTTTAGTTTTGTCTGTGGCCTGTCCTCACCCATACCCACACGGAAGACGGGGAGAGATATGACCAAGTTTGACTATATCATTGTCGGAGCAGGCTCGGCGGGCTGTGTGCTGGCCGACAAGTTGAGCCGCGATCCGCGCAACAAGGTTTTGTTGCTAGAGGCTGGCGGCAGTGACAAATCCCCTTGGGTCTCGCTGCCGCTGGGCTATGGCAAGCTGTTCAATGATCCACGGCGGAATTGGAAATTCACCGCAGCACCGGAAAAGGCATTGAATAACCGCGTAGCCTATTGGCCACGTGGGAAATTGGTTGGTGGGTCAGGTTCCATCAATGCGCTGGTTTATTGTCGTGGGCTGCCGGGAGATTTTGACGATTGGCAAGCAGCTGGTGCGACGGGGTGGGGCTGGGATAAAGTTCAACGTCACTATGCGGCGATTGAAACCAAAGTTACGTCTGCCGGAACAAAGATCGGCAATGGACCGATCCACATTCAGGATTCATCGAAACAGATTCACCCAGTTAACCGACACTATTTTGCAGCGATGGATGACCTAAACCTGCCCGTAACCAAGGATTGCAATGGTTCCGCGCCAGAGGGGGCGACTGCATATGGGATCAATACCATTGGTGGCCGAAGGTGTTCATCGGCCTATGGGTTTCTGAAACCAGCGTTGCGGCGCAAGAATTTGCAACTCAGGACCAACACGCCGGTTCGGCGGATCATCATCACAGATGGGCAAGCAACCGGAGTTGAAACCGGCAGCGGTGATATTTTTGAGGCCCAGGGCGAGGTTATCTTGAGCGCCGGAGCAGTTCAATCGCCGCAAATCCTGCAGCTGTCAGGGATTGGGCCGGGTGAGGTTTTGCAACGACATGGTATCCCAGTGCTGGTGGACAATCCCAATGTCGGTGGCAATCTTCAGGATCATCTGGGTATCAACTACTATTTCAAAGCCACTGAACCCACTCTGAACAATGTGCTGCGCCCTTGGTATGGCAAACTGGCCGTTGGCATGCAGTATGCGTTGACCCGCAAGGGGCCATTGTCGCTGAGCGTCAATCAATGTGGAGGATTTTTTCGAAGCTCAGCAGACCTGCAGCGCCCTGATCTGCAGTTGTATTTCAATCCGGTGTCTTACAAAACGCAAGTGAGCGGCAAGCGGAGAACGGTTCACCCAGATCCGTTCCCCGGCTTTATCATCGGGCCACAGCCGTCCCGACCAACCAGCCGGGGGCGGATTGATATTCAGAGTGTAGCCCCCAGCGCTGCGCCATTGATCCAGCCGAATTCATTGAACACGGACAAGGATCAGCAGGACGTGATCGCTGCAGGGCGGTTCTGCCAGCGGCTTGTCAAAACTGCGTCGATGCAACGGTTGATCGAGGCACCGGTGGATGTGGATTTGATGGCCATGAACCACGAGAACATTCTGGAAGACTTCCGCGAGCGTTGCGGCACCGTGTTCCACCCTACCTCGACCTGTCGCATGGGGCCGGGTGCAGACACTGCGGTTCTGGATGAAAATCTGCGGGTTTATGGGGTTGATGGCCTGCGGGTTGTCGATGCCTCGGCCTTTCCTAACATTACATCCGGTAACACCAATGCCCCCACCATGATGCTGGCGCATCGGGGGGCAGATCTTATTTTACAATCAGGACGCTGAGCATGAAAATTACCAAGCTGGAAAGTTTTGCCAATGAATTTGTCGGCTTTATCCGGGTCACGGCCGAGGATGGCAGCACCGGTTGGGGGCAGGTGTCGACCTATCATTCCGACATCACGGTGCAGGTGTTTCACCGGCAGGTCGCGCCCTGGGTGCTGGGGCGCGATATGTCGGAACTGGAAGTCCTGACCGTTGAGGTGACTGAGCGTGAGCACAAGTTTCCGGGCTCTTACCTGCGTCGTGCCTTGGCAGGTTTAGACACCGCCATTTGGGACTGGCGGGGCAAGCAAGCGGGGAAGCCGGTTGCAGAACTTCTGGGCGGTTCGGCTGGACCAGTGCGCGCTTATGCCTCGTCAATGCGGCGGGATATCAGCGCGAGGGACGAGGCGGACCGACTGTTGGCCCTGCGAGACCGGGACGGGTTTGATGCCTTTAAATTCCGGGTGGGGGCTGAATGTGGACATGACATCGATGAATGGCCCGGTCGGACCGAAGAGATTGTGCCAACCGTGCGCAAGGTACTGGGTGAGGATGTCTCGCTGTTGGTCGACGGCAACTCGGGCTTTACCGCGCCGCGCGCCATCGAAGTGGGCAAGATGTTGCAGGACAATGGGGTCGAGCATTTCGAGGAGCCCTGTCCCTATTGGCTGATGGAAGAGACCAAGAAGGTGACAGAGGCGTTGGAGCTGGATGTGACGGGGGGCGAGCAGGACTGCGATTTTCAGCACTGGAGACGGATGATCGACATACGGGCGGTGGATATTATCCAGCCGGATATCCTGTACATGGGGGGTATGCACCGCACGATGCAGGTGGCTGAAATGGGGCAGGCGGCGGGGCTGCCCTGTACGCCACATTGCGCCAACCTGTCGATGGTGACGCTGTTCACCATGCACCTGCTGCGGGCGATCCCAAATGCGGGCAAGTATCTGGAGTTCTCAATCGAGGGCGCGGATTACTATCCGTGGCAGCAGGATCTGTTTGTTTGGGATCCCTATGAGATCAAGGATGGTCAGGCGATGGTGACGGAGGCTCCGGGCTGGGGTGTTGAAGTGAATCCAGAGTGGTTGGCTCGCTCGATCTATCAGGTGAGTGAGATTTAGAGTTTACGTCCTGTGTTCGTTTTTCAGGGCC
Source organism: Parasedimentitalea nitratireducens (assembly GCF_057444295.1). Taxonomy (NCBI): domain Bacteria; kingdom Pseudomonadati; phylum Pseudomonadota; class Alphaproteobacteria; order Rhodobacterales; family Paracoccaceae; genus Parasedimentitalea; species Parasedimentitalea nitratireducens. Next base: position 85,341 of record NZ_JBYAXC010000007.1, on the reverse strand, counting down.
GCTTGCGGCCCGGGAATGCGCCAGCCCGCCCCACGGCGGGCGCATTCTGCACCCACCCGGGCAGCCGCATTCCTTAATGGGGGGGTAAGCCAAGCAATATTCTTGGCCCGGTTGGGGCACTTCCCAACCGGTTTGGAGATCCTGCGTTCAATGTATAACCGTTAGTTCAGTCAGTTCTTTGTTACATGTGGCGACGTCGCCAAAAGCGGAGTTGGTCGGGAACTTTATCCCCCGAGCGTAAATGCATTCCAATAGCGCCCCTTTCACAAGGGGGCCCAGTACCTGTGCCGGGCTTGTCAGGCCGGGCGGTGATCATGATCGGGGGTAATGTGTCAGGGATTTCAGAATATCCCGTAACCTGACCGTACGGTGGGTGCGCAACACCCCTAGAGCAGATCGAATATCGGCAACAAAAAAGGCTGAGCCAGATCGCTCTGGCTCAGCTCAGTTTGGCGTGATCGGGGATCACTAGTCAGCGATTACCACCGCTGTTTGTGCATTGACTTGCAGGGCTACGTCGCCACCGATTTCCTGCCAGTCCGCGCCTACGGCGTGGCTTTGGTCGACGATGATTTCAGACCCGGCGGCCTCGACGATGTAACGGATTTGACTACCGAGGAATTCGCGGTGCAGCACCTTGCCCTTGATAGTGTCGTCATCACCCTTGGCTGAAATAGTGATGTTCTGCGGGCGCAGCACAATCGAGCCTGAGGTCACACTGGTGTCGCCCACGGGCAGAACGTCGCCAGTGCTGGTCAGGAACCGCATCTGGTCGCCTGACTTTTCAACCTTGCCGTTCAGCACGTTTGCGGTGCCAAGGAAGTTGGCCACAAACAGGTTTTCCGGGTTGTCATACAGCACCTGAGGTGAGCCCACCTGCTGGATCACACCGCCGTCCAGAACCGCCATGCGATCGGATGTGGTGTTGGCCTCTTCCTGATCGTGGGTCACAAAAATGGTGGTCAGACCAAGCTTGCGCTGCAGCGATAACAACTCGCGCCGCATCTGCACCCGAAGGTTGGCATCCAGGTTCGACAGCGGTTCATCCAGCAGCAAAACCTGCGGTTCCACAACCACGGTCCGTGCCAGAGCGATCCGTTGTTGTTGACCACCGGACAGCTGGTTTGGCATCCGGTCTGCCAGATGGCTGAGACCCACCAGATCCAGCGCTGCATCCACCCGTGGGCCGATCTCGGCGCGGGGCATTTTGCGCTCGCGCAGACCAAAGGCCACGTTGTCACGCACGCTTAGGTGAGGCCACAGCGCGTAGCTTTGGAACACCATGCCGACGTTGCGCTTCCACGGTGGCAGATCGACGATGTCCTTGCCGCCGATCTTGATGGCACCGCTGGGGCGTGGACCAAAGCCCGCGATGGCCCGCAGCAGGGTGGATTTGCCAGACCCCGAAGGGCCGAGGAAGGCAAAGAACTCACCCGGTTCGATTGTCAGGTTTACCCCTGTCAGAACCTCTGTGTCGCCAAAGGAGAGGTGGACGTTCTCAATTTCAATACCGACCATTTGCTGTTTCATGTTCGATCTCCTGCCCGCATGGGGGTCTTTTTGAATGATGTGAACATCACTGTTCTTGTCCGCTCATGCGGTATTTCTTGTCGCGCTCGACGACCATTTGCGAAAGGAAGGTGCCCAGTCCGACGATCAACACCGCAACCAGACCCAGGGCGGCCCCTGCACCACGACCCGAAGGCGTCTGCATGAAGAGGTAGATGCCATAAGCAAGTGGCGCGTCACTGTCCGAGGAGACCAGCATGATGGTGGCCGAGAGCTCCACCGCTGCGGTGGCAAAGCTGGTGACAAAGCCAGCCAGAATGCCGCCGGTCATCAGTGGGATCACGATCTTCTTGACGGTTCGGGCCTTGCTTGCTCCGAGGTTTTCAGCCGCTTCCTCAAGCGAGACGCTGACCTGCTGCAGGGCAGCGGTACAGGCACGCAGGGCATATGGAAGGCGACGGATCATCAGGGCCAGAGCAATGATCACCCACCAGCTGGCCATAGGCTCGCCACTGAATGGCACTTCCATACCGTGGAACAGGCGCAGATAGCCGATACCCAGCACAACACCTGGAACAGCCAGCGCAGCGGTTGCCAGATAGTCCAGCGCCTTGCGGCCAAAGATCTTGGTGCGCAGCACGATATAGGCGATGGCGGTGCCGATGATGATGTCAGCTACAGCGGCCAGACCAGCGTAGATCACGGTATTGGTGATATATTCACCGGACGAGTTCCACATGGTGACAAAGTTCTGCATCGTGTAGCCATCCGGCAGCGGTGCATAAGACCAGATTGTCGCAAAGGACAGCAGGGTCAGCCCGATGTGGGGTGACAGCACCGCCAGCAGGATCAGCGCAACAACACCGTAAGCCATGACTTTCTCGTGGGTGCGCAGGTCACGCTTGCTGAGACCGCCGCCACCTTTTTGTGTGGTGGAGTAGTCCTTGCCGCGCATGAACAGGAACGAAGCCCAGAGCGAGAAGATTGAGAACATCACCAGGATGAACGAAATCACATAGCCCATTGGGTCACTGATGCCGATCGACGAGATCCGCAAGAAAGCCTGGGGTGCCAGCATGTTGTTGACGTTCAACAGCAGCGGGGTGCCCAGATCGTCAAACACCTTGATGAAGACCAGCGCCGCACCAGCGATATAGCCGGGCATGGCCAGCGGGAACACAACCCGGCGGAACAGGCGCATGCCGTAGGAGCCGAGGTTCTGTGCGGCTTCTTCCATTGACCGATCAATGTTGCGCAGCGAGGTGGACAGGTTGATCAGAATGAACGGGAAGTAGTGGATACTTTGCACCAGGATCACACCGTTCAGACCGTCCATGAAGGGGATCGAAACGCCGAACTTTTCTTTCAAAAGCAGGTTGATGGTGCCGTTGCGGCCAAAGATCAGCTGCATGGCAACCGCGCCGACAAAGGGTGGCATGATCAGTGGGATGAACCCCAGCGACTGGATGACCATCGACCCGGCAAAGTTAAAGCGGGTGGTGATATAGGCCAAGGGCAGGGCGATGATGGTGGCCACAACCACGGACATGGCCGAGACGTAGAAGGAGTTCCAGAAGCTTTCCCGGAACAGCGAGGAGCCAAAGAAATCCTGGAAGTTGTTGAGCGTGAGTGCCCCGGTATTTGGGTCCAGAAACGCGACATAGATAACCAGCAGAACTGGGATGATGAGCAGGCCGATCAGGAGCATGGCGATCAGCGCGGCGACCATGCCCAATCCGCTGAGGCGCGGAAATAAGGCCGAGGGTAATTTGTCGGCTAAAGAGCCGGGGCGAGAAGTGTCGGACATTGGGGTTCTTCCGTTGTCAAAACTGACGAAATCGAGGTCCCTGCAAGCTGGGGGAGAGGCCGCTTGCAGGGATTTGAGTTGGCACGGGCCGCAGGGGCCCGCGCCGGGTGCGCCTTACATAGCGGCGGCTTTTTCAGCGAGTTCCTGAGCACGGCGGTAGTTTTCTACAACCATGGTATCCCAGCCCTGCTCAACCTGAGCCTGACGTTCACCTACAGTGTCAGTCGCTTTCTTGCGCTTCTTGGTGAAGGTCGCGGCAAACTCAGCGTCCAAGCTTTTGGCTTCGTCGATTGGGTTGGCTTCGATCAAGGCACGGGCTTCGGCAATCAGAGCTTTGGCTTCGGCGTTGTCACCGTCGGCGTGCTTAGCTTCGGCCAGCTGTACGGCACGTACGGCGGAACGAAGATCATCCAAGCGGTAGGTGATCATTACGTCGAACATCGAGTTGACGAGGTTGTAACGCGCCTTGGATTTGAACACGTCAAATTCAACTGCGGCACCAATGGTCGAGCCTTCGGCGAACGGGTTTGGGAAGCCTTCTGGAGCAGCTTCATATGTCGCCGGGTTAACAGGCAGACGCATGATGGCTGGGTCCAGCAGAACCTCTTGGCCCGCTGGGGTCAGCAGGTATTCGATGAATGCGCGTGCGCCGTCACCGTTTGGAGCTTCGTTGACTACTGCGATGTTGGCCGGAACCAGAGCAGTCACTGTTGGGTAAGCAAAATCAACCGGGAAGCCCGACGCCTTGGACGAGAAGCCAAAGAAGTCGATCACGATGCCCAGACCAAAGTTACCGGTGTTGACGCCATCAGGCACACCAAAGCTACGCTCGGTGACGGTGGCAAAGTTACCAGCGATCCATTTCCATTCAGCCCAGCCTTTGTCCCAGCCTTCGCCCTGTAGCAGGGTTTCAACAGTCAGGTGCGTGGTGCCCGAACGCGATGGCGCAGACATGCCAACGTGGCCGTGGTATTCAGGGTTCTTCAGCTCGGACCACTCTTTGGCGGGCTCAAGATCGTTGCCTTTCAGGTAACGCTCGTTCCACATGATGCCGTAACCAGCAGCTGCAAAACCGATGTATTTTCCGTCCGGATCGTTGATCGGGTAAGAACCGATTGTGTCAGGAATACCGGTCGAGGTGACACTGGCAGTTGCAAGGAGATTGTCGCCCTTCAGAACCTCAAAAGCATCAGGGGCAGAGGCCCAGAAAACGTCGGCGGTGTTGGCGCCGGCAAGTTCTTGGATGTATTTCACACCAGCCGATGTCTTTTTGTTCAGGATCTCAAGATCGACGCCTGGATTTGCGGCTTCAAAAGCAGCCTCAATCGGGCCGGTCATGGAGTTCGGGAACGAGGTGATCACCACCACTTTTTCCGCAGCCATGGCCATGGATGATGTGGTTGCAAGAAGTGCAGCAGCAACTGTGCCACGTACAAAAGATTTCATTGTATTCCTCCCAGAATGAACTCCGGCAGGCGAAAGAACACCTCCGGATAGGCTAAAAGAGGCCGACGGGTGGTGTTTTGTCAAATAATTGAAGTAATTGAATTTTTTTGAAAAAATGGGTCAATTTTGACACGCGAATTGGGTCGGTATTGACCCGATACTACTAATCCAGTCCCAGTGTCTTGAGCCGCAGGTACAGGCGTTTTCTGGGGATGCCCAACGACTCGGCTGCCTGGCCTTTGCGCCCGCCTGCTTGCATCAGCGCATGCCGGAGCAGGGCCTTTTCAAACCGGGCCATCGCGTCGTCATAGCTTTCATCCTTACCAAATGGGGCCTTGGCATCAGACGTTCCAGCCGTCAGCGAAAGCGGCAGGCCGATGACCATTTTTTCGGCAACATTACGCAGCTCGCGGACGTTGCCGGGCCAGGTGTGGACGCGCAGCGGGTTGAGCATCTCTTGGGTGATTTCTGGCAGCTTGAGCTGGTGGCGCGCGGCGGCGTCGCGAATGAAGAACTCGAGCAGTACAAACAGGTCATTCTCGCGCTCGGTCAGGGGCGGCAGAATGATCTGGGCAACATTGATGCGGTAATACAGATCCGCCCGCAGGCGACCTTCGGCGATCAGTTGGGCAGGATCACTTTTCAGTGCGGCGATGATACGCGGGCCATGGCTGTCGCGGCTCTCGATCAGGGCCAAAAGACGCAGTTGCAGCGGTTCGGGCAGCGCCTCCAGCTCGTCCAGGAACAGGGTGCCGCCGTCAGTGGCTGTTAGTTTGGTCTCGATTGCGTCGTGCCAGTTGTCATCCGACAGCATGCCGCAATTGACGGTTTGAAACGGGGTGTCGTCCTGCGGGGACAGATCGTGGATGCTTTGCGCGGTGAGTTCTTTGCCGGTGCCGGTTTCACCCAGCAGCAGGATATCAATCTTGAGCGGGGCAACGGCCAGGATTTCCTTGCGCAGCGCCTTCATGGCCTTGGACTTGCCAATCAGCCGAGATTTGAGCGTGCCACCATCAGCAACGATGTTTTTCAGGTTCGAGTTTTCGATCTGAAGGCGGCGCATTTCCAGCGCGCGGCGTACCACGTCGACCAGATGGTCGGGGCGGGCCGGTTTTTCCAGAAAGTCAAAGGCCCCGGCCTTCATTGCGTTGGTGGCGGTTTGCACATCACCGTGGCCGGTGATCATGATAAATGGCACTTCTGGGAACTGTTCACGCGCCGCGTGCAGGAACTCCATCCCACCCATGCCCGGCATGCGAATGTCGGACACAACCACACCGGGCCAGTTGGGGTCCAGCTGCTCTAGTGCTGCGCCTGCCGAGGCAAAACCTGCGGCAGGAAGACCGGTATCTTCTAAGGTATCAAGCACCGCTTCACGGAGATCATTGTCGTCGTCAACGATGTAGACTAGCGGCTCGGTCAAGGTTGTGGGTCTCCGGTTGGCAGGGTCAAAATGGCCTGTGTGCCGCCAGTTGGATTGGCTGCCAGCTTCAGGTCTCCGCCCATGCCCTTAACAATGTTGTATGAAATTGACAAACCCAGCCCGAGGCCCTCGCCAACTTCTTTGGAGGTGACAAAGGGGTCAAACGCGGTGCTTGGGTCCATGTCACCAAGACCGCCGCCATCATCACTGACCACCAGAGAGAACATACCGTTCTCGGTTGTGCCCTTGAGGCTGATGGTTCCGGTGTCGCGCTCGGTGGCCTGAATTGCGTCCAGCGCATTGGACAGCAGGTTGACTAAAACCTGTTCAATCAGGATATGATCGCCCTGAATTTTAGCCTGTTTGACGTGGTCAGAGACTTTGAATTCGATGCCGGGTGCATCAATCCGTCCTTTGAGCAACAGGGCACTTTCGCTGACCAAAGCGCCCAGCTCCAAAACGTCCGAGCGATAGGTCGAGCGCCGTGCAAAGCGTTTCAGGTGGGTGATGGTGGCGGCCATACGGTCGGTCAAGCCATCCATGCGTTCGATCTGGCGGCGCACCTTATCATCGTTGCCTTTGTCATAACCTTCTTGCAGCAGGTGAATGCGGTGCTTCATGGCCGCAAGCGGTTGGTTCAACTCGTGGCTGATGCCCGATGACATCTGGCCAAGTGCGGCCAGTTTACCGGCCTGAACCAGATCTTCCTGCGTTTGCTTCAGCGTTTCAACAGCGCGGCGGCGTTCGGCCACTTCAGTGGTGAGCCGGGCATAGGCCGCGTCTCGGGACTGAACTGATTCCTGGAACACGCCAACGGCATGGGCCATTTGCCCGATTTCGTCATCTCCAATGCGGGGGAGGGGACCGGGCGGATCGCCGCGGGCAATGGCCAGCATCGCTGCGGACATTTCGCCCAGGGGGCGAACGATGCCAGGGCGTACGTAGCCAAACAGGGCGACCACGCCAATCAGGCCTGCAAACACGGTAAGCCCAAGCAGCACCTTAATCGCCAGTTCTGACCGCGCGGCGGCCTCTTGGGTCACTGTCAAAACCTGTGCGCGCTGCTCGGCCCCAACGCTGGCAAGTTCGGATTGCAGATCCGCCAGCCTGGTTTGCACCGCACTTAGCAGCTCCAGCAGTTCCACCTGGCTGTCCATCCAATTGCCACGCAGTTCAAACACGCCCCGTTCGCCCTGCGCCATGGGGCCCAGTGCCTGCACTGATTGGCGCAGAGTCAGATACTCGGTTGCGCCGGGCAGGGCCACGGCCATGACATTCAGTCGGGTCATGGAATCCTCGGCCAGGCTCAGAAACAGGCTTAGCTGTGTGGGTTCAACTGCAACCGAGCTTTGGATGATCAGGGTGACCAGGGTGGCGGCTTCGCTGCCGATGTCCTGCACCAGATCGCGGGCTTCCCGCTCGGCCGTGATCCGTTTGGACAGGCTCTCGCGAAACGCCGGGTCAGAGCTTTTGGCCAGATTGTCTGTGGCCACGGCAATGTTGAATGTGAAATCACTGAGCAGTGGATCGACTTCGTCCTGGATGTCGACGTTTAGCCAGCGCAGGTCTCCGATCCGCGCGGTGGTGCGCAGGGCCAGGTCGTGACGTTCCTCCAAAACGGTCAGTACCTTGCCCAACAGCTCGCCCAGGCCACGCCCGATGGGTTGACCGCTGTCTGCACCCGCTCGATTTACCTGATCGGTAATTGCAAGGATGACCTGTTCGAGAGATTTTTGAATTTGCCGATCCTGCTGGCCATCCTGCCGCCCTACGATCGCAGCGGTGATATTGGCCAGTTTGGCCGAATTTTCAGCCAGCTCGCTGGCCAGCGCAAGTCGGGGGATATGCGATCGCGCCAGCGTGGCGTAGTCATCATTCACCTGTTTGAAAAAAAGGATCGCCACCGCCAGCACCGCCCAGACCACTGTGACAATGGCAAGGACCACCACCATAAGGCGGGCCCAGATGCTTGGTATCCAGTTGGTGGACGGTTTAATCGTCATTCGCGCTGGTCCGCCATTTGTTCTAGGCCATTCAACAACACGGTTACGCTTTTCATCGTAGCAGCGGCGTCCGCGTGCCAACGCGCAAGCATGTCTTGCTGCGTGGCCGTGGGTGCAGAGAAGGCGGTGACGCGGGTCGGGACATCGTTTACCCCCTGACTGATTGCATTCGTCTCGGTCACAGGCATGTGCCGAAGCAATTGTTCCACTTCGGGCAGACGGGACAGAATTTCAGTGTCGTCGCTTTGTTGTAGTTCCCGTAGCCGCCGCCAGGCGCTTTGGCGTTCCTCCAGTTGGAAGGTCACAAAGACATCAAACAAGCTGTTCACTGCCCAGTATCTGTCACGCGCAAGCAGCGCATCATACGGTAGCCAGTTCAATTGCAACGCGGATTCGATGTCCCTTGCTGCGGGCCCTGCATCGGCGCGCAATTTGGCATCTATTGGGATGCGACGGATTTCAGGTCGCAGCAGTATTCTCTGGCCTTCTGGTGACAGCACCAACTGGACAAATTTCTTTGCCAGATCCGGTGACTGTCCACCAGATAGGATGCCAATTTGGGCAGGCATCACCATTACAGGTTTCCCGTAGCTAAAGGTCAGCCCATCGTCTGCTTGGGCAAGGGCCAAAAAATCAATGGTGATGCCAATATCAAAGCGCTGTTTTTCGAGCCCGTCGATCACACCAAAACTGCGCGACGTCAGAGTGGACAGATTTCCCGATAGCGCAAGCAAGTAGGCCCAGCCACCTTCCCAGCCACGCACCTGTAGAAAACGCTCGACAAACATATGGGTTGTGCCAGACCGGGAGGGGCGCGTCATCGCAACCTTACCCACATAGTCTGGGCGAAGCAGGTCGTCCCATTCGCTGGGCCGCGGGGCCTTGGAATCCTGCATTTGCGCCCAGCCAATTGACGACAGCGCAAATGGATAAAAGGCCGCGTTGCCGCGCGGTGTAGGCTGCCAATCAGTGGTGCTGTCGTCGGCCAGAAAGGCGTTATGGGCATTAATAACGGCAAAGGCTTCTGCCGAGGAGACCCAGAAAATATCAAACCCCCGCGGGTTCCCACGCACGATTTCTTCGACCCCGGCATTGGTGTTCTTGTTTAACACATTGACCGAAACATCAGGGTGCTGTTCCTCAAAAGCCTGGGCATAAGGTTCGAACAGGGCTGCCGGCATCGAGGTCAAAATGCGGAGCTCTTGTGCCATTGCAAATCTGGGCAGCAAAACGCATGCAGCGAGCAGGCAAAAAACAGCACCGACATGGCTGCGCTGAAGACCATTGCGGGTTAAGCGCAAAATCTTTTTCATGATGGCCTCCCAGTTGTTCGATGAAGCAATACCACGGCTGAAGAGGAAGGTATCGCCTCGCCCGAATATTCTCGTGAAATTCAGATGTGGAATTGTGCAGCCAGGACCTGTTTCACCGCGTAGGTTTGTTGGCCAAAAAGTGAATCCCAATCCCTTGGTTGATCATTGGATGGAACTTTTCGGGGTGCTGCAGATATCGTATCTAAACCACAATCTCGATATTCTTGTCCGCCATGCCTGCCGATATCTCGGTGGCACTGAGCCGTTCTTGTGCAAGGTAATAGAACACACCCAAAGCGCCCAGGGTTTCGGGGAACGGCCGGAAAATGACCTGTGCATTGTTTTGTTGGGAAATTGCGATCAAGGTGGCTTCTGCTTTACGCATTGCAGTATCCAGCGTGGCAGTCTCAACTGGGGTAGCTGCAGTGGCAGAATAAATTGTGGCACCAACATTGGCTGCGGACAAAGCCATCAAGATCTTGCCCGATCCAGGATCTTGAGCCGCACGCACCAGAGATTCGCTGGCATTTGATACGACAGGTTCAATACCCGCAATCTTTCCGGCCCGGCGCGCGGTGTCCCGGTCTTCAAAATAGGCTGCAATATGCAGGTCTTCGTTCAACTCACGGATGGCAAGGCAGGTGTTGAACGTCTCGGCATCGCTGTCGGCATAGACAATGGCCTTTTGCGCCTGCGCGATAGCTGCTCGGCGAAGGGAGCCAAGCGCATCCAGTCGATCTGATTTCACGAGATACAAATTATCAGGAAGATCGCCAAGGACCTCTTTGGCCAGAAGAACAATTTTGTCGTCGCCGTCGTGTCCGGCAATCAGGTTTTCGACCATAAGTGGCGTCTGGTCTCGGTGATAACCAACGATAACAGTGGCGTTTCTCATGCCTTCGTAATTTCCATAGCCATCGGCCATTCGTCGTATCCTTTCAACCATTGTCCCGGCGAGGCGCCCCAATACGGCCGAGAAGATGAGTAGAGACCCAGGGAAAAACCAGAACGCTGCGATCAGGCGTCCGGCTTTGGTCTGAGGCGAGATGTCTCCGTAGCCAACAGTTGAGGCAGTGGTGGCCGCAAAGTAGATGAAATCAGTAATGCTTTGGGTGAGTTCAAGTTCACCTGCAAGTCGAAATAAAACCCAGGAAATGACAAAGAAAACAAAGGCCATTACGGAAATCAGCCAGAGTTTCAGCTCCGAAACTTCTCGATAGAACCTGAAGAATAATTTGTAGACTATCAGCAATGGGTGATCTCAAATAGTTTCACTATACTGTGGAAACTTGGCTCCTGCGCTAGGTGATGTCAATTCCCATGCCGAATGGGTCAAAAGTAACCCATTGAAATCCCGAAACCTCTTTTGGGTTTCGCGCTGATGAGGGGGCTTGCGCATTGGCCAAGGTAGCCATGAATTCAAATAACCTGTGCCAACGGAATTGCCCTGACACAACGGCTCATTCATCTCGGATTTTGGTCTGGGGATTTGGTGGCGGTACAGGGACTTGAACCCCGGACACGCGGATTATGATTCCGCAGGATACCGTTCACCTAAAGGTTCAGACTGATACATCAATGTTCAAATTGAGACGGGTCAATACGGAAAATTACCTTTGAATGCAGGTGATTATGTTTCTTCGGTGAGCTTTGTCTGCAACATAAGTTGTCTAAACCTGTCCCACCCTTTCTCATCCAATCTAAGCGGTTTTGCAGTCCCGCGCAGTCCAGGTTTGGGATTGTCGGAAGTCGCCAATTTCGTTTCTGCAACAACGAAATGATTGGAACGACAAGTGAAAAAAGAGATCACCGACCGCGCAGCTAAGCACGCCGAAATTAGGTCCAAACGCTATCACATAAAGGACACGAAGGTTGAAGGCTTTACCTTGCGGATAATGCCGAGCGGCAAGAAATCCATGGCGGCGATGTTCCGGGATCATCGGGGGAAAAACCGCACCATTACCATCGGTGGGTATCCCGAGATGAGCATCAAGGTGGGCCGGGAACGATGCAAGAAGATTATCTATGGCCTCAAATATGTCGGTGAGGACTTTGAAATGCCCACCGGCGCGCAAAGAAATGACCAAACGACCCTCGCGGAGCTTCTGCTCGAGGCGCAGCAAGCGTTTGCGGGTACTAAGAAAGGGTGGCGTCCGCGGGGTGGGCCTAAGTCGAAAAGCAATATGCGCAGCACAATTGAGTGCGTATTCGCTCCCCTATTGGATAAACCTGTTGAAGAAATCTCTGAAAAAAACATTGCCGCCTGTACGGTCAACTACAAGCCTCTTCGCCCGTTGAAAGGGAAAACCAGCGCTAATGGGCAAGTGTCACGGGCATTGGCCTATATATCTCCAGTATTTGAGTGGGCAGCACATCGCGGTGAATATGTAAAGATCGGAGCAGGGCGGTTGAACAGGCTGAACACTCCTAATGTTCATCTTGTTCATGACCCATCCGCCGATGATCCGAGCATCAAGGGTATTCGTCATCGCGTGTTGATGGAGGAAGAACTGGCAAAGATTTTGCCATTCCTGATTTACCCAACTCACCCAGCATTGCGTCGCCGAAATACTCCGCCCGAAAATGACTTCGGGCCGATAGCAATGAAGTTTGCATTCTTAACACTCGCCCGTGTCAGCGAGATTTCAAACGCCAGGTGGAGTGACGTCAATTTCAAAAGCGGAGTTTGGACACGTAAGGTAAAGGCAACCGAAGGAGGAGAACGGGAGGACGAACTTCCCCTTTCTCGCGCCGCCTTGGTTTTGCTCAAAGATCTACCCGGGTTCCGAAACCGTGTCCCCACAGCCTATATTTTCCCAAACCGTGATGGCGGTATACTTTCTAACTGGGACAGGACGAGCCGCGCTGTCTTTATGGTAAGCGATACGAGCAACTGGACGCGCCATGACATCCGCCGGACTGGTTCAACGCTTCTAAAAGAACTACGAACGCCTGTTGAAACCATTGACGCAATACTCGCACATCTCGATCCGTTGGCTAATTCTGGGGCAAGTGGTTCTGCCAAACATTACTTGGCTGCTACCCGGATTTTGGTGGGGATCGAAGACCCCAGAGTTGATGCATTGAATAACCTGTCGGATGCCTACGAATTGATCGTCAACACATCTGGCATCGACGACGAAGAGGATGGCGAGAACACGACGCGGCATTAACCCCGCGACTGGCCCCGAGAACCGGGTTTGCCAGCATCATATGACGCCCCCACCCCAGGGGGCGTTTTCTTGTAGAGTTGCAAATAGCGATCTTCAAACAGATCGACCACTTCGCAAGCTATCTCGTCAAGCGCTTCTTGCGATAACTCCAACAGATCATAAGATCTCATCCGGTGCTTGCGACAATAGCTGACAATGAACTTCATTATTTGGCTGCGTTTTTTCCGCTGAGCTTCAAACAAGTCAAGGTTTTCCGTTTGCATGATGAGTGCCCTAATTCCGTTTCAGGAAGGAGATAGGGAGTAAGGCGCACAACGGATAAAAAGCTTCGCAATTTTATCCACGCCGCCCTCAGTAAAAAATGGCATTATTTTCATTTCGGCATTCGGTAAAGACATTTTCAGCAAAGCGAACGGATCAAAGCCGCGCGGCAATAGTGGGCCAAACAGCGGCCCACATTCGTTACATCGTTCGGCCACAGGCAGCGCGTGTCGTGATGCAGGAACGGCTTTCTGGCGGTTCCCATCAGAAGGCCGCCGCCTTTGCTGAGGATGAAGCTCAAAAGCGCAAGGGACGCGTCTGTGAGCGATTTGTTATTGCACTGCCAGCAGAATCTGCCCCAGAGCACAGAGAGGCCCTGACACGAGCCTACGCGGAGCAATTGAGCAAGGGTCTTGCTGGGTATGTCGCAGCCATCCACGACCAACATGGTAACGACAGGAAGAACCCACATGCCCATTTCGTGTTCTTCGATGTTCAGCAGAAGACAGGTGGGCGCGGAAGGCCGAAGAGCACCCTTGGATTTGCCCGAAAAAATGCCATCGAAACCGCTGCGCGGGCGTGGGCCGAGCTTCACAATAGGATGATGCGAGATTGGGGCTTTGGTGCAGAATCCGAGATTAGCCACCTGTCATATGCGGAGCGAGGCATCGACAGAATTCCAACTATCCACGAAGGCGCAAGTTCCCGGGCGACCCCGGAAGCTAAGAAGAAAAGTAAAGAGAAATGGACGCACATCGACCAAGGCCACACACGGGACGAGGCGAATGCAGTTATCCGCGAAATCAATAAACTAAAAGAGGAGAAGGAAAATGCAGGAACCATTCGATTGGGAACAGGCTATGGAATCAACAAGACGAAGCGCAACGGCGGCGTCTCAAAACAGCGAGAGCGCGGTAGCGGGCATGTCGAGGCTTCTGACGGAAATCGACCGCCATTCGAACAATCTGGCCAGCCTAACCAAGAACATAGACAATCTGACAGACACACAGGACCAGCAAGTCGCCCATTCCAAAGCGGTCCTCGACTATGCCCAGGCCGCCAACCGTCATTCTTGGCGGCTGCCCGCGTTGGGCTTACTCGCCATATTCTCCATGGGCGTCGCGTTCGGCGGATTTATCGTGAGTTGATCGTACTGCGCGATACCTTGAAGGCGCGGCTTTTGCCTCATGAGGGGCAACACCGCTCGCCCCCAGAAGCAGCCGAGGCAGAACACTATCATTACCGCCCACCCAAAAAGACAAAGCCCCGCATAGGCGGGACTGAGCGTGGTGGTTAACAAGTCAGATTTCGTCGACTATTTTTTCCAAGGCATTTTCAAGGATACTATTCATCCTTTCTATTGAAGCGAGAACTTGATCGAGGTTTTCATCGTTAGCGGAATACTGCAGCTCGAGCGATTTCCCGTGTGTCAGTACCGACATTCCAGCAACAAGCTGCCCCGTATAGAGAAGGCCGTGTGTCGTATGGTGAAGGTGGAAAGGGCAATTGGGGGGATAGGTGGGATGTGTCATTTTTTGTCCTTTAGTGAAGACGGGAATTCGACGATGAAGTTTGTTGCGCACATGCGACAAGGAATAGAGCCTGAAACATGAAAGCGCGTATTCCGCCCGTTTGGGTCTCCACAACTTCGATGGATGCGTCGAGCAACGAAGTCGCTGCTTCCAGATCCCCCTCATCAATGAGATGGGAGAGCGCCAGCTTGATGCCTTCTGCTTCAATGCTGGTCAGGTTTGTGATGGGTTTCATTTTAGTTCCTTGCTTTCTAAATGTAGTCGGTGCGGTATGCTCTGGTTCAAGCCGCTGTCGAAAAATCGGGATCAATGATTTTGTTGAGATCGGACATACGCCAACGTGATGAACCGCCCAGCTTGATCGGCTCGGGAAAATCACCGCGTTTAATGTCGCGGTAGATACTGGCGCGAGACCGGCACAAGGTCGCGCAGACGGTTTTGATGTCAACGAGAGAATTTATGGGTTGCGGTGTTGGTGGAATTATCATATCGGCTCCATGGTTATAATCGCGGCACATGCCGCGATTATAAAATTGGCCATTTTTGAAAATCCGAAGGGTCAAACGGAATTTTTCCGTGAGAGCTGGCTCAGATAGCCAGAGCAAATTGATAACCTGAGATATCGCACCGTGGTGTTATATGCGGTGCATTTCCGCAGGCTTGCTAAAGCGAAATGGGAGCGATTGCTCTGGATTTCAACCCCGTAAGATAGAGTGCGAGAGCAATCAACGCATTGTGATGCAAAAAGCGGTTCTTACCATTAACTTATTGCTCGAAAGTTTTGTTCGGAGAATGAGAGCGAAATATAGGACTCCGTATTTTGCGGTAAAGAGCCCGGTTTCCTTTCAGGTCTTCATCTTGGAAATGCACGCTTCAAGGAAACGATCAGGGCAAGTAAGTTGTGAAAACGAAACCGTACCCCAGCTAATTTCTTTGGGTAATATTTATAAGTGGATTCAAAATGCACCTTAAGCTGAACGCGACAGGGCCCGCCGAAAGCCCCTCACCTCAAAAGCACGCGGTGAGAAATAGCTACAGTCGATATCCGAGCGGAAGCACTTGGGAAGTTACGGCAAGGCTAATTGACGTTTCCACCGAGGAGTTTTTTGAAAACCTTTTCCTTTCGGCTGAAAAAAATGGTGGAAATAGCTACTTCTACCCAAATCAGGACGGAGAAAAGACGATAATCCGATTTGAATGGCACCTGCCATGGCGAAACCGAGCTGCAACAGTCCGCATCGGTGTTGTTTTTGAACTTGAAAAGGGGGCTCCCCCCTTTAAGGCAAGAGGCTATCTGGCTACTTCTGAAATGTATGGAAAAGGCGAAGGTAACCCAAGTATCAAAAAAATTTCTGGAAAGAAGTATGACGAACTAAAGGCGCTATTGGATGCCCATATCAATGAAGCAGGGCGACCAAAGAGGAAGTTCGAACTAACCAGGCGCCTATTTATATTTTACATTCATATGCCAGTGTCTTTCAAAGTGACCAGTGGTTTCTCCGTGCAGAACGGGATCATTAGAGTACTCCCTTCTCAAATGTACGGTGACAAACACATCGCGGCGGTGTTGATCAAAACTACAGGCAAAACTCGGCGTGATGCACAAAGAAAAGCAGTCGAAAAATTTAGCTTATTTTTGGCAATCGGTTCAATAGCAACGGGGACACTTTGGAGAGAAGCCAATCTCGAAAATACACCTGACGAAGTGACTGGAAATATTGACCGTTTCAAAATTTCGGACGGTCACAAGGTATATGGCAAGGGCTTTGTCGATGCTCGGTGGTCCGCCGTCCCTCTTCAAAAAGAATCTAAGTCTCTAATCAGATCCCTTGTAGATCAGTTCGAGAAATTCCCCCCAAAGAAGAAAGAGGAATTTCAAAATGCCCTTCTTGCTCATTACGGAGCGTTAAGAGTTTCTTCTGAAAACCAAGCCTTGGCGATTGTTGGATTTTTGGCTGGAATGGGGGCGCTTAGCAAGCACCTTCAAGCCCAATGCTCTGGGAAGGTGATCTGCGAAAAATGCGGAACCATACATAGTCACAACCTTGTTGGGGATAGGAAGGCTATCACCGAAAACTTGATTAGCTCACTTTCAAAATCATTTCCTTTGGATAAGGAAAATTGCAACGGATTAGAAAACTGGGTTAAGCGTTTATATAACAAACATAGATCTCAGTTTGTTCACAGTGCGAGCCACCGTTTTAACGAATACAATCAACGCAATGCAAAGTCTCAGACTTCAGGGGGGCCGACAGCTGTGCCAAATGGTGCCAGAATTGTCAGGGATCTAAATGAGTTCACCACAGATTTTTCCAAGCTACCTACGATAAGCCGATTTCTGCTACTCGACCAGTTTGAGGGATACATGGATTTGTTGACGCCGGGCTCACAGTGTGGCTTCCAGATGCCTGACTTCAGAGAACGCTATACTAACGAAGCTTTCATCGGCTCTCCGACCGCTGGGTGGGTGCAAATTGCAGGTGACTAACGGCGTGTCGAGATTGTGTTTAGGCGCGCCGTGAAAAAGTGCGAGGTCTTTAATCGTCATAGATCGCAAAAATTTCAAACGCCGAACCTACTGCCAACACGCCCCTTCCAGCCATGGGAGGTAGGAGCTTTCAGCGGTCTCTCGATAAAATCGTGCGCGGCGTTTGTTGGGCTCGAAGCGGCGGCTCGTAAAAAGGGAGTCAGTTTCCTTTTTGCCCTTCGGTCTTTCCAAAGTAATTAGGTGAGTTCCATTTGGGGGGTGCACAAACTGCGTAAGTAATCCTGTTCGGGACCAGACAAAGGAAGCTCGTAGCCACCAAAATCTCGGTTTAGGCGATAATTCAAGATCATCTTAGCTCGGATCAAATTACCGGGATCAAGTGAGCTGAATAGACCGAAGTCAAATAGGCCGGAACTGCAATGGGCGGCCCAAATGAACTCGGCCAACCGTTGGCTGACACCGCTACTTGCTCGCACAACTGAAAGAAGCTTATCGAGTTCAGTGCGAATTTCCTCAGTAGTTGGAATCGGCATAGTATGTCCGTCTAAGTTTGATGAAAATATCAGGTGGCAGTTTTGAACCGTGGTCATTGAGTTTCTCCTTGGTCTTTCAACAAGACCTTGACGCGCCGATTAAGACGCCCTGGTTGATCGGATTTTTTGGTGAGTGTTTTGGTCCGAAACGCCGCTGTTTCTTTTGCACTGTCTCTGGACTTCCAAACCTCAGTCTCACTCAGGGCATACGCATAGTACGATCCGCCAACTTTGAAGCGGATCAGCGATCCAACTTCTTCTAAGTGTTTAGAAGCACGCCAAAGCGTTGTCCTGCTCAGCCCCGTTTCATCCCCCAGAGCCTCCTGAGAAGCGATAAGCGCTCCACTCGATGCGTCAACATGTTGAGCAAGGTAGGAATACAAAATTGCGGCTGACTTATTTTGCACAATGAGAAAGCGCAGTTTTACCCATCCCTTTTCGTAAACTTGGGTGAATCCCTCATTTTGCCTGTTTTTGTCGTATGCCTTCCGAGCCTCTTCCTGCTCCGCGTTGATGAAATCACGCATTTGCACCCGTTCTTCCGGCGTCTTAAGAAATGTATCGCTTGGTCCCAATTCTGATCTCCTCTGTTTCAGATACAGAGGGAAATGGACCGTTTGTTGAAATTAAAAAAAATCCGATGAAACAAATTTAAACCGTTTAATATCAATGACTTACATGTCTGAAACATCGACATTTCATTTTATTGAAACATAAGGGGGTGGTAACTAATTGATATTGCTCAATAAATAATCTTGGTCCTCTTACTCTTGGAGACGATGTCTCAAGAGTAAGAAGTCCCTGACAAATGTACTTTTGGCTTTTTTAGGGCATGCCTCAACGGGCGAGCGGTATTGTCACCTTTCATCTTCCCGGCGAAATCAGATAGTCTTCATTTCAACAATCCGTCCCAAGAGGTAGTCGTAAATGACCCCAAACCAAGCAGGCTTGATCGCCCTTCACCAAGACAACCTTCAACGAGCCATAGATTTTTTGAAATTTGCAGAGACGAAAAACGGTGCAGCAATTGCGTTCGCATCGGCGTTGGTTCTTGCTACGCTGCAAATTCGAGATCAGCTAACAGATCTCCAACCACACGAGGTTTTGGGCTTATGCATAGCTTTGGCAGCGGCCTTAGTTTCGGCCCGGAGCTTCATACCCCAATTAAGCTGGAAAAAAACAAAACAGAAGGTCGGCGCCGAAACGTCGAACCTTCTTTTTTTTGGCGATATTGCCTTACTGAGCGCCGAAGAATTTCAGTCTGAATTTTCTTCACGGTATGGTGAAGCAAGCGGGGCGTTAGAGCACGATCTGTCGGTTCAAACTGTTGTGAACTGCCGGATTGCTGCCGACAAGATGAACCATTTTTCTGTGGCGGCATTGCTGCTTGTTTTAAGCTCAGTGATGTTAACCAGTAGTTTTGTAATAGAGCTATTCAGTCGAATTTGAGCGGAGCCACTCATTTATGAGCTTAGAGACATTGAAAGAAGAGCTTTCAGAGGAGGTGGCGTCGATTTTGGCATCAGATTTTGATGTTGAGGTTGTCGAAACCGATTTCGTGCCAAAGCCAGACGACGCCAGGATCACTTTCCCCAACACGGATACTCAGAAACAAAGCTGTAAGCTGATTGAAACTTGCGTTTTGTATATCGACATCCGGAAATCGACCGAACTGAATTTGTCCCACCGGAGGGCTACTGTCGCAAAGCTATATAGCGCGTTCGGCCGTTCGATGACGCGCGCCGCCAGATATTATGGAGGACACGTTCGTGGGATCATTGGCGACCGTGTGATGGTGGTGTTTGATAAAAAGGATTGTTTCAAGCACGCTGTAGAAACTGCTGTTCTAATGAATTCAGTCTCTCAGTACGTTTTGAACAAACACTTCAAACACAATGAGATCCAATGCGGTATTGGCATAGACTTTGGGAAAATGCTTATAACTAAAGTTGGAATCGTCCGCCGTGGCAATGAAACAAATAGCTACAAGGGGTTAGTCTGGTTGGGGAGGCCAGCAAATGTCGCTTCAAAACTAACCGATATGGCGAACAAGCCGCAGACGACACGACAAGAGGCCTGCCTGAATGTTGGCTATTATTACCCCTACATCAAGGAATGGGTCTGGCTGAAGAAGAGTTTTGAAGAGTTTGTGGATGAGTTGCCTATACACTCGTTTTCACGCTCAATTATCCATAATGATCCCCACTATTACGCTCATCATAAAATTTTTCGCAACGTGGTTGAAACAAGCAGCACGCCGCCAATCTTGATGACGAAAGAGGTCTACCTTGGGTTTAAGCGGCAATTCCCTTCCTCAGACATCATCAAAAACGGATGGTTCTCTAAAAAGAGTGTGGCGGTTTCAGAGTACCAAGGTGATATTTATGGTGGCGATGTGATTAAGACTGCTTTCACTTCATAGCGATGCAGAAAATCGCTCTACATCGCAGCTGACGTGTGATGCAAAATATGAAACAGAAAATGCACACATCAAGGTGTCGCTTGGAAAATCTAAGGGTAGCGATCTGTTGGCCTGAACGCTATCGAGTTGAATGGTGCCCTGGGCGTGCACGATGCACTAAAGTCAGGATTTTAAACGCCAAATCAATGAAGTTTGGACTATCTCCAGCGATGAATGCTACTTGGTCTGCACGCCAACTTCCGGGGGCAAGCTAATAGTAAAGACAATCGGTTAGGACCGGGTTAGAATCCTTAGCGTCGGGTTGCAGTCCTATTGCAGTCCCGGTGGGAAACTCGCAAGGAGGATTTTGGCTACTGCCTGCAAACGTCTGATTTTCAGGGTGTTTTGGTGGCGGTACAGGGACTTGAACCCCGGACACGCGGATTATGATTCCGCTGCTCTAACCAACTGAGCTATACCGCCACGCTGTGTGGAGGCGATTTAGGAGGTTCACGGGGTGGGGTCAAGAGAGAAAAAGGTTCAAAATGACATTGCATGTGTTTTTCTCTCTGGGAGGGAATTGATCCGGCGTGGCACACCAAATTGGCTGTGCACTGATTAGGACAGATCCGCAGCGGTTTTCCGTATGAACTGGTCGCATAATGCCGGGGCGGTGATTGGCAACATATGCCCCTCGGCGGCTGTTACCTGGCAGGGCAGGCCGAACTGGGCCATCGCTGAGCCTTGGGTGTTTGGATCCAGTATGGCGTCGGCTTCTCCGAACAGGATTGCACCCGGAGTTCTGAGGTCGGATGCATAGCGTGTGGATTGCTGGTCAATGCGACTGCTGGCCAAGGTCGCGTCGGAAGAGGCCGCCACAAAGCTTTTCGGGCGCAGACCCAACGCGCCGCCTGCCTTGACCAAGAAATCATCGGGGCAGGAGGATGGCGCAAAGACTTGTTGCAACACGTCGGCAGCGGTGCGTTGTGCGGCAGGGATGGCAACGGTTTGCGCTATTAAGCGACGCATGAAGGGGGTGTTGACGATCAACCCTTTGAAAACGCCTGGATCAGCAACCGGGTGGGTGAGCGGAGCCAGCAGTGCCAGTCCCTTTACTTTATCCGGGGCTTCCATCGCCATCGTCAAGGCAACAGCACCACCTAGCGAGTGGCCGCATAGAATGGGCTGTTCCACCTTGCGGGCCTCTAGAAAGGCTAGGATCATCTTGGCTTGCTCAGGCAGCGTGGCCAGATCGTCGTGGTCGCGGGTCGAGTAACCGCAGCCGGGGCGGTCGAGGATGATAAGTCGGAAGTCCGGCGCAAGCAGGTCTGCAAGCGCATAGGTGAAGTGTTGCAGTTGCCCGGATAATCCGTGGATGAGGACCAGCGGCTGGGCATCAGCTGGTCCCATTTCGACATAGTGGATCAGGCCGCCGGGAACGGGTTGCAGCTGGCCACAGAGCGGCACCAGCGTTTCGGCCTGTTTCGCCAGCCGCCGTGTTTTCAAATGGGACGCACCAAGCAGTGCCGCAGGTAGGGCGGCAGTGGCAACGGCAATGGAAGCTAGGGCAGACATGTCTGAAATCCGTTTTGAGAGGTGGTCAAAGGTCGGCTGGCTCGGGCATGACCGCCAATTTTGGGCGCGGTATCCGGTCGAGCAGGGCAAAAACATTGTCCCGGCAGGCGTCACCGGGCCAGGCTGTGGGGTGAAAGCTAGCCGGAAGATCAGGATGGCGCAGCACAATGCGCCGCCAGCGGTGCACGATCAGAGTGCGCAGGGTTGCCATTTGCTCGGCGGTCAGGTCGGGTATCGGGTCGGCAATGCGGTTGAGCGCTTTTAGAAAACTGGCGCTAGATCTGGACAGCTCGGATGGGAATAGCTGGGTTTTCAGCCAATTGGGCAGGCTGATGTTGGTGGCGTCCAGCGCCATCAGATCATGCGATTTCTTGGGCTTTGGCCCCGTGCCCAGCACCGTGGTGCGATTGACCGCTATATATCCAGGAAGCAACAGCATTTCATCCAGGGCTGCCTGACCATGGGCATCAGCCGCGATCAGCACATGCCAGTTCTGTGGCGAGGCAGGTTCGCGGGCATAGATCCGGGGCGTGACAGCTGCGCATTGGTTACGGCCATATTCGGTCAGATAGTGGATCGAGGCACGCCCAGAACGAGAGCTTTCGAGCCAACCATCCTTGCGCAAGCGGTGCAGCGCCACCCGGATGGCCTCGGGTTTGATCCCCATGGGGGTGATGATCTGGGTGAGGGTGCCACCACTGATCTGATTACCGGGTTTCTGGGCCAAATCGCCAAACAGGGAAATGATCACCGACCAAACACGCTGGTTTTGCGGGTCGCTCAGCAGGTTAACAGTGGTTTCAAACCATTGGTCATCTGAATAGGTCATGTAACCTATGTAGGTCTCGCCGCCGGGCGAGACCAGTCGATTTCCGTGCAAATTCGCCGTCTTGCACAACTTGGGGCGGTTTGATGCCGATTTTCCTGCTTAGAATGCGTTCATTGTCAGCAATTCGTATTCGGCCACCTTTTCGTCGTCCTGATTGGTCAGCGTCACATGCCAGCGTACTTCGCCGTATTCCTCGTTGCGCGGCGTTTTCTTTTTCACCGTGAGGCGCACCTTGATGCTGTCACCGGCGGATACCGGCTGCATGAAACGCAGGTTGTCCAACCCGGTGTTGGCCAGAACTGGGCCCTCGTTGGGTTCGACAAACAGGCCGGCGGCAAAGGAGAGCAGCAGATAGCCATGGGCGACGCGACCCGGGAAGAACGGGTTCCGCTTGGCGGCATCGTCGTCCATGTGAGCGTAGAAAGTATCGCCGGTGAAGTTGGCAAAGGTTTCGATGTCTTCCAGCGTCACGGTGCGGGATGGGCTGTGCAGGGTTTCGCCAATCGCCAGTTCGCCAAACTTGCGGGTGAATGGGTGCGCTGGCCCCTTAACCTCAGTGCCGCCGGGCACCCATTGCTGGCCGATTGCCGACAGAATGTCGGGGCTGCCCTGAATAGCGGTGCGCTGCATGTAATGCATCACACCGCGCACGCCGCCCAACTCCTCACCTCCACCGGCGCGACCGGGGCCGCCGTGCACCATGTGCGGCAGGGGTGAGCCGTGACCGGTGCTTTCCTTCATGCTGTCGCGGTTGTTGAAATACAGACGCCCATGATAGGCGCCTGCGCCCATGGCAACCTGTCGCGCAACCTCGGCATCATGGGTGATAACCGAGGCCACCAGCGAGCCTTGGCCCTTGTTGGCCAGCTCAACCGCGTGGTCCACATCGCGATAGCCCATCACGGTGGAGACGGGGCCAAAGGCTTCGGTGTCATGCACGCGCTGGGCCTTATCTGGGTCGGCGCAGTGGAACAGCATCGGCGGGACAAAGGCCCCCTTGTCGGCGTCGGCGCCATCGACGGTGAAGTTGTCGGGGTCGCCGTAAACGCGGGTGGCCTCAGACCCGATAATAGCGGCCTTTTCCAGCACGTCATGTTTCTGGCCCATGCTGACCAGCGCGCCCATGCGGGTGGTTTCCCGTCGAGGGTCACCGATAGTGGTTTTGGCTAGTCGTGCTGACAGAGCCTCGATCACTGCCTCTACTTGGCCGTTCGGTGCGATGATGCGGCGCACGGCGGTACATTTCTGCCCCGCCTTGGTGGTCATCTCGCGGCTGACCTCTTTGACGAACAGGTCAAATTCAAGCGTGCCGGGAACGGCATCTGGGCCGAGGATCGAGGCGTTGAGGCTGTCTTGCTCGGCCACGAACCGGACCGAGTTTTCCAGGATCACCGGGTTCGAGCGTAGTTTCAACGCGGTATTGGCAGATCCGGTAAAGCTGACCACATCCATCATGCTCAGATGGTCCAGCATGTCTCCCAATCCGCCCGAGACCAGTTGTAGTGCACCAGCGGGTAAAATGCCGCTGTCGAGCATCAGGCGGACGGCCAGTTCGGTGACATAGCAGCTGTTGGTTGCTGGTTTGACGATGGCGGGCATGCCAGCCAGCAGGGTGGGGGCGAGTTTTTCCAGCATGCCCCAGACCGGGAAGTTGAAGGCGTTGATATGCACTGCGACACCCTGCAGCGGGGTGCAGATGTGCTGGCCCAAGAAGGTACCATTGCGGCTGAGTTGTTCAATCTCGCCATCCAGATAGACCTGCGCGTCGGGCATTTCGCGCCGCCCCTTGGAGGCAAAGACAAACATGGTGCCGATGCCGCCGTCCACGTCGATCATGTGATCGCTCTGGGTCGCACCAGTATCAAATGAAGCCTCGTAGAGCGCCTGCTTGTGCTGGTTCAGGTGCCCGGACAGCGCCTTGAGCATGCGGGCGCGGTCGTGGAAGGTCATCGCGCGCAGGGCCGGGCCTCCGACATTGCGGCCATAGTTCAGCATCGCCTGCACATCCAGCGCGTCGTTGCCTGCGGTGGCGATGACCTCACCAGTGATGGCGCTGGCGATATTGCGCGCGCCTGCGCCCGGAGCAATCCATTGACCACTGGCAAAGCTGGAAACCTGTTGAATGCTCATAGTGCGCTCCGTTCATGATGGGCTGAAATTGTCTGTGGAATTTATTGACCAACCGGTCGGTTTATGCAAGAAATTTGTTTAAGCGCCTTTTGAGGCGGTATTTTCAGGGGGAGAATTCATGAGCGACACTATCCTGACAGTGGATCACGGCAATTGGATCGAGATCACGTTGAACCGCCCGGACCGGTTGAATTCCTTCAATGACGAAATGCACTATGCGCTGCGATCAGTCATTCAGGGCGCGCGGGATACCGGCATGCGCGCAATCCTGCTAACCGGTGCTGGGCGTGGGTTCTGCGCTGGGCAGGATCTGGGTGATCGGGACCCCTCCAAGAAGGATGGCCCGCCGGATTTGGGTAACACTGTGCGCACATTCTATGCGCCGCTGGTGCGGCTGATCCGCTCGCTGAACTTTCCAGTGATCTGCGCGGTGAACGGTGTGGCGGCTGGGGCCGGGGCCAACTTGTCACTGGCCTGCGACATCGTCATGGCAGGACACAGCGCCAGATTTATTCAGTCCTTTGCCAAGGTGGGCCTGATCCCTGATACCGGCGGCAGCTGGCATCTGCCGCATCTGGTGGGCGAGGCGCGAGCCAAGGGGCTGGCGATGACTGGCGAACCATTGTCAGCGGAACAGGCGGCGGATTGGGGGCTGATCTGGAAGGCGTTGCCGGACGACGAGTTGATGGAGGAGGCCCGTGCGCTGGCTGACAAGCTGGCCAACGGGCCGACACTGGGTTTGGGGATGACCAAGCAGTGCATTCAGGCCTCGGCCGTCAACACACTGGACGACCATCTGGAAGTTGAGGCGGACGCCATGAAGACCTGCGGTGAAAGCGCCGACTATGCCGAGGGCGTTTCGGCCTTCCTGGAAAAACGCACGGCGGTGTTTCAGGGGAAATGACGATGACACCAAAACAACGGGCCGAGAAAGCCGCAGGGGCCATGTGGGCTGATGACCATGCCTCGAAATGGGCGGGGATGGAGATCACCCACATGGATGAGGGTGAAAGCGTCATTGAGCTGACGGTGGCGCAGCATCACTGCAACGGCCACGGGATCTGCCACGGCGGCGTGACCTTTATGCTGGCCGACAGCGCCTTTGCCTTTGCCTGCAACAGCCGCAATCAGTCGACTGTGGCGCAGCATAATATGATCAGTTTCACCGCGCCGGGCCGTTTGGGCGACCGGCTGACTGCCAATGCGCGCGAGGTCTCGTTGACGGGGCGCAGCGGCATCTATGACGTGACAGTGACCAACCAACAGGGCCAGCAGATCGCCGAATTCCGGGGCATGTCCCGCGCGATCAAGGGCCAGCTTTTTGACGAATGAGATGAGGACGTTTCCATGAAAGATCTGACCCCAAACCAGGCTGACCTTGACCCGATAGAAATCGCCTCAGTCGATGAAATCCGCGCGCTGCAGCTAGAGCGTCTGAAGGCCTCGCTGCGGCATGCCTATGATAATGTGGCGATGTACAAGCAGCGCTTTGACGAGGCGGGGGTGCACCCGGATGACCTGCAATCGCTGTCGGATCTGGCGAAATTCCCGTTCACCTACAAGAATGACCTGCGCGACAATTACCCCTTTGGCCTGTTTGCAGTGCCACAGGACCAGATTATTCGCCTGCATGCCTCATCTGGCACCACCGGCAAGGCCACTGTGGTTGGTTATACCAAAAACGATATCGACAACTGGGCCGATCTGGTGGCGCGGTCCTTGCGGGCCTCGGGCCTGCGCAAGGGCGACATGGTGCATAACGCCTATGGGTATGGGTTGTTCACCGGCGGGCTGGGTGCGCATTACGGGATTGAACGTCTGGGCGCGACTGTGGTGCCCATGGGTGGTGGCCAGACCGAGAAACAGTTGGGCCTGATCACAGATTTCCGCCCTGATGGCATCATGGTGACGCCGTCTTATATGCTCAACATCCTAGAGCAATTCCACAAACAGGGGCTGGATCCGCGGGAAAGCTCGTTATCGGTTGGAATCTTTGGCGCCGAACCCTGGACCAATGCCATGCGGCTAGAGGTCGAGGCGGCGTTTGATATGCATGCGGTGGATATCTATGGGCTGTCTGAAATCATGGGGCCGGGTGTGGCTAACGAATGTGTCGAGACCAAAGACGGGCTGCACATCTGGGAGGATCACTTCTACCCCGAGATCATCGACCCCAAGACCGGAGACGTGGTTGAGGATGGCGAGATGGGGGAGCTGGTGTTCACCACGCTGACCAAGGAAGGTCTGCCAATGATCCGCTATCGCACCCGCGATCTGACCCGTTTGTTGCCGGGCACCGCGCGCAGTATGCGGCGGATGGAGAAGATCACTGGCCGGTCGGATGACATGATCATCCTGCGCGGCGTTAATGTCTTCCCAACCCAGATCGAGGAACAGGTGATGGCCACAGGTGGTCTGGCACCGTATTTCCAGATTGAGCTGTATAAATCCGGTCGCATGGATGCGATGCGGGTCTTTGTTGAGGCCTCACCGGATGCGGCAGATGAGCTGTCCAAGACTGCTGCGTCGCGCATGTTGGGCAAGCACATCAAGGATATGGTCGGGGTCTCAACCGAAATCATCGTCGGCGACCCGGGGTCGGTTGCCCGCTCGCAAGGCAAGGCTGTACGGGTCATCGACAACCGCGACAAAGGATAAGGCTATGGCCCGTACAATTGCCAAAGACCATGATCAAAAGCGCGAGCAGATCCTGAAATCCGCCGCCAAGGTGTTTGCCGAGCAAGGGTTTGACCGGGCTTCGATGACCCAATTGGCGCGTGAATGTGGGATCTCCAAGGCCAATATCTATCACTACTACGACAGCAAGGACGCGATCCTGTTCGATATCCTGGACACCTATCTGCGGGATCTGCGCGATCGGGTTTGTGGGCTCGATCTGCAGGGGCAGGCGCCTAGCGAAAAGGTGCATGCCACGGTCGCCGGAATCTTGCAGGCCTATCAAGGCGCCGATCACGAGCATCAGGTGCAGATCGGATCCATGTCGGCGCTGCCCAAGGAGCAACAAGAGCTGTTGCGCGGTTATCAGCGTGAATTGGTACAGTTTGTCAGTGACGCCATCGCTGCCGCTGCGCCGCAGGTGTTTGAAGATGATGCCGCCAAGCTGCGTGCAACGACCATGTCGGTCTTTGGGATGCTGAACTGGTATTACATGTGGAATTCTGGTGCGGGAACACAGGCCCGCGAAGATTATGCCCGCACCGTAGCCAATCTGACTCTGAGCGGGGTTGGGGGACTCTGACCTGTCGTCCTGCGCCGCAGGTGCACTGCCACGCCCAACCAAGAGGTGGTCTCTCTGAGACCCTCCGAGTGGGAGGGAGCCCCTGCTTTTTGGAGCAGCAATAAAAAAAGGCCACCCTTGGAAAAGGGTGGCCTTTAAAGTCTCTACAGCCGAAGCTGTTGCCTCTGCTTTACAGCAGTTGCAGCGAACCAGCGGACTCTTTGCCATCACGGCCAGTTTCCAGCTCGTAGGAAACTTTCTGGTTGTCGTTGAGGCCGTTCAGGCCCGAACGCTCAACAGCAGAAATGTGTACAAACACGTCTTTTCCGCCTGCTTCTGGCTCGATAAAGCCGAAACCTTTAGTTGCGTTAAACCATTTTACGGTGCCGTTAGCCATCCGATTTTCTCCAGTATATCGCCCAAACAACGTGTAAGGGCTTGTTGTCGTTCAGTTATTACAAAGTGGTAGGTGGTACCATACCCACAATGTCATATGTCTTGCGCAGAATCGGCGCGGTGATTTCTCGCGCCCGTTCTGCACCACGAGATAGTATGCGGTCAATCTCTGTTTGCTCATTCATTAATCGTGACATTTCTGCCGCAATTGGTGACAGCTTGGCAACCGCCAATTCAGCGAGCATCGGCTTGAATTCGCCGAATTGCTTGCCGCCAACCTCGGCCAGCACTGCATCGACGCTTTGGTCGTTCAAGGACGCATAGATATTGATCAAGTTACGCGCCTCAGGGCGGTCTTCCAGACCCTTGGCTTCGCTTGGTAGTGCATCCGGATCGGTTTTGGCCTTGCGGATCTTCTTGGCCAATGTGTCAGCATCATCCGTCATGTTGATGCGGCTGGCATCCGAAGCGTCGGACTTCGACATTTTCTTGGACCCGTCACGCAGGCTCATTACCCGTGTGGCGGCCCCTTTGATCACCGGTTCGGTCATCGGGAAGAAGTCAACGCCATAGTCGTGGTTGAACTTGGCCGCGATGTCGCGGGTCAGCTCCAGGTGCTGCTTCTGGTCATCACCCACAGGCACGTGAGTGGCGTGGTAGACCAGAATATCCGCCGCCATCAGCGCAGGATAGGCAAACAGCCCCAACGAGGCGTTCTGGGCGTTTTTACCGGCCTTGTCCTTGAACTGGGTCATCCGCTGCATCCAGCCCATACGGGCGACGCAGTTAAAGACCCACGCCAGTTGGGCGTGCTCGGGGACCTGGCTTTGGTTAATCAGGATCGATTGCTCTGGGTCGATACCACTGGCAATAAACCCGGCGCACAACTCGCGAGTGGATTTCATCAGATCTTGGGGGTTTTGCCAGACAGTGATCGCATGCATGTCCACCATGCAATAAACGGTCTCGAAATCCGAGCCCTGCATATCGACAAAGCGCTTGATTGCACCCAGGTAGTTGCCCAGGTGCAGGTTGCCGGACGGCTGAATGCCCGAGAACACGCGGGGGGTAAAACTGGTTTCGCTCATCTGGCGATAACTCCCGTCTGGAATTACGATCCAACGTGCCTTACCCATGGGGCCAACCCTCGTCAACCGGTGCCAAGGCCCCAGACGAGGAAGAACAGCCATGTGTGGCTAAGGAGTAAGACTATGAGCAGCGATCCCAATCCACTACCTGTCAATCCGTTGCCACCCGCCGTGGTGGCGCTGGTGCTGGTCATCATGGGGATCGAGGCGATGTTTTCGCTTGGCACCCGCGGCATCATTGGCGGCCCTGAGGCTGTGGGATGGCGGCTGGAGTATATGCAGCTCTACGGCTTCTCAGGTGATATTTTCTGGTGGATGTGGGATACGAGCCAATGGCCCGCTGAACACTTGATCCGCTTTGTGTCTTACACCTTTGTGCATGTGACCTTTACCCAAGCGCTGTTTGTCTGCGTGTTTGTCCTGGCTATGGGCAAGATGGTGGGTGAAGTGTTTGGCGATTTAGCGATGGTGATCATCTTTGTGTTGTCGAGCATTGGCGGCGCGTTGGGCTATGCTTTGTTGGTCGATTCACAGTATCCGTTGATCGGAGGCTTCCCAGCTGTATATGGTCTGATCGGGGCCTATACCTATATTCTATGGCGATCGCTGGGGATGGTGGGCGCACAGCAAAGTCGGGCGTTTACGTTGATCGCGTTCCTGCTGGGAATTCAGCTGGTGTTTGGCCTGCTGTTTGGCGGGCAAAAGGACTGGGTGGCGGATCTGGCTGGATTTGCCACTGGATTTGGGTTGTCGTTTTTCCTGGCCCCGGGCGG
Source organism: Parasedimentitalea nitratireducens (assembly GCF_057444295.1). Classification (NCBI taxonomy): domain Bacteria; kingdom Pseudomonadati; phylum Pseudomonadota; class Alphaproteobacteria; order Rhodobacterales; family Paracoccaceae; genus Parasedimentitalea; species Parasedimentitalea nitratireducens. Next base: position 55,423 of record NZ_JBYAXC010000007.1, on the reverse strand, counting down.
TTGGGCGCGGATTCGAAGCAATATTCGTCGCGATTGACTGGGGCGACCGCCCGCCCCAAGGCATCTCATCACAGATGAGCCCCAAGGCGCGGGCGGTCGCGAAGCGACCGTCCACGGCGCCGCCTGCTACCGTTCGGCGGTTCATCCCGGTGATTTAGGCGCGACTTCCCCGGCGCAGCGCGCGCTTGAACTCGCCCAGCTTGAAGGCGCCGAGCAGTTGACCCGCACCAAAGTAACTGATGGCGCCCAGTATGATTAGGCCGAGCAAGGCCAGGTAGCGCCAGTTGGGCAGGGTAAAGAGCCAGGCGAATTGGGTGGTGACGGCCAATAAGACAGCGCCCATCACGGCTGATGCCGCGACGATACGCCAGATGCGGTGATGGAAGCGGGCATCAAACCGTGCAACCTCTCCCATACCGCGCGCGCCGAACATCAACATGCCAACCATGACCCAGCCGGCGGTTGAGGCGGCTATGGCAGGGGCGATCCAGCCGACCACGGGCTTCAGGCCAAAGGCCAGTGCCGCATTCACAACCATGGCAACCAGCGCATAGTGGAACGGCGAGCGGGTGTTTTCGCGGGCGAAATACAGTGGTTGTAGCAGCTTGTGCAGTACAAAGGAGGGCAGGCCAACACCATAGACGGCAACGGCGAGGGCAATTGCGGCCACATCCTCGGGGCCAGTGGCGCCGCGCTCATACAACACCGAGACCAGCGGGATTGGCATCACCAGAAAGGCAACGGTTGAGGGGATGGTGAGCATCAAGGAGAATTCACCAGCCCGGGACAGGGCGTCGCGGGCTCCGATTTCGTCCCCAGCGCGCAAGCGGCGAGACAGGTCTGGCAGCAGCACGATGCCCACAGCGATGCCCACCACGCCTAGCGGCAATTGATACAGTCGGTCGGCCACAAACAGCCAGCTCACAGCGTTTTCAATGTCTGAGGCGACCAGTTGACCCACGACCAGATTGATCTGGGTGACTCCCATGGCGAGGGCGGCAGGAACAGCGACACGCACCAGATTACGCATGTCCGGCGTCAAGCGCGGGCGCCCAAAGCGCAAGCGGATGCCAGCCTTTTCCGTGGCGCGCCAGACCAGGGCGAGCTGCGCCACACCGGCAACCGGGATGGTCCAGATCAGCCAAATGATCACGTTGCCACCCAACAATGCGCCAGTTACCATGGCAGAGCAGGCAAAGATGTTCAGCAGAACCGGTGCAGCGGCGGCGGCGGCAAAGCGGCCGGTGGCGTTCAACACGCCAGAAAACAGCGCTGCCAGCGACATGAACAGGATATAGGGGAACACGATGTAGCCAAAGCCGACGGTCATGTCGAAACGCGCATCCCCGGCAAACCCCTGGGCTGTTGCCCAAACCAGAGCGGGCATAAAGACCATGCCCAAACCAACCAGTATCAGAACTGCCGTTGTCAGTAGGCTGAAGGCTGATTGAGCAAAGCCTTGTGGGTCATCTCCGGACTCAAGCCGCTTGGCAAACATTGGCACAAAGGCGGCGTTGAATGCACCTTCGGCAAAGAAGCGGCGAAACATGTTGGGCAGGCGAAAGGCGGCGACAAAGGCGTCCATCACCGGGCCGGGGCCAACAAAGGCAGTCAGCAGGATTTCACGCGCAAAGCCCAATATGCGGCTGGCCAGTGTCCAGAACCCGACGGTCAGGAAGCCGGATAACAATTTGATTGGCTTCATGTTTCAGCCCGCTTTGCGCCGTCGACTATTGCGGTGCGCAGTCGTTTTTCAAGGAAACGTTGTTTGGATTCTGCGTAGTATTTCAATCCGAACATATCCTTGACGTAGAATGTATCCACCACCTGTTCGCCATAGGTCGCAATGACGGCATTGGCGACATAGACGTTTGAGGTGGTCAGGGTGCGGGCCAGATCGTACAGCAATCCGGGACGGTCGCGGGTGTCGACCTCGATGATTGTGTAAATTTCCGAGCCGTCATTATCAAAAGTGATATGGGTTGGTACGTTAAAGGCGCGCTCGCGCTTCTTGATCTTGTCGCGCGATTTCAGGGCCTCGCGCGCGATCACCTCACCCTTGAGGGTTTTGTCGATCATTTGGCGAAGCCTTGGCAGGCGGGAGGCCTCATACGGGTGACCATCGGCATCTTGAACCCAAAATGCATCGGTCACATAGCCATCTTTGGTGGTATAGGATCGCGCATCCACAACGTTGGCACCAACCAGTGCAAGAGCCCCGGCCACCCGTGAGAAAATACCCGGGTGATCGGGCATCACAAAACAAGCCCGAGTGGCGTCGCGGTCATCGTCGGGATAGAGGCGAACAACGATGCCATTCGGGTCGTCGCTTTCCTCGAGCACGCGCAGCATTTCGGCGAAGTCAACATGGGTTGGTAGGTGAAGTCCCTGCCAGTAGGGCGGATAGTGTCGGCCGGTTTCGGTCTTCAGCAGGGCCTTGGGCCAGTCGGGCAGGGCTGCGCGCAGGGCCTTTTTGGCCTCGGTTCCGCGTTGCTCGCGGTTCAGCGCCTCCATACCGTTCTCCAGCGCCTCGCGGGTCTGTTTATACAGCGTCCGCAGCAGAGTGGCCTTCCAGTTGTTCCAGGTTTCTGGGCCAACGCCACGGATGTCGCAGACCGTCAAAACAGTCAGCAGGTCCAACCGCTTAATTGTTTGTACTGCCTTGGCAAAATCACGCACCGTGCGCGGATCCGAAATATCGCGTTTCTGCGCCATATCCGACATCAGTAGGTGATAACGGACCAACCATTCCACGGTTTCACTGTCGGACTTGCTGAGGCCCAGCCGTGGGGCCACTTTGCGGGCAATTTGTGCGCCCAGAATCGAGTGATCAAGCTCTTGCCCCTTGCCGATGTCGTGCAGCAACATGGCTACCATCAACACCTTGCGGTTCAGTCCCTTGCGCAGGATCTTGGAACTAAGCGGCAGCTCGTCTTCCAGTTCTTCGCGCTCAATGGCGGCAAAGTTTGAGATCACCTGAATGGTGTGCTCGTCCACCGTATAAGAATGATACATGTTGAACTGCATCATCGCCACGATGGGGGCAAACTCTGGCAAGAACGCCGACAAAACGCCCAGTTCATTCATCCGGCGCAACGCGCGTTCCGGGTTGCCGTGTTTCAGCAACAGATCCAGAAATATCTGCCGGGCCTCGGGTGTTTTGCAGAACTGGTCGTCGATCAGATCCAGATTGGCGGTCACCAGACGCATGGCATCCGGGTGGATCAGCATACCGGTGCGCAGGCCTTCTTCGAACAGGCGCAGTAGGTTTAGCTTGTCATCTAGAAACGTATCAGGATCGGCAACGTCCAGCCGGTTATTCACCACCTGATATCCCGCTTTGGTGCGGGGGCGGCGGCGGAACAGGCGTTCTAGCAGGGGTTCACTTTTCTGGTGGGTGGCTTCTAGCTTGGTCAGGAAAATCCGGGTCAGGTCGCCAACTGTTGTGGCCTGGCGGAAATAGTCCTGCATAAAGATCTCAACGGCGCGGCGTCCGGCGACATCCTGATACCCCATGCGGTCAGCCACTTCGACCTGCATGTCAAACGACAGGACCTCGGTTGGGCGGCCAGTAAGCAGATGCAGGTGCGAGCGCACAGCCCAGAGAAAGTTATCGGCCTTGGCAAACAGATCATATTCTTCGGGCCGAAACAGACCCAATGGAACCAATTCGGCGGTGTCCTGCACCTCGTACAGATATTTCGCAATCCAGTACATCGACTGTAGATCGCGAAGGCCGCCTTTGCCCTCTTTAACGTTGGGCTCGACCATATAACGCTGGCCTTGCTTGATGTGGCGTGCTTCGCGTTCATTCAACTTGGCTTCGATGAACTCATATGCGGTTCCGCGGAACAAATCTTTGCGAAGGTGCTTGTCCAGCTTTTCTGCAAGCGGCTGATGACCGGCAAGAAAGCGATGCTCTAGCATGGCGGTGCGGATGGTGAAGTCTTCGCCGCCTAGGCGCACGCAGTCTTGAATAGTGCGGCTGGCGTGGCCGATTTTGAGCTTTAGATCCCACAGGATGTAGAGCATCGATTCAATGACGCTCTCGGCCCAGGCGGTGATCTTGTAAGGGGTCAGGAACAGCAGATCGACATCTGAGGCAGGTGCCATTTCACCACGACCATAGCCGCCGACTGCCATCACAGCGATGCGCTCGCCCCGAGTCGGGTTGGCAACGGGGTGCATGATTTCATTGGCTGCAAACAGCGCCGAGGTCACCAGGCCGTCGGTCAGATAGGTGTACGAACGGGTTACAGGCCTCGAGTCAAACGGCGCCTTGGCAAAGGCCTCGGCGATTGTCTTGCGACCAGCCTTGTTGGCTGCACGCAAGAGCGAAACGATCCCACCTCGTAGAGAGGTGAGATCATCGTTGTTTGCAAGATCCGTAATCTGGTTGCGAATTTTTTGGGTATCAAAAATCGCATTAGGATCACAAACCAATGGTCCCAGGGCTTGGGGGTGGCGGGTTAGCGCATTTACCGCCGGATCAGGACCCGGCGCCTGCGAAGCTGCTTGGGGCTGGTTCAATGACAACCACCTTCTGTTCTTGGATTGTTGCAACCGCTAGGCCGCGTTCGTTGGTCCCATCCGTCCGCAGGCGGAAAATGCCGCTGACACCCTGGAATCCTGCGCCCTGAGTCAGGGCAGCGCCGGTTAGCGCGTCTGAGTTACCTGCGCTGACCAAGGCGCCGATGGCTGCGATACCATCATAGGCCAGCCCCCCGATGGAATGTGGCGCGGCGCCATATGTGGCGCTATAGCGATCGCGGAATTGTTGCGACTTTCCTGGATCCGGCATGGCAAACCAAGCCCCCTGAACACCAGGCAGGGCCAAGGTCTGAGCAGGAATATCCCAGCGGGTTAAGCCGATATACTGCGTTGTAGCAGGATCAAGCCCGGCTTCGGGTAGAAGCTGGGTCAGCAATGGCAATGCCCCAGCTGTAGTCGCGGTCATAAAGACCGAGCTGGCACCGTTGCTAGATGCTGAATCCCGGATTGTTTGGATCGAGTTGATCACGCCCTGTTGCGACAACTCGTAGCTGACGCTGCCAACAACGGTTGCTGTTGAACCTGCCGCTGCTTTCTCAATCGCAGACCGACCAGCTTGCCCAGCGGCGTCATCACCGCTGACCACCAGCATGTTGCCGCGACCATTGCGGGCAGCATAGCCCGTCAGGCGACGGGCGGTGTTGTCAAAGGTAGAACCCAGAATATACACGTTACCGCCGGCGATTGCGGTGTTGTTCGAGAAGGCAAGCACGTTCACGTTACGCTTGGCGGCTGCGACGCCCGCAGCATTGGCTGCTTCGGCATAAACCGGGCCAAGCAAAATGCGCGCGCCGTCGTTCACCGCCTGGGTCGCTGCTGCGGCTGCCGTTTCAGGATTGCCAGCCGTGTCATAAACCCTGAGGTCAATCTTGATACCCTCGAGGTCAGACATCGCCAGACGTGCTGCGTTTTCAAGGCTTTGTGCAAGAAGCAGATCGCCTTGTTGGGCTGATCCGCGTGGGACCAAGAGGGCAACCGGAACGGGCTTGGATGTGTTGATAGTGGGGCCGCCACCGGTGCTAACTGGGTCGCAGGCACTCAGAACAATTGAGGATACGACTGCGATTGCGGCTAAAGTGACCTTGCGGGTGGGCTGGAAAACAGCAAACATAATGGACTTAAAACTCCCTGGACCGGCGATGAAATGCCGTGTTGGTGTTGGGAGTGAATAATAAACGACGAGATAGGCGGGTCCAGCGTTGAATCACCAGAAAGTAAGATTGTCTCCAGGACTGCACTTTGTTGCCACTCCAATAGGCACTGCGCGCGACATTACGCTTAGGGCGCTGGATGTTTTGGCATCCGCAGAAGTGATCGCCGCTGAAGACACTCGATCACTGCGCCGGTTGATGGAAATTCACGGGGTGCCGCTCGATGGTCGCCGGGTGATTGCCTATCACGATCACAGCGGTGAAGGCGCGCGGGCTGGGTTACTGGCAGCGTTAAGCGAGGGAAAATCGGTGGCCTATGCATCCGAAGCTGGCATGCCGCTAATTGCGGATCCGGGGTACGATCTGAGCCGGACCGCGGCCGAGGCTGGCCATACTGTGACGGTGGCGCCGGGTGCATCCGCCGGGGTGGCGGCACTGACTCTGGCCGGTTTGCCAACCGATGCGTTTTTCTTTGCCGGGTTCCTGCCAAATGCCAGCGGCGCCCGGCGCAAGCGGCTGGAAGAGGTCAAACAGATCCCCGGCACGCTGATTTTCTACGAATCGCCCAAGCGTGTTGCGGCATCGCTGGCGGATATGGCCGAGGTGCTTGGTGATCGCCCCGCCGCATTGTGTCGCGAGATCACCAAGAAGTTCGAAGAAGTGCGACGTGCATCTTTGTCTGAACTGGCAGCGCAGCTGGCCGAAAACGGCGTGAAGGGTGAGATCGTTGTATTGGTCGACCGCTCGAAAACCAAAGATGTGAACCCGGATGATCTGGAAAGTGATCTGCGGGCGGCCCTCCGGGATAACTCGGTCAAGGATGCTGCGGATATTGTGTCGAAACTGCATGACCTGCCCCGCCGCAAGGTTTACCAGATGGCGCTGAAGCTGCCCAAGGACGACGGATAGATATGGCTGGACCGCGGGATACGTATGACCGCGGCCAACGTGCCTATTTGGCTGGTGCCGCCGCCGAGGATCTGGTGGCGCGTCACTACGTGCAACGTGGTTATATCTTGGCCGAACAGCGTTGGCGCGGGGCAGGTGGAGAGATCGATCTGATTTTTCGTCAGGGCGATGCGTTGGTCTTTGTTGAGGTGAAACACAGCAAGACGCAGGCCCGCGCAGCACTACGGATTACGAACACGCAAATAGAGCGTATCTATGCCAGCGCGGGCCAGTATCTGGACAGAGAGCCCGCCGGTCAGCTGACCGAATGTCGCTTTGATGCGGCGCTGGTGGATGGCGCCGGCCGCATTGAAATCATCGAAAACGCCTTTGGACAGGGGTGAGGCATTGAACATGGGCAGCTGCTGGGCCATGTAACTGACCGACAGACAAGGGATAGACGCATGAAGATCGCCTTTCAGATGGACCCGATCGGGGACGTGGACATTAACGCAGACAGCAGCTTCCGACTGGCCGAAGAGGCACAGAAACGCGGACACGAGCTGTTTTTCTACGGACCAGACCAGCTTGCCTATCAAGAAGGACGGATTACCGCTCGTGGTCATGACATGACGGTGCAGCGTGTTGCGGGTGATCCAGCAGTGCTGGGCCCGCTACGCGAGGTGGAGTTGACGGATTTTGACGTGGTCTGGCTGCGTCAGGACCCGCCGTTCGACATGCATTACATCACAGCCACCCATTTACTCGACCGGCTCAAAGGGCAGACTTTGGTGGTGAATGACCCGTTCTGGGTGCGTAACTATCCTGAAAAGCTGCTGGTGCTGGATTTCCCGAACCTGACACCGCCCACTACAATCGCGCGCGACCTGGACACCATCAAGGCGTTTAAGGCCAAGCACGGCGATGTGATCCTGAAGCCGCTGTACGGCAATGGCGGAGCCGGGGTGTTCCGGCTGGACGCGAATGACCGCAACCTGACCTCGCTGCACGAGCTGTTCACCGGATTTAGTCGTGAGCCACTGATTGTGCAGAAGTTCCTGCCGGATGTGAGCAACGGTGACAAACGGGTGATCTTGGTGGATGGCGAACCGGTTGGTGCAATCAATCGTGTGCCTGCAGCCGGTGAGACACGGTCGAACATGCACGTGGGCGGGCGGCCAGAAAAGATCGGGTTGAGCGAGCGTGATCTAGAGATTTGTGCCGCCATCGGGCCATTGCTGAAAGAGCGTGGGCAGGTGTTTGTTGGCATTGACGTTATTGGTGATTACCTGACCGAGATCAACGTGACTTCGCCCACTGGCATTCAGGAGCTTGAGCGTTTTGATGGGGTGAACATTGCCGAGAAAATTTGGCAGGCAATCGAGGCAAAACTGTAGTCTCGGCAGCTTAGTGCGATGTGGCCAGCCTGAAGCTTAAGGCTTCGGCCACATCCCTACGTCGGATATCTGGTTCGCTGTCAAGATCCGCGATGGTGCGCGCAACGCGCAGCACGCGGTGATATCCACGCGCTGTCAGGCCAAACCTTTCAGCAGCGCGCATCAAAAGATCACGGCTGTCGCTGTCGATCTGTGCAGTGTGTTCCAACAACTCGCCTTCGATATCGGCATTTTGGCGCAAGTCCGGATGTTCAGCATAGCGTTCTGCCTGTAGAGTGCGGGCAGCGGCCACGCGACTGGCGACCTGCTGGGTTCCTTCGCCGTTGGCAGGCATGTCCATGTCCTGAAACGCTACCGGGGGGACCTCGACCCGCAGATCAAAACGGTCCATAAGCGGACCTGAAATGCGTCCCATATAGTCCTCGCCACATACCGGAGCACGTGAGCAAGCCCTGGAGGGATCTGTCAGATAGCCACATTTGCAGGGATTTGCCGCTGCAATCAGCAGGAAACGACTGGGGTATTTCACATGGGCATTGGCGCGGGCGATCATGACTTCGCCTGATTCAATGGGTTGGCGCAGGGTTTCCAGCACCGCGCGGTTGAACTCTGGGAACTCGTCTAGAAACAGCACGCCATTGTGGGCGAGGCTGATCTCGCCGGGCTTGGCCTGGCGACCACCGCCAACGATGGCCGCCATGGATGCGGTGTGATGGGGTTCGCGAAACGGACGGGCGCGATTGATCCCGCCTTCTTCGATCATGCCGCACAGGGATTGAATCATTGAGGTTTGCAACGCCTCACTCGGTGTCAGTGGCGGCAGGATGCCGGGCATACGAGCTGCTAGCATAGATTTTCCAGATCCAGGTGTTCCCACCATTAGCATGTGGTGGCGCCCGGCAGCCGCAATCTCCAGTGCGCGCTTGGCCCGTTCTTGACCTTTCACATCACGCAGGTCCTTGGTTGCGGGGCTATTGTTGACCTCACCTGGTTGGGATGGCGCGATGGGCATCTGCCCGGTGTAGTGACGCACCACATCGGCCAGGCTAGATGCGCCGATGACACAGGCCGCCTCGACCCAGGCAGCTTCGGCGCCCGAGGCCTGAGGGCAGAGCAAGGTGCGTTGTTCTTCGGCAGCAGTCATGGCGGCAGGCAGGGCGCCGACGACGGGAACAAGCGTGCCGTCTAGCGAAAGCTCCCCCAGTGCGATGGTTTCGGCGGCCGCATCTGCCGGAATGATTTCGATCGCGGCCAGTAAGGCGAGTGCGATGGGCAGGTCAAAATGGCTGCCTTCCTTGGGCAGGTCAGCAGGGGACAAATTGATGGTGATCCGCTTGGAGGGCAAGGCAATCGACATGGCCGACAGGGCTGAGCGGACTCGGTCACGGGCTTCGGATACCGCCTTGTCAGGCAGACCAACCACCGAAAAGGCGGGCAATCCGGGGGCAACGGCGCATTGCACCTCAACCGGGCGGGCCTCGACCCCTTGAAATGCGACTGTATAGGCTTGTGCAACCATCCCGGCCTGCTCCCAAAGCTCAAGCCAGAATGGTTGGAAATCATGGTTTCCGAATAGTTAACGAAAGCGTCTATTCACGGAGAATTGCCGTTAGCCGTCGAGGCTCCAAGCCCGTTTGGGCAGGTCCAGATCATAGGGCATTGGATCGTATTGCACCTTGCGGGCTTGTTCTTGCCAACGCAGGACTGCTGGATCGGTCAACAGCAGCTTGCAATAGTCGCGCGACGCCTGAGAGACGGGCAGATCGTACCCGACAATACGCGCGGCCACTGGGGTGTAAAACACGTCAGCCAGTGAATAGGCGCCAAACAGGTAACCCTTGGTGTTGTCGGATACAGAGCGGGCATGGGACCAAAGGGTTTCGACGCGCGCCAGATCTGCCTTCACGGCGTCCGAGGGTTCAAAGCCCTCCCAAATATGGTTCAGTTGCATAGCGCAGTCACCGCGAAGTGCGCCAAAACCGCCGACCATTTCAGCGCAAAGCCAGCGGGCAGTTGCCCGTTGAGCAGGATCCGCTGGCCAAAGCCCCGCATCCGGGTGCCGCTCGGCCAGAGTTTCACCCATGGCCAGGCTTTCGCCAACTACGGTGCCTTCGGGGGTGCGCAGGGTTGGAACCAGACGGGCCGGGGCCAAATGCGCCATGTCCTGTGCCATGGTGCCCGAGTAGAGCCCGATCATGTGGGGGGTGTGCGGGATTGCGAATTTTTCGAACATGAGCCAGCCGCGAAAAGACCAGCTGGAAAACATGCGGTCGCCAATATAGAGATCATAAGTCATATGGCGACGTTAGTGTAGTTTAAGGTATTTCAAAATGGAATATTTGTGAGGATTTATATCACAGATTTTGATTTATCTTGCTGAGCGTCCACCCACTTGAGCTCAGGCAAACTTCAGTGACAGACAAATTATCGATCCGGTGGGAAAAGGCTTCTTCAGCGGTCAGCCTGTCAGCCCTTTGGATCTGGGTCAATATTTGCCCGAAATGTCCAACAACCACCAGATTCCTTTTGGGGTGGCGTTGAACCAGCATGTCAATGGCGCCGTCCACGCGGGTGCAAACCTGATGCCAACTTTCGCCACCAGGTGGGGTGACATCCCCCGGAGTTTCCCAATAGGCGCGGATACGTTCGGGATCTTCGGCGTCAATCTCGGCCCAGGTGCGCAGCTCCCAATCTCCGAAATGGATTTCACGCAGGTCAGGGTCATGGGGCAGGCGGCTACGGTTGCCTTGAATGGCATCGGCGGTTGTGACGGCGCGGATAAGATCGGACGAGATGATCAGGGCGTCCTGTGGTAAATGGCGTTCCAGCCGCGCCAAAGCAGCGGTGTCGGACAGGTCAGCAGGCAGGTCAGACCAACCCACCATGGATTTGGCATGGGTTGGCCCATGGCGTACCAGAAACAGTCGCGAGGTCACGGCAATTGCCCCTTGAGCAGTATTGGCAAACCGGCAACAACCTGGATCGCAGTGTTGGCTTGGGCTGCCAATGCAATGTTCAACCGCCCCTGTGCTTCCCTGAATTGACGGGCAAGTGCATTATCGGGGACAATTCCCATTCCAACTTCATTGGAAACAATCACTAGCTTTGCCTTGCAATTGTTTATTGCTTTCAATAGATCTTGCTGCGCAGAAATAAGATCGTTTTCAGCCAATAGGTGATTTGTTAGCCACATTGTGGCGCAATCCAACAGGCAGATTTGTGATTCATTTAGCGATTCTAATATCGGTAAAAGGTCGAAACTTTCCTCATAGGTTGTCCAGCCATCACCTCTTTGCACGACATGTTTGTCTACTTTAACGCGCATTTCATCATCAACTATTTGTGATGTGGCTAAGTAAACTCTTTCTTTTCCAGAGGTTATGCATATTCGTTCGGCATATGAACTCTTTCCAGAGGCTGCACCGCCAAGAATAAATGTGACTTGTGTGGACAAGTTTAATAGCCTTTTAGTTACAGAAGCCGTGCCTGTGGGTAACCGCAGGGCCCGCTTAAAACAAGATAACACTAAGCAGTTCCCTGTGTCGCAATTGTCGAATGGGGAGGCAGGCAACAGGGTGGAGCATTATGCGCCGCTCCACTCAGGTCCCTGTTGCTGCGTGGCAGAAAGCCACCTTGCCAGATAAGCTGCAAATCATATTGATGGGCCCATTCTGAATAATGCGTTGCTCCAGGACGTAGACGGCTTAGCTGTTTTCGGGGGAAATTGCATGGCACGTGAAACACAACATGACAATCCATTGCCAAAGAAGGCGATGAAGGCGGAACTTTTAGACGCCGAAACCGAATTGCGCTTGGCTTATGCATGGCGTGATAACAGAGACGAGGCTGCACTGCACCGTCTGATCAATGCATATCTAAGACTTGCGATATCAATGGCCGCTAAATTCAAACGCTATGGCGCGCCCATGAACGATCTTATCCAAGAAGCCGGGTTGGGGCTGATGAAGGCTGCGGATAAGTTTGACCCAGACCGTGGTGTTCGGTTTTCGACATATGCGGTTTGGTGGATCAAAGCTTCGATCCAGGACTATGTGATGCGAAACTGGTCGATGGTTCGTACAGGTTCCACGTCATCGCAAAAGTCGCTATTTTTCAACATGCGCCGGGTACAGGCACAGTTGGAACGCACAGCAACGGCGCGAGGTGACAAACTGGACCGCCATCAATTGCACCAAAAGATCGCCAGTGAAATTGGTGTTCCTATTCGCGATGTGGAGATGATGGAGGGGCGTCTGTCGGGGTCTGATTTCTCGTTAAACGCGGTGCAATCGGCGGATGAGGATGGCCGCGAATGGATAGACGCGCTGGAAGACGACAGCACCCAAGCCGAGGATCTGGTAGAGCAACGCCATGACCGGCGGCAGTTGCGGGGCTGGTTGGTTTCAGCGATGCAGGCCCTGAATGGGCGTGAACGGTTTATCGTCAAAGAACGTAAACTACGCGATCGGCCACGGACATTGGAAAGCCTTGGGACTGAATTGGGACTGTCCAAAGAACGTGTTCGTCAGTTGGAAGCTGCGGCCTTTCTGAAAATGCGGAAAAGTCTTGAAACGCAATCGCGTGAGGTGCATAGCCTGTTGGCATGATAAACCTTATTAATTCTGTAAGAAAAGGCGCTACCTATGGCGGTGGCGCCTTTATTTTGTCCCTAGTTGCTGCTGGAAGTGCTGGATCGAGCCCGGAGCCTGACGTCGTGCGGGCCTTGGCCAAGGCAGATGTAGTAATTTTGGGAGAGGTCCACGACAATGCAGCCCATCATCAGATGCAGGCCGATGTGTTGGCCGAGCTATCGCCTAGGGCGGTGGTTTGGGAAATGATCACGCCAGAACAAGCCAGCGGGCTTGATCCGATGCAGATGGCGGAGGCAGCAACGATCGCAGAACAGTTGGACTGGGGCAATTCCGGTTGGCCGGACTTTGAAATCTACGCGCCGGTTTTTGCCGCTGCGCAAGGTTTGCAACAGTTTGGCGGCCAAGTGCCGCGCGCGGTGGCGGGTGAGGTCATGACACAGGGGGCGGCGGCGTTCTTTGGCGATGAGGCTGCCCTGTATGGGGTGAGTGCACCGCTATCTGATGGGGAGCAGCAGCAGCGTGAAGAAGATCAACTGGCCAACCACTGCAATGCGATGCCTGCGGAAATGCTGCCCATGCTGGTTGAGTTCCAGCGCCTACGGGATGCAACATTGGCGCAGGCTGTGGTGCAGGCACTAGAAGCTACTGGCGGGCCGGTTGCGGTGATCACTGGCAACGGACATGCACGGATAGACCGTGGAATACCGGTCTATCTGGCCAAAGTGCGACCTGAGCTGTCAGTGGTATCGCTGGGGCAGAGTGAGGCGGGGCAGATTTCCGGTGTATTTGACCTAGTCGCAGATGCGCCTGCAGTGGACCGCCCAGATCCCTGTTTGGCTTTTCAGTAGCGACATCGTCAGGAAAACCGTTTCACACTTGTGGTGTGGCACAGTAGTGTCGCTTGGACCGCTAGGCGAGGACGCATGACATGCTGGCTGACAAACATATTCTTTTGATCATTGGTGGCGGAATTGCCGCCTATAAATCGCTGGAGCTGATCCGGCGGTTGCAAGATCAAGGGGCGACGGTGACCCCAGTTCTGACCCGTGCTGGTGAAGAGTTTGTCACGCCTTTGTCGGTCTCCGCTCTGGCGGGCAAAGCGGTACATCGTGACCTGTTTGATCTGACGTCCGAGGCCGAGATGGGCCATATCCAGCTGTCCCGCAGTGCCGATTTGGTTGTGGTGGCCCCGGCGACAGCGGATCTGATGGGTAAGATGGCGCAGGGGCTGGCCAATGATCTGGCCTCGACCCTGTTGCTGGCCACAGACACGCCGGTTCTGATTGCCCCAGCGATGAATGTGCGCATGTGGGAACACCCGGCCACCCAGCGTAATATTGAAACCTTGAAGGCAGATGGTGTCAGCTTTGTTGGCCCGAACGAGGGCAGCATGGCCTGTGGTGAATTTGGACCCGGGCGGATGGCCGAGGTAGAGGAGATTGTTGCTGCGATCTCGACCAAGCTGTCCGATGGACCGTTGCAGGGGAAACGCGTTCTGGTAACTTCGGGGCCGACACATGAGCCAATTGACCCGGTGCGCTATATCGCCAACCGATCATCCGGGGCGCAGGGGGCAGCGATGGCCCGTGCTCTGCGCGATCTGGGTGCGGAGGTGGTGTTTATCACGGGCCCGGCAACGGTGCGCCCGCCTGAGAGGATGCAGGTGGTGCAGGTGGAGACCGCGCAGCAGATGCTGCAGGCGGTGGAGGCAACTTTGCCGGTCGAGGCAGGGGTTTTTGCCGCGGCGGTGTCCGATTGGCGGGTGCTGAATGCATCGGACCGGAAGCTGAAGAAATCCAAAGACGGCCTGCCAGTGATGGAATTTGCCGAGAACCCGGACATTCTGAAACAGGTGTCACAGATGGAGAGTGGGCGACCCAAACTGGTGGTTGGCTTTGCTGCGGAAACCAATGATGTGCTGGACCACGCTAACGCCAAGCGGCTGCGCAAGGGCTGCGACTGGATTGTGGCCAATGATGTATCACCTGCCACCGGTATCATGGGCGGCAGTGAAAACGCGGTGGTGTTGATTACCGATGCTGGTGCGGAAAGCTGGCCCCGCATGGGCAAGGACGAGGTTGCGCAGCAGCTGGCTGAACGCATTGCCGCAGAACTGGGCGCATAACTTTTTGCACCAGGCGCGTGTATTTGGAAAAACAAGAAGGGACACCGGCATGATTTCGATCCGGGTGGTGTATGACGCGGAGGCTGATCAGTCGGTGCCGCTGCCAAGCTATGAAACTGCGGGGGCTGCGGGAGCGGACTTGCGGGCGAACCTGCCAGATGGTGGCAGTGTGGTGTTGCAGCCCGGTGCGCGGGCACTGGTGCCGACTGGGCTGCGGATAGAAATCCCTGAAGGCTACGAGGTGCAGATCCGGCCCCGGTCGGGGCTGGCGCTGAAACATGGGATCACCCTGCCTAATACGCCGGGCACCATCGACAGCGACTATCGCGGGCCACTGGGGGTGATCGTAATGAACGCCGGGCAAGAGGCATTTGAAATTGCCCATGGCGACCGCATTGCCCAGATGGTGGTTGCGCCGGTACTGCAGGCCTCGTTTGAGGTGGTCGGGGACCTGTCTGACACCACGCGCGGCAGCGGTGGCTTTGGCTCGACCGGGCAGAGCTGATGTTGCGAATTCTATTTCTGGCCGCGTTGTTCTGGTGGGGCGGGCGGTTTCTGGGCATGCCGCTGGCGCTGCGAAGGACGCTTGTGCTGGTGCTGTTTGTGGGGGTGCTGATTGTCCATCTCACCCTGCCCAATGGGCATAATCTGCGGGTGGCAACCGGGGGATCGGTTGGACCCTGGCTGCTCTTGGGCGGCATTGGGATCTTGGCGTCGGGCTATGGGCATATTATTGCTGCCTTAAAGACACGCGCCCATGCCGAGGAGGCCCCCATGTCGCAGAAAACAGGCACATTTTCCGAAACTGAGCTGGATCGGTACGCCCGCCACATCGTTTTACGGGAATTGGGAGGCCCTGGGCAGAAGAAGCTGAAAAACGCCAGGGTGCTGGTGATCGGTGCAGGTGGGCTCGGTGCTCCGGCACTGCAGTATCTGGCGGCAGCGGGTGTGGGCACCATTGGGGTGATCGACCACGACGAGGTGGAAAACGCCAACCTGCAGCGGCAGGTGATCCACCGGGACAAAGATATCGGTATGCCCAAGGTGTTCTCAGCCGAGCAGGCGATGAAGGCACAGAACCCCTATGTGGAGGTGCGTCCCTATCATCGCCGACTAGAGGCCGAGAATGCCGAGGCGTTGTTTGCCGACTATGATCTGATTTTGGATGGGACCGATAATTTCGACACCCGTTATCTGGTCAATCGCACCGCCGTTGCGCTGGGCAAGCCGCTGATTTCCGGGGCCCTGTCGCAGTGGGAGGGGCAGCTAAGCCTGTTCCATCCCAGCAAGGGCGGCCCGTGTTATCAGTGCATCTTTCCCGAGGCCCCGGCTGCGGGGCTGGCACCATCTTGTTCCGAGGCCGGAGTGGTTGGGCCATTGCCGGGTGTGGTGGGGGCGATGATGGCGCTTGAGGCGATCAAGTATATCTCTGGAGCGGGAGAGGCTTTGCGTGGGGCAATGCTGATTTATGACGGGTTGTATGCAGAAACGCGACGTATTCAGCTAAAATCAACGCCTGATTGCCTGATTTGTGGAACAAAAAGCGACTGATCACTTGCGCCGAGGCGCCTCACGCGGCAAGTCTGTTGCAACAAAAAAATAGGAGAGGGGATATCATGAAATCGATTTTCACACTAACCGCAGCTGCGGTATTTGGTCTGGCCAGCGGCGCGATTGCGGCGGACCTGCCTGATCTGGGCGGCCAAGAAGTTGTTGTTGCGACAGAAAACGCCTATCCACCGCTGCAGTTTATCGACCCGAAATCGGGCGAAGCTATTGGCTGGGAATATGATGCGATGGCTGAAATTGCCAAGCGCATCAACATCACTGTGGTCTATGAAAACAGCAGCTGGGACGCGATGATCCCTGCGGTCAGCGAAGGCCAGTATGATCTGGGCATGACCGGTATCACCATCCGCGAAGACCGCAAGGAAAAAGTCGACTTTTCCGACAAATACCTGACATCGCAGATGCGAATGATCGTGGCTGGTGACGAGAGCCGTTTTGATGATGCCAAGAGCTTTGCTGCCAACAGCGATTTCCTGGCGGCCGCACAGCCGGGCACCACACCGTTCTACGTGACTGTCTATGACATTCTGGACGGTGACGAGGCCAACCCTCGTATCAAACTGTTCGAAAACTTTGGCGCGGCTATTCAGGCCCTGCGCGTTGGCGACGTCGACCTGGCACTGTCTGATAGCACAGCAGCTAACGGCTATGTGGCGTCTTCAGATGGTGGTTTGAAAATTGTTGGCGAACCGCTGGGCACCGAGGACTTTGGGTTCATTTTCCCAAAGGGAAGCGAACTTGTTCCTTCGATCAATGCCGCAATTGCCTCGATGGAGGCGGACGGTACGCTGGATGCGCTGAACACCAAGTGGTTCCTTGAGTATAAAATGGGCCAGTAACACCAACTGGTTTTAATATCCTGATCCCCGGTCCTTTGGGCCGGGGTTTTTACTTGAAAGACGACTATGGCTGCGCGCTCAAACGACAAAGAAGATTTTCCTTGGTGGCTGGTAGCGGTGCTGCTGCTGGGTCTGTATTTTGGCTGGCAGGTGGCAAGCGACGATCTGTATCTTCAGGTCCTGGGCACCCTGTCCAAAGGCATCAAGACCACTATTTTTGTAACCATCGTTAGCTTTACATTGGCATCCTTGCTTGGATTGTTGCTGGCGCTTGGGGCTGGGTCTAAGTACTTGGTGGTTCGACAGATCACCCGGCTCTATGTCGAAGTGGTGCGCGGCGTTCCGATCATCGTGCTATTGCTCTATGTGGCCTTTGCCATGGCACCGGCATTGGTTGAATTCCGGAATTGGGCTGGCGAATATCTAGGCCTAGACCCAATCCGAACCCGACAGTTTCCGCTGATCTGGCGTGCGATCATTGCGCTAATGATTGCCTATTCGGCCTTTATTTCCGAGGTGTTTCGCGCGGGTCTGCAATCGGTGGACGAGGGCCAGATCGAAGCCGCTAATGCGCTGGGGTTGAACCGCTGGCAAACGTTTCGATTTGTGGTGTTCCCGCAGGCCATTCGCACCATCATGCCGCCGCTTGGCAATGACTTTGTTGCGTTGGTTAAAGACAGCTCGCTGGTGTCGGTTCTTGGCGTGCTGGATGTGACCCAACTGGGTAAGGTGATCGCAGCCGGAAATTTCCGCTACTTCGAGACCTACAATGTGGTGGCGTTGATCTATCTGACGATGACCATTGGCCTGTCCTTGATGCTACGCCGGTTTGAAAGTCATCTGCGGGATAAGCAAACGGTCGAGTAAGCGATTTTATTGCGTGCAGCGCGGATTGTTGCTGTAGGCTATTGAAGTTGGGTTGGGCCAAGCACTAGCTTGTGGGCAAAGGAGACTTTGCCATGACCAACCCGCTTTTGACCCGCTGGGACACACCGTTTCAACTCGCCCCGTTTGCCGAAATTTCTGACGAAGACTTTGCCCCGGCTTTGGATCAGGCGCTGACCACACATAGCGCGCAGATTGATGCCATTGCCAACAGCGTGGATGTCCCGACTTTTGCCAATGTGATCGAGGCGCTGGAACAGCCCTGTCACGAGATGGATCAGGTGCTGTCTGTGTTTTACACCGTCGCCGGGGCTGACAGTAATCCTAAGCGGGAAGAGTTGCAGCGGGAGTTTTCACCCAAGCTGGCGGCGCATTACTCCGCGATCACAGCCAACAAGGCTCTGTTTGCTCGGGTGGCTGCAGTGTGGGACGCGCGCGAGGAACTTGATCTGACCGATGAGCAACAGCGGGTGCTGATGCTAACCCATCGCGGCTTTGTGCGCGGCGGTGCGGCGCTGACCGGCGATGCGGACGCGCGGATGCAAGAAATCAAGGGCCGACTAGCAACTCTGGGCACCTCCTTCACTCAGAACCTGCTGGCTGATGAGCGTGAGTGGTTCATGCCGCTGGCCGAAGAAGATTTGGAAGGCCTGCCTGAGTTTGCGATTGAGGCTGCCCGCGCAGCTGGAGAAGAGAAGGGGGCAGATGGTCCGGTGGTGACCCTGTCGCGGTCAATCATCACGCCGTTCTTGCAGTTCTCGCCCCGCCGCGACTTGCGCGAAAGAGCGTTTGAGGCATGGGTGGCCCGCGGAGCCAACGGTGGTGAAACTGATAACCGTGAAATAGCTGCCGAAACCCTGAGCCTGCGCAAGGAGCGTGCACAGCTTCTGGGCTATGAAACCTTCGCCGACTACAAGCTGGAAACCGAAATGGCCAAGACACCGGATGCGGTGCGCGGGCTGTTGATGGACGTCTGGGGCCCGGCCAAATCGCAGGCCGAGGCAGATGCCAAGGTGCTAACCGAGATGATGCAGGCCGATGGTATCAACGGCGATCTGGAGCCCTGGGATTGGCGCTACTATGCCGAGAAACGCCGCAAGGTGGAGCATGATCTGGATGAGGCCGAGCTGAAGCCGTTTCTGCAACTGGACAGGATGATTGATGCTTCGTTTGCCTGTGCAACCAAGCTGTTCGGGTTGGAGTTCAAACCGCTGGAGGTTGACCTCTACCACCCCGATTGTCGCGCGTGGGAAGTGACACGGGGTGGCGAGCATGTGGCAGTCTTTATCGGAGACTACTTCGCCCGTGGCTCCAAACGGTCAGGTGCGTGGTGTTCCGCCATGCGCTCTCAGACCAAGTTCCCCGAGACGCAGGCTCCGATCGTGATCAACGTCTGCAACTTTGCCAAGGCCGAACCCGCGCTGCTGTCTTGGGATGACGCCCGCACCCTGTTCCATGAATTTGGTCATGCGCTGCACCAGATGCTGTCGAATGTGACGTATGAAAGCATTTCCGGCACCTCGGTGGCGCGGGACTTTGTTGAGCTGCCAAGCCAGTTGTACGAACACTGGCTGGAAGTGCCTGAGGTATTGCAGGAATATGCAACCCATGCAGACACTGGCGAGGCCATGCCCAAAGAGATGCTGGACAAGGTTCTGGGCGCTGCCAATTTCGATATGGGCTTCCAGACTGTAGAATATGTCGCGTCAGCCATTGTCGATCTGGCCTTTCACGAGGGCGAAGTGCCGAGTGATGTTATGGCGAAACAGAGCGAGGTGCTGGAGAAAATCGGCCTGCCATCCGCCATCACCATGCGCCACGCCAGTCCGCATTTTGCCCATGTCTTTGCCGGGGATGGCTATTCGTCGGGCTATTACAGCTACATGTGGTCCGAAGTGATGGACGCCGATGCCTTTGCTGCATTTGAAGAGGCTGGTGGCGCCTTTGATCCGGAACGGGCCAAGGCGCTGGAGGAGAACATCCTGTCGACTGGCGGTTCGGTAGATCCGACTGACTTGTATGTTGCCTTTCGTGGTCGCCTGCCGGGTGTTGAGGCCTTGCTCAAGGGGCGCGGTCTAGCCGCGGAATAACAAATGGTCCGGGCGCAAGCCCGGGCCACGCCCGACCCTCCCCACGGGAGGGCGCTTTCGCACCCACCCAGGGTCAGGCGCTGCCCTGTGGTCTCAGTAACCTAGATCGCGGTCTACAAGGTTCATAAAAGGCTCATCAGCCTCGCCACGACAAATGTTCTCGGCGATGATCTGTGCCGAGGTTATGGCGCGGGTTTCGGCAGCGATATGGGGCGTGACGGTTACATTGGGGTGCGCCCAATACGCGTGATCAGCGGGCAGGGGTTCAACGCGGAACACGTCCAGAGTGGCATGGCCGATTTGGCCACTCTCTAGCGCTGCCAGCAAGGCATTGTCATCAATCAGCGGCCCGCGACCGGGGTTGATGATACGGGCTCCACGCGGCAGCTGGGCGAGGGTTTCGGCGTTTAGTGTGTTTTCTGTAGCGGGGGTGTCGGGGAGCAGCAGCACCACGATCTCTGCTTTTTCCAGCGCCTGCTTTAGCCCCTGATCCCCATGCAGACAGGTGATGCCGTCGATAGATTTAGGCGAACGCGACCAGCCTGTGACCGGGAAGCCAAGTTGCGAAATGGCTTTGGCACAGGCCTGTCCCAAGGCTCCGAGGCCAAGCAATGTGACAGGGCGTTCCATTGCCAATGGTGGTATCTCGGGCTCCCAGCGATCCTGTGTTGCAATGGAACGGTCAATGTCCAGATGATAGCGCAGCACATGGCCGGTAACCCATTCCACCATACCCGCCGTCAGACCCGGATCCACCATTCGGCACAGCGGCATGGTTAGGGTTTTGTTGCCAACGATCTTTTCCACGCCAGCCCAAAGGCTCAGCACCGCCTTGCAGTTGATGTATGGGGTAAAGTCAGCCAGCGGCCCATTGGGGGCATAGACAATATAGTCGACGGTTTCTGGGGCGTGATCCTGGCGCAGGTCCACGTCCAACCCGGCCTCGGCAAAGGCGTTTTTGAGAGGGGCAGCATAGGCCTCCCAGCGTTCGGGACGGGCGGCGAATAAAACGTTGATCATGTGGCAAAAACTCCCGCCATATCTGCGAACCCCTTGATCTCGACTGGATTGCCCGCCGGATCATGGAAGAACATTGTGCTTTGTTCCCCCGGTTGTCCGGCAAAACGGGTGGTTGGCGCAATGGTAAATTCAACACCCTCGGCCACCAGGCGGTCCGCCAGTTGCCGCCAGTCGTCCTGTGGCAGGATCACGCCGAGATGGGGCATCGGCACCATATGGTCGCCGACTTTACCGGTATTGGCAGTGGCAAAGACCGGCCCCAGATGCAGCGAGATCTGGTGACCGAAGAAATTGAAATCGACCCAGGTGTCAGTGCTTCGGCCCTCGGCACAGCCCAGCAGGGTGCCATAAAACGCACGGGCCCGGGTCAGATCGTCAACGTGATAGGCGAGGTGGAAAATGCTCATCATTGATGTCCTTTTGTTTCCTCTGACCTAATGCAGACCCACACATTGTCCTAGCTTGTTTTTCTGTGATCAGACATAAGGAAAACTATGGATTTACGTTTTGTCTCAAGCCTCATTGCGGTTGTTGATCATGGTTCCATTGCAGCAGCTGCCCGGGTTGAGGGGATCACTGCCTCGGCAGTAACGCAGCGCGTGGCTGCGCTGGAAGACGAGTTGAAGGCAACATTGCTGCGCCGGTCGGGGCGGGTGATGCAGGCCACTCCGCAGTGTATGGCGGTCTTGCCACAGTTGCGGCACATGGTTGCAATGCAGGGCGAGTTGCGCCTGTCGTTGCAAGATCAGGTGCTGGCAGGGCCATTTCGGCTTGGGGCGATTTCGACCGCATTAGGAGACTATGCCCCGGCGCTGGTAAAGGTGCTGCGGGATAAGGCACCCGAGGTGGATTTGCATCTGGTTCCGGGTACGTCACACCAGCTGCATATAGCCTTTGAGGAAAAGCGGTTGGACGCGGCATTGATTGTCCAGCCACCCTTTAAGTTGCCAAAGACGATGCGGTTCACGTCGCTTGCTCAGCAGCCAATATGTTTGATGACGCCCGAAGGTGGGCAACCAGATGAAGAATTGCCTTATCTTGTCTACAGCCGAGAGGCTTGGGGTGCGGCGGGCTGTTGGGCAGCTTTGAATGCGCTTGAGCCGCAACCGCGCATTTTGGCGGAAATGGATGCGGTCGAGACGATTGCGCAGATGGTACAGGATGGGGTGGGGCGTGCGGTGTTGCCGGATTGGCAGGGTCGGGCCGGGCGTTTTCCCCGAATTAAGGCCCTCACATTGGATGCGCCTGCGCGCACCCTTGGGCTGCTGAGTTGGATAGGCGACAGGGATCGGCCGGTGCTGGAACTGGTTCAGCGACACCTGGCCAATTAACGCGGGCGGTGGATATGGGCGCTTTGCACCAAGCCAAATGCGCCCAGCAGCACCAGCATCACCGACCCACCGTAGGAGACCATCGGCAGCGGAACACCAACCACCGGGGCCAGCCCCATCACCATCGACATGTTCACCGCGAAATACAGGAAGAATGTCAAAGACACGCCCATGATCACCAGTGACGAGAACCGGTCCTTGGTGGCCAAAGCGGCGGCGATGCAGAACATCACGATCAGCATGTAGATCCCCAGCAAGGATACGCCGCCGATAAACCCAAACTCTTCGGCTAGGGTGGTGAAAATGAAGTCGGTATGTTTTTCCGGCAGGAAGTTCAGCCGCGACTGGGTGCCCTGCATGAACCCTCGGCCTGACCAGCCACCAGACCCAAGTGCGATCTTTGATTGGGTGATGTGATAGCCAGCCCCAAGTGGATCGGTTGAGGGATCCAAAAAGGTATCAATACGCCGGTATTGGTAATTCTTGAGAAGCTGCCATTCAGTGCCACGGCTTTGGAACACAGCTGTGACCAACCCCACACCAGCACCGATTACGGCGGCGAAATAGGCCCAGTGAACACCGGCAAGGAACATGACACCGCCACCGGCTGCAAGAAGCAGGATGGATGTTCCCAAGTCAGGCTGACGCAGAACCATAAAGGTCGGCAGTAAGATCAGGATCACCGGAGCCAGCACCCATAACGGGCGCGAGGTCCGTTCGCGCGGGAGCCAGTCGTAATAGGCGGCCAGCAGCATCACCAGGGTGATTTTAGTCACCTCAGAAGGCTGAAGTCGCATGAACCCCAGATCAATCCAGCGCTGCGCCCCCATGCCCACTGAGCCAAAAAACTCAACCGCGACCAGCAGCACAATTGAGCTGAGATAGGCAAGCACAGCCATATTCCGCCAGAACCAGATGGGCACAAGGGCGATGATCAACATGGCAACCAGACCCAGGCCAAAACGTTTGACCTGCGGTTCCACCCAGGGGCTGAACGAGCCGCCAGCAACCGAATAAAGCATCAGAAAGCCAACGCAGGCCACCGAGATCAGCAAAAGGATCAATGGCCAGTTCAGATAAAGAACTTTGCGCAAACCGGTTGGCGTGGTCTTGGCGTTGTACTCAAGATAGCTCATGCCCGATCACTCCCATCCAGCTGCCGTTGGGGGCGTTCGCGTTCGAGACGTTCCTGTTGGGCCTTTATCCGGTTGCGGTCTTTTTTGGGATAAGCGCTAAGCGGCGGGGTGCCGCCGTATAGTGCCTGCAGCATGACATCTCGGGCAATTGGCGCAGCAGCGGTTGACCCGCCGCCACCGTGTTCTACCACCACCGAAACGGCATATTTCGGGTTTTCAACTGGTGCAAAGCAGACAAACAGCGCGTGGTCGCGGCGCTCCCACGGCAGGTCACGGTTGTGGATCACCCCAGCCGCACGTTCAGCAGCGGTAATGTTGCGAACCTGACTGGTGCCGGTTTTGCCAGCCATTCGCATAGACTCTTCGATGATCCGCGACTTATAGGCCGTGCCGCGCCGATCATTTGATACTGAATTCATACCGCGACGAATGGTGCGCAGATTATTTTCATTCAGTCCGAGAGATTCACCAGCGCCGCTGGGTTGTTCGATACCATCAATGGATTTGATCAGCCGAGGTGTAATGCTACGACCGGTGGCAAGTCGGGCAGACATCACTGCCAGCTGCATGGGCGATGCCAACATGAACCCCTGACCAATTGAGGCGTTTGCGGTGTCGCCAATCAGCCAGTCTTCTCCACGGTTGCGCGCCTTCCAGTCTTTGGTTGGGGTCAGGCCGGATGCCACAGCCGACATTGGCAATTTGTGGCGAATACCCAGCCCCATGCGTTGTGCCATGGCCGAGATCTTGTCGATGCCAACCTTTAGGGCCAGATCGTAATAATACACATCGCAGGATTGTTTCAACGATGTGTTCAAGTCAACGTTGCCGTGACCGGCCCGTTTCCAGCAGTGAAACTTGCGGCCAGCCACTTCCAGATGACCTGGACACCACACGGTTTCCTCGGGGCCAATCAGGCCTTCTTCGAGCGCCGCCAGAACGGTGATCATCTTGAAGGTGGAGCCGGGCGGATAGGTGCCCTGAACCGACTTATTGGCAAGGGGGCGATAGGTGTTCTCGGTCAGCTCGCGGTAGTCAGCAACCGAAATGCCGCGTACAAACAGGTTGGGGTCAAAGCTGGGGGCCGAGGATATGGCATGCAGATCGCCATTCTCACAGTCGATGACCACGGCACTGGCACTTTCATTGCCAAGCCGCGCCTGAACATAACCTTGCAGTTCTGCGTCCACAGTTAACTGCATGTCGGCACCTGGCACCCCTTCACGGCGGTCCAACTCGCGCATCACCCGTCCGGTGGCATTGACTTCCACGCGCTTGGCTCCTGCATTGCCACGCAGGACATCTTCGCGCTTGGCTTCGAACCCTACTTTTCCAATTTGGAACCGTGGAATGCGCAAAATCGGTTCGGGGTCTTCGATCTGGCTTAGATCGTAATCGGATACCGGACCGACATAGCCAACAACATGGGCAAAATCATCTTTGCGGGGGTAGACGCGCGCCAGACCAACCTCGGGGGTTATGCCAGGCAGGGCCGGGGCATTCACCCCGACTTTGTTTATATCCTTGCGGCTCAGCTGATCGGCAAGTGTCACCGGCAAGAAGGGGGGCGAGCGGCGCATCTCGGCGATGGCCCGTTCCAGATCTTTGGGATCAATCTCGATCAATCGCGACAGATCGTTGATCACTTTGTCAACGTCGCCAGCATCTTCCGGGACGATAGTAATGCGAAACGAAGGAAAGTTGCGTGCCAGAGCAACGCCGTTGCGGTCAAAAATTTCGCCTCGGGCTGGGGCGAGCAATCGAATATTGATCCGGTTTTCTTCGGCCAGCAACCGGAACTGATCCGCCTGATCGACTTGCAGGTGGCGCATTCGCATTGCCAACCCACCAGCAAAGGCCAGCTGCACCCCGCCCAGCAATAGGGCACGTCGGGTCAGGGTGCCGTGGGTGCTGTCCAGTTCCTTTGGGTTGCGTCTCATAAGCGAACCCCCAGAGCTTCGGCTTCAACTGCGGTCAGTCTGCGCACCCCAAATACCAGATGGCTGACGGCGACGACCAGAGGATAGGCAGCAAGGGTCATGACCAGTTGGATCAGGGTCAATCCAAACGGCGCTTGTTGAACGCCGACCAAAGCCAAAATCAAACGATTAAGTACGGTAATGACGCTTAGGACCATGATCACTGAAAACCATTCTGCTGCAAATCCGATATCACGATAGGCCTGGGCACGGGGTTTAAAGTACTCACAGCCCAGTAGAACCAGCAAGGCCAGAAGTCCCGGTGGACGCTGGAACATCAGATCCGTCATCAACAGCGTGAGCGCCAATGAAAGGGTTGGCACATAATCAGGGCGGCGCAGCGACCAGGCCAATGCCAGGGCAATCAAAAGGTCGGGCGGGGCCCATCGGCGCGGTAGAGTATCCAGCGGCAGCAGGTGAAAAAAGACAATCAGCAATGCCAGCGCAGGAAAAGCAACCCGCATAAGCCAGATATGCGCAGGCGACGTGTTAGCCATTTCCGGCTCCCAAGCTTTCAGGGCGCGGGCGTGGATGGGTCGCACCGGGGAGCGGCACCACCAATCCTCCGGGATCCTGAATGACTTCGGTGCCGTGGTGGCGCAGAACACGCAAGAATTCGAGCCGTTCGTAATCGGCCGACAGGCGCACCCGCAAACGGCCCGAAGGATCGCTGGCCACCTGACCAATCAGCAGCCCGGCTGGGAACACATCGCCATCACCAGAGGTGATGACCCGGTCCCCAGGGCGCAGTTTGTCGGGGCTTTCCAAAAAGTCGATCACCGGTGCTGCGGTATTGTCACCTGCAATCAGCGCGCTTTGACCCGAAGGCTGGATGACTGCGGGTATCGAACTGGCGGCATCCGTCAGCAGGATCACCCGAGCGGTGTTGCGCCCGGTGCCCGAGATACGGCCCACCAGACCAATGCCATCCATTGCGGCCCATCCGTCCCGCACCCCGTCGCGTGACCCAACATTTAGCAACACAGATTGGCGAAACGGCGAGCCGCTGTCGGCCATGACCACACCGGTGATATAGGTCAGCCGCGCATCAAGCCGCACATTGTTGAGATCCAGAAGCCTTGCGTTCTCTTGCTCCAATTGCAGCGCGGCCTCTTTCCAGGCCTGCATCTGCCGCAGTTCTGAACGCAGCTCGCGGTTTTGCTCTGATAGGCGCTGGTAAGACTGGAAATCGCGGAACAAATTGATCGCACCCGTCACCGGCACCATGGCCCAATCCATGTTGGGCACCACAGTATCCACCACCTGTGCCCGGAACCGTTCAACCCTTGGGCTGTCGATGCGCCAGATCAGGAAAAATATGGCCAGGCACAGGCATACCACCGCTATCAGCAGCCGTTTTAGCGGGGTGGTATAGTCTTCGCGCTGGGATCGATCTTTGGCCAAGGTGTTCCTTTCGGGCGCTTAACTGGCACCGTCTATAAGCGAAAGGTAAGGGCCTTAGCTGTCGTAATCAATCGCGTGCCGCAACTGCTTTTCAAACTCCAGCGCTTTGCCGGTGCCCAGGGCCACACAGTTCAGGCATTCATCGGCAATCGACACCGCCAACCCAGTCTGTTCGCGCAACGCCAGATCCAAGTCGCCCAGCAGTGCTCCGCCACCGGTCAGCATAACACCCCGGTCCACGATATCCGCCGCCAGATCCGGAGGCGTGGCCTCTAGGGCGGTCATCACCGCTTCGCAGATTTGCTGAACTGGCTCGGCTAGCGCCTCGGCGATTTGCGCCTGGCTAATCTCGATTTCCTTGGGCACGCCGTTCAACAGGTCACGACCGCGGATCTGCATCGACTGGCCACGGCCATCGTCGGGCATCCGGGCAGTCCCGATCGATGTCTTAATGCGCTCTGAGGTGGCTTCCCCTACTAATAGGTTCTGCTGGCGACGCAGATACGAGATGATCGCCTCGTCCATCCGGTCTCCGCCAACTCGGACCGAACGCGCATAGACGATGTCGCCCAGCGACAGAACCGCCACTTCGGTGGTGCCGCCACCAATATCCACCACCATGTTACCGGTTGGATCTGTGATTGGCATACCGGCGCCAATGGCCGCAGCAATCGGTTCGGCGATCAGCCCGGCCTTACGGGCTCCGGCCGACATAACCGACTGTCGGATCGCCCGCTTTTCAACCGGAGTGGCACCATGCGGCACGCAGACAATAATTTTGGGTTTAGAAAAGGTCGACCGTTTGTGCACCTTGCGGATGAAGTGCTTGATCATCTCTTCGGCGGTGTCAAAATCGGCAATCACACCTTCACGCATGGGGCGGATCGCCTCAATTGATCCAGGGGTCCGGCCCAACATCAACTTGGCGTCTTCGCCTACGGCTAGAACCTTTTTAACGCCATCTTTGACGTGATAGGCGACCACCGACGGCTCGGACAGGATCACGCCTCGGCCTTTGACGTAGACCAGGGTGTTCGCTGTTCCGAGGTCAATAGCCATGTCCGACGTGAATAGGCCGGACAAAAATCCAAAGATCGACATATAAAGAGATCCTGTAAGTACTGCAAAGTGGACCCACGACTCTGAATAAGTTGCAGGCTTTTGATCTTATAAGCAGCAGGGCATCAACGTGAAAGAGCGTAATAGCGCTAACTAGCGCCTTTCCGCCGGGCATTGGCCCTGTTTGGCCACTTCATCAGCGGATTGAGCAAGATATCCGAGTACCGCGCGCCTGGCCCGCGCATAAAGGTCGGGGCCACCCGGCTCGCCCGCCATGGCAGCTGCGTTGATCAAGCCTTTGGTTATGGCAACAACATCACGTGCTTCTTGCAAACTGGCATCTGGCTGCACCCGCCGCACGGTGGCTAACACCAGTTGGGCCATCTCCTCGGCCAGATCAGCGGTTTCATCCGCCAGTTCCAGATGCTGCTCGACATATTCAACCTCGAAGGCCAAGGCAGGGCGTTCATATTGGTGCATCATTCCCGCACGGATCAGCGCTTCAATGGCCTGCGCCGGTTCAGCATCTATCGTTTCCAACACGGCTTGGCGCATCTGCTCCAGCAACACTTGGCGTTTGTTGCGGATCAGGGCCGCTAGGATCGCCTCTTTGTTGGGGAAGTATTGGTACAGCGAACCAATGCTGACACCGGCCCGTTCAGCAATGGCATTGGTGGTCAGATCCTGTCTGCCACTGGCTTCCAAAATGTGAGCCGTGGCCTCGACAATGGCATCCTGAGTTGCTTTGGCGCGGGCCTGACGCCCTTGTTTTCTTGGTTCATGCATCGGGTGTTTTCCTGCGGCGGGAACGCGAGTTGTGAATGTGAGCTTTAACTCACATTCTTTCCTCAGACGCAACTTAATACAGGTTTCCGATGATACTCACGATCTTTCTCCTGCTGTATGCCAAGCCTTCGTGGCTCAAACTATCCCGCGCTAAGCGGGCTGAATTGACCGAACAGAGCCTGTCCGTCAGCCTGGCGGCCCAGAACCTGACGGTTCGTCATTTTGATGCCGAAGCGTTTCATGCGCGCACCAGTGATATTGCGATAATCGAGGTGACAGATCTCGATGCCTATTACTTTGCGATCGAGGCCCTGCGCGACACGCCACTGATTACTGAGGGCTATTTTGAGGTGCGCGATATTATTCCGGCCTATGAAAACGGGTTCCAGACTTACGAGGCCTCTCATGTGGCTTGACGGCAAACATATCTTGGTGACCGGTGCGTCACGCGGCATTGGTCGTGCTTTAACCGAGCAGTTGGTTGCTGAGCGCGCGCGCGTTTTGGCGGTCGCTCGAGACTCCGAAGCGCTGAAAGCACTGCGTTGGGAATTGGGCGGACAGGTGCAGGTGCGGGCCTGCAATTTGGAAAACGGCGACGAACGTGCAGCCCTAATTGCAGAGCTCAAGACCCATGACATTCCGCTTGATGGGATCATCAACAATGCGGGCGTGCAGTTTGAGACAGACTACCTGGCCACCTCTTATCCGGACCTGTCACAGGACATCGCAACGGAAGTAAACCTGAACCTTGAGGCCCCGATGCACCTGAGCGCAGAGCTGGCGCTGGTCCTGTCACTGCGGCCGGATGGGTTCATCGTAAACGTCACCTCCGCGCTGGCTCTGGCCCCCAAGGTGGACGCGCCGGTGTATTGTGCCACCAAGGCTGGTCTGAGCAGTTTCACCAAGGCACTGCGCTATCAGGTACGCCGAAACCGATCTCAGTTGTTGGTGTCAGATTGCATCATGTCACTGGTGGAAACCGACATGACACAGGGCAGGGAGGCTAGCATGATCTCAGCGCATCAAGCGGCGCATGAGGTGCTGCAAGGGCTTAAGCGGCAGAAGAAACAGATATGGATTGGTAAAACCCGGCTGCTGCGGGTTATCCACCGGCTCATGCCCGAGCTGTCAGCCCGAATTCTACGCGGATGATAGATCCCATTTGGCCCTATCATCTCTGTGGTCTCCCGCCCCTTTGTTCTCTCATTTAAGATGAGAGCAAAGCCTTGGGCCGGGCGCCGCTGCGCGGCGCAAGGGGGAGTGGCTTCATGTCATGTTGTCGCAGCGCCCATATTGGCGCATGTTGGACCATGGATTTAAGAAACTGTATTCCCAAAGATAAATTTGACATCGCTGCAATTGAGAAGGCTGTTGATGTTGGTTTTCCAACAATTGCTCCAATCCTTCCGGATTTGCTCAGATGGGTCCAGGATGGGAACTGGCCTGTTGCAGGGCCATCAGCGCGTCTGCTTGCTAGAGCTGGGCCAGAAATTATCCCGTGGTTCAGAGAGATTGTTAACTCGGACGATGAAATCTGGATTTACTGGACGATCCATCTGGTGATTAGAAACAGTGCGATCAGCACCCAACTAGCGCTGCAGGCTGACTTAGAGCGATTGGCCGCAAGAGCGAGCCTAGATGATTGGGAGAGTGACATCGCCGAGGAGGCGCAAGCTGTTCTAACCAAGCTCAAGGACCATGTTTGAAGCCACTCGGGCGGGTCAAGGGGCGCAATAGCGCCCGTGCGCAGCACGGCTTGCCCTTGACGCGGCATTTTAAAACCAAAATTGAACAGGTGCTTTCAGGGCAAACCTGCCCCTGAAACGCCTCCCCAGCGAAAGAAAAACACCGCGCAGCGGTGCCAGGCCCAAGGCCCTAATCTGGTTCGGCGCAGCCGGAACAGCTTGGGGCGCGGGAGCATTCGGCTAACTTCAAAAACACCAGCAATGAAAAAGGGCCACCCAAATGGATGGCCCCTTGCTCGCGTTTCAACACCGCTTAGGTGATGTCTTTATACGAAATCTCGCGCGTATCAGCGCCTTCGCCAACCTTACCGCGCCGTATAATCAACCGGTTCAGCGCGCTGATATAGGCCTTGGCTGAAGCGACCACCGTATCGGTATTGGCGCTTTCACCGGTGGCGATGATGCCGTCTTCCTCTAGCCGGACGGAAACGGTGGCCTGAGCGTCGGTACCCGCGGTCACGGCCTGCACCTGGTACAGCTGTAGGTGTGCAGTGTTCGGGTGGATCTCGCGGATCGCCTTGAAGGTGGCATCCACGGGTCCGTCACCTTCGGCGGTGGCGGTCACGTCCTTGCCGTCCACTTCCATCTCAATGGTGGATTCCGCCGGGCCACCGGTGCCGCAGACAACTTTCATCGACACCAATTGTAGATGGTCATCCCCGTCACTTCCGGTGCGCATCAGGGCGATGATGTCGTCGTCGAACACCTCTTTCTTGCGGTCAGCCAGCTCTTTGAAACGGACAAAGACATCCTTCAACTGGTTGTCGCCCACCTCAAAGCCCAGCGTGTTCAGCTTGTCGCGCAGGGCAGCACGTCCCGAGTGTTTGCCCAGTGGCAGCGAGGTACCCGACAGGCCCACATCAGCCGGACGCATGATCTCAAATGTTTCGGCGTTCTTCAGCATGCCGTCCTGGTGGATGCCACTTTCATGGGCAAAGGCATTTTTGCCAACAATCGCCTTGTTCGGCTGCACCACAAAACCGGACACGGTCGAAACTCGGCGCGAGATATGCATGATCTTTTTGGTGTCGATGCCAGTGGTCCAGGGCATGATGTCATTGCGTACCTTCAATGCCATTACCACCTCTTCCAGCGCGGTGTTACCAGCCCGTTCACCCAGACCGTTGATGGTACATTCGATCTGACGCGCACCACCGGCCACCGCGGCCAGCGAGTTGGCGGTCGCCATGCCAAGGTCGTTGTGACAGTGGGTGGCAAAGATCACATCATCGGCGCCCGGAACTGTCTCGATCAGCTTTTTGATTAACTCGGCACTCTCCATCGGAGCGGTATAGCCCACGGTGTCCGGGATGTTGATGGTGCTGGCTCCGGCCTTGATGGCAATCTCGATTACCCGGCACAGGTAATCCCACTCGGTGCGGGTGGCATCCATTGGCGACCACTGAACGTTTTCACACAGGTTGCGTGCATGGGTGACGGTCTGGTGAATGACATCGGCCATTTCATCCATTGTCAGGTTCGGAATAGCACGATGCAGCGGCGAGGTGCCAATGAACGTATGGATCCGGTTCTTCTCGGCGTGTTTCACCGCCTCCCAACAGCGATCAATATCGCCAACCTTGGCACGGGCCAGACCACAGATACGGCTGTTCTTGGCGTTTTTGGCGATCTCGGAAACCGCGTTAAAATCGCCTTCCGAGGCAATTGGGAACCCGGCCTCGATGATGTCGACGCCCATGTCATCAAGCAGCCCGGCAATTTCGAGCTTTTCGGTATGGGTCATGGTGGCGCCGGGGCTTTGCTCGCCGTCACGCAGGGTGGTGTCAAAGATCACTACGCGGTCTTTGTCGGATGTATTTGTCATGTTGGTATCTCTCGTATCTGTCCTAAGCCATGTGGCGCGCTGGCGATCCCCTCTGAGCGGACGCGCCGAATGGCACGCTCAGAGGCGAGTTAGGATCAGTAGGCCACGCAGCGACGCGCCGGAAATGTCGGCGGCAGAGGAAGTGATATGTGCGCGGTTGATCATGGCAGCGATTTATACATTCCCCTTGGTAAATGAAAAGCCTCAATTGTCAGATTTTTTAACAGCCCTGAATGACTTGCCTTAGCGTGTCCAACTGACCTGGAAGTTCTTCGGGTTGCGATTGGCAGAACCCGATCAGCAGGCCCTGCGTTTGGCTTGTGGGATCGCAGTCTGAAATTCCCCGGATTGAGAAACCAGCGGCCCTGGCTGCGGTAACAATTGGGGGGTCGTTCTGGCCGGGGGGCAGAAGATAGGCAATTTGCATGCCCGCTTCGTGGCGATGGAAGCGCCCCAACCTGCGCGGCCAGGTTTCTAATGTATCTGCGATGGCGGCATAGCGCTGCGCATAAAGACGCCGGGCACGGCGAATGTGCCTGTCATATTGGCCAGATTTCAGAAATTCGGCCAACGGTCGTTGCGCAGTCACAGCGGCACCACTCGAGGCGTGTCTTAGGGCTGCGCGAAAGTGCCCAACCAGCCCCTGCGGTAGGATCAGATACCCAAGGCGCAGGGCGTGGGAAAAGGTTTTGGAAAAGGTGCCTACATAAACACATCTGCCCGCATGATCCAGCGCGGTCATGGCAGGGACGGGTTGGCCGGCGTATCGAAACTCGCTGTCAAAGTCGTCTTCAATGATCCAGCCACCTGCTTGTTCGGCTGTCGTCAGAAATGCTTGGCGTATAGAAACGGGCAGGGTGCCGCCCAAGGGAAATTGGTGCGAAGGGGTGAGCACTGTCAACTTGCTGAGCTTGGCTGGCAGCTGCGCTCCTTGGGCGCTGACAGGCAGCCATTGGACGCCCCATCCTCGGGTCGCAGCAAAACGTTGAGTGGGAATATATCCAGGAGCCTCTAATGCCAACGGACCACCTTCCCCCATCAACTCCATAGCAAGTTCCAATCCAGCGCTTGCTCCAGCGGTGACAATCACCTGATCGGCGGTGGCCGTGATGCCCCGCCAACGTCCGGCATAAGCGGCGACTTCGCGGCGTAGTTCGGGGTCTCCAAATGGATCGTCCAACTGGATGAGGGCTTTGGGCGAGTTGCGTGCAACCCGTGCCACGCAACGCACCCAGGGCTGTGTCGGGAAGATGCCTGGGTCGGGTTCCCCTGGTGTCAGCATCCCTTTTTCGGGCGTGAATGCCGCAATAGTGTGTGGCCTGGGCTGGGCCGCAGGAGACGTGATCGGGGCGACATCACAGACAAAAATTCCAGCGCCCGGTCGGCTTTCCAGATATCCCTCGGCCACCAACTGATCATAGGCCGTGACCACTGTTGATCGGGCAACGCCCAGATCCTGAGACAAGGCGCGAGAAGCAGGCAATTTCGTCCCAGCGGGTAATTCACCTTGGGTGATCTGCTCTCGCAGCCCATCGCAGATCTGCTGATAGCGCGGGGCCGCGTTCTGTGCGGATAACAGGTTGACGAAGTTGCTCATAATTGGACTGGCCATATTGTCACAATGTGGAACTTAATAACCAGCCGCTTTAGCTCTACCTGTCAAGTAAGAATTGACAGGAACGAGACGACCAAGATGAGCCAGATCCAACCAGAAGCCGAACTGAAAACCAATCGCAGCCGATTGCGCCGCGCCCATGAAAAAGGCGCCTATGACCGCGCCAGCCTCTACGCGGTGCTCGACGCCATGCCGATGTGCCACATTGGCTATCAGATCGACGGTAAGCCATCTGTGCTGCCCACCCTGCAATGGCGTGAAGGGGATCACATTTATTGGCATGGCTCCTCGGCCAGCCGTGCCCTGCGCGCGATGGAAGGCAAGGATGTTTGTGTCACTGTGACCATGCTGAATGGCTATGTTCTGGCACGGTCTGCTTTTCACCACTCAGTGAATCATCGGTCCGCGATGATTTTCGGCCAGCCAGAGAAAGTTTTGGAAGCAGAGGCCAAAGAAAGGCATCTAAAAACCATGGTCGATCAGATTTTCCCCGGTCGCTGGGAAACCCTGCGCCCGGTGACATCACAAGAGGTCAAGGCAACGGCAGTGTTGCGCATGCCCATCACCGAAGGCGCTGCCAAACTGCGCAGCGGCCCACCGGTGGATGATGATGCGGATTATGATCTGCCGATCTGGGCCGGAGTGGTGCCCATTTCAACGCAATTGGGCCATCCCGAGGATGATCCGCGCAATCTGCCTGGTGTTGTCATGCCAGATCATCTCAGCCGCATACGCATCGGTTGAGTGCGGTGTAGGGTGCGTGCTTGCACGCACCTTTGCCGGTTTAATTGCCAGTTTAATTGTCGGTTGTCGCGGTGTCTGGTGTTGCCGCCTCAGGATCTTCTGCAGCAGTTGCACCCAGCGCGCCGTTGTCCCAGTCGCCGCTGGCTTCTTGGCCGGTGGCATAGCGCATGGTGCCCGCGCCCTGACGTTTGCTGTTCAGAAAGTGGCCTTCGTAAATATCGCCATTGGCATAGGTCGCAGTCCCCTGACCACTGATCTTACCCTGCTGCCAGTCACCGTCATAGATAAAGCCGTCGGGCATTTCGATCTTGCCAGCGCCATGCCGCTGCCCTTCTGAGAATGCACCGGAATAGAGCGAGCCATCAGCATAGGTCACCTTGGCTTCGCCATGGCGTAACCCGTTTTGCCAACCTCCTTCGTAGCGATAGCCGTCGATGTAGGTCATGATGCCCATACCGTGATTGCGGGCATTTTTGAAATCGCCTTCGTACACTACGCCATTCGGGTATTTGGCCAAGCCAGCGCCTTCGATCACGCCGGCGACCCAGGTGCCTTTATAGGTTGAGCCATCAGGATAGGTGATGGTTCCGTGGCCGTCTGCCAGATCGGTACGAAACTGGCCATCATAGACCGAGCCATCAGGATAGGTCACATGTCCGTCACCCTCTATCTGGCCACCAAGCCAAGCGCCCTTGTAAATGTACCCGTCGGTTCCGGTGAACGTGCCTTGCCCATCGCGAAGGTCGTTCTCAAAATTGCCCTCGTAGACGTCGCCATTGGCATAGGTCAGCTTGCCGATACCATGCCTGCGTCCAGCCTCTAGGGGCCCCTCGTAGATATCACCATTGGGCTGCGTCAGTACGCCCATCCCATGCATCTGATCATCCACCCAGGCGCCGTCATAGATCAACCCATCGGGCATCGTCAGCTTTCCGGTGCCCTGCATTTTCCCATTTGCCACATCGCCTTCATATTTCGCGCCAGTGGAGTATGTGATCGTGGCCTTGCCCTGCTTTTTACCGTCGACCCATTCGCCGCTGTATTCATATCCGCCGGGGTTTTGCATAACGCCTTGGCCGTTGGGCAGGGCGTTTACAAAGCTTCCCTCATATCGGGCGCCGTTGGAATAGAGGACGATACCCTGGCCGTTGATCGCTCCATCTGCCCAGTCACCCTCATAGGTGCCTCCATCGGAAAAGGTGATTTTACCCTTTCCATTGGGCTTCCCTTTGCTGAATGCCCCCTCGTAAACCGAGCCATTGGGGTAGCGTGCAATGCCCTGACCTACAATTTCACCATCAATCCATTCGCCGGAATACTCATATCCGTTCGGCAGCCGATAAGTGCCGACACCATGCTGCAATCCGCCGCGAAACGTGCCTTCATAAACGCCGCCAACTTCGTCCTGGGTCGAAATCACCTGCCCCTCTTGGGCCAAAGCTGCCGCGCCCAGCGTCAATGTAACAGAAAATGCGAGTACACTGCCTAATCGGGTCATGAGAACCTCTATTTGCTCCAAGAAATCATCGCAGTACTACCACGAGTAACCTAGAAACTAGGCCACAGGATGGATTGTCGCAATGTCTTTTGCCTTCGCTCTCTTTCCCTTGATGTCAAATCTGCTAAATGGCTGGGGTGGAATTTCAAAGGACTAGGGCAATATGGCTGATCGTTTCCGCATTACTTTGGCGCAATTGAACCCAACCGTTGGGGACTTGGCAGGCAATGCAGCACAGGCGCAACAGGCGTGGCAGCATGGCTGTGATGCGGGGGCGGATCTGGTTGCTTTGCCTGAAATGTTCATCACGGGGTACAACACGCAGGATCTGGTGATGAAGCCCGCCTTTCATCAGGCGGCGATCGCCGAGGTGGAACGCCTCGCCGCTGAGTGCGCTGATGGGCCAGCCCTGGCAATCGGCGCGCCATGGGTCGAAGGCGGCAAACTGTATAATGCGTACCTAATCCTCAAAGGCGGCAAGATCGCCAGCCGTGTTTTAAAACACCACTTGCCCAATGAAACCGTGTTTGATGAAGTGCGGATTTTTACTTCTGCCCCCTTGGGTGGCCCTTATGCGGTGGGCGATGTTCGCATCGGCAGCCCGATCTGTGAAGACGGCTGGCACGAGGATGTCGCCGAAACGCTAGAGGAAACCGGGGCCGAATTTCTGCTCATTCCCAATGGCTCACCCTATTACCGCAACAAGATGGAAGTGCGCTTCAACCACATGGTGGCGCGCACCGTCGAGACTGGCCTGCCGGTGATCTATCTCAACATGGTCGGCGGTCAGGACGATCAGGTCTTTGACGGCGGCACTTTTGTGCTGAATCCGGGCGGCGCGCTGGCGCTGCAAATGCCGGTCTTTGACGAAGCCTATGCTCAGCTGGACCTTGAGCGCACCACTGATGGCTGGCGTGCCGTCGAAGGCGACAAAGCCCATCTGCCCGATGAGTGGGAGCAGGATTACCGCGTCATGGTCGAGAGCCTGCGCGATTACCTGCGCAAATCTGGTTTCTCTAAGGTGCTGCTTGGTTTGTCCGGCGGGGTAGATTCCGCCATCGTTGCCGCCATCGCGGTGGATGCTATCGGTTCGGAAAACGTGCGCTGCGTGATGCTGCCGTCTGAATACACAGGCCAGGAATCGCTGGATGATGCCGAGGCCGTGGCCAAGGCGCTGGGCGTGCATTACGACTATGTGCCGATCGCAGAAGGTCGCGCTGCCATCACCAACACATTGGCCCCGCTGTTTGCCGGTCATGATACGGACCTCACCGAGGAAAATATCCAGTCCCGCCTGCGTGGGCTGCTGCTGATGGCGATGTCGAACAAGTTTGGCGAAATGCTGTTGACCACCGGCAATAAATCCGAGGTCGCAGTGGGCTATGCCACCATCTATGGCGATATGAACGGCGGCTATAACCCGATCAAGGACATGTACAAAACCCGTGTCTTTGAAACCTGTCGCTGGCGCAACGCCAACCACCGTCCCTGGATGAAGGGCCCGGATGGCGAGGTGATCCGCCCCAATGTGATCGACAAGCCACCTTCGGCCGAGCTGCGCGACGACCAAAAAGACAGCGACAGCCTGCCGGACTACCCGGTGCTGGACGCCATCCTGGATATCCTGGTGGACCAAGAAGGCTCAATTGCCGATTGCGTCGCCGCTGGATTTGACCGGGACGAGGCCAAGCGGGTCGAGCATCTGCTCTATATCAGCGAATACAAACGCTACCAGTCCGCACCCGGTGCGCGCCTCAGTCCGCGCGCCTTCTGGTTGGATCGCCGTTATCCGATTGTGAACCGCTGGCGTGACCCAAACTAAGATGCCGCACCCTCTCTTCGCTGATTTCAACAAGGCACTGGATGCTGCGGGTGAGGTTGGGCCCGAGCTATTCGACTATTCTGGCGGCATTGTTTGCTTGAACGGTGCGTGCATGAGGATCGCAGATCTGGATCACCCCGATCTGCGAACTGCGCGATCTGGCCGCGTTGGAGCTGTTCGGCGGGCATTCAAAGCCTCAAGTCATCCATACTCTCGACGGCTTAGGGGATATGCCTTCCCTGCAAGAGCTTACACTGGTGAATCTTAAAGTGATTGAGGACGGTCTAAGGCCCTTGGGAAAAAGCGCGTCATTGCGCGACTTGAGAGTATCCCACCAATTTGACACCGAAGACTATGCCTACTTGGCAGCAAAAATGCCTCACCTCAGGTGTGATCTATGTGTTCCATTTGTATTTATTGGCGATTGCGGGTCCGGAAAAGATGTCAAGGTGACGGGAAGGCGTAAGCCCTTTCTCAACAGTAAGACGGATGCGGACAAGCTGGCACGATATGTGCAGAAATTTGAGAAGCTCGTTGCTGATTTCAAGAAGAACTAACGGCGCAGATCCCTGTTGATCTAAGTCCTCTAAACAGCTGGCGCTAGATCCGGCAATAGCGCAATACGCCGGGCCTTCGCCGACACCGCGCGGCCATTTGAATACCTGCTCAAGACTGAACCCGATGATAAATCCGGATTGGCTGCAATGAAGCTGTCAGCATCCGCATAGTCTTTGGCCTCCATCCTCTCAGCGATTTCACTCATATAGGCCATGGTGATGGTTGCGTTGAACTTCTCAGGCGCGCCAGCGCGTTGGGCCGCCGCCGTAATGCCATTGGCAACCGTTGCCATCGCGTCAAAGAAACGCTCGCGTTGTAAGGCTTCAAAAGCCACACCAATATGGTTCACGTGCTTAAACGTGGAGTTGTCCAAACTGCCATCAATCAATTGGTCCAGCTGTTCAGCATAGCGGCTCATCTCTCGTCTCCTTCGTCGCTCAATCCATGCGCATCCGCAGCTGTCAGGTCCAACTCATAGACCTCTTTCAACTGCGCGATCTTCTTCAGGGTGTTTTCTGAGAAGGGCATCTGCCCCTCGAAATTATGCAGGATCATGCCCTCAAAGACTTCGGCCAGCGAACAGTCCAGATGTTCAGCCAGCCCTTTCATGACTTTAAGCATGCGTTTTTCAATCCGCAGGCCGGTTTGTGTGCGTTCTATCTTTTTCATATTGGTACCATGGTACCAAGATAGCGATTCTGCAAGCCGATTGTAAGACTGGTGCTTAGTTGATGCTGAATCCGCTCAATATGGGCGTTCCGTAAAGTGAACCGACGCAGTGATTCTGGTTAATTGTCCGCCACTTGGCGACAGTGCCGCAGAGATGTTGGATTGTTGACGCAACAGCGCCGCTCATCCGGCATTTTCGTCTAATTTTAGGCAAAACCGACAAACTCAAGGCGGAATTGTCTAAAATGCCATCAGAGATTGGGAATTGCCCCAAGAACAACTTTGCCGCCGTATTTCAAAGACGAGGAAGCGACCAATGGGACAGCATTATCAGCCGGACTTTGACAAGATGATCCAAGGTCAAAGCATCGTCACCACAGATGATGAAATTCTGGCGGATATCCGTAGTGTAATGATGGCGGACAAAGTGGAGCATCCAGAAGTGGTTCAGCAAGCACAGCGTAAGCCACGGGTTCAAAAGCAAGCCGTAAAGCAGGCAGTGGCAAAAACGGTTTCTCCAGCGGTGCAGGTGGCCCGCCAAGCCAAAGGGTATCAGCCGCGTTGGAGCCACAACCTGTTGATCCTATTACTGGCCGCCCTGATCTATAGTCCGCTTGGTGTTATTTCGATCATCGCATCGGTGATTGCCGCAGTTTGGGCTGTATGTTGGCTTGTGGGAACTGAGCGATTGAGTGTTGCCGGTCGCGCCATTTTTGGTGTGTTTCATCGCGTACTTCCCGCGCAGGCTGACCGTATTGTCGCTTGGGCCAATCGAATGAGTGACCGTCTGCAGGCGCTGGTCAACCGGATGCCCTCGCGCTGGACCCAGGGACTGTATTTCCCCAGCTTCACTAGCGAACCAGAGGTCGAGATGGACCACGTCGAACCCTTTGACCGGTTGCTGCAACAGCGCCGTGGTGGCGTTTGAACAACAGTTCGACTGCATGCTGATGATCACGTCCCATGGGGCGTGATTTCGCTTTTCTCTGGCCATAACACTTTGCATAGTGCGGTGATTTGAAACCGTATTTGCCGGAGAAACCTTTTGCCAGGTCCCGAGTTGCCGTCCTTCCCTCAGGACAAGAAACTTCCTAAATCTGTTGATGTTGTAGTCATTGGCGGCGGTATCGTTGGTGCCTCTACTGCGTTGGAACTGGCCGAACGGGGTGTCTCGGTGCTGCTCTGCGAAAAAGGGCAGATCGGCGCTGAACAAAGCTCTCGCAACTGGGGCTGGGTACGCATGTCAGGCCGCGATCCGCGTGAAGTCCCGTTGATGATCGAGGCGATGAAAATCTGGCAGGGGCTAGAAGAGCGCACCGGCCACAAAACCGGCTATCACCGCTGCGGTAGCCTTTTTACCGCCTCGTCCCAGGCGCAGGCTGACAAATTGCAGCGCTGGACCCGGCATCTGGCGGATACTGACTTTGATTGCCGAATGATCCAGGGCGGGGAATTGCAAGACCAGCTGCCCGGCCATCACGGTGAATTGCTTGCGGGGCTGGCTACGGCGCAGGACGGACGGGCAGAACCACAATGGGCCACCCATGCCATTGCCATGGGCGCGCGCGCCGCTGGGGCTGCGATATTGACCAACTGCGCAGTGCGCAGCGTTGATGTGCAGGCTGGAAAGGTGGCTGGCGTGGTCACTGAACTAGGCCGGGTGGCCTGCACATCGGTAGTGGTTGCGGGCGGAGCATGGTCGCGGCTATTCCTTGGCAACGCCGGTATCTCCATTCCTCAGCTAAAGGTGTTGAACTCAGTCATCCGCAGCTCTGCTGTGTCTGGGGGGCCAGATGTAACGCTCTGGGCCAATAACTATGCACTGCGCAAACGGGTCGACGGCGGCTATACAGTGGCCAGCGGCACCGAAAACATGGTTGATATTGTCCCCGACAGTTTCCGACTGGGGCTCAAATTTCTGCCGGCCTATATGAGTGAATGGCGATCCATGCGGTTCCGCCTGTCGGGGCGCTGGCGCGAAGAAGCCTCGCAAAAACGGCGCTGGTCGCCTGATGAGAGAACAGCGTTTGAGCACTGTCGCATCCTTGATCCCGAGCCCTCGCAATCAGCGATAAAATCTGGCTGGGCCCGGGCCCAACAGGCGTTCCCAATCCTGCAACAGGCCGATGTTCTGCAAAGCTGGGCGGGGCTGATCGACGTGATGCCTGATGCGATCCCAGTGATATCAGGCGTGGACGATCTGTCGGGCCTGTTTATCTCTACCGGTTACTCCGGCCATGGCTTTGGTCTTGGCCCCGGGGCAGGGCGTTTGATGGCGGATATGG
This sequence comes from Parasedimentitalea nitratireducens, assembly GCF_057444295.1. Classification (NCBI taxonomy): domain Bacteria; kingdom Pseudomonadati; phylum Pseudomonadota; class Alphaproteobacteria; order Rhodobacterales; family Paracoccaceae; genus Parasedimentitalea; species Parasedimentitalea nitratireducens. The sequence goes on along the minus strand of NZ_JBYAXC010000007.1, from coordinate 13,860 downwards.
TCACCGGCGCGTCCCCGATTGTAGACCCGCACGCGTTCCGCCTGTCGCGCTACACCGATGGCAGCCGGGTACGCCCAGACAGCGGCACCTGAGGGGGTATCCCACTGTTGGCATCTTTTTGCTGAAAATACTCGCGCCGTAGGCCCGCGCCCGTGGCGCAGTCTTTTCTGATCAACTGGACAAAAGCTCGTCTATATGAGATGGGCAGGGCAACAGGAGACATGTGATGACCACCACCCGTTTTGCCCCATCGCCCACTGGATATATCCACGTTGGCAACCTGCGCACTGCGCTGATGAACTATCTGATCGCCCGCAAGGCTGGCGGTACATTTATTCTGCGTATCGACGACACAGACCCAACCCGGTCCGAAGAGAAATATGTCGATGCCATCAAGCAAGATCTGGAATGGCTTGGCCTGACCTGGGACAAGGTTGAGCGCCAGTCTGACCGTCTGGACCGCTATGTCGCTGCGGCGGACAAGCTGCGCGAGATTGGCCGGTTCTACGAGGCCTTTGAAACCCCAACCGAGCTGGACCTGAAGCGCAAGAAACAGCTGAACATGGGCAAGCCGCCGGTCTATGACCGCGCTGCGCTTGACCTGTCAGATGCCGAAAAAGACGCCCTGCGCGCCGAGCGTGGCGATGGTGTCTGGCGCTTCAAGCTGGATCATGCGCGCATCGAATGGACCGACGGTGTGCTGGGCGATATCTCCATCGATGCGGCTTCGGTCTCTGATCCGGTTTTGATCCGCGGAGATGGCCAGTTTCTGTACACTCTGGCGTCTGTTGTAGATGACACCGAAATGGGTGTGACCAACGTAGTGCGCGGCTCGGACCACGTTACCAACACCGCCACCCAGATCCAGATCATCGAGGCCTTGGGCGGCAAGGTGCCAGAATTTTCTCACCACTCGCTGCTGACGGGCCCACAGGGTGAGGCACTGTCGAAACGTCTGGGCACCTTGGCCCTGCGGGACCTGCGCGAGCAGGGCGTACAGCCGATGGCGCTCTTGTCACTGATGGCGCGTCTGGGGTCGTCTGATCCGGTGGAACTGCGCAGCGACATGGCCGAGCTGATTGAAGGCTTTGACATCAACCGCTTTGGTGCAGCCCCAACCAAGTTCGACGTCCAGGACCTGTTCCCGCTGACCGCCAAATACCTGCAGTCGCTATCGCTGGCGGACGTTCAGTCCCACATCGATGCGCTCGATATCCCTGCCGACAAGCAGCAGGCGTTCTGGGATATGGCCAAGGAAAACATCACCACGTTGGGTGATCTGGCCGGCTGGTGGGAGCTGTGCCGCGAAGGGGCCGAGCCGCTGATCGCGGATGAGGACAAGGAGTTTATTGCCGAGGCAATGAAACTGCTGCCCGAAGGCCCATACGACGGCGACAGCTGGAAGAGATGGACCACTGCCGTGAAAGAGGCCACAGGCCGCAAGGGCAAAGGCCTGTTCATGCCACTGCGCAAGGCCGTATCAGGACGCGAACGTGGCCCGGATATGAGCGTGCTGCTGTCGCTGATGCAAGTTGTCCGTGCCCGCGGCTAACCCCTTAAACATTCAAATAGTTTGCCCGGCCGATAGGTCGGGCAGCACCCGCCCGCCCCCCCAGGCGGGTGCGTTTGCACCCACCTTGGTCGGGCGCTGCCCTTTTGTTTTGGGCGGGAAGCTAGCCCCTTTTTTCCAATGCGTTGCGCTTCCTGCTCTTGGCCGTACGCCTTGCTAGGGGCAATTTTACCGCTCTATGGCAGAGTGCCTCTCAATCGCGATTACCGCCGGGCTTTACGACCCCGGCACATGGAACAGGGCCTCGGGTGGCACCGGGGCGCATATGAACGTTCATGGCACGGGGCAAAAACTCCGTCCACCTTCCGCTTTGGCGGCGCCGCCACTTCAACACTCGTACTGGTATAAGACCAACAGACCAAACAGTTAGATCACCGGCGCTTTGTCGCTTAACTGGGGTGCAGATGTTGCACACCCGGCCAAATCCGCGTGGCATTTGACAGGTGCCACCGTCATTCTATTCTGGGCGCGTACCAAGTTATTTTTTGATGAGTGATTGGAGGCACGAGTATGGTCGCCAAAGCAGGAACTACCAAAGGCACCGGCACCCGCAGCGTTACCTATGATGGCCACAGTTTTTCCGGTGGTTCGACCAAGGGAATGACCGCTGTTTTGTCCAGCGACAGCCTGTCCGGCAAAGGCGGGTCCTCGCCGCAGGGCGGAGCCTGTACCATCGTTGATGAGTTGAACACCACTTACCGGCTGCGTGATCATGTGGATGTCGAAAACGTCAAGAAAGCCGTTTCAAAAACCAGCGTGCAAAAGGCCCTGACGACAGCCTCAACTGCGCAGGATGTGCTGGAACTGCTTGGGTTGAACGGGCTGATGCTGCTGGCGGACTACAACCACTTGAACTCCAACAAGTTTGTTAAGGGGCATTTGCTGCCACAGTCTTTGGGTGGTCCGGGAGAAGAATGGAACCTGACCCCGATGAACCGCTCGGCAAATGGCAACTGGTCCAGCCATTTTGAAAAAGACGTTGTTACGATCCTCAAGGAGCTACAGGCCTTTGAAAAGAAGAAAACCAACAGGGACAAATGGGGCGAAAAGTTCAGAGTGCTGGTCGACTATACTGTTAAGCTACAAGGCAAAATGACACCGTGGTTTCCCAACCCCACGCAGGCCACCACTGACATGCTCAAACAACTCCCAGCCAAGGCCGTGGGCGAGGCATCGTTCAACTGTGTAGTCGACAAAGCTGGCAAGGAAATCAAACTGTCGTCCAGTGACAAGAAAGACATTCCCAACGTCAAAGCCAAGCTGACGCTAACTCTGTAGCGTTCCAATCCCATACCGCGAAACAAGGAGGTTCAAATGGCTAAATCACCCGAAGAAATCGCCGCCATGGTCGAGGCAACCGGAGGCAAAAAAGCCAAACGCAAAGCTCTGAAAAAGGCACCCGAAGGAACCAAGGAAAAGAAACTGCCCAAAGATGTGCGCGATGGGCTGGAAAAGCACTTTGGTGCCAAGCTCGCCAAAGTGCGGGTCCACACAGGCGGTAACGCCAAAGAGATCTGCAAAGAGCTAAAGGCGAAGGCCTTTACCATGGGTCCCAATGTCTATTTCATGCGGCCTGGCGATGCCAAGAAACCCGAAATGTTAGTGCATGAACTGGCCCATGTTTTGCAGCAAACCCGTGGTAAAGTCGCCAAAGAAAAAGAAGGCGAAGCCTTGATTGCCAAGTAGGGCAGGAGCCTGATTTCCTACCCTTTGACCCAGCCGACGATTTGCCCTTCACGCATTGCACCCGATTGGCGCTTTTTCTCTTTGCCGCGCTCAAAGGCCACCATAGTGGGGATCCCCTTAATCCGGTAACGGGCACCGGTGGATTGATGGGCCTGTGTGTTCAGTTTTACCAGTCGCGCCTTGCCGGTCAGTTTTTTGGCGGCCTTGGCAAACTCGGGGCTCATCATCTTGCAGGGGCCACACCAGGGTGCCCAAAAATCCACCACTAATGGCAGATCATCGTTCTGCGCTGCTTTTTGCAGGATGGCAGGATCGACGTCAGTTGGCTTGTTAGGCAACAGGTAAGCACCACAGGTTCCGCATTTGGCGGCAGGGCTCAGCTTGTCGTCTGGCACCCGGTTTAATTGGGCACAAGACAGGCAGGTCAGGGTTTTGGCCCCCATGGTACGTCCTCCGGAAATTCACTCGATCCCCATATAGGGAATAAGCCCTGCGGCTCAAGTTCAATTCATTGTCATGACAGTTTCACGGGAAATTGGCTCAGCGACCGCTAGTTCATAGGTCAGCAAGCCGCAGTTGCGCGCAGAGTTTTGTATCAATAGCCGAGTATTTCCATGTTCAAAGACCAACTAAATCGCCGTCATTTCCTTCGCTCCGGACTTGTTGCCGGGGCTTCGTTATCAATGCCTAGTCTGCTGGCAACACAGGCCCTGGCGTTCAATGCCAAGCCGCGCGAGGTAAAGATCAATTCTGGGGTTCAAATTGGCCAGATCTTTATCTCAACCAGTTCATTTTATCTGTATCTGGTGACAGAAGAGCGCAAGGCCCTGCGCTATGGTATTGGCGTGGGCAAAGCTGGGCTGCAATTTGCCGGTTCCGCCCGAATTGAGGTCAAGAAAAAATGGCCCAGCTGGAGGCCCACCAATGAGATGATAGGCCGTGAGCCCGAAAAGTATCCAATGTTTATCGGCAATGATTTTGTACAACCTGGAGGGCCAGGAAACCCTCTAGGCGCGCGGGCGCTCTATTTGTTCGATAACGGTGTCGACACCTACTTTCGCATTCATGGCACCAACGAGCCAAAATCCATAGGGCGCTCTGCCTCTAGTGGCTGTATCCGTATGCAGAATATCCATGTGATGGATCTGTATGAACGTGTTCCAGTTGGAACCATCGTCACGGTGCTCTGATTTGGTCACGTTGTTATGGAACGTGGATGTCCATAAATTTGACGTTAAACAAGGTCTGTGGAGCAGTTGAATTTGAGATTTTAGGTGCGGGACCGGCTGAAAACAACCGATTCTTGCCGATTTGGTCAATTTTCCTTGCACCCTCATGCCATTGCCGACAACAGTATATGCGCGATGTTACGCTATCGACTGTAGACTGCCCGTTATCGGCTCAGGCTTCGATTTTGCACTGACTTTGCCGACCTGCCGCATGATGCGGGCAGACTTGACGATTAGGAGATCTGACGATGGCTACTGGCACCGTCAAATGGTTTAACACAACCAAAGGCTTCGGCTTCATCGCTCCAGACGATGGCGGCCGTGACGTATTTGTACATATTTCTGCTGTTGAGCGCGCAGGCCTGACCGGTCTTGCCGACAACCAGAAGGTGACCTATGAACTGCAGCCCGGCCGCGATGGCCGCGAGTCCGCAGTAGATATCGCACTGGTCTAATTCAGTGCCAAGGCGGTCCTGAACGGGGCCGCCTTTTCTGTGTCTCATCGGTGCTTGCAGGTGGCCAGGTTTAAGCAAACCGCTTTGCTCCGATCACGCAGGCCACCACCACGACAGACACAAAAATCATTGTTGGCGCGATGATTTCGCCCAGTAATGCAGCCGTTAGCATCAGCCCGAAAAAGGGCTGCAGTAGTTGCAATTGGCCAACTCCGGCGATCCCGCCCAGAGCTAGTCCGCGGTACCAGAACACAAACCCCACCAGCATTGAAAAGACCGAGACATATCCAAGGCCGGTCCAGGCCGCAGCGCTGATACCCGACCAGCTGTCTGGCCATACAAACAGAGTAAGCGTGCCCATGACCGGCAGCGAGAGTACCAGCGCCCAACAGATGACCTGCCAGCCGCCAAGCCGACGCGACAAGCTAGCCCCCTCGGCATAGCCCAGCCCGCAAACAACAATGGCCGCTGTCATCAATAGATCACCCTGGATCGAAACCTCGGTATCTTGCGACAGGGCATACAGCGCGACAGACAATGCGCCAGCGCAGGAAAACGCCCAGAACATCGGCCGTGGTCGTTCTCCGCAACGTAGCACCCCAAAAATAGCGGTGCTGAGCGGGAGCATTCCGATGAACACAATCGAATGTCCGGCGCTGATGTGTTGCAGCGCCATGGCGGTGAGCAGAGGAAACCCCACAACCACGCCCAGAGAGACGATTCCCAACGGGAACAAATCCAGAAGACTTGGCCTTGATTGTCTGAGCAGGACCAAAAGCAACAGCCCAAGCATGGCTGCAATCACCGCCCGGACGGATGTCAACAACACAGGGTCAAACCCACTGACCGCAACGCGAGTGGCCGGCAGCGAGCCGCTAAAGATCAGCACCCCGATTAGCCCGCTCCCCCAGCCTTGCATGGATCTGTTTTCTGCTATTGCCTGCATGTCTTGGCCTCCTGGATTTTTCCCCATCCTAGGCGGTGCGGTCTGGTCAAGACAGCTACAGAGCAATACAATACCGGCAAACTGTACTGTCTGTTGGACCGGTACACTCTATTGCGAGGTGTTGATGAAACAGGGCGAACGCACGGCGATGGTGGCTGATGCCATCCAGCGCAAGATCAACAGTCGCGCACTTCAGCCGGGTGAAAAGCTGCCCTCCATTCGCGGGTTTGCAAAAACGATGCAGGTATCGCCATCAACTGTGGTCGAGGCCTATGATCGTTTGGCGGCCGATGGCATCATTTACGCGCGGCGGGGGGCGGGGTTCTTTGTGGACCATTCACCGCAGCCCTTTGCCGTTGCCGAGGTTGGCCCGCAGCTGGATCGCTCGGTTGATCCGTTCTGGGTCTCGCGGCAATCCCTGGATGCAGCGGCGGATACGTTGAAACCCGGATGTGGCTGGCTGCCCGCCGATTGGATGCCAAACACCGCCATGCGGCAGGCCCTGCGCGGGCTGGGCAGGGCTGAGGAGACCTTGTTGTCAGACTATGGCAGCACCCGAGGTGCGTTGAACCTCAGGCGGCTGTTGGCGCGGCAGTTCATTGACGAGGGGCTGGAGGTTGGGCCGGATCAGATCCTGCTAACGCCGTCAGGCACGCAGGCGATTGATCTGATCTGCCGGTTCCTGCTACGCCCCGGAGACACCGTGGTGGTCGACGACCCGTGTTATTTCAATTTTCAAGCGCTGCTGCGGGCGCATCAGGTGCAACTGGTCAGTGTGCCCTTTACCCCCAATGGGCCGAATGTTGAGCAGCTTGAACAGGTGTTGAAACAGCACAAGCCCAGCCTCTACATCACCAATTCCGCGCTGCATAACCCAACCGGCGCCACCCTATCGCCGCAGATCGCGCACAAGGTTCTAAGTCTTGCCACGGCCCACGACATGGTGATTGTCGAAGATGATATCTTTGCCAGTTTTGAAGCAACGCCTTCGCCCCGTTTGGTGACACTGGACGGTCTTGACCGGGTCATCCGCATCGGCAGCTTTTCCAAAACCCTGTCGGCCTCGGCCCGCTGCGGCTATATCACCGCCCGGCCTGACTGGGTTGAGGCTCTGGTGGACCTGCAAGTGGCAACCAATTTTGGCGGCCCCAGCCCCTTGGCGACCGAGCTGGTCTATTCGGTTCTCAGCAGCGGCGGCTATCGAAAGCACATGCAGGCCCTGCGCAATCGCCTGAATATTCAGCGCGCTGAAATCGCGGGAAAACTTGTCGAATTGGGGATCACGCCCTGGGTGATGCCGCGTGGCGGGTTTTATCTGTGGTGTTGCCTGCCGGAAGGTTTCGATTCAGCGGATCTCGCAAGGGCTGCAGTTGCGCAGAACATGGTCCTGGCGCCCGGCAATGTGTTCAGCGTGTCGCAGACAATGAACCGCTTCATGCGGTTCAATGTCAGCCAGATGCAGGATCCAAAGGTGTTTGAGATACTGGAGCAAATGCTCGCGGGTTAGGGCGCGGAAATGCGTTCTACCAGTTGCAATGCCACGGGCCCCAGTGCCGCAACATTCAGCGCAACACCTTCGGCATTGGGGTGGATGCCATCAGCTTGCAGATATTTTTGCGCCGCCACCGGATCACCCGATACCGCCTGCGAGATGCCGGTAAAGGCATCATCAAACAGTAGCGTGTCATGGGCATCTGCCAGGTCGCGATAGATGGCATCAAAATCGGTTTTGTATTCGGGGCCAAAATTGCCTGGCGCCAGCATTCCGATCAATAAAACCTCGACCCCTTGGGACAGAGCAGACGAGAGGATATGCTCAAGATTGGCCTTGGCCTCCGTTGCTTGCATCCCCCGCAGCAGGTCATTGCCGCCCAGCAGAACGATCAGCCCCTGAGGTTTGTCCGATAGCGTCCAGTCAATCCGCGCTGCGCCGCCAGCAGTGGTATCGCCAGACACCCCAGCATTTGTCAGCACCACCTCGGCGCCATTCGCATTCAGCCAGCGCTCCAACTGTGGCACCAATCCTTGGTCGTGTTCCAGGCCATATCCGTGCACCAGACTGTCTCCAAAAGCGGTGATCCGCAGCGGTTCAGCTATGGCTTGGGTAGAAAAAAATATACCCACCAAGGCGGCCAGCATCTTGTGCATCTCGGGGAAACCTCCATATCGCAACGATATACCAATTAGGCGCGGCATCATGACATTACAAACCTCTTCCCCAATTCTACGTCTTCAGGACGCGTCTTTGTCGCTGAATGGCAATACCGGGGTGGTGGAAATCCTGCACCAAATCGACCTGGAAGTCACCAAGGGTGAGACACTGGGGCTGGTTGGGCCATCCGGGTCGGGTAAGTCGTCGTTGCTGATGCTGATGGGCGGGCTCGAGCAAGCCAGTGGTGGCCAGATCACCGCGCTGGGCCAAGACCTGACCGCGATGGATGAAGACGCGCTGGCGCGGTTCCGTCGCGACCACATGGGTGTTGTGTTCCAAAGCTTTCACCTGATCCCAACCATGACCGCGCTTGAGAACGTTGCCACGCCGCTGGAACTGGCGGGGCATGCTGATGCTTTTGATCGAGCCCAAGAAGAGCTGGAAGCCGTCGGGCTGGGCGCAAGGGCGGGGCACTTCCCGGCGCAGCTGTCTGGTGGTGAACAACAGCGCGTGGCGCTGGCCCGTGCGGTGGCCCCACGCCCCGATATTCTGCTGGCGGATGAACCCACCGGTAATCTGGACGAGGCCAATGGCCGCGCCATCATGGATCTGCTGTTTGACCTGCGCGACCGCCATGGCGCGACGCTGATCATGGTGACCCACGCGCCTGAATTGGCTGCGCGCTGTGATCGTGTGGTGCATCTGCGCGATGGACGCATTGATACCGCCGCCAAACAACAGGCCGCAGAATGAGTTCGCTGTCACTGGCGTGGCGCTTTGCCAAGCGTGAGCTGCGCGGTGGTTTGCGCGGGTTTCGGATTTTCCTGGCCTGTCTGGCGTTGGGCGTAGCGGTGATTGCCGCCATCGGCACAGTGCGCGCCTCTATCGAAAACGGGTTGTCCAGACAGGGCGCGGTGTTGCTGGGTGGCGATGCCGAGATGGAGTTCACCTATCGCTTTGCCGACGCGGAAACCCGAGCCTGGATTGACGATCATGCTATGGCGGTGTCCGAGATCGCTGAGTTTCGGTCGATGGCTGTGGTAGGCGAGGATCGCGTACTGACGCAGGTGAAGGCGGTGGACGATGCTTATCCTTTGACTGGCACGGTTGAGCTTTCGCCAAACATCCCGCTGGACCAAGCCCTGGCCGGAGCAGACGGATTGCCCGGCGCTGTGATGCAACTGGTGCTGTCGGCCCGTCTGGGGATCGAGGTTGGTGATACGTTCCAACTTGGGACGCAAGAGTTTCGTCTGATGGCTGATCTGGTCACCGAACCAGATGCCGCAGCGTCCGGGTTTTCGATCGGGCCGCGCACTTTGGTTGCAACTGAGGGGCTGCGGTCGTCAGGGCTGCTGGCCCCTGGTACATTGTTTGATACCAAATACCGCATGTTGCTGGCAGATGAAGCAAACCTGGACACCACCAAGCAAGCCGCTCTGGACCAGTTTGCCGAGGGTGGCATGCGCTGGAGTGATGCCCGCAACGGTGCTCCGGGTATCTCCCGCTTTGTTGAGCGTCTGGGCTCCTTCCTGATCCTGGTAGGCCTGTCTGGATTGGCTGTTGGTGGAGTTGGTGTGTCGGCGGCTGTGCGGGCCTATCTGGCAACTAAAACATCCACAATTGCAACTTTGAGGACCCTGGGTGCGGACCGTTCGACTATTTTCATGACCTATTTCCTGCAAATCGGCGTTCTGTCCCTGTTGGGGATAAGTATTGGTCTCATCATCGGTGGACTTGGGCCGGTTCTGCTGGGCCCGTTGATTGCGGCGCAGCTGCCGTTCCCGGCGGAATTCTCGTTGTTTCCTTCAGCACTGGTCGAGGCGGCGATCTATGGCATTCTGACCGCCTTTATCTTTACTCTTTGGCCTCTGGCTCGTGCCGAGCGTATCCGGGCCGCTGCTCTGTTTCGCGATGCTTTTGCCGGGCGTAATCGGCTTCCGGCTTTCCGCTACATTTTGGCGACCGCAGTGGCGCTAGCGGTGCTGGTTGGCTCTGCCGCGCTGTTCAGCGGCTCGCCCGAACTGACGTTATGGAGCGCCGGTGGACTCAGTGCCTCGCTGGCGGTGTTGCTACTGGCAGCACTGGCAATGGGTTTTGCCGCACGTCGGATGACCCGACTGGTGCGCGGGCGTCCAGCCCTGCGCTGGGCGCTGTCGGCCATTGGCACCGCGCGCGATGGCGCCACACCTGTTGTTCTATCACTGGGCCTGGGCCTGACTGTGTTGGCTGCTATTGGTCAGATTGACGGCAACATGCGCCGCGCCATTGGGGATAACCTGCCTGACCGCGCGCCGTCCTATTTCTTTGTCGACATCCAGCGCGATCAGATGCCCGATTTCACTGATCGCATTACCAATGATCCGGCTGTGTCCAAGATGGAAAGCGCGCCGATGCTGCGCGGGGTGGTGACCAAGATCAACGGTGAAAACGCGCGCGAGGTTGCGGGCGACCACTGGGTGGTACGTGGCGACCGGGGCATTTCCTATGCCGGTAAGCTGCCCGAAGGGACTGATATCGTAGCCGGTGAGTGGTGGGCGGAAGACTACGCCGGCCCACCACAGATCAGCTTTGCCGCTGAAGAGGCAGAAGAGCTGGGGATCGAGCTGGGCGACACCATGACCCTGAACATCCTTGGGCGTGAAATGACTGCGACCATCACCAGCTTCCGTGCAGTGGATTTCTCCAGCGCGGGTATGGGTTTTGTGTTGGTGTTTAACGAGGCGGCCTTGGCTGCAGCACCGCACAGCTTTATCGCGACTGTCTATTCCGAGGAGCAAGCTGAAACGCAGATCTTGCGCGATCTGGGGCGTGAGATGCCCAATGTCACCGCCATCCGGGTGCGCGATGCCATCGAACGCGTGTCCGAGGTTCTGCGCCAGATCGCTTCGGCCACCGCCTATGGTGCGGCAGCAACCTTGTTGACCGGGTTTCTGGTGCTGCTGGGAACAGCAGCAGCTGGCGAACCTGCGCGCCGGTACGAGGCTGCATTGCTAAAAACTCTGGGCGCATCCCGGGCGCGCATTCTGGGCAGCTTTGCCCTGCGCTCGGTGATCCTTGGGGCCGGGGCCGGTCTGGTGGCACTGGGGGCTGGAACAGCAGGTGCTTGGGCGGTGAACACCTATGTGTTCGAGATCAGCTATCAGGTGATCTGGCCCAATGCTTTGGCGATCATTGCGGGCGGGGTTATGGCCACTCTGCTGGCGGGACTAGCCTTTGCCTGGCAGCCCCTGGCCGCACGCCCCGCAGGGCAATTGCGGTCGCGGGAATAAGACTAAACTCAGTTGCGGTTCAACGGCCGCAGCTGATGGGTTGCAGGATCTTCATCAGATCGATGTTGTCACAGACCAAGGCCTCGAGGGTGATTTCATCGAGCGAGGCATAAAAGGCCTGGGCTGCATCCGTCAGCGCCATTTTCAAACGACAGGCGTCGGTCAGCGGGCAGGTGTTGTCACTGTCAGCAAAACATTCAGCAATCGGCAGCTCGCCTTCGATATTGCGGAACACGTCACCGATACGGATCTCCTCGGCGGGTTTGCCCAGACACATGCCGCCATTACGGCCGCGCTGGGTGTTCAGATATCCTTGTTGCCCCAGTTGGTTGATGACCTGAGCTAGATGGTTTTCCGAAACATTGCAGACTTTTGCAATCTCGGCTTTGGTGACCAGTCGGTCGGTATTGGCGGCGCAGAACATTAGCAGCCGCACGGCGATATTGGTTCTTTTTGTAATGCGCATTTCCAGAGTTCCACTTGTTACTGATAATTCAATATTGCACAGCCGGTCAAAAAGCGGTTTGACATACATCAATACGACAGATTGACGCTGCTAAAGGGGGCTAAGCCTATGTCGAACCCGTATTTTTTTGGCTATGGCAGCCTGGTGAATGTGGCCACACACGCCTATCACGACCCGCAACCGGCCCGATTAAAGGGCTGGAAGCGGGCCTGGGTGCACACGAATCTGCGCGAGGTGGCGTTTCTAAGTGCGGTACCAAGTGAGGGCAGCGAGATCGACGGATTGATCGCCGCCGTGCCCGATGCAGACTGGGAGGCGCTGGACGCACGCGAATACGCTTATGACCGTCTGCCCTCTAACGGTGCGGTCAGTCACAGCATTGATGCGGCCCCCGAAATTTCAGTCTACGCGGTGCCGCAATCGGCGCAGGCGCCGGGGTCTGACCGGAATCCGGTGTTGCTCAGCTATCTGGATGTGGTGGTGCAGGGCTACGAACAGGTGTTTGGCGAGGCTGGCGTGGCTGAGTTTTTTGCCAGCACCGACGGCTGGGAGGCCCCCATTCTGAACGACCGCGCCGAGCCAATCTATCCGCGCCATCAGCGGCTAGAGCCTGCGCAGCGGGAGCTGGTGGATCATCATCTGGCAGCGATTGGGGCGAAGGTTGTGATGGGGTAGGGGGAACCTAATTGGGGCGTAAGGCGTAGCCGCACCGCCCGCGCCTGACCTTCCCCCCTGGCAGGCGCTTCACGCCTCCCCTAGGTCAAGCACGGTCCTGATGTCGTGAGACAATTGCAAGAGCGCGCGCCTTGGGCTCCGCCCGTTCAGACCTGAAACTGTCCCCCGGACAGTTTCCGAGACGGTCCTCACTCCCCCCGGGAAGGCGCTTCGCACCTACCCAAGGTCAGTCACGGTCCTGATGTTGTGATGCAGTTGCAAGAAAACGCGCCTTGGGCTCCGCCCGTTTCGATCTGAAATGATCCCCCGGATAAATGCATTTTTGCTGTAGACTTATATAGGCTTGTTTTACAGGTCGATGACGTTCAGAACTAGCACAAAGACTAGCACAAATGGACTCACTATGGCCGTTAGATTCCTCATCAAGCAGCAGCAATCGAAGAACTGGTATTTTCGTTGGTCTGTGCCCAAAGATCTAGTTGAGCGGTTTGGCCTTACAGAGGTAAAAAGAACCACAGGCACCACAGACACACGAAGGGCTCAAATACTCGCTGACAAGTGGGTAACAGAGTGCAGGGAGCTTGTTGTTGAGTACCGGGGCGAACCTGCTGAACAGTTTAAGGTTAGAAGCATCATAGCTCAGGAACGTGCAACCTCACCAGAGGCAACCCCAGAGGATATTATGGATATGGCCTTGTGGACTGAGCAGGAGCAGCCATTGATAGACGAGCTGGCCAGTGAGCTTGGGATTAGGCCTAAGCTGAGGTCACATATTGCAGGTTGGAAAGTCTGGATCTTAGCCAGCGGCCGGACGGTCACAACAGTTAAGACTTGGGAGTCGTTTCTCTATACATTCACCAAGCATATCAACACAATTAAGGACATGAACAGCAAGAACCTGATGAAGGCAAGCGCGGCCACAGGTCATGGACAGTCTAGCCAAAAAGGAACAGTGAATGCGGTTAGATCTCTGTGCAGATATATTGAGCGAGAAATTACTCATGAAGAGATTGATACCTCCGTTTTACGCTTTTACATGACCTCTGATAAGGTCGATAATGGCCCACAAGATAAAACCTTCAGCACAGGCGATATAAGCAAGATCATAGGTTACCAAGGGGACTCTTACCTAGGGAGCTTCCTAAAGCTTGGTTTGTTCTCTGGTAGGCGCTGTGTGGCCCTGTCCAACCTTATGACCACTGATGTTGACCTAGTGAAACGGACTTTGACCATTCGGGTTGATAAGCACCTAAAGAATGGTTCCACAGAGGTTATCCCTTATCACCCTGCCTTGCATGATCTGTTGACCAAACGAGTTGAGAACAAAACTGGCTATTGTCTGACGTCAGCGCTTATGGGTCCAAATAGCCGTATTTGATAAGAGAGAGTTCTTGGCTCATCGTAACCACTGA
>NZ_JBYAXC010000006.1:0-225446 GCF_057444295.1 Parasedimentitalea nitratireducens | reverse complement strand
TTCGTCCGTCCGTTTCTGTCCCATAGTTCATCTCCTTTGTTGCAATAAATGCTATCAAAGGGGCGGCATCAAATAGCGACAGGTCCAGACACAGGCTGTCGATCCATGGCAGCTGCACAATCAAGCCAATCAAATGACCCAAACTCTCTCGTTGTCTTGACGGCCTTTGGAACCAAAAACTTTGCCGACGCACTCATGAAGGTAGAGACGAATTTTTCCGAATTCTCAGTTATCGGTTGCTACGCTTGTTGTTCGTTTTGGACGCGCAAACGCGATTCAAAATTTTTCGGTCTAATTTTGAAATTGAACGTTTAATCCCGAAATCGCCAAACACAGTCGCACAAAGGAACACTATGATTATGCGGGCCTATCCATCAATTCTCTGGGTCACTAGTTTGCTGCGTTGAGTGCCCGCCTAAGGCGGACACTACTAAATGCACGTACGGGGGGACACCCACTTCAATCGCGGGTATGCCTCATTGTGGCGGTGACAGGCTCGAGGCCTTCGGCAGTTTCTTCAGTGGCCTCTGTTGGCAAAGAGATCGGCGGCAGGCGCTTTTCTGGTGGAATATCTTTCTCTCGACGCAACGTGTTGACTTGGATGTGAGGCCATCGTGTCGTCCCGCCATTGGATCCAAACATGAACTCGAAGTCCACGATCTGCTCGTATTGTAACTGGTCGATGATGTCTCCGCTCTCTTCGTCGACGATTTCCTCCAGCCACATACGAAAGCGCATCCGAACAACCCTGCAGTAGCGCTCGATCATCACATTATTGATAGTCGCTCCTTGAACACCCGTGTCGTGTTGCGAGTCCAACTCGATCAAGTCGTACCTCTTAAACGTCAGTCCCGTATTGGCGTCAATCAGTGTCAGGTTTGGTTGAACGGTGTAGGGGAACTTCGCACCAAATTGGTCGTAGTTAAAAACCTTTTGGAAATAAGCCCGCCCGCTGTTGAGGCCCCCCGGGACTTGCTTTTCGCGAGGAAGCTTTGTCCAATCTGGTTTGGCGCGCGAACCGGCAATGAGGTCTCTTTGGGGGTTGATACCCATAGTCGGAGACACAGCCAAATATTGTTGTTCCCACAGATCAGCAATGGCGGGCGCTTGGTTCATCACGCCAGGTTGTGTCACATTGCCTGTTAAATGGATGGTTGTGCCGTGTGGAATCACGCCCGCACGCGAGATCGTATGAGGCGGCACAAATTGGGGGCCAAGTTGCCCCACCCCCAACACAGGCTCTGCACCGTCTGTCTTAACAGACTCCGCATCCGATGTGTGCTGGAACAAATTTTGCGGATTTTGGTAGGGGCTTGTTGGATCCGGTGGCATTTGATTGTCACCCAACCAAAGATACATGCCGTCTTCGAAGTGCTGGAGGGCGTTGTCGTTGTCGATAATCGCCGTTTGATATTTGACAGCTCCGTTGAACTGCTCGTTGGATCCAGCGCGGTTGCGCACCGGTGCATTGACTTGCGTGAACTTGAGCTGCTCGGTGTACTCTTGGGATTTAAAATGGAAGACACCAAAAACCGTCTCTGAGGACGTGCCGGGCGATGGCATGGGAGTGGTGTGGAGCCCCGTTCGACCGCCTTTCCAGTTAACCCAGGTGCCGTTGAGTTTTGATAAGATGCCGAATTGCGGCCCGCTGGGAAGTCCTTCATTCCACTCCGGATAGGGTCTCACGGAAGATTGTTGAGTCATAAAATTCTTCTCCTTTGCAGGCCGACACCTTGCCGGTCGTAGAACACGGCCCGTCTAAGGTGATCGGTGACGAACGGGCGCTCCGATCAGCGCCCAACAATTGGTTTGGTTCAAAAATTTTGTCTGTGCGACCAACGCGATTGTGCCTCCTCACAAACGCAACGCACCGTGATAGGTAGGTGGCACTGAAGTGTCACCACCTGCGTCATCATTTTTCGCTAGGAGTAAGCCCGGGCCATGGTCAGTCCACCTCTGATTTTCCGATATCTCCCTCCCATACTCCTGACATCCGCACCTATCGGCAGCGAGCGCCACAGATCGGCGGATAAACACTCAAGTCTATCAGCGGATCCAGATGCAGAAAGTCGACAAGAACCGATTCCGCGGTACAAAATGCTCCTTCGACCCAAGCTTGGTCATTAGAAAACGCTGACCCGATCAGATAGACTTTGGCACCAGCCACTCCGGCCAATTCAGCAGGCGCGCGAATGTTCTCCATCACATCGGCGATGTCGTAATTCGCCGCCCAGGCGTGGTAACCGGCCCCAAACGGGTTGAGCCCCCAATCCATGAACACAGTGGACTTGGGCATCGGGATTTTAGTGGCGGAGTCGGCATCGCCATAATGGAGCTTGGCGAGTTCCAAACGTAGCATCTGTTCCATCTGAGCTGACCCTTCACGGCCACCCTCAAGCGGCTGAAGGTCGCGCTGTATGGCCTGGTCGCGGCGTTCATCCACTGCAAGCTCCAGCCCACGCCAGAAGGTGACGTAACGCATGTCGTCATATGAAGCTAACAATCCGTAAATCGCGTTCCCGTTTTCGTTGGGCAACGCATTGTCACCGAAATAGTAAACCTGACGCAGGGGGAGATCCGTGATCGTGGGACCAAAGACGTTTGTTGTGGTTTTCACACCATCCAATGTCGCCTCTAGTCTGGGCGGATATGTTGTGTTTTCCCACCACGGTTCTTCAAAGAACATTGCGATCTTATAGGACGGCTGTTCGATCACCGAGCCAAGATAATTGGCCACTTGCGCATTGTTTAAGAAGTCAGTGCGGCCGGGCACATTTTCGAACCGCGTGGCCTGGGCAACGATATCGACAGCATTCGGAGGGATTGCCAAGACTGCAACGTCTGTTTCCATGGCCTCTGCCGGAGACGGCGCAAACGGGTCCTCGGCAGTGGCCAGTTTGAACTTTATTGCATCGCCTTCGGTCCATATCGAATGCAGGCGTTCGCCTTGATGCAAATTGAATTTTGCACCAGAGCTGGCAGCCGCCTCGCAAGCTTTCGCATATAGCTCAACAAACAGCCGTGAATACCCGCCGTCGATCGTCTTGAACGCCCCCCCTGGAGCGAATTCGCCGTTATAAACAGCGGCATTAGCGGCGTTCCAGTTGATTACGTTTGAGCTATATCCGCCGCCGTCTGCCGCATAGCTGAACCCCTCGTTACCTGCTTGATCATAGAACACGTTCCAATAGCCGACATTGCTGGCCACATCGCCTGGATTGTAAACGAAGCTGTTAAACGTACTTGGCAGCGTTCCAGAGGCGTAGAACTGGCATTGCTCTGTGCGGTCATCAAGCTTGGCGTCGCCCGTGATAAGATCTGAAATGTTGGAATACAAAACGTCAGGGGACGCTTCGTTTACACCGGGTGTGTTATAAGGCGCCGTAACTTCGCCGCCGTTGGCTTTAAGTTCATTCTGATAGAAGTGCTGGCCGCGCAGGTAATACAACGGATTGTCGACCGTCAGAAAGTTCACGACATCCGGGCCTAAGCCGACCTCGTCAACAGTTTTTGTGACCAGCCGGTGGCCCTTTGCAGAGGTCGTGTTCTCGCCGTTCCACTCGATAAACCGCATCCCGCCAATCTCTATATACGTGGCGCTGTCCTCATCGAGGTAATGGTGTGAACAGATACGCCCGGCGGGTTGGCGGCCTTTGCCCTTGCCGGTAAAATCATAGGTTCCCCACTCGTACAAATTGAGCGTGTCACCAACCTGCAGCTTGCCCGATGACAACAGTCGCCACGCCGTATAAAGCCCGCCGGGGCCTGCGCCAAAAATCGAATACGTTTGTCCCATTATGAAAAGTCCTTTTGATAAGAGGATTAGCTGGTCGCCGGCCAGTCGACTGCGAATTTGTTTAGATCAATGGTGTAATCGCCATAGGTGAGGCTTTTGGTTTCTTCACAAAGCATCCGCACGATCATGTCCCCCAAGATCTGGACGCGATGGTCGCGCGTGATCGCCAATGAAAAGGTCTCACTTTGCGAAGTTGTCTAACTCAAAGGTTCCCATGAATAGTTGGAATCGCCAGTTTTGCTGCCCCCCTTCCTTCACACTAATTAGTTTCGGCAGAAATGCAATCAATGCGGTATTGCCATGATCTCACTACACCTTTAGGTTTGCGTCTGACGTGAGCACTTACGGGTCAAAATAGCGGTATTTGATGTGAGAGTGTTGTTGGCTCATCGTAGCCACCAAGGAGTGGAAGATGAGAAAGACAACAAAACAGCGCAGGATGTCTACTGCGCTGCTTTTACTTTCAGATCTTTCAGAGGCCTACGAGAGAACGTCTTTCACATCAATTTGGAGCTAAAGGATTGACCGGCTGTCCACGTTTTGCAGAAAGGAATAGCTGATGCAGTACGGAGACGCTGGAGGGGCTCTGCCATGAGTGATCTTAGTTTCAGGCTTTGGCTAATCAAACTCTTCCGTGATTGATTTCAGCAGTCGATCCATCCCAGGTGATAGGCTTGTCAGATCGGCAACCGTGTACCTGTCCATCGCTACATAAAAGGCCTCTTGGGCTTCCTGCAGTGCGAAGGAGAGGCCACATGCGGGGGAAAAACGGCAAGTTCCAGCGCCATCGGGGTTCATGCACTCGACCATGTGTTTGTCTGCCTCAAGGCGCCGCAGTACGTGGCCAAGGTTGATCTGGTCGGGTTGGACGGCAAGTTTCAAACCGCCACCGCGCCCTCGGCTGGAGACGGTGTAGCCTTCTTGCACGGTCCAGGCAGTGACCTTGGCAAGGTGATTGTATTTCACATCGTGCAGTTCGGCGATCTGTCGCGTGGTCAGTAACCGATCTGGCGAAGCGGCTAGGTGGATCAAAATCCGAAGGGCATAGTCAGTAAATTTAGAAAGCTGCATAGTATCTCTGTAGCACTCTCGAATAGGTATCCCAATGGCAAATTTAAATCGGTAAACAAAATGCCAGTTTAAATTGACATGCGGAATGCGTATTATTATGCACACGGGGCAACGGAAGAGAAAGGCCCCGAAATGCAAACCACGATTCTCCTTGTAACGCTGGCTCTGATGGCGGTAACCGCTGCCGTGATCTGGCGGGCCGTCAGCGCAACCAACGGTCCGCCCGCGCCTGTTTCTATCAATCAAACACGCGCTAAATTCATCTGGAGTATGATCTTTCTAGGCATCATCGTGTCTGTCGGCTCGTTGCGTGAGGGCCCGCACCAGACTGCCAGTTCCGAAACTTTGGTGGTCAATATCACCAGCGGCCAGTGGTGGTGGGAGACCGACACCACCGAAATTCCAATGGGCAAAGAGATCGAATTTCGGGTCACCACGGAAGACGTGAACCATGGGTTGGGGATATATGATCCGAACATGAACCTGGTGGCACAGGTTCAGGCGATGCCAAGTTACACCAACAAACTTGTGCATGTTTTCGATACACCGGGCACCTATCAGATCCTCTGCATGGAGTTCTGCGGTATCGCCCACCACGACATGACCTATGAATTTGACGTTTTGGAAGACATCGGATGAGCGCCCCATATTCGACAAACCCGGAAGTGGCCGCGCCCACTGTAAGCAACGACGCCGTTATCAAATTGACCATGTTGTTGGGCGGTGTTGTTTTCCTTGTGATGATGGTTTTTGGTCTGATCATGCGCGTCGCGCAGGGCGGATTGATCGACCTTGATCCGGAAATTTTCTACCAGCTTCTGACTGCGCATGGTGCCGGGATGGTTGGCTCTGCCGCTTTGTCTGGTGCCGCGATCATGTGGTACTTCTTGTCCCGTCACGTCCAGCTGAATGGAGCAATCTATCTGAGCTTCTTGGGGCTGTTTCTGGCAGGTGTCGTCCTGATACTTGGGTCGATTTTTGTTGGTGGCTACGGTGGGCTGTGGACCTTCCTTTATCCTCTGCCGGCAATCTCGGGTGGATTATGGGAAGCAAGCGCGGCTGTTGTCTTTTGCCTGGGCTATGTCCTGATCGGCGTTGGTTTTCTACTGTACTATCTAGAAATCGGCCTAAAGGTCATTCGCAAGTACAATGGTTTGCTGGGGGCTTTGGGGTGGCGTTATCTGTTTGCCAATAATGCAGACGATGTACCGCCGCCTACTGTGGTTGCTGCTGCAAGTGTGATGGTCTTCAATACCATTGGGATCGTATTTGGTGCTGCGGTCCTGGCGGCAAGCATTGTGAACCTGTTGTGGCCCAGCTTTGATGTCGACCCGCTGATGGCCAAGAATGCGATCTACTTCTTTGGCCATGTTTTCATCAATGCCACGATCTATATGGCAATCACTGCCGTCTATGAAGTTGTGCCGGACTACACTGGCCGCCCTTGGAAAAGTTCGCGCTTGTTCATTGGCGGATGGGCGGCCGTGGTGATCTTTGTGCAGGCAGTTTACTTCCACCATCTTTTGCAGGATGTGAACATGCCGACTTGGGCCTTGGTGATGGGACAAATCGTTTCCTACGCCTCGGGGGTGCCGTTGATGGGCGTGACCGTGTTCTCGCTTTTGGTCTACATCAAAGGGTCCAAAATGAAATGGGACCTGCCTGTCAGCCTGCTGGTGTTGGGCACCGTTGGTTGGGGGCTTGGGGTGATCCCTGCGATGATCGATGGCATGGTTTCGGTCAACAAGCTGATGCACAACACACAATGGGTGCCGGGGCATTTCCACACCTATCTGTTGCTGGGTGAAGTTGCGATGGCCTTTGGTTTTGCTGCTTGGTTGGTGCGTGACAAGGCGGCTAAGGGCATGACCGCATTAGAGAGGTTTGCCTTCCACGCCTATGTAACAGGTGGTTTTGGGTTTACTCTGATTTTCCTGTGGTCCGGGGCAAGCTCGATCCCACGCCGCTGGGCCGTTCATCTTGAGGCCTGGCAATTGCAAAGCCAGCTGGCGAGCCTGTTTGCGCTTGTGGTTGTTCTGGCAACGGCCTTGCTGGTGCTGCGTTACGTGGCCGGTCTGCTGAGGAAATCCTGATGCGACAGCTGTTGTTTACCATCGGTGCGGCCCTTTTGGGCTGCGCCACCCTCTGGACGGCGACTGATGGGTTTAGGGCCGTCACAGCTGAAGGCGCGCGGCGGGTGCAAATCACCAAACGCCCGGTGCCCGTGCCCGCAGTTGCCCTAGAAACCATGCGGGGTGATTGGCATTCCCTGTCTGGGCGCAATACTCCGATGCTGGTCGAGTTCATCTACACATCCTGTCCCACCATTTGCCAAACTTCGGGTGGTGATTTTGCAGAGTTGCGGGATCACTTGTCGGAGCAGGGGATTTCAGTGCCGATGTATTCGATCAGTTTTGATCCGGAAATCGATACGTTGGAAATGCTCCAAACATATGGTGAGGCCCATTCAGCCAGCGGTCATCCTTGGACCATTGCCCGGCCAGATGTCTCTGCGGTGCAGGAACTTCTGGACATTTTTCGAGTGACCGTCATTCCTGACGGTTGGGGCGGCTATACGCATAATCTGGCGGTGTTGCTGATCAACGCAGAAGGAAAGTTTGCGGGCGCCTATGACACGCGTGCCTTTGCCCAGATCCAATCTGCGTTGGAGGCATCGTTATGATCCGTGCATTGCCGCCTTTGGGCTTCTTTGCTTTGGCACTGTCTCTTCAGCGTTTTGTCGAAGCCGACCCGGTTATCCATGTCTTGCTCCAGTTTCCTGCGCTGATCCTGGCGGGTGGGTTTCTTGCAAAGGAGGTGTCTCTTCCTCGCGATGTGGTCGGATCGGCATTGGTGATTGCGGTTGTTGCAGGTGCGATTTGGATGCTGCCCCGATCGGTTGATGCCGCCTTGACCGATCAGTATTGGCTGGTAGCGAAATTTGCCACCTTACCTCTCTGTGTCGGCCTTCCAATTGGCTTGGCCTGGCCAGTCATGGGGCCCATTTTGCGCGGGTTCCTAAAAGCACAGTGCATTTCGATGCTGCTGTTTCTGGCCTTTCTGTACACACACGCCCCTGTTCGTCTGTGCAATTCCTATCTGGAGGTTGACCAAGTGCGTCTGGGCAAAGGTTTTACCTATGTCGCCATCGCTTTGATCCTTCTTTGGATCGTTCCACTGTTTGCTGGGGGCATTGCTCCTCTTCACGAAAGATCAACACCATGAACTTCACGGAATCCGTCAACACTTTCGCTGAAACTGCTGTTGCCAAACGAAGCCACCTCAAACGCGACAGGCTTGGATTTTTCACCTTGGCGATGATGGCTGGGGCCTATGTTGGGCTTGGTGTTCTTCTGATATTCTCGGTGGGGCAGGGCGTTGACCCTAGCATCCGTCCCATAGTGATGGGCGCAAGCTTTGGCATTGCGCTGGTGCTGGTGATCTATGCAGGGTCAGAGCTGTTTACCGGTCACACGATGTATATGACCTTGGGGTTGCTGACAGGACGTACGGGGATAAAGGACCTTGCGGGATGTTGGCTCACCAGTTGGACAGGCAATTTGATAGGGGCTGGTTTCTTGGCTGTTCTGTTCGTTTCTGGAGGTGGCGGTCTAGTGCTAGAAACGGAGATGAACAGCCTGCTTTACAAGGTCGCCGCAAAGAAAATGAACGGCGGCGAGCTAAGCTTGTTCTTGAACGGTATCCTGTGCAACTGGTTGGTCTGCCTTGCCATTTGGACAAGCTCGCGCAGCCAGAACGATATGGCAAAAATCGCCCTGATCTGGTTCTGTCTCTATGCTTTCATCGCAGCCGGGTTTGAGCATTCGGTGGCCAATATGACCATTTTTTCCGTCGCCTTGTTGTCGGATCATCCCGACAGCATCAGCTTGGCTGCTGCCCTGCGTAATCTGGCATATGTAACAGCCGGGAATGCCGTTGCTGGGGCAGGTATCATGGGCGTTGGCTATTGGTTGGCGGCAGGCCGCCCCAGATATGTCGCTCAAACCAGCTAATGAACCAAGATACCCCCCTCTCAGCGCGAGAGGGGGGTGTCTTCATCGGCAAGGATCCTGACGGCATCTCCTTCGGGGTCATCATATTGTTGGGTCTTGAGTGACCAATAAAACCCCAGCAAAGCCAGTACTGCTAGGCCGATGGAAATCGGGATGAGATAAAGAACTGCGTTCATTGGGCTTCCTTAATTGCTGCGGCCTTTAGGTAAGGGCATCCGATCCTTGGGAGACGCTGTGCCCCAACCTTCAGCTCAGCCAAATTGAAAAGGCGGCCTCATTTGGCCGCCCCTTTTGTTTCAATTGTTAACGGCTGTCCCTGATAAGCCTGCATCGCCAGTGCGATATGGCGTGATTTGATCACTCCATAAGACACGAGCAATCCAAGGATCAGCGTAAGAAACAGCCGCTGTGATGTCTTTTCACGATCACTCTGGGCCATTGGTTTCTCCCGACCATAAGACATAGAGGGTCAGCATTTTAATCTCGGTCTCGGACAGTTTGCCCTGCCAAGAAGGCATGACACCGACGCGACCGGTTTCAAGCGTTTCCAAGATGTCGTGTCGCGAACCACCGTAGATCCAGGTCTCGTCGACTAAGCTGGGTGCGCCAGTCTCTAGACCACCAGCACCGTCATCGCCGTGGCAACTTGCACAGTTTTCTGCAAACAGGGGTTGTCCCCGTTCTGCGGCTTCCGGCATGGGCGTTTGCCCTGAAAGTTGCAGCACATAATCGGTGATGTCCTTGATTTCGCTCCGTTCCAGCATTTCGTCACGACCAAAGGCGGGCATTTCGGCATAACGGGTTTCGTCATGATCAGCGTTGATGCCAACGGTCAGGGTCCATTCGATTTCATCAGGGGCTCCTGACCAGAGCCAGTGACCATCGGTCAGATTGGGAAACCCTCTCTGTCCTTGTAGATCCCGCCCATGGCAGGCTGCGCATTTGTCTTTGTAAAGTGCGCCAATTGCTGGGGCAAACTCCGCTTGCAATGTTGGATCCTGAGCAAGATCGCTGACGTCCTCTGTTCCGAACTTGGCAAAGGCCTGGGCGCGGGTTTCTGTGCCTTGAGCAACGGCTTCGGCGACGGCTTGTCGGGAAGAATAGCCAAGGATGCCGGGTGTGTAGTCTTTTACATAGGGCCAGGCAGGGTAGAGGATCCAGAACACCACACAGATCGCGATAGAGCTCCACATCCAAATACCAAACACCTTGGGCGGCGGGGTGTTGAGTTCGGTAATACCATTCCACTCGTGGCCGGTGGTCATTTCACCGCTAATTTCATCGAGTTCCGGGGTCATTTCTGGATTTCCTCATCCTCAAGCGGTTGTTGGGCGGCGGAGTCATAGATCCCACGGCGACTGGGCCAGTAGGTCCACAGGGCGGCCAGAAAAAAGACCACGAGCAGGTAGAGCGCGCCCCAGGTTTTGGAGAAAACAAGGACGGTGTCATGAAGAGTTTCGGGGTTCATTGTTCCAGATCCTCCTCGCTAAGTGAATCTACGTCGGCAAGAGTGCCAAGCACCTGCAGATAGGCGACAAGCGCGTCCATTTCGGTCAACCGGTCAGGGTTGCCATCAAAATCACGCACCTGCACTTTATCGCCATAGCGCGCGATCAGATCGTCTTCGTAATCGGCATCTTGATCCGCCTGGAACGTGGCGTCCCGCTCGGCGTTTGCAATCTGATCGGTGCTGTATGGGACCCCCGCGTGGGATAGGGCCTTCAGGGATGCAGGCAAACGTTGGATGTCCAGGCTGGTTTCGGACAGGAACCAATACCCAGGCATGACCGAGCCCGGAACCACGTCTCGTGGTCGGCTGAGATGGGCGACGTGCCAATCGTCTGAGTATTTGCCACCAATCCGTGCCAGATCCGGTCCGGTACGTTTTGACCCCCATTGATGGGGATGGTCATACATGGATTCCGCAGCCAGACTGTAGTGCCCGTATCGGTCCACATCCGAGCGTAAGGTGCGGATCATCTGACTGTGGCAGGCATAACAGCCCTCGCGCACATAGATGTCGAACCCTGCCAGTTCCAGCGGAGTGTAAGGGCGCATGCCCTCCACTTTTTCTACTGTGTTTTCGATGGTGAACAGCGGTGCGATTTCAAAGATTCCACCGAGAGAGGCGACAAAGAGGATGGCAGTCGCAAAAGCCATTCCGTTGCGTTCAAGTTTTGCGTGTTTTGTGTCCATTGTCTTATTCCACCTGTGCCGCGAGCGGACGTTGCGAAGCATCTTCTTGGGGCAGTCTTGCGCCGCGTACAGTCATGTAGATGTTGTAGGAACCGACCAAAGCACCTGCGAGGTAGAAGGCCCCGCCAATGGCGCGCGCCCAGTAGTAGGGGATCATCGCGTCCACAGTGTCGATAAAAGAGAAGCTGAAGGCCCCGTTGGGTTCGTAGGTTTGCCACATCAGCGATTGCGTGATGCCGCTGTTCCACATGGCGCCGACGTAGATCAGCGTTCCAGTCAGGGCGAGCCAAAAGTGCCAGGCTTCAAGACGGAGCGAATAGGTTCCCTCGCGTTTCCAGATCCACGGCACCATTTTATACATCGCGCCAAAGGTGATGAAAGCGACCCATCCAAGGGCTCCGGCGTGGACGTGTCCCACAGTCCAGTCGGTATAGTGGCTCAGGGTGTTCACAGGGCGGATCGCCATAAAGGAGCCTTCGAATGTGGCCAGCCCGTAAAACAACATCGCCACCATCATGAAACGGATAGCGGGATCAGTGCGAACCTTGTCCCAGGCGCCATTCAGGGTGAGCAGCCCATTGAAAACGGACCCCCAACTGGGCACCAGCAGGATGATCGACATGGTCATGCCTAGGTATTGAACCCAGTCGGGTAGGGCAGTGTAGTGCAGGTGGTGTGATCCTGCCCAAAGGTAGAGAAAGGTGATCCCCCAGAAGCCCAGGATCGAAAGGCGATAGCTGTAAATTGGGCGTCCCGCGGCTTTGGGCAAGAAGTAGTACATCATGCCAAGAAAACCGGCAGTCAGCAGGAACCCCACCGCATTATGGCCGTACCACCATTGCGTCATGGCATCCTGCACGCCGGAAAACAGTGGATAGCTTTTGGCGTAACGCAACGAGATCGGGACGGCGAGGTTGTTGACCACGTGCAACATCGCGATCACCACGATGAACCCCAGATAATACCAGTTGGCGACATAGATATGGGGCTCGGCCCGGCGGGCTAGGGTGCGCATGTAAAGCAACAGGTAGGCGACCCAGGTTACCAGTAGGATCAGGTCAGCGTACCATTCTGGTTCGGCGTACTCCTTGGATTGGGTGATGCCCATCGGGTAGCCGGTCACTGCTAGAACGACAAACAGGTTATAGCCGCCAAACACCAGCCAGGGCAGGGTTTCAGAACATAGCCGTGCCCGCGAAGTTCGCTGCACCACATAAAAAGACGTTGCCATCAGGGCATTGCCGCCAAAGCCAAAAATCACAGCAGTTGTATGGATAGGCCGGATGCGCCCAAAGTTGGTGCCCCACATATCGCCGTTTAGCGATGGAATCGCGAGTTGCCATGCGAGAAGGTCTCCGATGGTGAAGCCAAGCACCCCCCAGCCAAAGCAGGCCAACACTCCCCATTTGATAACGTCATCTTTGTACTCCAGCGGGATTTCAGCGGGTTCATCGCTGAGTTTCCCAACCAAATAGAAAGTCCCCCAGCCTGCCACCGCTGCAATCAACCAGCCATGCATTGCAAACCCTATGTCTCGGGCAAATCCCAAAATGGCAATCCCAAGCACCAGCACCGCAAGGGTGGCGATAAGGGAGAGAATGAGTTCATAACTGCGCGACATTACTTGGCCTCCGGTTGGCGAAGGCGATAGAATTCCACTTTGAATTTCACAGCATCGACAGGGCGCACATAATGCGGCTCTTCGGGCCAGATTATTGCTGTGTCTTGAGCTGTAACACGCTGCGCCGGGTGTTCGTCACGCAGATAAAGAGCCGGGTGTTCGTCACGCAGATAAAGAAGGGTGCCTTCCTGCACGACGATCTTGCCCCAGACCCCGGATTTTGTCTGGTGCTGGCGACGCAGCGAGGCGGGTAAAGTCTCTTGTGTGAAGAGCGGTGATTCAGAGTACTTCACTGCATTTGGAGGGAAGACTTCAGTCATTGGAACTCTCCTGAAAGAGGTCGGCATAGGCATGCCATGTGGCAAAGCCGAGAATTGGGAAGATGACGATCAGGGCAAGAAGACCTGTAACTACACCGATGAACACCAGCGCTGTGACGCAAGCGGCCCAAAGGACCATCAAGCGGAAGTTGGCGGTGGTTGCATTGAAACTCAGCCCCATGGCCGAGAACCCGTCTATGTTGCGATCAACCAGAATTGGGAAGGAGAACACCGAAATAGCAAAACCGAGCGCCGCAAACAGCCCGCCAGTGGCAGAGCCGATGAGGAACAACGCAATCCCCGATGGGGTCGTGAATAGTGTTGCCAAGGTTTCGAAAAATCCGCCGAAAGGCCGCAATCCGTAAAAGACGGCGAACAGCAGGGTTGCTGTGCGTATCCAGGACAGGAAAAGTACCATCATCACAACGCTGACCAGAGTGATCTGCCCTGGGGCCGCAACGCCCCCACCGCCCTTGCCAAGGGAGCGGCGGCTTATTCGGTATAGGCCAACGGTGGCCAAAGGGCCGAACAACATTGCGCCAGACACGGTGGGTAAGAGCATCCATGTCATCTCCAGATGCCACATCGCTACGATGGTGAACCAGCCGGTGGCTACCAGACCTATTCCGTAAGATATTGATTTGGTGTTGTGATTTCGAAAGTCTGCAAAGCCCGCAGCGAGCCAGATACGTACCAGTTCAATTGGTTTTTGTTCGGCGATGCGCGCCTTCCTGTAGCGATTTGCCTTCAAGGTTTCACTCATGGGTTAGATCCTTTTCGCCCAGATGCGAAAGCGCATCTGAAAACCATCTTTTTTGACAACTTAATTCAGCTCAGGCACTGCGCCACGTTTCGCTCGTATCTGCCGCAGACCCATCGACAGGCTGCTGCCAATACGATCGGCAAATGCGGCCAAGTTCCTGGCAGGATCTGGTGGTAAAACGTCTTCGCAGGTTTTGCGAAACAGCATGAGCCAGCGCACAAAATCCTCGGGGCGTACATCGGGGTTGGCAAGGTGGGTCCGCATTGGGTTGCCACTAAAACCTTGCCCCATACCAAGGGCATTGCACCAAAACGCGGTGATGTTTGCCTCATGATCGCGCCACGCTTCTACGCCTGTTCCAAGGGCGCTAAAAAAGATCGGCCCGAGTGTCTCATCTCGGCGAATTCGAGCGTAGAACGTCATCACGACTGTATCGATCTGGGTGGCGGTTATGTCGAACTTTTGCATTTCAGAGGGCGCCTTTCACTAAGGTTTTCCCATTTGGTGTTGTTGTGATTTTTTGGGGGACAGAGACTTTTTGTGCAGCGATAAGCAACAACCCCCACTTAAGAAGTTCTGCCGCCACGAAGATGATGTGCAGGCGGTTTGCAGGCGCCTGTGCCCCGGCGATGATGATGTCGCTGCGTTCCTGTAATAGGGGCTGCAATTGGAGTTGTTGAAGCAGGAAGAAGAAGATCGCCGTCAGCAGGGACCAGTGTGGCTGGCTGCGTGCAAAGCACAGGCAGGCCAGGGTCAGTGAAAGCAGCACATATTCGACACTGCCGATCCACTCGAACTGCACGCGCCCCACCAGAAGCAGTTCTGCAGTTGTAAGTGAGGTCACTTGAAACTTGGCCGGCGCTGCAACGAGATTTCCCGCGAGTGATACGCCTACCCAGACGTATATGCATGCAGTGGCCATGTTCTGAAATCGCTTCATTGTACGTGTTCCTTGGTTTCCAGTGCCGCTTGTTCCAACACGCGCACCAGATTGGCCGTGATGTTGCAGGTGCGCAGCTTGGCATGGACTTGAGTAGTTCAATAAACTAGTATTGTAAATGCGTATTTAAAAAGTTAGAGAGTTTACCGTGTGAAATGACAGGGACACCTCTGATGATTACTTTCAAAACCCCAAGTTTTGTTGCTGCCGTGGTGCTTGTTGCCTCGGGGGCATTTGCTGAAACATACGAAGTTCAGATGGTCAACAAAGCCGAATCGGGAAGGATGGCCTTTGTGCCGGATTCCTTGAGAATTGAGCCCGGGGACAGCGTGAAATTCATTGCTGTCGATAAGGGGCACAACGCGGAAACTGTTGCCACAATGCTTCCTGAATTCGCGGTAGGCTTCGCCGGTAAGGTAAATGAGGAGATCGAAGTGGTTTTCGAGAAGGCTGGCGTCTACGGCGTCAAATGCAAACCCCACTACGGTATGGGCATGGTCATGACGATCGCCGTTGGTGAGGTGTCAGAAATCCCGGAAGCTTTCTTCGAGGGACGTGTTCCCAAAAAGGCTATGAAACGATTTGAAGGTCAGCTTACAGCCCTGGGTTTTGAATAAAGTCACCACCGGGGAAGGCTATGCCTTCCCCGGTGTTTGTTTCAGCTCCATAGTCCGACTCGTTTGTTGTAATGAATGCTATCAAAGTAGCAGTATCAAACCGCGACAGGTTCAGGTGAATCACTTCATTGGGCGGGGGCTCAACATGTTTTTGACTACGGGCGATGAGGACACTTGCCCTCGAGCAGATCTTTCTTGGCCAATATTCCCTTGACCATAAAATCGGTGAAATGACGAACACGAGCGGTGTGGCGCAGATCTTCATGCGTGAGCACCCAAACATCGCGACTGGGATAGACCATGGCATTGGGAACTCGTCGTAAATCTGGCTCTGTATCGGCCATAAAACACGGCAACATGGCCAGGCCCATACCGGCCTTGGCCGCGGCCAGCTGTGTCAATGGATGGCAAATGTTGTTGCGGGCCGGAACGTCAGGGTACTGGCTATCACGGATCCACTGTGGGTCAGGAACCTTATCGTACCAGCCAATCCATGTCAGAGCTTCACGGTCCTTAAGGTTCCTTGTCTGCTCGAGGTACTCTAGCGACGCGTAGGTAGAAGTTGCATAGCGTACCACCCTGCGCCCTACCAAGTTATCTGGTGGGTCATTGGAAATGCGAATTGCAACATCGGCTTCGCGTCGTGACAGGTCAGCCATTGAGTGATCAATGTCGAATTCAAGCTCTATGTCTGGATAGGCATGCTGGAACTCGACAAAAAGTGGCATCAGCAGTTTATCTGCGAGTGAGTTGTGAAGGCTGACCTTTAAAACACCGTCCAGCTGGGTATCCCGCCCTGTGACCTGCCGCCCAATTGTATCAACTTCAGCTTCGATCTTGGCGGCTGAACGGCTCATTTCCTCACCCGCTTGCGTGATTAGATAGCCAGAGGGCAAACGTTCAAACAGGTGTTTCTGAAGATAAGTCCCCCACACTAAAGGTAGGATGTTTCTCCCCCCTCGGCGCATTGCTGATCCCGTCAGTTCTTAAACGGTATGTCGCTGAAAATGGAAATTGCGAAGTCGTGCTGATGAAGGGAGGTCAAAGTGAGTTGCGGCATTGGCTTGCAGCTGGCGATGTCGATCTGGTTGTCACCTACGATATTGGCGAAGTTTACGGCAGTGGCATCACACCAATCTGCCAGCTTCCGGCGCATGCCTTGCTCAGTAAGACAGACCCTCATGCTGAATTGGCCGCAATATCAATGGAGCAGCTTGCCCAAAAACCACATATCCTTTTGGACCTACCAGAAACGCGTGCGTATTTGTTGGTGCTTTTTGACTTCACTGGTCAGCGGCCCGAAATCGGCCTAAGAACACGGACCTATGAAACCATACGTGCCGCCGTGGCCAATGGTTTGGGTGCGTCGATGCTGAATATCCGCCCCTCTGAAACCAGCCCAGGCACTGATACATTGGTCCGGCTACCGATTTCGGATCAGTTAAAACACACGACACTGATGGTCGCCGACCCCTATGGGGATCAGAAGCCGGAATATGTGCGAACATTCATCGAGATCTTGTACCAGTACTTTTACGAATTGGGCCCCGACAAATTTGCTGTTTCGTGACCTGAGCACTTGGGGGCACTCATCTATGCAAAGCCCGATTTGTAACTTCTGACGAGGTTACAGAGATCGTGTTGAACAAAGACGCACCAAGTACCATTCAACGCAAAGGGCGTATTAGCCTATGCGGTTTGAGTGGACACACGGTCTAGTCGTCATGCTTGGGTAAAGTAGCTGTCGGGCAAAGCTTAAGCGGGCCACAAAAGGATTCGGTTTCGGGGAAAGTGGAAGGTGGCATTGTCGGCATTGATTGAGCCGGGACCTGCGTGGCGTTGGCAAAAACTATCAGCACGGTGAGAATGAGGGCGCGCATTGGGTATCTCCGTTTGGTGGAATTGATACCCATGCTTGCTAGGCCTAGCGCATCCATGCGCGCCGAATTTGGAAATCAGTGCAGGTTTTTAGCAATTGGCGATGATTTTCCAGGATCGGTGAATGTATTGGACTGCGCGCGGTGGCGGTATTCTGTTGGGCTGCACCCGATTTCTGCGCGAAAGGCCCGATTAAACGGCCCCACCGAGGCAAAGCCCACCTCATATGCGATTTCCAGAACTGTAGCGTTCATCTGGTCAGGATCTGACAAAGCGGCACAGGCCGCTTCGATCCGCGCCCGATTGATGAAACTTGAGAAGTTGCGAAACCCTAGCCCTTGGTTGATCGCGCGCCGCAAACGGTGCTCGGGCACGGTGAGTTTTCTTGCCAGCGCGCCGATGGTCAGCCCTTCTTCTCGCCAGATGCCTGCGGACATTGCGGATTGGATGTTTGCGATCAGGGCTGGGTCAGCACTTTCATTTTGGACCGGCAAACGGGTGTCTGTTTCCAAGGGCCGTTCACCGGGCCAGCGGTTTGCGTCGGGGCGCAACATCCACACCGCAAATGCGAGGGAAACCACAAGGGTGCCAACAGCCTGCGAAAGAGCCAGCAATAAGCTGTCCTCTTGTAGCAAGCCGGTAGCCTGACCTGCAGTCAGAAACAAGGCGAGGCCGGCGATAGCAGCAGCGAACCAGGGGCGCGCTCGGCAACGGCATTCCACCAAATCATCACGGGTAGACCTGAGCGAGAGCACGAGAAGGCCGCCATAAAGGACCACGGACATTGGCAAACAAACAGAGATAAGGTCAGGAAAGGTCTCATGGGTATACAGCGCAACTGAGGCAGCGAGCGCCACTGCTAGCCAGGGCCAACGTTGACCGGGGGTGTCAAGAAATATGGTCACAATCAACCAGGTAATCGCAGCAGGGGTGAGGCTGGCGATAAGCGTGAGATTTGAAAGCAAAGCTGGGTGAAGGTCGAGAGGCAGACCTGCCGTGATAATCAAAAACGCGGCTTCAGTCAGGGCCAACGCCGCGACTGACAAGCGTCCTTCCAAACTGATGGGCGCGCGCCAAAGCAATAAAGCGAGCAACAGCATGATCGTAATGGCACCGCCGCGCAGCGCAAGATCGAGGTAAATCATTATCGGCCTATTCTTTCCCTCAAGCATTGGATTGGGGTCTTTATAGGGACACGGCCCCCGTTCCGCGCGTCGATTTCTGAAAATGATGCGCCGATTCTGAAAAATGGCGCATTGTGGATGTGTCTCCTCCTACCGGTTTGCGTAAATGTATTGAAAGCTCGGTCGCCCGTTTTGGTTGGAATTGCTAATTGGAGAACAGCCACTGAGACTTAGCTCAGCGAACTGAAATTGTGACGAAAGTTGGGCGAATTCAAGATCGTGCATCACAGCATTCAGCTGGTTTGTTGCTCTATTGCACTAGCCCAAAAGGTGGTGACTGTTTACCTAGGTTAACAAAACCCCAAGAGGGGACTGAGCAGGAATATGACTATGCTTTCTAAGTTTGTGGTGGCTTTGGCCGGTGTGCTGTTGGCCCCCGGAATTGCGTTTGCAGATGCTGCGAATAACAGTGTGCCTCAGGCTGACACTGAGCATTCAAGGGCCCCGTCGCCTTTTGATGGTGCTGGGCGCAAGCGCATTGGCTATGGCCGTCTGGTCACCAATGATTTGATTGGTGACGGTAAGGATCGCTGGCGCACCGGTTCAATCACGACGTCGCGGGTTTACGGTTATTCATGGGATGGCGCAGCGCCTGCGCGGTTTGGCGAGCTATTCGAGCTTCGCATTCAAGGGCAGATCATTGCACCTGAGGACCTGACCTCGGCTGATCCCAGTGATCGTCCTTGGGCTGGCGCATTGTCGTTTGGTGTGCACAGCCACATGCAACGTGGCAACGCCGAGTATGCGCTGGGGGCTGACCTTGTGGTGATTGGGCCGCAGACCCAATTGGACAGCCTGCAAGACACCCTACATGACTGGTTTGGCGCTCCACGGCCGTCAGAAGCGATGTTGGCAATGCAGATCCCCAATAAAATCAGACCAGCACTGGTTGCTGAAGCAGGACAGGTGATTGATCTGGGCCATTCGGTTTCTCTGCGGCCCTTTGCCGAGGCGCGTGCCGGAGATGAGACCTTGGTGAGGGTCGGTGCTGACTTCAATTTTGGTAGTATCGGTCAAAGAGAACTCCTGGTTCGCGAATCTGTGACAGGGCAGCGGTATCGAGCGGTTTATGATTCGGCTCCGGGCTTCAGTTTCACCTTGGGTGGCGATGTGGCCTATGTTGCCGACTCGGTCTATCTACCCGAAGAGCGAGGATATGAGCTGACCAGTCGCCGCGATCGAGCACGGGCTGGTGTGCATTGGCAGGGCGAGAATGCATCCGCGTTTTATGGTGTAACTTATCTGGGTAAGGAATTTGTCGGCCAGAGTGAAGGTCAGCTGACGGGATCCATCCGGTTAAAGTTGAGGTTTTAAGAACACGCTGCAACGGTCTGTTAAACTTTAATCTTTGCCGATGCGGCTGCCTGTGTTAACGAATCGTTAATAAAAAAATAAAGAGCAGGCATACAGGCAAATGAAAACGGGCTTTAAAGGCACGTTTGTCATCTCCTGGTCACAAACAGATGTGGACGGTCTTTCGACCGCCCCAATTGACGCCCTTGATGTGGGCGCAGCATGGTCCTGGCATGGCGAAGCCGTGCGCGTGGATGGACCATCAGAGCTGTTGCGACTGGATATGGCACACGGTGAGGCTGACATTCGGCGCCGGGCTGCACGATCCGTGCGGCGTTTGGTGGGCGCGGCGGTGCAGCACCGGACCGATATCGATTCGGTCGAGGTGGATGATCCGCTGCTAGACAGCAGTTTTGTTGTCACCAATGGGGTGCAAAGTTACACAGTCACCTTGATCGAAGTGGGTCCCGGACAGCGTCCCCTGTTGATGTTCGTGGACGAATTGCCGCCCCGGAATACGGATCTTTGGGTGGTGCACCATTCGTTGGGAACCATTACTGCACCGGACCAGCCCTCGGATGGCGGTGTTATCTGTTTCACGCCGGGCACACGCATTGCCACCCCCGAAGGGCCGCGGTTGGTGGAAAGCCTGCGCGAAGGCGATTGGGTGCAAACTCGTGACAACGGTGCGCAAGAGGTGCTGTGGATCGGTGCCCGCCGGATGAGCGGTGCCCGCCTGTTTGTTATGCCAAAACTGCGCCCGGTGCGAATCAAAGCCGGAGCCCTGGGCATTGACCGCCCCGAAGAGGAGCTGTTGGTGTCGCCTGAACATCGGATGCTTGTCCGAGGTGCCACGGCGCAGGCTTTGTTCAACACCCCCGAGGTGCTGGTCGCTGCGCGGGATCTGGTCAACGGTTCAACCATTATCACTGATTTGGCTGTGCGCGAGGTGACCTATGTTCACCTGTTGCTCAGCGACCATCAGGTACTTTGGGCCAATGGCGTTGAAACCGAGAGTTTTCATCCTGCTAACGCTGCATTGTCGGCCCTGGATGATCAGGACCGGGTTCGCCTGTTGCAGCTCTTACCTGGGCTCGAGCGGGACCCACTGTCTTATGGTGGCTATGCCCGCCGCAATCTAAGCGCTTCGGAAGCGGCCATTTTGGCGCACGAAGCTGCTTAAAACAAAGAATTACTCCTACCTCGCAAAATAGGATGGGGCGCAGTGTTGACTCTGCGCCCCATCCCAATATAAGCGCCGCTCTATTGGTGTTGGTGGACCCCGCAAGGGGATTCCTGTCATGCCGGGATCCTAGGATGTCGAGCAAGAGGACAACGCCCTTCATAGCGGTCCATTCCGGGCCGCGATTTAAACGAAGGATATCAGCCGTGACTAAACGTACAGCTGCCAAATACAAGATTGACCGCCGCATGGGCGAAAACATCTGGGGACGTCCAAAGTCTCCAGTAAATCGTCGTGAATATGGCCCCGGCCAGCACGGTCAGCGCCGTAAGGGCAAGATTTCCGACTTCGGTATCCAGCTGCGCGCCAAGCAGAAGCTCAAGGGCTACTACGGCGATCTGACCGAAAAGCAGTTCCGTCGCATCTACGGCGAAGCTGAGCGTGTTAAAGGCGATACCGGTGAAAACCTGATCGGTCTGCTGGAGCGCCGCCTGGACGCAGTTGTTTACCGCGCCAAGTTCGTTGCAACAGTTTTTGCTGCACGTCAGTTCGTCAACCACGGCCACGTCCTGGTTAACGGCAAGCGCGTCAACATCCCTTCTTATCGTGTTAAAGAAGGTGACGTGATTGAAGTGCGTGACAAGTCCAAGCAGCTTGCGGTTCTGATCGAAGCAACCACTCTGGCCGAGCGCGATGTTCCTGATTACATCGAAACTGACCACTCCAAAATGACTGCCACTTTCGTGCGCACACCTGGTCTGGGCGATGTTCCATACCCAGTTGTCATGGAGCCAAACCTGGTGGTGGAATTCTACGCGAAGAACTAATCATCGCCATACCAGAGATTTTCGAAGGGTCGCCATTGGGCGGCCCTTCTTACGTTTTGGATCATGCAAATTCGATCAGGGGAAAGTTGAGTTTCAGAACAAGATAGGGGTGCCTGTACTGGATATGAGTGTTATCCGTCGCTGCGAAATTGACTGAATCGAGTATTTGCTGATGGGTAATGGGGCGCAGATAGCGATTTCCGGGGTGGTAGTCCGGGAGTTACGCATGATTGCGAGTGACCGGGGTGTAGTACGTGAGTTCGTGCGAGAGGATGATCCCGATTTTCCTGGGTTTGGTCAGGTGCATGTGGTTGAAACCAACCCTGGCGTTGTCCGAGCCTGGTTTCGGCACAGATCACAAGTAGACCAAATTTCAGTGATTTCAGGGCAGTTGCGACTGGTGCTTGTGGATGAACGTCCGGGCAGTGACACCTATGGTGCCAAGATGGACATTCACCTGCGTGCTGATGAGCCGGTTCTGGTCTGCGTTCCCGCGATGGTATGGCACGGGTTCACACCTATCGGCGATGTTCCTGCCGTTTGTATTCAGCAAAACAGTCAGGCCTTTAACCACCAAGAACCGGATGAAGAGAAGCGGGTTTTTGACGATCTACATTTTGGTGTGAACTGGCTATGAGAGGTGAGTTGACGCTTTGGGCTTGGACTGACGACCCCGAGAAGGCTGCAGTGGCTGACGGGGCTGGAGTTGATCGGATTGGCATTGACATTGAACGTATTGGCAAAGCTGAAAGACAACGGGGGTGGGGGTCATGGATTTCGCCCCATCAGTTGAACGCATTGCCCAAGCTGCGTGATAGGGCGGGTCACGCCGAATTGTTCATGCGAACCAATGCGTTGCACAGCGGCAGCGTGGGCGAAGTTGAAGCCGCTTTGGATGCAGGCGTCGAAGTATTGATGTTACCCAACTTCAAAACCTGGGCCGAGTTGGAAGACTTTTCTGAAATCGTTAAGGGACGTACGAAGATCGTACCATTGGTCGAGCGGCTGGATGCGGTTCCACTGATTTCCCGGTTTCCAGATCTAGGTATAGAAGAGTTCCATGTGGGACTGAACGATCTTGGTCGCGATATGAAGATCTCGCAACCTTTGGCGTTGCTGCAGCACTCACTGCTTACGGAAATTGCGGTCGCGGCCCGCACAAGAAATTTGCGATACGGAATTGGTGGCGTGGCAAGGTTGGGCGACACTACGTTGCCTGTATGCCCCGATGTGGTTTTGGCT
Source organism: Parasedimentitalea nitratireducens (assembly GCF_057444295.1). NCBI lineage: Bacteria > Pseudomonadati > Pseudomonadota > Alphaproteobacteria > Rhodobacterales > Paracoccaceae > Parasedimentitalea > Parasedimentitalea nitratireducens. The sequence continues at coordinate 202,502 of NZ_JBYAXC010000006.1, read as the reverse complement.
CAGCTGGTATCTTTGGGGGCTAGCGGAGCACTGCTAACTCGCAGTTTCTGGAAGGGCCTCCGCCTTGATATCCGATCCGTTCAAGAAGCGGTGCAAGCCGTGAGGGCCAGATTCGCGTATTTTAGCCAAAACAACAGAGTTGACGCGAGGCGGGTTTGTTAGAGCCCCAAGTCAGCGTCGCAACTAAATTATTCTCTTGGCGGAGAGCTGAATGAAAATCCACTTGCATGCCAACTGCTGGAACGAGATCCGTATGTTGGATTATTTCTTTCGTCACTACGACGCTTTCGTGGACCAGTATTTTATCTGGGATGACGGATCAACCGATGGATCTCTTGAATACTTGGCACGCCGGTCGGATGTGGTTGTTAAGCCCATGCCGCGCATTCATGCGGAGTCCTACGTCGCTTGCGCACAAGAGTTTTATAACACGGGTTGGCATGAAAGTCGGGGAGAAGCGGATTGGGTGATTGTTACCAATATTGATGAGCATCTGTTTCATCCACGGTTTGCCGAATATTTGGAGGAACAGACCGCTGCAGGCGTTACCGCCATTCCGGCGCTCGGCTATCAGATGTTGTCCGAAACGTTCCCAGATTCTGACGCTTTCTTGTGCCGGGACCTTGTTGTTGGAGCGCCTTGGCACATGATGAGCAAACTTGACTTGTTCAAACCGGAAGCCATTCAAGAGATGAATTATATTCCTGGGCGCCATCAATCGAACCCGACAGGTCGGGTGGTCTATCCCAAGACGGACGAACTGCTGAACTTGCACTACAAATACCTCGACTTGAACTATATCCGCAGTCGCCACAGTGCTGCGAATGCCCGGCGTGGAAAAATCGATCGGGAAAAGGGGTGGGGGAAGAAGTACGCGTTTTCCGAAAGCGAGTTGGAAAGGGATATCAAGCAGTTTCAGCAGCGTGCAATTAACTACCGGAGCCACTACCCAACTGAAGATCACACTGAAGACCGGTGGTGGCGTCAGGTCTCGCAGTCGCAGTCGCAGCCGTCCAGTGCGAAGCGCAGGTCCAAGCTCTTCTCATTTTTGTCCGGATTGTCGGGCTTGAAGTGAAGCCCGCTAGAATTTGATTGGCAATGTTCCCGATTGGATCATAACTTAAGATTAATAAAGCCCTCTAAAAGGGGTAGTTCATCTTGGGAGTATACAAATTGAGAAAAGCTATTACCGCTGTCTTTGCAGTGTTGGCCATGGTTGCAGGCAGTGCCCTGTCTGCCGGGCCATTGAAGCTCACGCCCGCAAACCCGCAGCCTTCGGGACTGCAGGCGGGGCTGAATGTGCGTTACGCTTACCCCAATGATGTCAAAAACCTTGCTCAGGCGCGTAGTGCGCTCAAGTACCGGGTTGAGGCTGGGCGCCCACTCTCGGGACTTGACTATCGCGATACAAACGCTGGCGAGAAGGCGCTAACGTCAAAACGGTCAGAGCGGGTTGTTGCAGATATCTCGGGTTACGTGAAGTTCGACAAACCCGGTATATACACCATAGATTTCCTGACCAACGACGGGCTTCATGCTGTTGTTGGTGGTCAATTGGTTGGAAAATTCGATGGACGCCAAACCTGTCAGGAAACCTATGCGGTTGATGTCGAGGTCCCCAAGGCTGGTTGGTATCCGGTTAAAATACTATATTTCCAACGTCTTGTAACCTCCTGCTTGCACATGCGGAGTGGTCCGAAAGGCGGCCGGGTAACATGGATGCCAAACTCAGCCTTTGGTCGGTAAGTTTTCAGGGCTCGCTGTCTACAAAGGCAGCGGGCGGCCTTCGGCAATTGCTTCCATGGCGAAGTATGACGTAACGCTGTCTAGCTCGACGCCGTCGATCAGGCGTTGATACACACGATCATAACTGGCCATATCCTCGGTCACGACCTTTAGCTGATAATCATAGTCGCCACCGATGCGGTGGAAATCCACCACTTCGGGAATGGTCAATACGTGGCGACGAAAGGTCTGCAACCACTCGGCTGAATGGTGCCGGGTGCGCAACATGACAAACACCACCAGATCCAGCCCAAGCTGTTTGCGGTCTACCCGAGCGGACGAGCCCATCAGCAATCCGCGTTCGTTCAGCACCTTCAATCTGCGCCAACAGGCATTTTGCGACAGTCCAACGGATTCGGCGAGGTCACGTTGCGACAGGCTGGCGTCCCGTTGTAGTGCTCGTAGAATGGCGCGGTCTATCTGATCGATACTTCTGCTCATGTCGTATCATATGACACAAAAAATTCCAAATCTACCCAAGATTTGGTGAGGTTTTCGCGCTCAAATTCGTTCATTCTTCTTGGTAACGAATAGGAGACGCTTCAAATGACCCTCGCAGCCTTTAAATCATCGATCAAAACCGCAGCCCAAGATGGCAGCCTGCAGACGGGTGTGATTGGCGACGGGGTGATGATTCCCGGGCTGAATGGCGATGTACCGCTGGTTTATGCTGACTACGTTGCCTCGGGTCGTGCGCTGCGTCAGGTCGAGGACTTTGTCACCGAACAGGTGCTGCCGTTCTATGCAAACTCTCATACCGAAGCCTCATACTGTGGGTCATATGTTACTCGGATGCGGCGTGAAGCCCGGTCCGAGATTGCTCGTGTTGTTGGCGCGACAGAGGATGACGCGGTGATCTTCACCGGGTCAGGCGCCACCGCGGGTTTGAACCGGCTGGTCAGTTTGATGGGGATTGAAAAGGCTGATCAGCCGGTTGTTTTTATCGGCCCTTATGAGCACCATTCCAACATCCTGCCGTGGCGTGAGAGCAAGGCCAAAGTGGTTGAGATTCCCGAAGCTGCCGAGGGTGGGGTGGATCTGGACGCGCTGCACCACGCGCTGAAGGATCACGCGGGCAGTGATCTCAAAATCGGGAGCTTTTCGGCGGCTTCCAATGTGACAGGTATTATTACCGACCCGGACCCAATTTGCCGCTTATTGCACGCCCATGACGCGTTGGCTGTCTGGGACTATGCGGGGGCTGGCCCCTATCTGTCGATCGACATGGGGGCGAATGGTGCAGAACGCAAAGATGCTGTTGTGGTCTCTCCACACAAGTTCCCGGGCGGCCCAGGATCCACCGGGGTCTTGATTGTCAACAAATCCGTTGTACGCCGTGACTGTCCGTCATGGCCCGGTGGAGGCACCGTTAGCTTTGTTTCGCCTTGGTCACATGAATACAGTGATGATTTGGCAGCCCGCGAAGAGGCCGGAACCCCGAATGTAGTGGGCGATATCCGTGCTGCATTGGTGTTCTTGGTCAAGGAAGCAGTTGGACAGCAGGAGATTGAGGTCAAAGAGGAACACTTTGCCGCCATGGCGCGTAAAGGTTGGGCGGATAATCCGAATTTGACATTGCTGGGTCATGAAACGGCGTCTCGCTTGCCCATTTTCTCATTTCTGGTGACAGGCAACTCAGGCGCACCAGTGCATCAGCAACTGTTCACTCGTATGCTTAGCGATATCTATGGTATCCAGGCGCGCGGAGGCTGCGCCTGCGCAGGCCCATATGCCCATCGCTTGCTGGATATTGATCACAAGGCCTCGGATGAGTTATTTGCCGACCTTAAGGCGGGCAAGGAAATGCGCAAGCCGGGCTGGGTACGTCTCAACTTCTCGTATCTGATGAGCGATGAAAAAGCGCAATACATCATCGACAGTGTCAATGAATTGTCCCGCAATGCCGAAGAGCTGACTTCGCGCTATTCGGTGGATCAGAGCACCGCACGGTTCAAGGCGCAGGCCGCTTAAACTAATTCTTATTCCTGCGTCATCAAGAGGCTAGCCAAACGGGGTAGCCTGCCGACTGTTCGCTTTCGCGGGCCAACCTACATTGATGCCATGTGGCTATTAATTGGTTGGAGCTGTGAAATATGACGCTCAAGTTATCCGCCGCCGTTGGCGACAAAAAACGCATTACCAAGCCTGATCCAAAGAAAGATAAGGGCAAGTTTGGGCCGGTCAAAAATATTGCTGCGGATGTCGAGCTGGTGCGGCTGATGCTCAAGGCGAACGGATATACGATCGATGTCCATGGCAAGTGCGATGCCGGGCTGATTTCGTTGATCCGTGATTTCCAGAAAAAGAAGCTAGGGTTCAAGAAACCCGATGGTATTGTAGATCCAGGTGGTCGCACATGGAGTGCTGGGCTGCCCAAACTGGCCGCGCAGGTTTCTGCGGATGCCAAGATTGAGGTTTATGAGGTCACCGAGGGTGGCAAAACCAAATTTGTGTCCAAGGCAGAATACGAGGCCGGGCAAAAGGCGCTCAAGCACGAAATGCTGTCCAAGGCCAATATGATGTATAATCAGGCCGAAACTTGGTCGGATTTCTGCAGCGCCGTAGAACAAACTCGTCAATCCGCCGATGGTTTTATGATGGCGTTGGCTGAGTTTACTGTCAGCATGGTCAACGACAAGACGGACCCGCCCTGGGACAAAATTCTGGACGCTCGCAGTCAGGCGTCGTCTCTGAGATCTGCCGTTAATCGAGCTAAACCGGACTGGGTTAAAGTCCTTAAAGAGGACAAGAAAGCGACCAAAGCCTATATGAAAGGCGGTAAGGCTTTCCATAAATTCATTGATGAACGCATCAGCACCGCCAGCAAGATTGTTGGTACGCTGGAGGTTGTGCGCGATACCTCTTTCACAGTGGTTGAGGCGTATATCACAGCCAAGTTGGTGGTGACAAAGGGCATGTCACCAGCCAAAGCCAACGCCGTTGCCGCAGCCAGTACCGAAGCGTTGAAATCGGGTGCAGGGCAGTTTGGCGAATATGCGGCAGGCAACAAGGTGACCTGGGACAGTGCGGCCAAGAAGGTTTTTATCGACAGTTTCATTGCCGGGTTGGCTGGTGCGGCTGGCGGCAAGCTAGGGGCTGCACTGAGTAAGGGGCTGGCTGGAAAACTGGCCGCCAAGGTGATGCCGAAACTGACGGGAAAGATTTCCAAGAAGGTAGGCACGGCGTTTTTCACACGTTTTTTGACCTCCAAGGCCGGCGAGGCAATGGTGACCACGGCGCTGAAAGAGGTCATCGGACTGTTCAAACCCGTCATCGAAAAGGGGCGTCCTCCGAATGCCAAAGAGATCAAAGAGGCTGTCGCCAAGACCCTGACGGCTGGCATTTTGACCCATGCCTCGTTTAAGGCTTTGGAAGGCTTCACCAAGCATCTGCCTGGGGCAACCGAGAAGTTCTTGTCTAAAACCCTGGCGCCAAAAGTCATGGAAGGTATGCGCAAGGATCTGGTGAAGCTCTATGGTGCGGATACTGTCGATGATCTCATCGCCAAGCATGGCGATGAGATCTTTATGAAGGTCACCGATATGCTTGGCGGAAAAATCGCGGATAAGGTTGCGATTGATGTGATCAACGGGTCTGACGGGTCGCAATCAGCCAGTCAGATGCAGAAAATCGCCAATGAGAAGCTGCGCAAGGATGCAGATTTGCGCAAACGGATCGAGGCGATCATCAAAGCCGAGGCCAAGCGCAAGGCCAAGAAGCTACAGCCCGCGCGCTGAAACCTGCGCTAAAGACGCATCTTTGATCTTGCGGCTTTCCCAAATCCATTGGGGAAGCTATTAGGGTTTTCGACAAGGAGCCCTATGCATGAACAAGATCACACCGCAGCCCGGCATTATGGAGATTGCCCTATATCAGGGTGGCCAGAGCCAGCTGGCAGGCCATGCGGAGCCGCTGAAACTCAGTTCCAATGAAAACCCGTTTGGCCCCAGCCCGATGGCGGTTGAGGCTGCGGCGGCCCAGATGGCATCCATGCATCGCTATCCCAGCACCGATCACGGCGCGCTGCGCACTGCCATTGCTGAGATGCATGGGGTGAAGTCCGACAATGTGATTTGCGGTGTTGGCTCGGATGAGATTATCCACTTTCTGTGTCAGGCCTATGCCGGGCCGGGATCCGAGGTCATTCACACGGAACATGGCTTTGCGATGTATCGCATCAGTACCTTGGCGGCGGGGGCGACCCCGGTCGAGGTGCCCGAGTGCGACCGTTATGTGGATGTGGATGCGATCTTGGACGCGGTCACCGAAGCCACAAGCCTTGTGTTCATCGCCAATCCAGCCAACCCAACGGCGACACTGTTACCGAAGGAAGAGATCGAGCGTCTGGCGGATGGTCTGCCCAAAAGCTGCCTGCTAGTGCTGGATGGGGCCTATGTTGAGTTTGCAGAAGGCTATGACGGTGGCCGGTCTTTGGTTGAAACACACGACAACGTTGTGATGACCCGCACCTTCTCGAAGCTTTATGGGCTGGGTGGATTGCGCGTGGGCTGGGGCTATGCACCATTGCCGGTGATCGAAGTGCTGAACCGCATTCGCGGGCCGTTTAACCTTTCCAATGCTGCCCTGTCAGGGGCCGAAGCGGCGCTGGCGGATAAGGATTGGGTGGCAGAGTGTTTGCAAATCAATGCAGACGAGCGTGCCCGATTGACCGGCGGGCTGCGCCAGCTTGGTATCAGCTGCGATGACAGTGCCGCCAATTTTGTACTGGCTCGTTTTGAGAATGAGGCTGAGGCGCTGGCAGCGGATACCTACCTGAAAGAGCAGGGCATCATTGTGCGTCATCCCAAAAGCTATAATCTGCCGCATTGCCTGCGCATTACCGTTGGCCGCCCCGAGGATAACACTCGTGTGCTGTCGGCACTGACCAATTTCAAACACCAGGCCGAGGACGTTCCTGCATGAGCACCCAAGTTTACAACCGTGTGGCCCTTATTGGCTTGGGTTTGATTGCATCGTCAATGTACTGGGCGATCAAACGGGGTGGTCTGGTTGGTGAAGTCACGGGTTATGCCCGCAGCGATGCAACCCGCGACAAAGCACGTGAGATTGGCCTGTGCGACCGGGTCTGTGATAGTGCCGCCGAGGCGGTTGAAGGGGCGGATCTGGTGGTTCTCTGTGTGCCCGTAGGTGCGATGGGCCCTGTGATGAAGGACATCGCGGGTTCATTGATGCCCGGTGCAACCGTGTCTGACGTGGGATCTGTCAAACGTCATGTGATCGAAGCGGTGCAGCCACATATTCCATCAGGTGTACATTTTGTGCCCGCGCACCCGCTGGCCGGAACCGAACATTCCGGCCCCGAGGCTGGCTTTGCCGAGCTGTATGACAACCGCTGGTGCCTGTTGGTGCCTGTTGAGGGCAGCGATCCTGAAGCCGTCGCCAAACTGCGGGCCCTGTGGGAGGGCATGGGGTCGAACGTGGACGAGATGGACGCCGATCACCACGATCTGGTGCTGGCCGTCACCAGCCACACACCTCACCTGATTGCCTATACCATGGTGGGGGTTGCTGATGACCTGCGCAGAGTAACCGACAGCGAAGTGATCAAGTATTCGGCAGCGGGTTTTCGGGATTTCACCCGGATTGCAGCCTCGGACCCCACAATGTGGCGGGATGTTTTTCTGACCAACAAAGAAGCGACGCTGGAAATTCTGGGGCGCTTCACCGAAGAGCTGTTTGCCCTGCAACGCGCGATCCGTACCGGCGACGGAGAGCAGTTGCACGACTATTTCACCCACACCCGCGCCATCCGTCGCGGTATCATCGAGGCTGGTCAGGACACTGACGCGCCAGATTTCGGTCGCACACATGGAGTGTCACCAACAGAAGGACAGGAAAAATGAGCATGCGGGCGGCTGTTGCGGTGTTGATGATGATGGCGTTACCGGCTGGTGGTGCCGCGCCTAAAACTTCATTGCGCCCTGAGCCCCGCCCAGTTGCCGAGGTTCAGTTGGCGGCTTTGGTGCAACCCAATATGCCGAACCCTTTGGTGCGTCCGGTTGTCCGACCCCTGTCGGATCAAATTGTGAGTGCTGCAGCCCGCCCTGCTGATCTGCAGTCCCTGGGCCCCGAGCTGTCTTTGCGTCCAGTGTTACGCCCGGATAGCGTGGTAGAACAGGCCTGGTTCAAACGCCGCCAGCTTCGCAAAGGTTCAGTCTGCGGTGATCTTGATATTCAAGGTGAAGTGATCGGCGCAGTGCCGGCCAAGTTGAACGGTTGCGGTGTCAGCAATGCTGTTCGTGTACGTTCGGTTGCAGGGGTGACCCTTAGCCAGCCTTCGGTGATGACCTGTCAAACGGCTGAAGCGCTGAATGCCTGGGTCGACAAAGGTCTTCAGCCCGCGTTTCGCCGGTCTAACAAGGTGGTAAGCCTGCGCATCGCGGCGCATTATTCATGCCGAACCCGTAACAATCGTCCCGGAGCCCGGATTTCGGAGCATGGCAAGGGTAAAGCAATTGATATTTCAGGCTTTACTCTGGAGAACGGAGAAACCGTGACGGTTCTGGAAGGGTGGCAAGGTCGCGGTCATAAGAAACGCCTGCGCAAGGCTTGGAATGCCGCTTGTCAGTACTTTGGAACGGTTCTGGGCCCCGAAGCCGACCGCTATCACCGCGATCATTTTCATTTTGACACCGCCAGCCACCGCAATGGGTCTTACTGTCGTTGATGTAAACTGCGTCGGCGCAGACACCAGCACAGTTTGATCTTGCGCCGCGGCAGCGGCGCCACGCCCAACGGGAGGACGGCATCATAGATGCCAAACGTCCGGCGGGAGATGTTGCTATCTAAGGATCAGTCGCGGGGCTGGTCCCAACGGAATTGGGCCAAGGGCCATTTGGCCGTTTCTGAAAATGAGCTGGGTATCGAGATCCTGGGGATTACCGGCAAGTCCTGCAAACAGGGTCAAGACACGCTCGACCCCATCACGGGCGCTTGCGGCCAATGCGCCAGCCCCTTCAGCCATTCCCAACATCTGACGCCAGTTTTCAACTTTTAGCGTAAGAGTACCGGTTGGAATCCCAGCTTCATCTACCTCCAATGACCCGGATGCATTCAGGCGCAGGGCACCCCAATGGGCGTCGGCGAGGTTTAACTGGATGTGGCGGGGCTGCGGTCGGCGCAGCTCTATCGCAGAGCGATCCCATGCGGTGTCAAATGTCACCTCCATGTCCAGCTCCAGTGCCTCAAAGGTTTCTGGCAACGCATCGGTGGCTGCCAGCGTCTTCCGTATTGCAGAACCTGGGGCAAAATTGGTGGCGGCCATCGCCAATTGATAGCGCTCTGGAGTTTCGGTTTGGGTCATTCCAAGCTGCAAGGAGCTGGCACTCATCGTCACCTGGTCGCCGTTGCTGAACTGCCATGGACCGCTGGTTAGCGCTAGTTTCTCAAGCGACAGTGCCAATCCGGGGGCCAGGTACAGTTGGGCTTGCAAGTCTTCGGCCTGCAAGACTGCAGTTTGGTCAAAATAAGACAGGCGCTGTGGCGTTGGCGCAAATCGTAACTCTTGGTGCCCCGGCCAGATCGCGGGGCTGTCGATTTCAAGCCAGTCAGCGCGCCACGCCGTTCCGGTGCCTGGGTCGGCTAGGGTAGGGTGTTCAATCCGGGTGGTATGACGGCTGGGGTATCCGTCTCTGGTCATGGCGGAATACTCAGCCTGCCAGCCTTGGCGTTGCTGTTCTGCGAACCAGGCACTGATGCCAGATTGCAGGCCCCAGCCTACCGCAAACCAATAAATTGACCATATCAAGACCACAGCCAATAGAATTTTTGCCAATCGCAGCATTAAGGGACTCTTTTGCTCAAACAAGTTTTGCTGTTTATAAGCCGTAAACCAGAGAGGGCCAGTGCTATGACGATGTGGGTGTTTGGATATGGATCTTTGCTGTGGCATCCGGGCTTTCCGGTCGCCCGTAGCGAAGTGGCTACTTTGCCTGGCTATGCCCGGTCCTTTTGCATGAGTTCGATCCATCACCGAGGCAGCGAGGAGAAGCCCGGACTGGTTCTGGCGCTGGATGAGAACGAGAGCACCCATTGCACTGGCTTGGCTCTGGCGGTCGAAACAGGACACGAAGAAAAAACGCTAGCTGAACTGCGCGAACGGGAGTTGATCTCTTCGGCCTATTTGGAACGCGACCTGCAGGTCGAACTCGCAAGTGGTGAGACAGTAACGGCTGTTACCTATGTCATTGATCCGCATCATGTGCAGTATTGCGGAGGGTTGAGCCTGGAAGAGCAGGCACAGATCATTGCTGTCGCAGTTGGTGGACGCGGGCCAAATCCCGAGTATTTGTTCAACACAGCAGCCCATTTGGCTGAAATCGGTCTTAGAGACGATGATCTAGATTGGTTGACCAGCCGTGTGCAGCAGCTAAGCGCATAAAATCTTGGCGCTTTGGAACTTTAAACTGTAGGCTTTGCAACAAGAGCAGAGTTTAAGTCAGGAATACCCACGTATGGCGCAGCCAGACCGCGAGACCCGTGTGCAATTTTCGCAACCGGTCCGCCAAATCATGATGATGTTAATTGCGTTGGGCCTGTCAGGTTTTGGCGCTTTTGTGGCCTTGCCACGGGTTTTGCCAGTATTCCAGGCCAATCCTTGGCTAAACGGGTTCATTGTTCTGGTCTTTGTCTTTGGCGTGCTGGCCTGTTTCTGGCAAGTGATCCAGCTCATCGGTTCGGTGCGCTGGATTGAGCGTTTTGCGGCTGGTGAAGCGGATGCAAGCGTCCGACCGCCGTCGCTGTTGGCGCCACTTGCCACGATGCTCAGTTCGCGTGCCGCGCGGATGCAGCTTGGCTCCTCTTCCACTCGGTCGATCTTGGATTCGGTTGCCACCCGTGTCGATGAAGAGCGCGAGATTACCCGGTACATCGTCAACCTGCTGATTTTCCTCGGCCTGCTGGGGACATTTTATGGGCTTGCCACCACGGTGCCGGCGGTGGTTGAAACAATCCGCAGCTTGGCGCCGCAAGACGGCGAAGAAAGCCTGGATGTGTTCAAGCGCCTGATGACTGGGCTGGAATCGCAACTAGGCGGTATGGGCACGGCGTTTGCCTCGTCGCTGCTGGGGCTGGCCGGGTCGCTGATTGTTGGCCTGTTGGAACTGTTTGCCGGCCATGGGCAAAACCGATTTTACCGCGAGCTGGAAGAGTGGCTGTCCACATTCACGCGGGTTAGCTTTTCTTCTGGCGAAGAAGGCAGTGGAGACACGGGAGTGGTGGCTGAGGTGCTGGACACCATGGCCGAGCAGATGGACGCCTTGCAGGCCCTGTTTGTGCAGTCTGCCGAAGGCCGGGATATGGTCAACGAGAAGCTTTCGACTCTGGTAGACAGTATTTCTGCGATGAATGACCGACAGGATCAGAATGATACGATTGCGGCATCGCTAGAACGGGTTGCCGTGGGGCAAGAGGCTCTGACCGAAGTGATGCGGTCCTATGGCAGTGATGCAGGGATCGACGCAGAAAGCCGGATGCGCCTTCGTTCTATTGATGTGCAGATGCTGCGCATCCTCGAGGAAATCTCGGCAGGGCGCCAAGAGAGCCTGGCAGTGTTGCGCCGTGATATCGATACACTAGTCAAAACATTTGCCCGTCCCCGCGGTCGCGCCCGGGCTGCACTTAACCCTGACGGCGGGGAGAGTTAAGTCATGTCCTTGTCACGGCGCACAGGACAAAGGTTCCAGGCCTCGATCTGGCCCGGTTTTGTCGATGCGATGACCGGGTTGCTTCTGGTTCTGATGTTCTTGCTCACCATTTTTATGGTGGTGCAATTTGTCTTACGCGAAACCATCACCGGGCAAGAAGATGAATTGGATGCCCTGGCTGCCGAGGTCGGTGCCTTGGCCGACGCCCTGGGCTTGGAAGAGCGGGCCAACAATCAGCTGAATGCCCGTTTGGGCGCGCTAAGTGCGACGTTGAATGACACCCAAGGGGATCTGGACCGAACCCAAACACAGTTGAGTGAGCAAGCAACTTTGATTGCATCGCTGACAGGCGAGCGGGACCGTCAGGCCTCGGAACTGGCGGATGCCGCATCCCGGATCACATCGTTCGAGGCCCAGGTGGCGACATTGCTGGCTGGGCGGGATCAGGCCAATGCCAGTATTGCGGCGCTACAGGCCGATCAGGAAGCTCTGGAACAGGCAAGAGCGGAACTTTTGTCAGAACGTGACGCGCTGAACCTGGCATTGGCGCAAAGTCGATCCGAAATTGACACACAGGTTGAAGCTGCCCGGCTGGCCGCGGCCAAACGTGAAGCACTGGAAGCCTTGATCGCGGGACTGGAGCAAGAAGGTACAGATCGCGCAGCCGAGCTTGCCGATGCTCAGCAACAACTGAGCGACGAGGAAGCCGCACGTCTGGTAGAAGCCGCTGCCGCTGAAGCCTTGCGTGAGAAGCTGGCGACTGCGGATACCGAACTGACTGCCATGACCCTGGCGCTTGAGGCCCAGCGGCAGGAAGCCGAAGATACACTGACTCTGCTGGCTGCTGCCAACGCCGCCAAGGAAACTTTGGATACCCAATTGGCCGAGGCTCTGGATGCAATCGATGCCGCCAAAGCACAGACGCGTGAGCGCGATGAGTTGGCCGAGCGCCTGACCCGTGTTCTGGCTCAAATGCAGGTGGCACAATCCAGCGCCGAGGCACGTGTAACTGCGTTGGATGCTGAGATTGGACAAATCAGAGCGGAAAGTGTCGCGATTCGAGAGCGGCTATCGGCGGAATTGGCTCAAGCGCGTGAAGAGGCTGTCCAGACGCGTGATGCGCTGGCGGCAGAGCTGGCCAATCAACGGGCTGCAAATGTGCAATCAGAGTCCGAATACCAGGCTGAATTGCAGAGAATGCAGATTGAACATGCCGCCGCGCAGTCGAAGTTAGAGACACAGATTGCAGCGCTGCAGGCAACGGCTGAGGCGGAACAGCGTGGATTGCAGCAAAGGTTGGCAGACCTGCAGGCCGAGGCCGCAAGTGCCGAAGCAACACTGACAACACAGCTGGATCAGGTGCGGGCTGATCTCGTCGCCTCGAGATCTGCTGCCACGTCAACCCAAGAAGAGCGTGCCGCAATTGAAAGCCGTTTGCTACAAGCGCTGGAAGCTCTGGAAAAAGCCCAAGTGGCGGCGACGGATCAAGAAATTCTGCAAAGCCGCTTGATGGCCGCACTGGCCCAGCAAGCCGAGGCCGAGGGGCGCGCAGCGGAACAGCTGTCTTTGGCTGAACAACGCGCGGCCCTGTTGGCACAGGCGCAAGATGCCTTGGCTGGTGAAAAAGAAATTTCCGCTGATGCACAGCGCCAGACTGCGTTGCTTAATCAGCAAATCGCTGCACTAAGGAACCAGCTTGGTAGTTTGCAGGCCCTGTTGGATGATGGGCAAGTACGCGATATTGCCCAACAGGTTCAGTTGCAGAACTTGGGTAAGGACCTGAACGCAGCGCTGGCACGTGCAGCCTCGGAAGAGCGCAAGCGCCGTCTGCTGGAAGAGGCTGAACGCAAGAGATTGGAAGCAGAGGCGATTGAACTGGCCAGCCGGGCAACGGATTTGGAGGCTCAGGCTGAAGACTTGGAACGGTACAGGTCCGAGTTCTTTGGTCGCTTGCGCGATGTACTGGGCAATCAGGAAGGCGTGCGGATCGAAGGGGATCGTTTTGTCTTTGCCTCTGAGGTGCTGTTTCCACCGGGTGGCTACAATCTGTCACCCGAAGGAGAAGTCGAAATTGCCAAAGTCGCCCACATCCTTAGCGGTGTGGCGGATGACATCCCCCCCAGCATCGACTGGGTGATCCGGGTTGATGGTCACACAGACGATGTGCCACTGACTGGGCATTCCAAATATGCAGACAACTGGGAGCTTAGTCAGGGCAGGGCGCTATCTGTGGTTCGTTTCCTGGTCGAGGTATTGGGCATTGCCCCCAGCCGTCTCTCAGCCAATGGGTTTGGAGAATATCAGCCGATCAACCCAGCAGACACAGCCCAGGCGCGGTCTCAGAACCGTCGGATCGAGCTGAAATTTACCGAGAAATAGGCTTCGATGCACGCTTGAAAAAATGAGGTCCCCAAGTGCGGAAGTTTAGAGAATTCCGACGTGGGTTGCAGTTGCTATTGAATAGTCATCAGGCTTTCGAAGCTGGAAATTTCGCGCCCATCGCGAACCAGAGAGGCAGTGCCCAGATAGGTGCCTGTCGCCCACCCGCTGATCTTAAGTCGTTTGCCTGCTGCGCGGAAAAACTGGGCCTGATCTTTAGACAGTTTAGCGTCATGAGTAATCATGCGCCCATTTGGCCCGTCGACGGCCAACTTCAAAACGTCACCCTTTTGTCCCCCAAACGCATAGGCCCAAAAGACCAGAGCTGGGGCTGTCGCAGGAAGGGGAGATTGATCCGCTTCTCCTGATTTTATCGTGCCATATTCAGGTACGGTTGTGCTAAAGCCGCTCTGTAACAGGCCACCCGGCTGATATTCAGGGGGGGCTTCCCAAAGGGTTTCGCCAGCCTGCCCGCAGGTGGAAAAAGCTGATAGGTCAAACGGATCTGTGACCTTGCCGTCGTGACGTACACTCAGGTGCAAATGTGGAAACTCTGTTTTGCCACTTAACCCAACTTGGCCCAGAACCGCGCCAGCAACGACACGTTGGCCTGATTTTACACGGATGGATCCATACTTCATGTGGCAGTATTGCGTTTCCCAGCCACCTTCGTGACGCAGTACAACGCCGTTGCCGCACTCTTTGCCAGCAGTGGCCTCAGACAGGCCGGTATCTGGAAGGCCGTCACGCATTCCCCGAACTACACCCGGGGCAGAGGCCAGGACATCCACGCCACGTACCATTTCAGCCAGGGTTGGAAGGCCAAAATCGGTTCCTTTATGGCCATCATAGCCAAGGCTACCACATTGGTAGTCGGACATATTTGGGCCCGGATCGCGGTCGACATAGTTTTGGATGTAACAGGTGTCGCCAAGGGTGCAATCAATGGGCTGTTGCAATACAAAATCGCTCGCCACCGCAGGGGTGGCGAGCGTAAATGTCAGAGCCAAAAGCGCTGTCTTTTGCATCAATCAGCGGTCAGCAGCGGTGGCTTGTCGCCCGAAATCCGCGGCTTGGCCGGTCCTTCGATGCGCAGGTCCAGAGCGCCGTCCTTGATACCAACCTTGACCAGCCCACCTTTGGCAAGTTTGCCAAACAGCAGCTCTTCGGCCAGTGGCTTCTTGATGTACTCCTGGATCACACGTCCCAGCGGACGAGCCCCCATTTTGTCATCATAGCCTTTGTTGGCGATCCATTCCGCGGCTTTACGGGTCAGTTCGATCGATACATTGCGATCCATCAGCTGGGCCTCAAGCTGCAATACGAACTTCTCGACCACCTGCATGATGACTTCTTTGGGCAGTGGCGCAAAAGAGATCACCGCGTCCAGACGGTTGCGGAATTCCGGCGTGAATGTGCGCTCGATCGCGGCGGTGTCTTCGCCCTCGCGACGGTCGCGGCCGAAACCAATGGCGGACTTCGCCTGTTCGGATGCACCCGCGTTTGAGGTCATGATCAGAACCACGTTGCGGAAGTTCACCGTGCGGCCATTGTGATCAGTCAGCTCACCGTGATCCATCACCTGCAGCAGGATATTGAACACATCCGGGTGTGCTTTCTCGATTTCGTCGAGCAACAGAACACAGTGTGGATGTTGGTCAACACCGTCGGTCAGCAGGCCACCCTGGTCAAAGCCGACATAACCCGGAGGTGCACCAATCAAGCGGGAAACAGCGTGTTTTTCCATGTACTCAGACATATCGAAACGCAACAGTTCGACACCCAGCATATCAGACAGCTGCTTGGCCACTTCGGTTTTACCAACCCCGGTTGGGCCAGCGAACAGATAATTGCCAATTGGCTTTTCAGGTTCCCGCAGCCCGGCACGGGCCAGTTTGATCGCCGAGGATAGGGCGCCAATGGCGTCGTCTTGACCAAAGACAACCCGTTTGAGCGAGTTCTCCAGGTCTTTCAGCACTTCGGCATCGTCTTTGGACACCGACTTGGGCGGAATGCGGGCGATCTTGGCCACCACAGCTTCGATCTCTTTGACGCCAATTGTCTTGCGGCGTTTGCTTTCGATGATCAGATGCTGGGCGGCACCAGCCTCGTCGATCACATCAATTGCACTGTCGGGCAGCTTGCGGTCGTTGATATAGCGCGAGGCCAGCTCAACCGCGGATTTGACAGCATCAACGGTGTACTTTGTGCCGTGGTGTTCTTCGAAATAGGGTTTTAGACCTTTCAGGATCTTAACCGCATCTTCGACCGAAGGCTCGTTCACGTCAATTTTCTGGAAACGACGGGCCAGGGCGCGGTCTTTTTCAAAGTGTTGGCGGAATTCCTTGTAAGTTGTTGAGCCCATGGTGCGCAGCTTACCACCCTGCAGAGCAGGCTTCAGCAAGTTCGACGCATCCATAGCCCCACCAGATGTGGCGCCGGCACCAATTACGGTGTGGATCTCATCGATGAACAGGACCGCATCCGGATGATCTTCCAGTTCGGTCACAACAGCCTTGAGCCGTTCCTCAAAATCACCGCGGTAACGTGTACCAGCCAGCAAAGCGCCCATGTCGAGCGAATAGATGGTAGTTTCCGACAGGACCTCGGGTGTTTCACCAGCTACGATTTTGCGGGCCAGACCTTCGGCGATTGCGGTTTTACCAACACCTGGGTCACCAACCAGCAGCGGGTTGTTCTTACGGCGGCGGCACAGCACTTGGATACAGCGCTCAACCTCGTCGTCGCGACCAATCAGTGGATCAATGTCGCCTTCACGGGACTTGGTGTTCAGGTCAACGCAGTATTTATCAAGTGCGCTTTCCTTCTTGTCCTCTTCGGTAACGGGCTGCACCTCGTCTTCGGGGTCATGCGCGCCAGTCACCGGGCGTTGTTCACCAAAGGCGGGATCTTTGGCTACACCGTGTGCGATGTAGTTGACCGCGTCATAGCGAGTCATTTCCTGATCCTGCAGGAAGAAGGCAGCGTCGCTTTCGCGTTCGGCAAAGATCGCAACCAGGACGTTGGCGCCTGTCACCTCGGTCCGGCCGGAACTTTGAACATGAATTGCGGCGCGCTGGATCACCCGCTGGAAAGCGGCAGTCGGCACGGCCTCGGATCCGTCGATGTCAGTGACCAGATTGGCCAGATCATCATCGACAAATTCGACGAGTGTCTTTCGCAGTTCGGTTAAATCAACGCTACAGGCCTGCATGACGCGTGCGGCGTCGGGCTCGTCCAACAGGGCAAGCAGCAGGTGTTCAAGTGTAGCGAATTCGTGACGCCGTTCATTTGCCAGCGCTAGCGCGGCATGGATGGCTGTTTCTAGTGTGCTCGAGAATGAAGGCACTGTGGTGCTCCTCTGTCTTGGGTCGGCGGGTCGATGATACGTTTACCAATTTGCCCTTACGCTAACCATGTCCTCATAGTGTTAGATTTTGGTTGATAGCGGTGCTGCTTCAAGGCTTTTCTTGTAATTTTTGCTCACAATGATGGTGAGCGTGCTTTGTTTGCCGATACATTGACTTGTCAAAAGGCATCCTTTCGTCTGCGGATTTCTGCAAATACTTGTTCTGAATCAACATCTTTCATTCCTATGGCCTGTTTTACCTCGTCCAGACCTGCCCGTAGAAACGGATTTGTGGCCAGTTCCAAAGATAATAAAGAAGGCACAGTTGGAACCCCTTTGCTACGGGCTTTTTTGATGTCAGCAACGCGACTCTGCAACGAGGAGTTGTCGGGCTCGATGGTTAATGCAAACGCACCGTTAGTTTGGGTATACTCATGACCTGAGTAAACCACGGTGTCCGCGGGCAAGGCGGCAAGCTTGCTCAGGCTTTGCCACATCTGTTCGGGGCTGCCTTCGAACAGGCGACCACATCCTAGGGCCATCAAACTATCGGCAGTAAACACTGCCTGTGAGGCTGATAGGTAAAATGCGATGTGACCAAGAGTGTGGCCAGAAACGTCGATAACCTGAACGTCTTCGTCAGATAAAGAGAACACAGAGCCTTCGGTGACCGCCAAATCCAAGGGGGGGAGCCGGTGGGCGTCTGCCTCGGCGCCGACAACGGTTGGGTTGTAGGCTTGCCTGAGTTCATCCAATCCGTCGACATGGTCCCAGTGATGGTGGGTAAGCAGGACATAATCCAGTTCCCAGCCTCGGCGCTCCAGCTCAGCTTTGATCGGAGCAGCCTCGGGTGCGTCGACAAGAGCAGTGGTACCTGTATCGGCCGCATGCAGCAAAAAGGCGTAGTTATCTGACAGGCACGGGACGGTTACGATCTCAAGAGGCATGGTCATTCGCCTTATCATGGTTAAAACTGTACATCAGATTGACCGAAGCGACAGGCGCCCGCAATGCATCTTGATGTGCAGGATTTGAAAAACTTCTATTATCGCAGCACGCTGGGTCGGGCGGCGCAGGCTTCGATTAGGGCTCGGTTGCTGCAGATGTGGCCCGAGGCCACCGGAGAGACCATGGCGGGATTTGGCTTTGCCGCGCCCCTTATGCGTCCCTATCTACCAGACGCGCGTCGGGTGATTGCTCTGATGCCAGGGCCACAAGGGGTGATGCAATGGCCGGCCGGGATGCCAAATGTCTCGGTGTTGTGTGAAGAAACACTGTGGCCGCTGGATACGGGACGGGTTGACCGTTTGGTGGTTATGCACGGTTTGGAAACCTCCGAGCGCCCGACGCATCTGCTTGAGGAATGTCGGCGCGTGTTGGCTCCAGGTGGTCGCGCCATTTTTGTGGTGCCAAACCGGGCAGGGCTATGGTCGCGTTCGGACAAGACGCCGTTTGGCTATGGCCGCCCCTATACGCTGGGTCAGTTGGAAAGCCAGCTGCGGGCCCATCAGTTCACCACCGAGCGCCACGCTGCGGCGCTGTATCAGCCACCTTCGATGCGCCGGTTCTGGTTAAAGTCAGGGCGTTTGTTTGAAAAAGCAGGGCGGCATCTTCCCGCAATGCTGGCGGGTGGGGTGTTTCTGGTCGAGGTCAGCAAGCAGGTTCACTCGCAACGCGGATTGATGACAAAAACAAAATCCCGAAATCGCATCCGCGTGCTCGAAGGTTTGTCGAACCCCATGCCAGTGCCCAGTTAAGGCTGAGGCTTCCGGTTCTAATTTGGTGTGCATGGCTTTGCGTTGGCTAGGGATAAATATGCATTAGCTGGCCAAGGTCGGGGATGTTGCATTCAAACTCAGACGATGACCGCAGTGGCAAGAAACACTGATTCCCGGATGTCTCGCCTTAGGACAGTATTACCACCCAGATTGGCCTGTGAGAGGGTTATCCACATGCTCCAGTTGGGGTTCGGGGCGGCTAGGAATCGAAAAATGCGGCAAATTCGGTGCCTTTTTCTGCCGGTTTCGAAGGGGTAAAGCGTCGCACTTCCGGTAAGTTGTTGAATTTGTTAAATTAAGCACTTTTCCGGTTCATGCTATCTAATGTTGCTAGGTTGCTAACGCTCTGTTACATCCACGCTGATTTTATCGCCCTTCCGTGATGGGAGGGCTGACTCACGCCCCCGGACGCCACCTTTTGGCATGCTAACCGGGGCCAGTATCGGAAGGGTGGACGTGTCCGAACCAGCTTCGATTTCCGCAGGCATTGCCGCGCGCTATGCCACTGCGATCTTTGAGATCGCAGAAGAGAACAAGGCCTTGGATGGTCTTGAAACCAGTATCAATGACTTGCAGGCCGCCTTGGCTGACAGTGCTGATCTTCGTAACCTGATCTCCTCGCCGCTTGTGTCGCGCGAAGAGCAGGGTGCTGCGATCACTGCGATTGCTGCTAAAATGGGGCTCGACTCCATGATGAGCAACTCGCTGGCGCTGATGGCTGCGAACCGCCGCCTGTTTGTTCTGCCAGCGCTGATTGCCGCGCTGCGTAGCCAATTGGCAGACGCCCGTGGTGAAGTCACAGCGGATGTGACCTCGGCCAAGGCGCTGACCAAAACCCAAAGCGAAAAGTTGGCCAAGACGCTGACCGCTCGTGTGGGCAAAAAAGTTACTATCAATGCTACCGTCGATGAAAGCATCATCGGCGGTCTCGTCGTTAAAGTGGGCTCGAAGATGATCGATAGCTCGATCCGCTCCAAGCTCGACTCCCTCCAGAATGTAATGAAAGAGGTCGGATAAATGGGTATCCAAGCTGCAGAGATTTCTGCAATCCTGAAGGATCAAATCAAAAACTTCGGTCAAGAAGCCGAAGTTGCTGAAATTGGTCGCGTGCTGAGCGTTGGCGATGGTATCGCCCGCGTTTACGGTCTGGACAATGTTCAGGCTGGTGAAATGGTCGAATTCCCCGGCGGCATCATGGGTATGGCGCTGAACTTGGAAAGCGACAACGTTGGTATCGTTATCTTTGGGTCCGACCGTGACATCAAAGAAGGCGACACTGTTAAGCGCACCAACTCGATCGTGGACGTTCCAATCGGTAACGGTCTGCTGGGTCGTGTTGTTGACGGTCTGGGTAACCCGCTTGACGGCAAAGGCCCAATCGAGAGCACTGAACGCGGTATCGCCGACGTTAAAGCTCCGGGCATCATTCCACGTAAATCGGTTCACGAGCCGATGGCAACTGGTCTGAAATCCGTTGACGCGATGATCCCAATTGGTCGTGGCCAGCGTGAGCTGATCATTGGTGACCGTCAGACAGGCAAAACTGCCGTTGCTCTGGACGCGATCCTGAACCAGAAATCCTACAACGAAGCCGCTGGCGAAGACGAAGGCAAAAAGCTGTACTGCGTATACGTAGCGATCGGCCAGAAGCGTTCGACTGTTGCTCAGCTGGTCAAGAAGCTGGAAGAAACCGGTGCGATGGAATACTCCATCGTCGTGGCCGCAACCGCGTCCGACCCGGCTCCTATGCAGTTTCTGGCACCATACGCCGCGACAGCCATGGCTGAATTCTTCCGTGACAACGGCCGCCACGCTCTGATCATCTATGATGATCTGTCCAAGCAGGCTGTGTCCTACCGTCAGATGTCCCTGCTGCTGCGTCGTCCACCAGGACGTGAAGCGTATCCTGGCGACGTTTTCTATCTGCACTCGCGCCTGCTGGAGCGTTCGGCCAAATTGGGCGACGACAACGGCAATGGCTCGCTGACAGCTCTGCCAATCATTGAAACCCAGGGTGGTGACGTTTCGGCGTTTATTCCAACCAACGTGATTTCGATCACCGACGGTCAGATCTTCCTGGAAACCGAACTGTTCTACCAGGGCATCCGTCCTGCTGTGAACACCGGCCTGTCGGTGTCTCGTGTTGGTTCGTCCGCTCAGACAAACTCGATGAAGTCGGTTGCTGGTCCAGTTAAACTGGAATTGGCTCAGTATCGCGAAATGGCTGCCTTTGCGCAGTTCGGTTCCGATCTGGATGCCGCTACTCAGCAGCTGCTGAACCGTGGTGCCCGCCTGACCGAGCTGATGAAACAGCCTCAGTACTCGCCACTGACCAACGCTGAAATCGTCTGCGTTATCTTCGCTGGTACCACTGGCTACCTGGACAAGATCGACGTGAACGCAGTTGGCCGCTACGAAGCTGGTCTTTTGGCGCACCTGCGTGGCAAGCATCAGGATCTGCTGGACTTCATCACCAATGAAGATCCCAAGATCAAAGGTGATGCCGCCGATAAGATCAAAGCTGCGCTGGACGAATTCGCCGCTGATTTCGCTTAAGGGAGGGAGGAGGCAATGCCAAATCTTAAAGACCTTAAAAATCGGATCGAGTCGGTCAAGTCGACCCGCAAGATCACCAAAGCCATGCAAATGGTCGCGGCCGCAAAATTGCGCCGCGCCCAGGAAGCAGCAGAGGAGTCACGCCCCTACACCAAACGGTTCAACGCCGTGATGGCGGGGCTGGCTGCTTCTGTTGGCGGGAGCGATTCTGCGCCGCTGCTGCTGCGTGGCACAGGTAGCGATCAGACCCATCTCTTGGTTGTCATGACCTCTGAGCGGGGCCTGTGTGGTGGCTTCAACTCCAGCATCGCCAAACTGGCGCGGCAGAAAGCTGAAGAGCTGAAAGCTGCAGGCAAGACAGTCAAAATTCTGACTGTTGGGAAAAAGGGCCGTGACAGCCTGAAGCGCGACTTGGGCGACAGCTATGTCGGTCACGTCGACCTGAGCGAAGTTAAGCGCGTTGGCTACGTCAATGCACAAGACATCGCCAAGGACGTTTTGGGCCGCTTTGACGCGGGTGAATTCGACGTTGCGACGCTGTTTTATTCGCACTTTGTCAACGTTGTGAGCCAGATCCCGACTGCACAGCAAATCATCCCGGCGTCTTTCGAGGCGAACGAAGGTGAGAGCGACGGCGCTGTCTACGACTACGAGCCCAGCGAAGAGGCCATTCTGGCTGACCTGCTGCCGCGTGGTGTAGCAACCCAGATCTTTGCAGCCCTGCTGGAAAATGGTGCATCTGAACAAGGTGCCCGGATGAGCGCGATGGACAATGCGACCCGCAACGCGGGTGACATGATCGACAAACTGACAATCGAGTACAACCGCTCGCGTCAGGCTGTGATCACCAACGAGCTGATTGAAATTATTTCGGGCGCTGAGGCGCTCTAAGAGACAACCGGAGACGAAACATGGCTAATGCAAAAGGCAAAGTGACTCAGGTCATTGGCGCCGTTGTTGACGTACAGTTCGAGGATGACCTGCCGGAAATCCTGAACGCGCTGAACACAGACAACAATGGCAAAAACCTGGTGCTGGAAGTTGCTCAGCACCTGGGCGAAAACACTGTACGTACAATTGCGATGGACGCGACCGAAGGTCTGGTCCGTGGCGCTGACGTAACAGACACTGGCGCTCCTATCTCGGTGCCAGTTGGTAACGCGACCCTGGGCCGCATCATGAACGTTATCGGCGAAGCCGTTGACGAAAAGGGTGAAGTCGCTGCGACTGAAACCCGTGCGATCCACGGCGACGCTCCGGCGTTCTCCGAGCAGTCGACTGCGACTGAGATCCTGACCACCGGTATTAAGGTCATCGACCTGCTGGCGCCTTACACCAAAGGTGGTAAAATTGGTCTGTTCGGTGGTGCCGGTGTTGGTAAAACCGTTTTGATCATGGAACTGATCAACAACATTGCGAAGGTACACTCTGGTGTGTCCGTGTTCGCGGGTGTTGGTGAGCGTACTCGTGAAGGTAACGACCTGTACCACGAGATGATCGAATCTGGCGTTATCGTTCCTGACGACCTGGAAAAATCCAAGATTGCTCTGGTTTACGGTCAGATGAACGAGCCTCCAGGTGCGCGTATGCGTGTTGCTCTGTCGGGTCTGACCCTGGCGGAACAGTTCCGCGACGAATCCGGTTCGGACGTTCTGTTCTTCGTGGACAACATCTTCCGCTTTACTCAGGCTGGTTCCGAAGTTTCGGCGCTGCTGGGTCGTATTCCATCCGCTGTGGGTTACCAGCCAACACTGGCAACCGACATGGGTGCGATGCAGGAACGCATCTCGTCAACCAAATCCGGTTCGATTACTTCGGTTCAGGCCGTGTACGTACCTGCGGATGACTTGACTGACCCTGCGCCAGCGACTTCGTTTGCTCACCTGGACGCGACAACCGTTCTGGACCGTGCGATCTCGGAAAAGGGTATCTACCCTGCTGTTGACCCGCTGGGTTCGACTTCGCGTCTGCTGGATCCACTGGTTATCGGTGACGAGCACTACACTGTAGCGACTGACGTTCAGCAGATTCTGCAGCGTTACAAATCGCTTCAGGATATCATCGCGATTTTGGGCATGGACGAACTGTCAGAAGAAGACAAACTGGCCGTTGCACGTGCACGTAAGATCGAGCGCTTCCTGTCGCAGCCGTTTGACGTTGCGAAAATCTTTACCGGCGCTGACGGTAAACAGGTTCCGCTCGAAGACACCATCGCGTCGTTCAAAGCTGTTGTGGCTGGCGAATACGATCACCTGCCCGAAGGCGCCTTCTACATGGTTGGCGGCATCGACGAAGTGATCGCAAAAGCCGAGAAAATGGCTGCTGACGCGGCCTAAGGAGGGTCGTAATGGCTGATACCATGCAATTCGACCTCGTGAGCCCGGAGCGAAGCCTAGCTTCGCTTCAGGTGACCGCGGTTCAAATTCCGGGTGCGGATGGTGACATGACGGCTATGCCGATGCATGCGCCAACCATCACCACACTGCGTCCAGGTCTGCTTCGGGTCGAAAGCCCCGAGGGCAACTCGGACTATGTTGTGTCGGGCGGTTTTGCTGAAATCGGTTCTGAAGGTCTGTCGGTTCTGGCTGAGAAGGCCATTCCGGTAACTGAAATGACCCGTGATCACCTGGACGAGCTGATCGAGGCTGCACGCGCAGCCCATGCAGCGGCTCAGGACACCAAGGAAGAGCATCACACCCTGGTCGATGACGCCACCAAGCTGTTGGCGGACATGGAAGCACTGGGCGAGCACATCAACCTGTAAGGGTTGTTGCTATTGCTACTTGATACCAAACCGGCCCCTTTGTGGGCCGGTTTTCTTTTTGGTCCTAGTCTTGCCCAATTTTTCTCTTAAGGTCGCGGAAGGGGATAACAGATCAGGCGCGACATGAAGAGACTAATGAACCCGCGAACCGGTGTGCATCAGGGCGATGTTACGGTATTTGCGGACTTTGAAGATGGTGGAGCAATGTGGACCGGCTCAGGTCCCCGCGAACGCCGTAAGTCGGTACGGTTTGACGAAGTATTTGCATCGCCTCCTGCGGTGCAATTGGCGATCTCGTTGTGGGATATGGATACTTCAGCGGCGATCCGGGCTGAATTGGTGGCCGAGAATGTCACCAACAAAGGATTTGATATTGTATTCCGGACTTGGGCTGACAGCCGTGTTGCCAGATTACGGGCGTCATGGACCGCAATTGGAGAGCTACCATTTGAGGATGATTGGAATGTCGCCTAGCTCCTTTTACCATCCTTCGCGTTAGTAAGATCAGGGCCTTTTTGGCCCTAGGTTGGTGACCTGAAGCGCAGAGATCGTTTTCAGTTGGTTGAGAACACAAACCGCATCTATTTGATCAACGGCATTGGTAAGAGGATTTACACACATGACTGACGTTCGGGTCACGATGGCCTCAGATAACAATGCCGACCTATACGAGGTCGTATTTGCCTCTCATGGCCTAAAGTGGGAACGAACGTCTTGTGCGTTTGTGGCTTTGGATCAGCCGCCACCCTATTATGCCAATCTGACAGTAACCTCTCGGCAAAACCAAGACGAGATAACTTCACATCTGAAAACTTTAGCATCCAGACATGACGGAGTGGTCTGTGTGAAAGACAGCTTCTGCCAGCTCGATTTGCACACAAATGGTTTTGAAGCGCTGTTCACGGCCTCTTGGATTTGGAGAGAAGCGCGCACGCGTGATGTTCCAGCCGAATGGGATTTCGTCGAAAGCCCAGACGATTTAGAGCAATGGGAAGACGCTTGGAAAGAGTTTGGATCCCCTGCAGATATTCGTATGTTCAACGACGATTTGCTGCGCCGATCTGACATCAAGTTTCTTTGCAAGCGGGAGGCAGGCAAGATCGAAGCGGGTTGCATCGCAAATCTGTCCGACGACTGTATTGGGCTGTCCAATGTGTTCTCAAGATCAATGGCACCCAAGATTTTTGCCGACGCAGCCGATGCTGTGGCAGCGATCAACTCCAATCTTCCCGTCGTTGGTTACGAGAGCGGGGACAGCCTGAACTATGCCAACCGTGCCGGTTTCGAAATACTTGGGGACCTGCGCGTTTTGCTCAGTAGAACAGCTAAGTTTTAGAGCTGGTTGCAGACGTCTGGACATACCAGATTGGGTAACACCCAGAGCAATCTGAGTACGGCTGGGATAAGGCAGCCTGCAGATCTAAGCCATTTTGGATACGATACTGAGTATCTCCTTGCTGCCATCTGCCAGATCCCGTGCAGTGCGCAGGGATTTGGGGCCCTGAGACGACATCGCCCCAACCGCATCAAGCATCTTCTTGTGCTCAGCGGCGATTGTCTTCCAGCTCTCTTTCAGGGCATCCGTGGTTGGCAATTCGGATATCAGTTTTTTCATTGCGGTGGTGTTGCTCTGGATCATGCCCCGCAGCTTAACGGCTGTTTTGGGATCCGTGTCAGCCAGAGCCTTCAATTCATCGTTCATGATCTTATTTTGCGATGCAAAGGCGGCAACTTTCATTTCCGCTGACTTGCGCCGTCCGTCCATGGTTTTGATCCGCGTTGCCATTGTCTTGAGCGCAGCTGAGACCGAGGCAACGTCTTTCTCGACCGCTGTCTGATCAGACTTGAACTCGTTCAAAGCCGAGGACAAATCATCCGAGGCTTTCATTGTGGCGCTGACGGCCTTGACCAGAGCCGAACTGGCACCAACCGGGTTGCCGGTTAGCCCGGATACGGCAGCGGAGATGACCGAGATGACAGGCACGGCTGTGACGCGCCCGACGGCCTTGATTTTCTTGGTAGGTAGATCCTTTAGATCTTTTTCGCGTGTTGATTTCACGACGTCTTGCAGCGCTTGATTAGCCAGCTTAGGGGCAAGCTTGTCAGACCAGTTTTCCCAGAGCTTTCGCAGCTGATCCTCTTCCTTCTTTAGAAAGTCAGATTTTTCTACCGCCTCTGGCCCACGTTTTTCGATGATGGCACCGATGGCTTTGACCTTCTGCTTCAGGTCTTTCAGGAAACCACCGGATTTGGATTTCACCAAGGCATTGAAGGCTTTATCCATTCCGAACTTCAAAGCCTTCCCCGCAGCAGGGGAGAGCGCCATGCCCAGTGGAATTTTGACTTCGCAACTCATTTCGGTGGGTTGCATCAGCTTATGGCCATCTGGCGTTTCAACCATAGTGCAGATGAGTTTGTCGCGAGACCACGTAATATCAAACATAATGGGGTCACCCCTCAACAGAATGTAACAGGAAACTAATTCACCACCCAAGGTTACATCATGCAGGCCGCGATCGACAGGTTGTTGCCAATACCAGCTATAAATGGGCATAAAAATACCCCGCGCAGTTTCCTGCACGGGGTCATTGAGCAGATCGAAATCCGCGATCAGATATTGTTCGAGTATAGGGACTCGTAGATTGGCACCAGTGTCTTGTCATCGAACAATGAGGAGACGCTGGTGCCATGCCAGATGTTCAGGATAGCCTGAGTAAACAAAGGCGCTGTTGGCAGGACGCGGATGTTGGGTGTGTTCAGAACCGCTTCGGTCGGCTGAATTGAATCCGTCAGCACCAGCGATTTCATAACAGAGTTGGTCACGCGCTCGACCGCAGGGCCGCTCATCACACCGTGGGTGATATAGGCGTGCACT
Organism: Parasedimentitalea nitratireducens; assembly: GCF_057444295.1. Classification (NCBI taxonomy): domain Bacteria; kingdom Pseudomonadati; phylum Pseudomonadota; class Alphaproteobacteria; order Rhodobacterales; family Paracoccaceae; genus Parasedimentitalea; species Parasedimentitalea nitratireducens. Next base: position 175,351 of record NZ_JBYAXC010000006.1, on the reverse strand, counting down.
TCTTTGGCGCCGTTATCCAGCAGGATCTGCGCCGCCTTGCATAGGGTGCCAGCCGTGTCGCACATGTCGTCGATGATCAGGCAGATCTTGTCTTTGACGTCACCAATAACGGTCATCTCAGCCACTTCACCGGGTTTACCACGACGTTTGTCAACGATCGACAGTGGCGCGTTGATGCGCTTGGCCAGTTCACGTGCGCGGGCAACGCCGCCCACGTCGGGCGACACCACCATCAGTTCGTCCATGCGGTCTTTGAACTGGTTTTTGACATCCAGGGCAAAGATCGGGCTGGCATAGAGGTTGTCGACGGGAATGTCGAAGAAACCCTGAATCTGTGCAGCGTGCAGATCCATGGTTAGTACCCGCTCGATCCCGGCTTCGACCAGCATATTGGCCACCAGTTTGGATGTGATTGGTGTGCGGGCCTTGGTGCGGCGATCCTGACGGGCATAGCCGAAGTAAGGGATCACGGCGGTGATCCGCTGGGCAGATGAGCGGCGCAGAGCATCTGAGATGATCAGCAGCTCCATCAGGTTGTCATTGGCCGGGTTCGATGTCGGCTGAATGATGAACATGTCCTCGCCGCGGACATTTTCATAGACCTCGACAAAGATCTCACCATCGTTGAACCGCTCAACGCGGGCATCAACCAGGTTCTGGTCAATGCCGCGATGCAGGCTCATGCGGCGACTGATCGCCTCGGCTAAAGGCGGGTTTGCGTTCCCAGAAATGAGTTTGGGTTCGTTTAGTGTCGGCATAAGCTGAAAATCCCCAGGCAGCTGAGCAGTGTGACAGATTCGTGATGTTGAACACCGCTTAGCATGGGCGTAGCGTCGGGCAAAGTTCTTAGGCAGGAGAGTGCCAAAATGACCCAGATCCGATTCTACTTTTCCACGCTGTCGCCCTATACCTATCTGGCGGGTACGCGCTTGGAGGAAATCGCCGCCAAGCATGGGGCCAGCATAGATTACAGACCGCTGGATATCATCGGCCTGTTTGGTCGCACGGGTGGCCAGCCGCCAAAAGATCGCCATCCGTCCCGTCAGGAGTACCGCCTGATTGAAATGGAACGGCAGGCCAAAAAACTCGATTTACCGTTGAACCTAAAACCTGTCTATTGGCCAACCAATCCGGCGCCGTCTTCTTATGCCTTTATTGCGGCACAAAATGCCGGTGGCGGTGACTTAGGCAAATTGCACCACGCCTTTACCCGCGCTGTCTGGGCCGAGGAAAAGAACATCGCCGAGGATGATGTGATCCGCGACTGTCTCGATAGCGCCGGTTTTGACCCGGCGTTGGCAGATAGCGGATTGCTGACCGGCGCGGAAACCTATGCGCAAAACCTCGAGGACGCAGTGGGAGAGGGCGTTTTTGGTGCGCCTTTTTACATCACCTCGGACGGGGCGAGGTTCTGGGGCCAGGACCGGTTGGATGATCTAGACTGGCACCTATCGGAAAACGCCTGATGGAAGCGAAAGTAGCGGTTCTGCCGCAACCGGTTTATTCTCGCAGCTTTGGCACAGGTTCAAGGCAGGTGTTGGCGGTGCATTGCTCGTTGGCCCACTCGGGGACTTGGCGCGGCTTGTCTACTGCGCTGGAAGACGTGGCTCTCACCGCTTTTGACATGTTAACCCATGGTCGAAGCCCGGATTGGGACGGGCAAGGGGATTTTCAATATCGCAACGTCGAAGCCGGTTTATCGCTACTGCAGCAACCGGTGGATTTGATTGGTCATTCATTTGGGGCAACCGTGGCCCTGAACATGGCGCTGCAAAAACCGCACCTTGTGCGCAGCCTCACTCTGGTTGAGCCGGTGTTCTTTGCAGCAGCAATGGCAGATGATCCCGATGTCTTGTCCGTGTTGGAAGAACAGAACAGGCCATTTGCCGAGGCGCTAGCCTCGGGAGATTTCGCTTTGGCAGCCCGCCTGTTTAACCGGATGTGGAGCTCGGGTGCGCCGCGTTGGCCAGATCTGCCCGAAACCACCCGTGCAGCGATGACCCGAGCCATTCAGATTGTACCACATTGTGATCAGGCGATCCTGACTGACCGGGCCAATTTGCTAAAGCCAGGAGGTTTGGACAGATTGGCCATGCCAGTTCTGTTGCTTCGTGGTGATGAGACAAATCCAGTGATCGCCAAAGTCAACGCCGCGCTTGCAACACGACTGCAGGATGTCACGTCGGTTTCAATCACCGGGGCAGGGCACATGGTGCCGATCTCGCACCCGGCAGAAGTTGCGGCTGAAGTGCGGAAACTCTGGGCTGGATCTGCCGATCCAACTTCATCTGGCTAGAAGTATCCCGGCGGTTTGGGGGCAGAGCCCCCAAACATGTGTTGTTGCTCAAAGCAGTGCCAGAAATTGATCAATCTGATCTCGTTCCATCGACCAGTCACAGACAAATCTTGCCCCCACCATTTCTTCCAGCGGGCCATCAATCCCGCCATCCCACAGGTGATAGCTGGCGCCTGCCGCATAAAGCTTTTGGTGGGCCGCGCGGGGCAGCGCGGCAAAGATCATATTGGCATCCGGGCGGTGCAGGAATTCTGCGCCAGCCTTGCGCAATCTCTCGGCCAGATAGGCGCAATTGTCGTTGGCCTTTTTCGCGCTGTCGAGCCACAGGTCATCCTGCAGATAGCCCAGCATCTGTGCCGCCAAAAATCGGTTTTTTGAAAACAGATGCGCCCCACGCTTGCGGCGCAGTTCGAACTCCCAAGCGTGTTTGGGATCAAAGAAGATGACCGCTTCAACGCCCATGCAGCCGTTCTTGGTGCCGCCAAAGCTGACCGCGTCCACGCCCGCCTTCCAGCTCATCTCAGCTGGGGTGCAGCCAAGCGCGACCATGGCATTGGCAAAGCGGGCACCATCCAGATGAACGGGCAGGCCAAATTCAGCCGCAACCGCAGTTAGTGCGCGCAGCTCGTCCAACGAATAAACCGAGCCGCGTTCAGTGACTTGGCTGATCGATACTGGCCCACGCTGGGGGCCGTGCACACCTCGGGTTTCCTCTCCTTCAATGCTGGCGCGCAGGGCTTGGGGTGTCATTTTGTCACCACCCGCCACCAGGGTCAGCTTGGCGCCGCCGGAAAAGAACTCGGGTGCATTGCATTCATCCTCGTGGATGTGTGCGACCGAGGAACAGAATACAGTCTGATAGGGCTGGGTGAGGGTTGCCAGGGCCAAGGAATTGGCGGCTGTACCGGTCGCCACCAGATAGATCGCTGCCTCGGGGGCCTCGAACACCTCACGCAGCGTATCACGCAGAGTCTCCATCTGCGCATCGTCACCATAGGCCATGGCGTAACTGGTATTGGCTTCAGCCAGGGCTTCCATCACCTTTGGATGAACGGGGCCAGAGTTGTCAGAGGCAAAATGCATCAGGTTGGTTCCTCGATTATGTGGTCTTCCCAGTCTTCTTCGGGGGTATCAAACTCAGACACGGTCCAGCCCCGAACCGACACACCAGCGTCATGCACGCTGTTTGGATCGCCTGTCAGCAGCGGATGCCAGTCGGGCAGGGGCTTGCCCTCCCACAGCAGCCGATAGGCGCAGGTTTGCGGCATCCAATAGGCGTGGCTGTCCAGATTGCTGGGCTTCAGCACAATACATTCCGGCACAAAGTTGTGGCGGATCTCGTACTGGGCACACAGGCATGTGCTATCATCCAGCAGACGACAGGCGACGCGGGTCAGGGCCACTTCACCGCTGTCTTCGTCTTCCAGCTTGTTCAGGCAGCATTTACCGCAGCCGTCACACAGGGCTTCCCATTCTTTCTGGCTCATTTTGGTCAGGGGCTTCTTTTCCCAATACCGCTTGGCCAGCCCGGATCGGTCGATAAGGTCCGTCATATCTTGGCCAGTATTGCGCGCGCCTGATCACAGTCCGAGTTCATCTGATCGATCAGGGCGTCCAGCCCGTCGAATTTCAACTCGAGGCGCAGATAGTCGACCACACCAACGGATAGAGTTGACCCATAGAGATCGCCGGAGAAGTCGAAGATAAAGGTTTCAAGATTGGGATGCTCGCCATCGAACATAGGTCGTACCCCCATCGAAGCCGCCCCATGGTACGATCCAGCATGCGGGCCGTCCAGTACGTCGACCAGAACCGCATAGACGCCAAAGGCAGGCAAATGTAGCCCGTCGATGGACATATTGGCAGTGGGAAATCCCAGCTCGCGGCCGCGTTGTTCGCCGCCGATCACTTCACCTTCGATCCGGTGCCAATGGCCCAACATGGCAGCGGCGTCGCGCGGTCGGGCATCGCTCAGCGCCTGGCGAATAGCGGTCGAAGAGACCGTATTGTCCGAATATTCCATTAGCGGGGCGATCGTTACGCCAAACCCGTATTTTTCGCCAAACTGCTGCAGATCTTGCGGTGTGCCGCTACGTCCCTTGCCAAAGCAGAAATCGGCGCCAACAACCACATGGGCCAGTCCCAGCCCCTTGGCAATGACGTCACGCGCAAATTCTTCTGGCGTCAAACCAGACAGGGCGGCGTTAAAGTTAAGCTGGTACAGGTGATCCACGCCCAGCTTTTCCAACCGCGAGGCGCGGGCTTCGGGCGACATCAGCCGAAAAGGCGGCGCATCGGGCGCAAAATACTCACGGGGATGTGGTTCAAACGACATCACACCCAGAGGCGCGTCTGGCGCAGCCTTGCGCGCCAGGTCAATCACTGATTGGTGACCCAGATGGACGCCGTCAAAATTGCCAATCGCAACGCTGGCGCCGCGGTCTTGGGGTTCTACAAACTGATAATCTCGGATGATGCGCATACCGGCATCCGTACCCGCACTGGCCAGCCGGTTCAAGCGGCGTGTGGGCAGATCTTGACGTCACCCGGCCTGTGCGCCGGGTGAACAAATATTTTATGGGTCAAAGCCGGGTACTAGCCCAGTTGCTGCTGATTACAGGTGCGGGCCAGCTCAATCGCTTTATAGGTGCCCGCGAGGTTGACCGAGAAACCATAGGCCTTTTCCGGGAACACTTCCATTGTATGCTTGCGGGCCAGGTCATCCACGAACTGTGGATCATCCGACAGCACATAGCCGCCAGAATACCCCTTGGTGATATTGCCGCGCATCCCTTTGGCTTCACCGGCATAGAGATTGCCCTCTAACGAGATCAGCACGGCCTGAGTGTCATTGCGCTTGATGTCAGTTTCAGCCTTGGTGAACACGCCGACGTATCCAATAGAGCGATCTGCAGTCAGTCCCATTTGCACCACGTTGCCCATTTCATCGGCTTTTTCGATCAGGCAGGATTTCTTCTCAGCGTCGATAAAGACGCCCCATCCTTCAACCTCACCATATTTCAAAAAGGGGGCATCTGCGGCAATAGCGCCAGTTGCGGTGATGGCTGCTGCAACCGCGCCAACAGAAAGAGCCTTTAGATTAAACATGTCCAGTCCTCAAAATCACAATGGTATCAGCTGGTCCGGGCGGACCTGAGCACCGAGAATTTTAGCGAACAAAGGAGGAGGGGCAATCGGCTTTGCACAGATGAGCAGTTTATCGCCCCTAGCGTGCAGTGTAGGGTGCGTGCTGGCACGCACCACTGCCAGTATCAGTCAAATTTGCGCGACGGTGCCAGCACCATGGCTTCGCCAACCAGAACCTTTTTGCCATCTACACTGCAATGGCAATCCAGTTTCACCCGGCGCTTGGACATATCGATGTCAATTACCTTGACCTCGGCAAAGACCATGTCACCGGGGCGCACCGGGGCCAGGAATTTCAGCGATTGCCCCATATAAACCGTGCCGTGACCTGGAAGCTGCTCGCCAATCACGGCTGAGATCAGACCAGCGGTCAGCATCCCGTGCGCGATGCGACCCTGAAAGATGGTGTCACGCGCATAGTCATCGTCCAGATGCACCGGATTACGGTCGGTGGAGACCTGCGCAAACATCTCGATGTCTTCGTCCGTCACCACTTTGCGCAGCGAGCGGGTCATCCCCATTTCGATGTCTTCAATGCAGATGGTTCCGCGTGGCTGGTTGTCCAACATATCGCCCTCGATGCAGTACGTGTGAAATTATCGAGCGCCAGAGTCTTTCGCTCGGTAACTTTATTACTTTGCACTTGCAGAAAATCAAGGGCTAATTCAGCTAGCGCAGCCGTCCGATGGTATAGGTCGGGTTTGATTGTTCCTGCGTCAGATACTGCTCCAGAGCCTGTGGGTCTGGTTGGGTCTCGGTCTTTGTTTCCTTGGCGGCCAATCCGCCTGAGATAAACAGCGAGTCGATGCCTTCGCCCATGCCGCCGGCGATATCGGTGTGGGGACCGTCACCAATGACCAGAATATCGCCATCGGGAATGTCTTGCCCCAGTTCAGCCAACCGGCGACGGGCCAGATCATAGATCGGTGGATGAGGCTTGCCAAAGTAAAGGCTCTCACCTCCCATTTCCGTATACAACCGCGCCACCGCGCCAGCGCACCACTCGCGGGTCTCGCCTCGGTCAACGACGATATCCGGGTTGGCACAAAGCAGCTTCAGCCCCTTTTGCTTGGCATACAGGAAGTCGGGACGGTTTACATCCGGGTCGGCCATTGGATCATTGGGGCCGCAGCACACAATGCCCTCGGCCTCGGCTAGTGGCACACGCTGAATATTGCGGGGGTTTTCCAAAATATGCAGCGGTTCAAAGAACCCGGCATCACGTTGCGGCTCTCCCATGAAATAAACCTTCTCGCCCACAGCGCCGCGGAACATGGCTGATCGGGCTGAATCCCCCGAGGTAGCAATGGTGTCATAGGCGTCATCCGGAACATTGAATTGAGCCAACTGATCGGCAACACCTGCGCGGGGCTTGGGAGAGTTGGTGACCAGAACCACAATGCCACCCTCTTCGCGATAGGTTTGTAAGGCGGCGACGGCCTCAGGAAAGGCTGTAATGCCGTTATGGACGCAGCCCCAGAGATCAACAAAAAGTGCCTTATAGCGGGAGGAGACGTCGGATAGGGCGGTGATGATCTGGCTCATGGGATGTCCTTGGGTTGGTCCACTCTGTGTATGCCGCAACCTGATGCTAAAGGCCATCCGGGGATGGCTGGATGTATAGGTTGGTATGGGGTGGCCTTAATCCGCCTCATGCACTGGAGCTCTTCAAGGAGCGTGTAGGGCATTGATTCGCAATCGAGCAAATGAATTTAGATGCCTTGTGAAGTAATTGGTGAGCGCGTTAATTTTCTTTCTTGTTTAAATTGATTTGACCGCAACCCTAATACGTCAAAGGCTGACGTGAAGCTGACATCAATATAAGTTCCTCTTAATATATAAGGCGCTAGTTGGCACATTATGTCGCAGGCGGGGTGGGGAATTTTGTGCTACAAAATAGGAGTATTTAGTTCCCATAGTAGCAGGTAGGAACCAAGAAGTGACAATAAAAATGAAAAAAATCAATATCATGAGATACAGTAGTGCACGCGGATCAGTGTGGGGAAGGTCTGGATTGTGCCTCAATCTGAATAATCAGATCGTAAAATTATAACAAAACGAACGTTGCCTCATAAACATTTTTTTAGTTACGCTAAATTACCGATGGTGAGAGCTGAACTAAATTGAAATGGAGGCCGTTTTGCAACAGTTGCTGGATGCTTTAAAAAAGCACAAGACGCCGATTATTATCGCTCTGACCACAGCGCTGACGTTTTCCATCAGTGCTGAGTATGAATTGCTGGAATGGTTCTATGAGTACAGCCGGGCGCATGAAGACTGGGAGCTAGATGAGATTGCCATTCTTGTACTGAACGCCGTTGTCGGTCTGACCTTTTTCCTGATTGTAAAATCACGTCAATTGATGCAGGCCGTTAGTGAACGTGACAAGGCCGAGCAGGCTGCGCAAAAGATTGCCCGTCACGACGCGCTGACCGGTTTAGCTAATCGCCGTGCCTTTTCGGATCATATAGACGATCTGACGTCTGCCGACAGTGGCAACGACGGCATCATGGTGATGATGCTGGATCTGGATCGATTCAAGGCGGTTAATGATCTGCACGGCCACGCCGGTGGTGATTATGTCCTGACCGAGGTTGCCAAGCGCATCAACGACAAGATGGACGAGGGTGATTTTGTCGCACGTCTCGGCGGTGATGAATTCGCCATTACACTGGCCCCTGGATCAACAGTGGAACATGCGGAACGTGCAGCGCGCCGTTTGTTGACTGCCATTAGCAAACCCTTCTCTGTTGGCGGTAAGAATGTACTGGTTGGGACCAGCATCGGGATTTCCCGAATTGTGCTGGGGCAGGGCGTATCCGAAGCGCTGCAACTGGCCGATCAGGCGCTGTACTCTGCCAAGAAAGCCGGTCGTGGCCAATTTGCCTGGTACGACGCCGAACTGGATGAATCCGCCAAAGAACGCCAACAGCTTGAACAGGACTTGCGTCAGGCTGTTCGCAACAAGGAAATTGTCCCATATTTCCAGCCTGTGTTTGATATGGCCACGGATAAGCTGGGCGGGTTCGAAGCGCTGGCGCGCTGGCAGCATCCTGAGCGTGGCATGGTCTCGCCCGAGATATTTATCGAGATCGCCGAAGATATTGGCCTGATTTCCCAACTGGGTTGGAACATGCTGGAGAAGGCTTGCAAGGCCGCCCGTGACTGGGACCAGTCATTGAAAGTGGCGGTGAACTTCTCCCCCATTCAGTTCCGCGATCCCAACCTTGTCGATATGGTTGAAAAGATCCTGGATGAAACTGGATTTGACCCGCTGCGGCTGGAAGTGGAAATCACTGAAAGCGCAATCATGCTGGACTTTGATTTGGCAAAGGAGTCGATCGAACGGCTGCGCGAGTTGGGTGTCTCTCTGGCACTGGATGATTTTGGCACCGGCTTCTCGTCGCTGTCAAACCTGCGGACCCTGCCGTTTAACCGTCTCAAGATCGACCGCAGCTTTGTTTCAAACATCAATGACTGCCCGGAAAACCAAAAGATTGTCGCCGGTATTCTGGCGATGGCCCATGGGCTGGAACTAAATGTAACGGCTGAAGGCATCGAAAGTGAACTGGATCATAAGTATCTGAGTGATCGTGACTGTCAGCTGGGACAGGGCTTTCACTATGCCAAACCGCTGTCAGTAGAAGAGATCGACTGGTTGCTGGAAACAAAGTGGTCAAATCTGGATCGCAACGAAAATGCGGAGGTTGCCGAGCCCGTTTTGTTTCCCAGATCTGCCTAATTGAAAACCGAGCAGAGTGGCCAAATTGGCATAAGACCAAGGTCACCAAGAAAAGGCGCCCCGACAGGCGCCTTTTTTAATGAGGGTGCTACCAGAACAGAAAGTTCCTATGGGGTGGCTGCCGCGCGTAGGACCTCATACTCCGCAGTGTCCTTTACCCGTGCATTGGTTGCGGCCAGATCAAACGGCGTTTCCCCCATTTGGTTTTTTGCCGATGCATCAGCACCAGCCTCGATCAGTAGTTTGATATTCTCGGGCGCGCCAAATTTCGCAACACCGTGCAGTGGCGTCCAGTCATTTGCAGTTCTTGCGTTCACGTCCGCACCCGCCTCGATAAACAGTGTTACGATTTCTGGCGCGGCAGAGGCCGATATAAAATGCAACGGTGTGCGGTCCAGATCATCCCTCGCGTTCACATCTGCACCCGCTGCAATCAGGGTCTGGATCACCTCGGGCCTGGCCTGCGCCACCCAATGCAGCGGTGTCTTGCCCGCGCTGTCGGTGGCAGAGGCTGCCGCACCCTGATCCAGCAACTGCTGCACAGCGTAGGCGGTTGTGGTTTGATAAAACTCGGCCTGACACAGCTGTTCACAGTCCTGCGCTGCAAGCGCCGATGCCTTTGCCAAGGCGAGCGCCAGTACGGCGCCGTGTAAAAATTTGTTCATTTGATAAACCTCAAAACCAGATGGTCGCAAAAATGCCGGACCATGGGTTAGGCTACTGTTGCTCGCATTTGTATGGCAATCGAATTTCGTTGATGTTCCAGCGGGCGCCGCACCGCCCGCTCAGTTGCACTGTGATCAAGATGCAATGGTTTGGATGTTTGCCTGAAACAGGATCTTACCCAAGGCACGCAACTGCGTTAGTCCTGCCACCAATCGCAACACGAAACAGGAGGGATGCGCAATGACGACCAATTTCACACACATCCCTTGCCGGGGTCACTGACCCCACTCTGATGGCTTCGGCCATTGCCCTTTTTCGAAAGCGATTTTCTCATGGGCACTTCTGTTGCGGAGGGCGCAAACGCGTCGTCCATACATTCTTTTCATTCTACCAAAACCTGGGTTGATACCCGTGCATTAGATCAGGCCAAAGCCGTTGCTGATTGGCCTGGCGTGCGTGCGGTTGCAACCTTTCCCGACCTGCATCCGGGCCGCTATGGCCCAGTTGGGGCTGCAATTCTAGCCGACCGGATCTACCCGCATCTCATTGGCGGCGACATTGGCTGTGGCATGTCGGTGTTTCGGCTGCGCCTGCCGCGGCGCAAGCTGAAGCTCGACAAGGCCCAAAAGGCGATCCGCTGCTTAGGGGAACCCTATGACGCAGCAGCGGACCTGTCCGACGGGTATCAGGGCGAAGTACAAGGCTTGGGTACCATTGGCGGCGGCAACCATTTTTGCGAGTTGCAAGAGGTTGAAAGTGCCGACGCAGACTTGGATCTGCCCCGGTCGACCCTGATGCTGATGGTGCATTCAGGCAGTCGTGGACTGGGCCAATCGGTGCTGAACTGGTTTTCTGCGCAGGCCGCACATGGGCTTGATCCGGCCAGCGAACTGGCGCCGCAATATCTTAGCGCACATGATGCGGCGGTACGGTTTGCGCAGCAGAACCGTGCACTGATTGCGTTGCGTACGGCGCGTGCGTTGGGGACGACAGCGGATTTGCTGTGTGATGCGCCCCACAATCTCCTGCGCCTTGAGCGTGGGATGTGGATGCACCGCAAAGGTGCCGCAGCGACAGACACTGCACTGGTTCCACTGGCCGGATCTCGCAATAGCCACAGCTTCCTGATGCGTCCTGACCAGCGACCGCCGGTTGCCAGTCTGAACTCCACGGCCCATGGGGCAGGGCGCAAATTTGACCGCAGCGCGATGCATGGCCGCATCAAGGCCGGACGGGCGGATATCGCAGCGCTGACCCGCAACAGTTTTGGTGGGCGCATTGTCTGCGAAGACAAAGACATGCTGATCGAAGAGGCCGCCCAGGCCTACAAACCGGTGCAACGTGTTGCGCAGGATCTGGAGGAGGCAGGCATCGAAACCCGCTGCGCGGTTCTGAAGCCTTTGCTGACATTCAAGAAGGTACGTGATCATGAGTGAAGAGGTACATGTTCTGGCCACAGCGGGCGGCGGACCTGCTGAATGCGAAATCGCCCTGAGGGGTGTTTTGAAAATCTGCATTGCCGAGGCTGAGAGTAAGGGGCTGAAGGTGGATCTGGATGCCAACGAGGGTCGCCATGGCATCAGCCACGCCCTTGTGACTTTGACAGGTCTGCAGGCGCGCGCCTTTGCGCAAGGATGGCTCGGTTCGGTGTTGTGGAGCTGCCCCAGCCCGCTGCGCCCCCGCCACAAGCGCAAGAACTGGTTTGTTGGTTTCTTTGAGCTGGAGGCGTTGGGGAAAGGAGCGGCCAATATCCCCGAACACGAGATCAAGTTCGAAACCTTCCGCGCCGGTGGCCCGGGCGGTCAGCACCAAAACACCACCGACAGCGCAGTCCGTGCCCGATGGAAAGGCTATACCGCAACCGCCCGCAGCGAACGATCGCAACATCGCAATAAGGCCTTGGCTATCCAGCGTCTGCATCTGCTGGTGGCGCAGGAGCAGTTGCAACAGGAGTCCGATGGGCAAAAGTCCCAGCACGCTCTGCACCAACAGGTCGGCCGAGGCGATCCGGTGCGGGTGTTTCAAGGGCCTAAATTCAGGGAGGGGTGAAACACCACAGCGCCGCTGCGCTTGTAGCGGCGCTGCTTCAACCTGTTGCGAAAGCCAATCTAATGTCGCAAGTTCGCAAATAACCAAGTAAGAAAAAGGCGAAGTAGAGATATTTAAGTTCAAAGATTTTTGGCAACTCTTGCGACCACCGGTTAAAACGCCTTTGCAGCGCGCTGTTGATGCACATATCGCCCAGGTGAACTGGGCAGACTTCGCTACGGCGTACAATCGCCCCAAAAGGATCCCCGCTTTGCTAAGAGACCTTGTCTCTGCCAGCCCCAAGACCGCTATCACAGCGGCCACAGAGCTTTGGAGCGAGCTGTGCCATCAGCATGCTTATATTTCCTCCGCGGCCTTGCCCAGCTATCCGGTGATCATAAAGGTGTTGAAGCGCGCCGATGATAATTTGGCGCGAGAGCTGCTCGACATCATTCTGGGGTTTGCGGTCTGCTCTGGTGTGACAATTGACCCAGATGGATCGCAAGACTGGGTCGTCGAGCTTCGCAACAAGCTGATCCAAGACCAAGCTCTCTTTGAGAAATATACGGCGCACACCGACGAAGATATCCACTATTTTTCCAACGCGATTATCAAGGAGTTGGTGGCGGGGGGTAATGAATAGTGCAAGGGTGACGCCCAAGTTATAGAATGAACAAATTCGGCAATTGAATGAGACAGGAGAATTTTTTGAAGAAGTTATTTATATCAGTGGCTTTGCTGGGTGGCCTTGCTGCCTGCGGAACCACATATCAATTGCCCGAAATCGGGGACCATCAAAACCAAACTGCCGCAAGAATGTTTGCCGAGGCAAATGTCGAAGGCACGCGTCGCCAGATCTCTCCGGCCGCTGCCGAAGGCAGATTTCGCCGAGTTTCAGCCAGAGTTGAAGCAGCTGGAAAAGCGTATTGCGAGACGCTGACTGCGGAACAGGCGGGTTTCAATTGCAATGTCGATATTGCTATCGACCGTGAGATGACCCAGCGCAATGCCTATTTTACCTATGAGGATGGCGCGCCCATTGTGCGCATTTCGATGCCATTGCTGCGTGACACCGCAAGCGATGATGAAGTCGCCTTTGTTCTAAGCCACGAATACGGCCACTTAATTGGCCGCCATATTGAAAAACAAAAACAACAGGCGTTGGCTGGGGCACTCATTGTCGGCGTTATCGCAGGAGCAGCGGCTGCTGACGCCGGGTATTATGACAGTTCGATTGTGGATCTCGGTGTTGGCATTGGCGCCGCAGCCGGGAGCGTTGCGTACTCACAAAGCTTTGAGCTTGAGAGCGACACATTGGGCGCCCGCATCACTCATGCTGCTGGCTATGATCCGGTCAAAGGCGCAAAGTTTTTTGCCCGACCAGAAGAGACACGCACAACAGCCGGTAAGTTGTCATTCTGGGGAACGCACCCACCGGATGAAAAACGCCTGGCAACTGTGCTGGCAACCGTCGAGCAAATTGAGGCAAATGTCTTGTTGCAGCGGGTGCAGTAACAGGTCGATTGGTCTGTCGTTATAGAAAAAAGGCAGCCATTGGGCTGCCTTTCCTTTGTTGTTTAGTTCTACAAGCGGTCACACTTTGAGGTTTGGAATGATCTGCTTTTTGCGGCTCATGATGCCGGGCAGGACAACTGCGTTGCCGTCAACCGAGGCGTCAAAGCTCTTTTCAGCAACCGATTTGACCAGATCGTTGGGCACCAGCAGAGTGGCCTCTTCGTTCAGAATGTCGATGACAAACAGCAGAACCTGTTCGACACCGTCCTCGGCGGCAACGGTTTTCATGCTGTCCATCAAGCTGGCCTTGCGGTCCAGTACAACAGCCGGTGCGGTGGTCTCCAGAACCGATACGCGGAACTTGGTGCCGTCAACGGCGTATTCCTTGGAGTCCATGCGCAGTAGTTCTGCATCCGAGAACGACGAGACATCGGATTTTGCAGCGAACATTTCAGCGGCGTATTCGGTGATGTCGAGTCCCAGATCAGCGGCCAATGTTTCGGCTGTGGCGCGGTCGTGATCGGTGGTGGTCGGGCTGCGGAATTCCAGCGTGTCGGACAGGATGCAGGTCAGGGCAGCGGCCATGATCTCTTTTGGCATCTTAGCCCCATCATCTCCGATCAGGTCCAGCATAATGGTAGCAGTACAGGCCAGCGGACGGATTGTGATGTCGATCGGGCCTTTAGTTTCCAGGCCGCCCACCAGCTTGTGGTGGTCGATGATCGCCTGAACGTCTGCGCCATTGATATTGGCAGGCAGTTCGGCTGGGTTGTTGGTGTCGACGATAACAACCGGCTGATCATCCGCAACATCTTCGATGATCGCGGGCTTCTCCAGGTTCCAGCGCTCCAGCATGAACAGGGCTTCGGTATTGGGCTCACCCAGCAGCTTGGCCTCGGCAGCAACGCCCTTGATCTCGTTCAGGTACCAGGCCCAGATGATGGCGGAGCCGGTGGAATCTGTATCGGGGGATTTATGTCCAAAAACTTGGGTGGTCATCATGTGGTCCTAATAACAACGGGGATTTTGAGCGCCTTATAACAGGGTGAATGAACTTGTCACCCCGCAGCTATTGCAATGCGGCGCTTGGTCTCTTGCATAGCTGGCTAGAACAGGTCAGGTGTTTTCTGGCAGCGCAAATTGAATACACCACCGTGCTCGGGCTTTTGAGAGAACACTCGAATTTGATGGGAAAGTGCCGGATGATCGGCCTGGGTCCACTGACCCAATTCCTCCAAAACTTGTAGTTCACGAGTATCCAGAGAGCCCATGGAATCAAGTATATCTTCATCGCTGGCACTGTCGCCTAACATTTCGATAACACCTGACGCCGCAGCCGCATCGTTAAGCGCGCAGTACGCATAAACCAGCGTAGCAACAGTGCTGGCACTTTTGGCCTGCGGGATTGCAGCCAGTGCCGTTTGGGCAATGTCCTGCGCAAAACTGTCGAACTCTGCGTCCAGCCGGGTGAGCAGGGGGACGTCTTCAGCCAATAGGTGTTGATGTTTCGGGAAATAGTCATGTGCATGTCGTGCCGGATCTAGTGACAGGCCGTCCAATCGGCAATCTAGGTCCAGCTCACCGTTGCAGTCTGGTGAAACAGAGTATGCGCAGCCAATGACATGCGAGAAGAAGAACAGGTTATCAACGGTTTTTGGGGGCGATGTCCCATAGCCAAGGCAGCGCAGCATAGGTTGCCGGGTACAGGGTTTCTTGATGGTGCAGTTTCTCCCAAAACAGATCATCTGCAACTTGCTGATCCCAATCCCGCATCAGGCCGCTGAGAATTTCGGGAAGATTGTCCACGCCATAAGGGCCGTACAACCTTCCCCAGATTGGAGCGTTCAATGGAATCTTGATCATCAATTTTGTTTCCCGTCAGGTCTCCAATCTCTAGAACGAAGCGCGTTCCAAGGTGTAGCCTTCCAATTGCAACAGGTTCAGCACGCCAACCTCGCCCGGCAAGTGCAAGGCGCCCACGGCCACCACAATAGTGTTCCCCTCGGCGGCTTCGATCACCGGGATCCAATCCCGATTACGCTGGTCAAGAAGCAACCCCATTGATTTGTGCCAGGCCTCTACAAGTTCGGGATCCGGCAGGGTATCGCCATACAGGAATTCCTGCTCGCCCATCAAGTACGCGTAAATCGGCTGCTCATCAAAATAGCTCTCGGTCATGGTGTAGATGTCGTCTTCGTTGCTCCCCAGCACCGCGGTCAATGCAGGCAGGTACTTAATCTGCTCTTCCAGCGGGTCGCCGTTCATGATGTCGATGAGTGTCATTGTGTCTTCAAGAGACTGCATTGGCACCTTGGCGGTTTCAGCAACCTTGGCCAATCGCATATCCATGCCAAACTCGACATCTTCCATTTGTCGCAGGCAAGGCGGGAAGGCCATCGAGAGGGACAGGAACCAGGGGCGCATTTTTGCCCCCATCCACGGAGGGATCCCGTTTTTCTGCATCACTTCGGCAAGTGCTTCCCAGTCTTCTGGCTGCATGCGGTCTATCAAAGATGGACCTTCGGTGATCAGCATCAGCTCAGGCGTCTGGGCCAATTTGCGTTCAAAGTCACTTTTGTCCTGGGGGCTGGCTTCCAGCAAAAGCAGATCAGCAGAAGAGACAATGGCTTCCAGCGCATCGGTTTTGACCGTCATCCTGGGATCATTGATATGCAGGGTGCCGACAATATGGACTGTCCTGTCATCCCGGCGCGCAACCCAGTGGTTGCCGGTTGCGTATGGGATATCATCAATTCGCTGCTCGATGTCTATCCTGTCCGAAGGCGACATTGATGTACGCAGATCAACACCGGAGCAGGCGGCCCACAACGTCGATGGCAGCAACAGTGCTGCCAGTGAAATTAGGAAACGGATCATGTGCAAACCTATGTACTTTGACAATTTACCAAGCCGCTCGCTCGAGGCGGTAGCCCTTGTTTTTCAGCAGTTGTAAAACCCCGTTGCGTCCCGGCAGGTGCGCGGCACCTACTGCCATAAAGATGTTTTGTTCGGGCCGCTTCAAAAGCACTGGCATCCATAGGTGATTGCGCCAATCTAGAATCTGGGCGTCGAACTGACGCTGCAGGCGGGCAACCTCACGGCGGGAAACATTCATGTCGTCATACAGCGACCAAGTTGACAGGATCTCTCCTTCTACTAGGGCTTGGTCGAAATAGGATTCGCTGATCGTTACGATGCTGTCATCAATACCTTTACGGCTGCCCAGATCCAGTTTGAGCAGGCGGATCTGGTCGCTTAATGACTGTCGCGCCATCGAACGATATCCGGTTCCAAGCTTCTCCAGACCGGCCACCGGGACGCGCGCGTGTTTGGCGATATCCTCTATGCGGTGGTCCAGTCCTTTGTAAGATGTCAGGCCGATAGCGCCACAGCGACTGCTGACAATCGTATCGGAAATGACCCAGGGCTGCATTGCTGCAGCGTGTTTTTCTTTCATACCCGCAAAAGTTAGCTTGAAAGTTAGCTGGTCCCATTCCGCTGCAGTCAGCATGGATCGTAAAGAGCGCCCCTTGGGGAGGAGAAATGCCGATGGGTAGGCCTTTACGGGGTTGTCGACCGTCGCCATCTGGGCGGTTGTCACTTCCAGAAACACCAAGTCGGCGTTTTTAATGTACGGCTTCAGTTTGCGCAGCGTGGACCGCATGCGTTTGTCGCCACGGTGCAAAGTGCCAACAACGTGAATTTTCTGGCTACCCTTGGTCGCGATCCAGTGGTTGCCATAGGCAAACGGAACTTTGGCAACTTCACGTGCCAACCGGGCCTTCATTTCAGGGGTGAGATGCCTGCGAAGATCGACGCCTTCGCAGCGGGCGTTGGCCAAAGTTGCGGTGAGTGAAAAAAGCAGTGCAGTAAACAATCGAAGCATTATGGACCTTAATAAATCAGTGTTCTGGAGTTGGCTTGCTTGGGGTGCGTACCAGTCTTTGGTGTTTCTTGGTTCAGAGTATAACCTTTTGATTGAAAAACAAACAACAGCTCTTGTTGGTCGCGGCTCCCAACAGCTAGGGTGTGCCTATGGACCGCGAAGAACAACTTTACCCTCCCGTCAAAGCACTGCTCGAGCGCCAGGGTTACACTGTGAAAGGTGAGGTTGGGGCTGCGGATGTAGTTGCGCGGCGTGGGGATGAAGACCCGGTTATTGTCGAACTGAAGCTGCGGTTTTCGCTGTCGTTGTTTCATCAGGCCATCACCCGACTGGCAGTCAGTGATCAGGTTTACATCGCTGTCCCAAAACCCAAAGGCAAACAGGCGCGGCGGATGCTGAAGGACAATCTGGCAATGTCTCGTCGGCTGGGGCTTGGGCTGATCACGGTGCTGCCAGATGGCCGAACCGAAGTGCAATGCGATCCCGGCCCCTATGCGCCGCGAAAGTCGAAGAAGAAGCGGACCCGCCTGCTGCGCGAATTTGACCGATTGCAAGGAGATCCCAATGCGGGCGGTTCAACACGACACGGGATTGTCACGGGCTATCGTCAGGACGCAATGCGCTGTGCCGAGTTTCTTTCGACAAACGGCCCCAGCAAAGGCGCCGTCGTGGCAAAGGCAACCAATGTCGAACAGGCCACACGGCTGATGCGGGACAATCACTATGGGTGGTTCGACAAGCAATCTGTTGGCGTTTATACGGTGAACGGTGCCTATTCAGCCTATCTTGAAAAGCCAACTGACTCAAAAGCGCAGGCTTGACGAGCGCGCCGGAAAATCCGCAACTCTTGACATGTTAATTGCTTTGGTTGTTGTTGGAGACCTCTTTTCAAGAAGAAACCAATCTAATCCGGACCATAAATTTGTTGGTCGACAGAGCTAAAGAACGTTCATTGGAGTGATAATGAGAAAATCAATTTTGTGGCTACGTGGCGTTGCTTTATCGCTGGCCGTCGGAGTGGCAGCTACAGGTGGGCAGGCTCAGCAAGCAGCGGCGGATGCAACCGAACTGGCGTTTTGGCAATCCGTCAGTGCCTCGGGCAATCGGGAGCTACTAGAGGCCTATCTTTCGACCTATCCGGATGGAAGTTTTGTGGCGCTGGCCAACATTATGCTTGCTGGTTTGGATGATGCAGATCAGGCCACAATTGATTTATGCGATCGGCTTACCGCCCATGCAATCGATGAAACCCGCACGGCATCCCCTGTCGGCGGAGAGGAATTGAAAGCGCACGCCGACAAGGCAGTTGCTGCGTGTAGCGCGGTGGTTGATCAGGGCGATCCAAGGATAGCGTTCCAATTGGCACGAGCCCTTTTTTTCCAGGGCGATGAGGCCAAATCTCTTGAATTCTATGTGCAGGCAGCTGATGCGGGCCATGTGGCAAGTACATACTTTATGGGTCGCTTCTATCAATTGGGCCGAATGGGGCTTGAACAAGATGCGGACCAAGCGCTGGCCTATCTAACAAGAGAAAGCCAAGCTGAGGACAAACATTCACTCTACCAGGCAGGAAGCGTTTTGGCCTGGTACACAAGCGATCCTGACTTGCAGGCCAAGGCATTTCCTTTGTTCGCAAAAGCGCGCCGTCTGGGAAAAACTGAAGCCAATCATGATATTGGTGCGCTATATCTTTACGGTATTGGTATTAAAAAAAGCCCAAGTGCAGCGGCAAAGTTTTTTGAGGACGCCATAGAGGCAAATGATTCCCGGAGCCTTGAGGCAGGCAGATATCTGGCTGATATCTATTTTGATGTTCGCAGGGAATTCATGAGCAGCTTATCTGACAGTATGGGCTTCGCTGTTGCATTCCAGCCGCTCGTTTCTGAGATGAACAAAGCAAAAGAGATGCTTGGCCATTACCGTGCACTGCGAGAGACAGACCCGGAGTTGCACGACAAATACGTCTTCTGGGTATCTCATCTCTTGGCTGAATCGCTATTCCAATACGAACCAATTCCCTATTTCTTTGAAGGCCGTTGGTCGATCACTGCCGAAGAGGAAAATGAGCGCAAAGCGATCAGGCGTTTGCGCTATGACCTGCTTGATATGCTAAAAGAAGCGGCCACTGCGCGGTACAATTCAGACCCTGCAAAATTTGCTGACCTGAACAAAGATGTCATAAACGAAACCGTTGAACGCCTATATACCATGATGAGCCGTGTAGATGCTTATCTGGACCGGGTGGACGACGAATTTCCCGAGGTCCAACGGTTGTTAGATCAGCGAAATAGTAAAGGGCAAATAAATTGCATAGAAAGTCGACGTGAACCCTACGAGCGGTGGCTGGCGGTCAGAGGAACAAACAGTTGCAATATAGCAATTGAAGTCAAGACCACGCTTACTACAACGATCAATGGGCATGATACTATCGACAGATATGTCAATATTCTGGAGCCGGGAGAGAGTGTCGAAAATGGAGCGACGGTGTCACCTCGCAATGACCAAAGTGTTACCTGGTACGATCATTTCTCCACATGTCCAGCAGTTACCGGTTTTCGCATGTATACCGCAACAAAAGATAAAGTTAGCTTTTCTTGTGTCAATCCAAGTGCATACACAGCGTTAGAGCAATTTAACAAACTGCGAGTTGGCTATTACAAGAACGCCATAGCATTGGTGGGTGATCAGCATTGACACCCAATAATGTTGAATCAGCAACCATTGGTTGAGCTAGCGGCTTTGGCGGGCCGAATTCGGTGCGTCAAAAAAATTGTCCCAGTACATGCTTGACTCGGGCAGGGGCGGTGCCTAGCTATTCGTCGTTAGCACTCGCCCGGTGTGAGTGATAACGGCCCCGACATTACCGGTGGGGTCCCAAGGATAACAACCTTTGAGCCTTAAGGAGCATCAAAGATGGCACTTAAACCGCTTCATGACCGCGTGCTGGTTCGCCGCACGGAAAGCGAAGAAAAAACTGCTGGTGGATTGATCATCCCTGAAAGCGCAAAAGAAAAGCCAAGCGAAGGCCAAGTTGTTTCGACTGGTGAAGGCGCGCGCAAAGACAGCGGTGAGCTGATCGCAATGGCTGTAAAAGCTGGCGACACCATCCTGTTCGGCAAATGGTCCGGCACCGAAGTCACCGTCGACGGCGAAGAGCTGCTGATGATGAAAGAAAGCGACATCATGGGCATCATCGAGTAAGCCCACCGGCTTTTCTGATCCCAATTCGCTAAACTACACAGATATTCTCGAGGAGAGACACTATGTCTGCTAAGGACGTCAAATTCGACACCGATGCCCGCAACCGCATGCTGGCCGGCGTCAACATTCTGGCTGATGCTGTCAAAGTAACCCTGGGCCCTAAAGGCCGTAACGTGGTTCTGGACAAATCTTTCGGCGCACCGCGCATCACCAAAGATGGTGTATCCGTAGCCAAAGAAATCGAACTGGAAGACAAGTTCGAAAACATGGGCGCTCAGATGGTCAAGGAAGTTGCTTCCCGGACCAACGACGAAGCTGGTGACGGTACAACAACCGCAACAGTTCTGGCCCAAGCCATCGTCAAAGAAGGTCTGAAGCAGGTTGCTGCTGGCCTGAACCCAATGGACCTGAAGCGCGGCATCGACCTGGCAACTGCTAAAGTTGTTGAAGGCATCGTTGGCTCGGCTCGCGAAGTTAAAGACACTGCTGAAGTTGCTCAGGTTGGTACAATCTCTGCAAACGGCGAAGCTGCTATCGGTCAGCAAATTGCTGACGCAATGCAGAAAGTCGGCAACGAAGGTGTTATCACCGTCGAAGAAAACAAAGGCCTGGAAACAGAGACCGATGTTGTTGAAGGCATGCAGTTCGACCGCGGCTACCTGTCGCCTTACTTCGTGACCAACGCTGACAAGATGATTGCAGACCTTGAAGACTGCATGATCCTGCTGCACGAAAAGAAACTGTCGTCGCTGCAGGCTATGGTTCCTCTGCTCGAGCAGGTTATCCAGTCGCAGAAGCCTCTGCTGATCATTGCTGAAGATGTTGAAGGCGAAGCCCTGGCAACTCTGGTTGTGAACAAGCTGCGCGGCGGCCTGAAAATTGCTGCTGTTAAAGCTCCTGGTTTCGGCGATCGCCGCAAAGCCATGCTGCAGGACATCGCTATCTTGACCGGTGGTCAGGTGATCTCCGAAGATCTGGGCATGAAGCTTGAGTCCGTTACTATGGACATGCTGGGTACAGCCAAGAAGGTCGAAATCACCAAAGACGAAACAACTATCGTTGACGGTGCTGGCGAGAAAGCTGAGATCGAAGCACGTGTTGCTCAGATCCGCACTCAGATCGAAGAAACTTCTTCTGACTACGACAAAGAGAAGCTGCAAGAGCGCGTTGCCAAACTGGCCGGCGGTGTTGCTGTTATCCGCGTTGGCGGCATGACCGAAGTTGAAGTTAAAGAGCGCAAAGACCGCGTTGACGATGCACTGAACGCGACACGTGCCGCTGTTCAGGAAGGCGTCATCGTAGGTGGTGGTGTTGCTCTGGTTCAGGCCGGTAAAGCACTGGAAACTCTGGAAGGTGCAAACTCTGACCAGAACGCCGGTATCGTCATCGTACGTAAAGCCATCGAAGCGCCTCTGCGTCAGATCGCTGAAAACGCTGGTGTTGACGGTGCGGTTGTTGCTGGCAAGGTTCGCGAAAGCACCGACGCTGCGTTCGGCTTCAACGCTCAGACCGAAGAATATGGTGACATGTTCGCGTTTGGCGTGATCGACCCAGCCAAAGTTGTTCGCACAGCTCTGGAAGATGCTGCATCGGTTGCTGGTCTGCTGATCACTACCGAAGCTATGGTTGCTGACAAACCGTCGAAAGACGGCGGCGCAGCAGGCGGCGGCATGCCAGACATGGGCGGCATGGGCGGCATGGGCGGCATGATGTAATCACAAGTCCTTTGGACTTGTGATACCCGATAGGCGATCTTCCTTTGGGAAGGTCTGCCGAAAGGGAAAGTCACGCCATCCTACCGGATGAATTTGGGGTCGCCTTCGGGCGGCCCCTTTTTTGTTGAATGTCTTGTTAAGTTGTATTCTGATGCTTCAAACTTGGAATAATCTCTGTCCAAATACAAAGAAATGAATTTTAAGCACATGATTACTCACGAAGAAAAATTGGCCATAGCGACTGCTCCACTCAATTTCAGGGAACTTCGCTCGGTTATCGAGAATGAACTTGCCGAAACTCAGCAAGAAACAACCGATTTGCGAATCTTGCTAGCTGCTGACCTAATTTGCGACGCTTCGCTGGAAGTTTCGGCTCTAAATCCCGACATTCCAAATATTTCAAAGGTGGTTGAACTTGATCCCAATACATCACTGGATCTTTCGGAAACAGCGGTTTGCATCTGCCTGCAAAAAGCGCTTGTCGAAAGGAAAGTGACCCAAGATGAGTTGGATGCCTTGTTACTCAAAGGTTCGGTTGCCGGGGCCATTTTCAAAGCACTAGAAAACGGAACTAAGCCAGAGGATCTAGCTGGCGCTTCGATTAGGATTGTACCGGTTCGTTTCTCTGGTTTCGTGAAAGTACAGCAAAAGCCAAAAGGGTTCTTGAAGCGCCTGTTTGGTGGAAGTTAGCTGCTACCTATGGGCATCGAACCTATATCAAGCCCTTAGCTAAAGGGGCGCAATTGGATGTTGCATTTTTAGGCACTTTAGGACGGCCAAAATCGAAGGGCGCGAGAAGGAGGCTGGCGACTTGACGTCAAATTTATTGCCCGCCGCTGATGGCTCCATCCGGCTTATTCCACCCTCCGGAAAAAGCGATCTTTTCGCCAGGTCCAGAACTGAGCCAACGAGCTCCCAGCTGACGAAAACAAGACCAGATCCACACGCCCAACTAAGTTTGCTTTGGGCACAAACCCGATCCCACCAGCCGGTTGCTGAATGCGGCTATCAGTGGAATTGTCACGGTTGTCCCCCATGACAAAATAGTGGCTCTCGGGAACGCGGAAAACAGCCGTATGATCGTTAGACTGATTACTAATGTCCAAAATATGATACTGCGCCCCTTCGGGAAGGGTTTCGAGGAATTGGGACTTAAGACAGGCTGCGCCTTGACCGACCGTGCCATTTGCACAGCGAGGAAAGCGGGCGCCTGACCCTTGTCGCGCCATAGTCTCTTCAAAATCTCCGACACTTTCCAATCCAACAGCGGTGCCGTTGATGTGCAGATGGCCATTTTGCATTTGGACAGTTTCGCCCGGTAGACCGATAAGGCGTTTAATAAAATCTGTATTTTTTGTGGGGTGCCGGAAAACAACTAAATCACCACGCTGCGGGGTGTCTGTCTCATCAATCAACGAGACAATGATGAAATCGCCAATCAGCAAAGTTGGCTTCATACTGCCAAACGGAATCCAATAGGGGGCCTAAAAGGCGCGGCTTAGTCCAAGGGCAACAACAGCAACAAGCAGGGCCTGACCAAGGCGGTGGATCGGCCTCTTAACCCAGGAACCTGATTGATCTGGTTTAGACTTAGCAATCCCAGCCCACAAAAAGATCACGAACGAGACAACGGGGACCAGGAACAGAATGCTCCACGCCCCGCTTCGATTCATATCGTGCAGCCGTCGGACGAAGACGGACCAAGACAACAGCTGCAGCACTGCCAATGTCGTGACCAGGATCCACGGGTCCACGGATCCCTGTGCTTCCAGGAAAAGGCCCGGCAACACAATTGAAAGACAGGCGAAGAAAGCCAGCCAATAGGTGCGGCGCGGTATGGTGCCGCTCCAGTCAAACGGTTTGAAGAAATCAGAAATCATTTTAGTCTCAAATGCGTTGTCAAAATTAAATGTGAGTATCAGGTTGAGAGCATAGGTAACAGATTTGTTGCCTATGCCAAGCCTGCCACATAGTGCCGACGCAACTATCAAGTGCACCATCTGCCTTGCACGGGAGATGCCAGTGGTCAGAGATAGGCGTTCAGCGTCTGCAAGGCTGGTGCTTGCGATCGGAACGACAAACCAACTCGGTTGCCCCTTTTCCAGCGGACCCTAACGTCAAAAACACCAACCTCGCGGATTGAGATTGATCGAATGGCATCCGGATTAAACCAGCCAGAGCCGTCCGGCATTTCAATCCCCACACCCTTTTGGCTGATGTTGAAGGTCGCCGCCGTCAGGTTTCCACCCGGATAATGCAGCGTGCAAGGCTTCCTGAGTGGAATGCGGGTTTCTTCGTCGTTGGGCAGTTGGGACATGGGGTGTTGCAACCTCAGCTGGTGTCTCAATCGAGTAAGGCCAATGTATTGCCTTAGATCACGGGTATTGCGAACACTATGCGCATCTTCGCTAATAACTCCTTATCGCGCGCCAGATCACCCTGCAAAATCCGCAGATTTTCAGGGTCGCCATTGGGGACGAACTATGGTGTTTGTGGCATTCAAAGGATCACTTTCCAACATAGAGACAAGACCATGCTGCAAGTTCTGGGGCGCCCAAATTCAGTCAACGTGCAAAAGGTCATGTGGTGCCTGGCCGAATTAGGGTTGGACGTTGAGCGCAGCGACATCGGTGGCGCCTTTGGCGGCAATGACAAAGCTGAGTATCTGGGCAAAAACCCAAACGGAAAGATCCCCACGCTAATCGACGGTGACTATGTGCTGTGGGAATCCAATGCGATTGTGCGGTACTTGTGTGATCAGTACAGGGCAGGGCACTGGTATCCCGACACAGCACAACAGCTGGGGCATGCCAATCAGTGGATGGACTGGTACCAAACCGCATTGCACCGTCCGATGACAACACTGTTCTGGCAACTGGTCAGAACCAGCCCCGCAGATCGGGATCAAACCGCCATCACAGAAGCGATTGCTGAATGTGCCGGGTTTTGGGAAATGTTGGACCGCCATCTTGCGGATCGAAAGTACATTCTGGGTGATCATCTCAGTATGGCGGACATACCATTGGGCTGCGCGGCCTATCGTTGGCACGGTATGGATTTCGAAGGCCCAAACCTGCCTGCATTGCGGGCCTGGTGGGAACGTCTTTCTGCGCGCTCTGCCTATGCAGAACATGTGATGTTACCGCTCACCTGAGCCAATAGGACATTCCGGATCTCAGCCTGTTTCCGGCTGCATGTGTGATAAGTCGCACCCGTTAGTGGCGATCGCGCAACAGTTCGTGTGCTTATCAATTTTCCATCTGTAGCCGGAGCCAAAACCCGTGCTAGACGCCTAGATGTGTTCAACCCTTAGCCACAGGAGGCGTTTTTATGATCAATGTATCAACTGACAATCGCCTCGCGTTGTTTGGCAATCGGACCCCATGGGCGCATCAGCCAGGCTGCTGATCTCGTCTCTGACGGAACACATTTCTTCACAATCGAAGTCTAACCGGGCCTGACCCACGACGTTTTTGTCGTTTGGTTGCTGTCCCTCCAACTTTCAAATCACAACAGGAGGCTTCCGTTTTTGCGGAAGCTTGATCGACATGACACGTACTGAATCCACGGCTCCCTTCACCGACCTGAACACAGCGCTTGCGCAAATCACAGCTGACTTTGGCAAATGGCAGGTGCTGAGTGCTCTGCTGCGCCACCTGTTCGTGCGCAAGGGACCTGTCGCAATGCTATCCCCCCCTTCGCTCAGCGCACATCTGCGTCGGGATGTTGGCCTGCCTCCATTTGATGAGCCGATGACTGGATCCTATATCAAACATCTTTGATACGGTGACGCTTGCAAATGCCAAAGAACCCGGGCCAGATTGGTCCGGGTTTGTTTTTACTATATCTATCAAGCTACTCTGCCGTAAGGATCGGTGTGAAACGGAGGCTGTGCATGCGGCTTATTCTTCTGACTGCTGTTGTCATGGTTGCCTTTGCTGGGAACTCTGTCCTGAACCGTTTGGCGGTGGGGCCTGGCGAAATCGGAGCAATGGCTTTTGCCCAAATCCGCTTGATCTCGGGTGCGGCGATGCTGCTGGTGCTGTGCAAATGGCGCGGGATGCGTATCTGGCAGCCCAGCGGGGTCAGCCTGCTGGGGGGCGGGTCGCTGGCGTTGTATATGATCGGGTTTTCGCTGGCCTATCGCAATCTGGATGCGGGCCTTGGGGCTTTGATCCTGTTTGGTGTGGTACAGATCACCATGTTTGGCTGGGGCGCTGCGCGTGGCTCGGCGGTGGCACCGGGGCAGATTCTTGGTGCGGGCCTGGCCTTTGCTGGCTTGGCCTATGTGCTCTGGCCTGCGGGTGCGGTGCAGGTGCCGCCAATTGGGGCTGCGTTCATGATTGCAGCCGGATTGGGCTGGGCAATCTACAGCCTGTTGGGGCGGCAGGTAAAAGCGCCTTTGTCGGCCACAACGGTGAACTTCATCTGGGCAAGCGTGATGGTGATGCCATTGGTTTGGGCCCTGGCCGAGCCGGTGCCCGTTTCCCTGTTGGGGGCGGGACTGGCAGTGATGTCGGGTGTTGTGACCTCGGGGCTGGGCTATGCGCTGTGGTATCAAGTTCTGCCGCGACTACAGCCCGCGGTAGCGGCAACGGTGCAACTCAGCGTGCCAGTGATTGCGATGCTCGCCGGAGTGATCTGGCTGGAGGAGGTTCTGTCTGCGCGGCTTGTCATCGGAGCAGCGACTGTGTTGGGCGGGATTGCGCTGGTGATTGCCACCAGCCCACGTAAATCAGGGTGAGTGGGTTTTCCCGCCCTGTGATTTCGGCTTATCTGGTGCACATGTTACATTTTAAAACCCGTCTATTGGCCGCCGTATTGCTGGTGGCTCCTCTATCTCCGGCCCAAGCCGCCGAAGGTGAATGTGTCATCCTGCTGCATGGTCTGGCCCGAACCGAGAACTCGTTTGCGGTGATGGAGCAGGTCCTGCGCGCCCGTGACTTCAAGGTCATCCGCCCCGGATACCCGTCGACAGATCTCCCCATTGCGGACCTTGCGGCGCAAACCCTGCCGGATGCTGTTGCCCAGTGCGGCGAGCAAGACATTCATTTTATCACCCATTCGATGGGCGGCATACTATTGCGCTATTGGCTGCAAGATCACCGGCCTGACCGGCTGAGAAATACAGTGATGCTAGGCCCACCCAATCACGGCAGCGAAGTGGTGGATGAACTGGGCGACTGGGAAGTGTTTGGCCTGATCAATGGCCCTGCGGGCATGCAGCTCAGCACCGGTCCAGAGGGTGTCCCCGCCCAACTTCCGCCAGTGAATTTCCCATTGGGTGTGATTGCGGGCAATAAATCGATCAGTCCCGTTTTCTCTAAACTCATCAAAGGGCCGGACGACGGCAAGGTTTCAGTCGAGTCGACTAAGGTGGAAGGCATGGCCGAGCATCTGACCCTGCCAGTCACCCATACCTTTATGATGAACAATCCCCGCGTGATCGCACAAAGCCTGCACTTCACCGAGTTTGGCCGTTTCAATCAGGATATGAATTGGATGACGACGGTGCTTGGCAGCATCAACAAAGCCTGCGAAGGCGCAAATTGCGAAGGCGCCAAAGGAGCAGGGGAGACCCAGTAATCTGGGGGAATTGGTGCCCGGCCAATGGGTCGAGCACCGTGTTTGGTTATTTCTGGGGGCGAACAACCCGGTTCACATGGCCCATCTTGCGACCAGCTTTGACCTCGTCTTTGCCGTACAGGTGAATGGCACAGTCAGCCTCTTTCGCCAGTTCTGGCACCCGATCTATGTCGTCACCAATCAGGTTTTCCATCACCACATCACTGTGGCGTTGTCCGTCCCCAAGCGGCCAGCCGACAACGGCGCGGATGTGCTGTTCAAACTGATCCACAGTACAGCCGTTCTGGGTCCAGTGGCCCGAGTTGTGTACCCGCGGCGCAATCTCGTTCACCACCAACCCCTGCGGCGTGACAAACAGCTCAACCCCCATGACGCCGACATAACCCAGTTTGTTCAGTATATTGGCCGCCAGCAGCACCGCATCCATCCGTTGCCCAGCCGACAGTTTGGCCGGCACGGTGGTGGTATCTAGGATGCCGTCCTTGTGCACGTTTTCGCCGGGATCATAGCAAGACACATCCCCCTTCACACCACGCGCAGCAATCACTGAAACCTCGTGGCTGAAGTTGATGAAGCCTTCTAGAATGGCCGAAGCCCCCGCCATATCCGCCAAAGCCTGCGGGGCATCTTTCAGTGTCTTGATCCGTGCCTGTCCCTTGCCGTCATAGCCAAAGCGACGGGTTTTCAGGATCGCAGGCGCGCCGATGTCAGCCAGGGCCGCATCAAGGCTGGCCTGATCGGTGATATCGGCAAACGGAGCTGTGATCAGGCCCAGATCTTGCAGGAAGTTCTTCTCGGTCAATCGGTCCTGACTGATCCGCAAGGCCTCGCGGCCGGGACGGATAGGGCGGTGACTTTCCAGAACGTCCAGCGCAGCGGTGGGGATGTTTTCGAACTCATAGGTGATCACATCCACCGAGGCTGCAAAACTGGCCAATGCCTCGGCATCTTCATAGCCCGCAGTGGTTACACAGTCTGCAACCTGCCCCGCAGGTGGGTTGGCGCTGGGCTCATAGATATGCGTTTTGAAGCCAAGGCGAGAGGCTGCAACGGACAACATCCGCCCCAACTGGCCGCCGCCAAGAATACCAATGGTGGCACCGGGGTTCAGAGCCTCAGTCATCTACGGGCTCCTCGGGGATCGAGGCTGACAGCGCCTCACGCCAGGCCTCCAGCCGTTCGGCCAGAACAGGATCTTGTAGGGCTAGAATGCCCGCTGCCATCAGGCCGCCGTTGGCTGCACCAGCCGCACCAATCGCCATAGTGGCCACCGGGAAGCCCTTGGGCATCTGCACGATTGAATAGAGTGAATCTACACCCGACAGGGCACGGGTCTGCACCGGAATACCCACCACCGGCACGCGGGTTTTTGACGCCACCATGCCAGGCAGATGGGCGGCCCCACCAGCCCCGGCGATAATGACCTGCAACCCGCGTTCAGCGGCGGATTTGCCATAAGACCACAGCCGATCCGGCGTGCGGTGGGCCGAAACGATCTTGGCCTCGTACTCAACGCCCAGTTCGTCCAGAATATTGGCGGCTTCTTTCATGGTTGGCCAATCTGATTGGCTGCCCATTATGATACCCACTTTGATGTCGGCCATTTGTGCCCAGTCCCTTGTTTTACTGCGATGCGCGACATGCCACCGCCGGGGTGAAAGAGAAGCGGGCACTATAGGGAAATCACTGGCTTAGGCAATGCGACAAAGGCAGAGTTGCGTGATTCTCTGAGCCATGCGCTCCCGCCCGTCGTTTGGGCATGAAACATGCCCATCCGCCCGTTGGGCCCGGCGCCGCACAGGCGCGGCGCAACTGCAGTGCGCATTTGCGCACTGCCCGGCCCACCCTGTGGATCGCGCGGCGTAGCCGTGCGAGCGCAAAGGGGAGGGAGACCGTCGGGTGTCACTCGCAAGTGCTCAAAAAACTGTTGGTCTGGGGGCGAGTTTATGGAACGTCTAACGGCAACACTCATTCGGAGGTAACATGCTGGAACTACGCCCAAACTGCGAATTGTGCGATTGCGACCTGCCGCCGCAATCTCTGGAGGCCCGGATCTGTTCCTACGAATGCACCTATTGCGCCAATTGCGTTGAGACCGTGCTGCACAATGTCTGTCCAACCTGCGGTGGTGGCTTTGCCCGCCGTCCGATCCGGCCACAGCAGGCGTGGCGAACGGAGTTGAAACTCGGCTTGGCCAATCATCCGGCAAGTACTGATCGCAGACACAGCAAGTTCGGCTCCGAGAATATCAAAGCGCATGTTGAGCGTATTCGAGGGCTGAAGCCGGAAGAACGGTGAAATGTATACTCAGGCCTCCAGATTCCAAAAATGTTGCTGTTTGAAAATGTTCCAGAGAGACGGTTTGGGATGTAGAGTTGGAACTAGATTTAAAGCAATTTTAAACGTCGTGAATTTGGAGCGTCAGCAATGAAAAAGACGGTTGTATTTGTTGTTTTCTTGTTTGTTTTGACGACTGCAATTCGCAGCGCGCTGTTTGGCCCTGCCATCTTAGAAATAAACGTCAGGTTGACTGATGGCGGTCCCGATGTGACGTCTGAGTTTCGTCAATATGTTGGATATGTGCCAGAAGGCAGATCTGGACCTCCAACGCTTGGCAACATTCAAGTTATTAGGCCAATCGAAGGGCGAACGAACCTTTATGAGGTTCCGTCTGATCGCGATATTGCAATTTTCGTTTTGTCTCGCGGTGTGGTCCCGTTTCAAACAAAGATCAGAGCCCGCGCGGGTAAGCATCTCGCGCATGACGTCGTACTGGATGCTGGCACCGTGCAGGTCACAATTGATCAGGCCCAAGAGATGAGGCCTCCAGGCATCTGGTTTGTTGGACCCGATGGCCAAATTGATGAAAATGTAAGTTTTGACAGTGGCGCGAAAATCATTGTGCCGGCAGGCGAACAGGTTTTTCAGGTTGGCCGCTATCTGGAGGCGAAGAGAGAGAGCATTGTCGTGGCCCCCGGGAAAACACACCAGCTTAATATTGCTAACACGCTTGGGGTGCTGAGGGTCAACCTCGAAACCTCTTTTCCATTTGAAAAGCTATCTCCAAAGCCTCTTGTCAGGACCGCGAGAGGCAGTAGTTTTCTCCACCAGGACGACAATCATTTTGTGTCTGGTCGCTGGCAATTCGGGACCCATGATGCGGTTATTGAGCTGTACGAACGTTTCCCTATCTCGATCAGAGATTCGGCAACCGGTCCTTTTACTGTAGTGATAGATAAAAAAGAGAATGTGATGACAATTCCCCTGTCTCTTGTAGGTGTTGAGGCGCAATTCACGGGTTGGCCAATAGATATTCCAGAAAACGCGACGGCTCTGGTGGTCAGCAAATCGGACCCTGGACTGCCGTTCGCAACCTATCGTGTAACCAATAACCGCGCGCCGTTGATTTTTGTTCCACCTAAGGACATTCATGACTACGCAATAGCACTTGTCGCTGGTTCCCAAGTGCTTGCGCTGCAAGAGATTGGCCCGTTAGTCCCAGATACTCCGAAAACAGTGTCAATTATTGCTGGCGGTGATGTCGGGCTATGTCAGGAAATCGTGCTTAACTTCGATTGTGTTCAGCTTTCTAGGCAATAATATCCGGCGTCAGGCGGTCTTCGATTTGCGCGATGATATCTTTCAACCACAGTTTCTTCTTTTTCAGCCGACGAATGGTCAGCTGATCGCTGGTGCCTTTTTCCTGCAAGGCATCAATGGCCTCGTCAAGATCACGGTGCTGGCGCCGGAACACTTCCAGTTCAACCTTCAGCACGTCATCGTTTTTCATGGAAATATCGGTGGGGGCGTTCATTGGCGACTCGAATATTGCAAAAAAGACGTCAACTTAGATTACGCGTTTACACTCTTTTCGCCTAGGCCCTGTATGCGTTGCTCTTGTTAAAATGATAGTTTCTTCCCATATTCGCTGCGACGGGTTGCCATAATGGGGCTCGTTACGACCGTCGCTTATTCTTTGAAGGACGAAATACGTGTCAAAACTCACTTTGGGCTCTTACCCACATATGCTTGGGTTCGAGCAATTGGAACGCCTGCTGGAACGCTCGGCCAAGTCGGGCAACGAGGGCTATCCCCCTTATAACATCGAACAAACATCGGATTTTTCCTATCGTATTACCCTGGCCGTGGCCGGGTTTGCCGAGGAAGATCTGGCCATCACCATCGAGGATCGCCAGCTGGTGATCCGCGGACGCCAAGGCGAAGACAGCGACGGGCGGGTGTTCCTGCACCGGGGAATCGCGTCGCGCCAGTTCCAGCGCATGTTTGTGCTGGCTGATGGGGTCGAGGTTGGCGAGGCGATCATGGAAAACGGCCTGCTGCATGTGGATCTGACCCGCTCGCGGCCGGAAACCGTGGTGCAGACAATCAATATTAGAAAGGGCGAGTGATGCAGGGCACAAACGAGCGTACAGAAATCGAATCACGCATGGCCTATGTAAAGACCGTGGATGTGGCTGACTTGCCAAGCGAAGTGCAAGAGGGCGCCAAGGGGCGCACCCAGCTTTATGCGGTGCATGATGCCGAGGGCGAGCAGCTGGCATTGGTTGCTGATCGACGCATGGCCTTTGTTCTGGCGCGCCAGAACGACTATGCACCAGTGCCTGTGCACTAGTTTTAAATAGGTAGAGGAGGCGTCCATGACCCAATTTGAATTCGACTGGGTCGACGCGTTCTCGGATCGCGCCTTTGGTGGCAATGGCTGCGCAGTGGTGCACGATGGCGCACACCTGACCGAAGAAATCTGCACTGCCTATGTGCGTGAGACCTCGCTTGTAGAATGCACTTTTACCGGGCCGTCTGACATTGCAGACATCAAGGTTCGGTACTTTCTGGCCAGTCGTGAAATCCCCTTTGCCGGTCACCCCACCATCGCCACCGTGGCTGCGATGCGGGATCGCGGGCTGATTTCCGGGAACACTCTAGTTCTCGAAACTGGCGCCGGGCTGGTTCCGATAACGCTGAACGGCGACATGATCGAGATGACGCAGATCGCGCCCGAGTTCGGCCCGTTCGCAGATCCTGAGCTGGTCGCCGCAACCATATCTTTGCCCGTAGATGCCATTGTTGGTCAGCCGCAAAAGGTCTCAACCGGTTTGCCCTTCTGTATTACCGTGCTGAAGGATCACGAGGCATTAAAGGCGGCGAAACTAAACATCGATGCGCTGGCCAAATTGGGCCAATCGCTCGGGGCGGATGGCATCGATATGATGGAGCCATTCTTAGTGACTCTGCAGGGGGCAACCAGTCAGGGTGATACCTATTCGCGCCTGCTGATGGCACCACCCAGCCCGCCCGAGGATCCGTTCACCGGATCTGCTTCGGGCGCGATGGCTGCCTATTTGTGGCGCAATGGGTTGATCGACAAGCCATCGTTCATTGCAGAGCAGGGGCATGGAATGGGGCGGCCGGGGCAGGCACGTGTAACCCGTGTGGGCCCGGTCGATGCACTGACGGGCATTCAGGTGGCGGGTAAAGGTTTTATCCTGATGCGCGGTACGGTAGATCTGCCTGACACACCGTAGCCAAGGACACCCCGGATGCCAGACCCCGCCATTGCTGTATTGCCCTATGGCAGCCGATTGGGCGCAAAGCTGGCTGACCGCCCCTTGTCCGAGCTGAACTGGCCACTGGGGTGCCCTGATCGTTTGCAGGGCAAACACGTCAGCGATATGGCGCCAACAGACCACCTGATCGTCTATCCCAAAACCGCGATGCATTTTCAGCTTAATTGGCACTGCCCGGCGCAGGTGTCGATGATGGTGGTTGAGCCCAATATCATGCATGGCCACCACCTGCGCTGGTTGCGGTTGACCTACCGGAGGTTTTTTCGGGTTTTTAGCTATGATGATGACTTTCTGGACAAGATACCCAATGGGATCTTCCTGCCCTATGGCACCACTTGGGTGCCGAACTGGCGTGAGCTGACGACTGAAAAATCTGCAGATGTATCTCTGATCGCCTCAGCCAAGAAAGATCACCCTGGGCATAAGCTGCGCCACAATCTGGTAGATTTTGTACGGGCTGAGCATCCAGAAGTGACGGTTATGGGGCGCGGCTATACCCCGTTTGCTGAGAAATCCGATGGACTGGTCCCCTTTCGCTATTCGGTGGTAATCGAGAATGTGCAGCAGCGGAACTATTTCAGTGAAAAGCTGATCGATGCAGTGCTCTGTGAATGCGTGCCGATCTATTGGGGCTGCCCCAATATCGCTGATTTCATTGATACTGCGGGAATGGTGATCTGCCACAACGAAGACGAGATGCGTGCGGCCATTGCCTCAGCTAATGCCGGGGACTATGCCCGACGATTGCCAGCCTTACAGGCGATTAAAGAACAGGTAGCACTGTACGACCACCTTGAAACACGTGCAGCACAGGCGTTGCAGGATAGTCTGTAAGTCTTGCGCCCATGCTGGTGCGCAAACCGGGCTAAACGCGATCTCGGTCTTCAAAAGGAAACGGCCCGCCAAAAGGGCGAGCCGTCGTTTTGTTCAAAATTGGTGGCGATCAGCCTGCAATCAGACCCATGCTTTCCAGCTTCAGCAGAACCTGATGGGCACAGTTGTCGACTTCGACATTTTCGGTTTCCACTGACAGTTCTGGGCTGGTCGGAACATCATAGGGATCCGAGATGCCAGTGAACTCTTTGATCTTGCCTTCGCGCGCCAGCTTATACAGGCCCTTACGGTCACGGCGTTCACATTCCTCGATCGAAGTGGCCACGTGCACTTCGACAAACGCACCAAAGGCTTCGACGTCTTCACGCACCGCACGGCGGGTGGTTGCATAAGGCGCGATGGGCGCACAGATGGCGATACCACCGTTCTTGGTGATTTCAGAGGCAACATAACCGATGCGACGGATGTTCAGATCGCGGTGCTCTTTCGAGAAGCCGAGTTCTGACGACAGGTTTTTACGAACAATATCGCCATCCAGCAATGTCACCGGGCGACCACCCATTTCCATCAGCTTGACCATCAGCGCGTTGGCAATGGTGGATTTGCCCGAGCCCGAGAAACCGGTGAAGAACACGGTAAAGCCCTGCTTGGAACGGGCAGGTTTGGTGCGACGCAGCTCATTCACGACCGCCGGGAACGAGAACCACTCGGGGATCTCAAGGCCTTCGGACAGACGACGGCGCAGCTCGGTGCCGCTGATGTTCAGAACGGTGACATCATCCTTGTCTTTGATCTCGTCGGCTGGCTCGTACTGGGCGCGCTCTTGCACATAGACCATGTGCTTGAAGTCGACCATTTCACAGCCGATTTCGCTTTGGAATTCGCGATACATGTCCTGCGCGTCATAAGGACCATAGAAATCCTCGCCTGCCGAGTTCTTGCCTGGGCCAGCGTGGTCGCGACCAACGATAAAGTGGGTGCAGCCGTGGTTGGCGCGGATCAGCCCGTGCCAAACTGCTTCACGTGGGCCCGCCATCCGCATCGCCAAGTTCAGCAGCGACATGCTGGTGGTGGCCGCTGGGTACTTGTCCAATACCGCCTCATAGCAGCGCACACGGGTAAAGTGATCGACATCGCCCGGCTTGGTCATGCCAACGATAGGGTGGATCAACAGGTTGGCCTGGGCTTCTTTGGCCGCGCGGAACGTGAGCTCCTGGTGGGCGCGGTGCAGCGGGTTGCGGGTTTGGAACGCAACAATACGGCGCCAGCCCAGCTTGCGGAAATAGGCGCGCAGCTCGTTTGGGGTGTCGCGACGACCGCGGTAGTCATAGTGCACAGGCTGCTGGATGCCGATGACCGGACCACCCAGATAGACCTTGCCAGCCTGGTTGTGCAGGTAGTTTACCGCCGGGTGGGCGTCATCATCCGCACCAAAGACCTTTTCGGCCTCATGTGCTTTGTTTGGCACCCAGTTGTCGGTGACAGTCATGGTCGCCAGAATGACGCCTTCCTGATCACGCAACGCGATGTCTTCGCCGGGCTCCAGCGAGGCGGCAAAATCTTCGGACACATCCAATGTGATCGGCATTGGCCACAGGGAGCCATCCGCCAGGCGCATGTTGTCAACAACGCCGTTATAGTCTTCTTCAGAGAGGAAGCCCTTGAGCGGGTTGAACCCGCCGTTCATCAACAGCTCTAGATCGCAGATCTGGCGTGGAGACAGATCGTGGCTCTTCAGCTCGCCTGCCTCAATTTTCAGTTTCTGGGCGGAATCGTAGGAAACGAATAGTTCTGGAATGGGGGCCAGATTACTAAGCATCGTCATGTCAAATCTCTCGCTGTGCGTCTGTGCAATAGTCAGTTCAGGGTCTTTGCTTGGCTGCGCATAACGTTCTTGCGTGAACAAAGTCTAGCATTGGAGGGGCAGAATTTTGTGAAAAGGGAGGGAATGACGCATCCATGCCACCAAATGGATGATTTTCCCCCTGAGTTGTGTGTTGTGGGGCTTTGGTTCCGACTGGGCGGTTCCACTGGCAAGGAACAGGAATAAAATACTGAAATACCGGTCCGTGGGCGTGGACCGTGCAGGTTAGGGAGACGCGTTGTGTAGTTGAACGCGCTGCAGCAAGGATTGGTCGGCTCCGGTTTTAAGCGCCAGGGCGCGCAGGGGCGTTGCGACACCACGTAATGCCAGCGTCTCAAGATCCACGTTCGAAACCTCAAATCCAGCGCTAAGCAACAAGGGCTCGGAAATCAAAAGCTCCACTCCAAGATCTTTGGTCTTGCTTTCAAGTCGGCTGGCGGTGTTGACGGTGTCCCCGATCAAGGTACGCGGGGCATTACCTGCGGCACCAATTTCACCAAGCACCAAACCGCCTAGATGGAGGCCCATGCCAATGGCAACCGCTGGTGTGCCCTCATCGGCAAGAGATTGGTTGAACTTGGCCAAAGATGTGCTGACTTCGGCAACCGCCTGCAACGCGGCCTGCGCCGAGGATTGTTCGTCTTTGGTTTCAAATACGGCCAGCAGCCCGTCGCCAAGGTATTTGTCGACGGTGCCACCTGCGCCGGTGATGCTGGGGACAATGGCATCAAAGAACCGGTTGAGCAGGAACACAACGTCATACGGCAGCTGGCCAGTGGTGCGGGCGGTAAACCCACGCATGTCCAGAAACAGGATCGCCAGCCGTCGTTCCTCACCCTGGCTGGCATGGGCGCGGCTGCGTTTTCCATCCGGACGAAACACCCGCAATACAGTCAGCGGATGGGTTGGCCGGATCTGGCAAGCCAACCGGGCGTTGGGGGGCGCTTTGACTGCCGCTAGACTACGCATTTCGGCGGCGCTGGGCGGATGAAGTTGGTCCGCACCGTCTTCGATGATGACCCGGCAAGTGGTGCAACGACCACGTCCCCCACATAATGCAGTATGGGGCACGCCGTTGGTGCGAGATATTTCCAGCAGAGTCAGGCCTTTGGAGGCCGAGACTTCGGGGCCATTGGCATAGCGGATGCGCACGGATTTACGCCAGCTTAGAAACTTGCGGACCACGTAGAATGTGGCGGCCACAGCAAGGATTGCCCAAAATACATAAAGCGCATAGTCAGCGATCCTGATCAGGGTCAGAAATGTCTCGCGATCCGGCCAATTATAGTCCCGCATCAATGCCAATCGGGTGTTTTCATCCTGAAATAGTTGCAGCATGCGGCGGCCCTGGGTCAGAAACCCAGCAAGCGCAAAGCCGGGCAGCAACATGGCAAAGCCCACAAGGACAGGTAACCAGCGTTGCCACCATAATTTGCCACGCAGCCAAAAATGCAGCCCCATACACCCGTGGGTCCAGACAATCAGCAAAAGAACCGACTGCCAGGCGCCATCCACCGTGTTCCACAACAAAACGGTGATATAGCCATATTCATCGTTCACCTTGAACATGTCATGGGCAATGTGGGTGTGCACGATGTGCTTGATCAGCAGCAGCGGAATAAGCAGCCCCAACACGACTTGGGTTGCCTCCCAAACCGGCATGCGCAGGGTGCGTCGGGCAGCCAGCTTGATGATCGCCAGGCCAGCATGGGTCAGCAGCGCGGTCATCAGTACAACTTCACCCACCTCACTACGGGTGATTGTCAGCCGCAGGTCCTGACCCCAGTCCAGCGCCTCGTTTGAAAATAGACCCAGGCCGAGATTGAGAAAGTGAAAGAAGGCAAAGGTGAACAGGATCAGCCCGGTGACAATCCGGGTTCGCGTGGCCCAGTCGCCGCGCCACAGGTCATTCAACGTCTGGTCCCCTCACATGTTCACAAGTGACCCAAACTGTGAGGGTTGCCCCGATATCCGTCAAGTCATGTCGATGGGGGTAACCAGGGTTTCATCGGTCCCGAGGATTCCAACGCGGCACCTGTAATTTCGTTCCATCTAAACAAAACGATATGCCATCGCGCGGGATTGGTTCGGGCTGCGTAGATCATCCCGTCTGCGCCGCTGCTGCGTACTGCGTCACTGGCCTGCCACGTGGTTGCAGGTTCCCCAGCCTCTCGCTGTGGCTGCCAAGGGGTGATCGGGGCGTTGGCAGATACACCCAATGCGTCACAGGTTGCCTGGTCGCGGATGTCTAGCAATCTGGCATCGTTCAGCTGCAACGGCACCGAAACACGGCGCGGGTCATCGGTGCCAACGAAATTGATGAGGCCGTGTCCGGCGGCATCAATAGAAGGGGAAAGATACAGGGCCGGCTGCCCTGAATGGTGAAATCGCCCTTCGGGCGAGATCACACCGTTCAAAATCTGATCAGCGAACTCTTCATACACAATCCGGTAGAAAAGCCCGCTGACAGTTTTCATCAGTCCTCAGCTTCCGCCAGGAACTTTTCAGCGTCCAGCGCCGCCATGCAGCCCATACCGGCTGAAGTTACAGCCTGACGGTAAACATGGTCGGTTAGGTCACCCGCAGCAAACACGCCGGGCACGCTGGTTTTGGTGGTGCCGGGCTCGGTCACCACATATCCGCCGGAATGGGTTTCCAGCGAGTCCTTAACCAACTCGCTGGCTGGGGCGTGGCCGATGGCGACAAAAACACCCTTACAAGGGATCTCGGTCAGCTCGCCGGTTTTGACGTTCTTGGTGACAATACCCTCGACACCCAGCGGGTTTTCAGTGCCGACAACCTCTTCCAATGTGTTGAACCACAGCGGTACGATCTTTTCGTTCTTCATCAGCCGGTCGATCAGGATCTTCTCGGCGCGCAACTCGTCGCGGCGGTGAACCAATGTGACTTTGCTGGCGAACTTGGTCAGGAACAGCGCTTCCTCAACCGCAGTGTTGCCGCCACCGATGACCACGATTTCCTGACCGCGATAAAAGAACCCATCACAGGTAGCACAGGCCGAGACGCCAAAGCCCTTGAACTTCTCTTCACTCTCCAGTCCCAGCCACTTGGCGCGCGCACCCGTGGCCAGAATAACTGCATCCGCAGTATAAACCGTGCCGCTGTCACCCTTGGCGGTGAACGGGCGTTTGGAGGTGTCCAGCTCGGTGATGATGTCGCCGATGATTTCACAGCCCATTTCCTGAGCATGCTCTTGCATCTTGATCATCAGATCGGGGCCCTGCACTTCGGTAAAGCCGGGGTAGTTTTCCACCTCAGTGGTGGTGGTCAGCTGACCGCCAGGCTCAATGCCCTGCACCAGAATGGGCTCCAGCATGGCGCGGCTGGCATAAACACCGGCGGTATAGCCCGCAGGCCCCGAGCCAATGATCAGAACCTTGGTGTGGCGCGTATCAGTCATATTGGTATCCCCAAATAATGCAGCAGGGCGGGTAGGCCGCCAGTTGGCGACTCATATAGCCGCCCTATGAGGCGCGTTAAACCCCCGGACAGGGCTGGGCGGGTGAAGCTATTGTGATTTTTCCATCAGGCAAAGAAAATTGCGCTGGTATGAAATATTATTGCGCGCACTACCGGCGGTGCTATAAGAAACGCAAAATTGACGGAGAGCTGAACATGGTCACAACACGCCTGGATCCGATTGATCGCAAGATATTGTCGGAGCTGCAAGCCGATGGGCGCATGACCAATGTTGAGCTGGCCAAACGTGTTGGCATCTCTGCGCCGCCATGCCTGCGCCGTGTCCGCACACTGGAAGAGGCCGGATATATCGGTGGCTACCACGCCGAGGTCAACGCCCGTGAGCTGGGGTTTGAAGTGCAGGTCTTTGCCATGGTTGGGCTGGAAAGCCAGGCCGAGGTCGAGCTGAGCGCCTTTGAAGCGAAATGCCGCAGCTGGCCGCTGGTCCGTGAGTGTCACATGCTGAACGGCGAAGTGGATTTTATCCTGAAATGTGTCTCTCCGGATCTCAGCACATTTCAAAGCTTCTTGACTGGCGAATTGCTGAGCACGCCCAATGTGGCCTCGGTCAAAACCTCGCTGGTGATCCGCGGTGCCAAGGATGAGCCGGGTGTTCCGTTTGAGGTGCTGGAAGAGCGGCTGGCAAAAGAGGCCTGATCTCACATATATTTACTTGGGCAAAGTCGCATCCCCTGTGTAAGGGGCCGCAGGTGCCAGAGCTTATCTGCACCCGGCGTTGAATGCGGTCAGCACCCCCCCCCGGCCGGTGTTTTCGCTTTTGCCCGTTCTTAACTCTCCACGCCGGTCCTTAAAGCCAACAACAATGTTGTCAGCCGTTGCCAGATCCCGCAGCAAGTCTCGGCTTGGCACGGCGTACAGCGTGTTGCCACTGCCGTGCACTTTGCCACGCAGCTTATGGGGGCGCCCGTCCGTCATGATGGTGACGATGTTCATCTTGTCAGCCTTATATCCGCCAGTGCTGATCACCAGAGTTTCCTGCCCGTCTACACAACTGACAGAGATGGCTCGCGGATCATCATATCCACGGCGATCCAGCGGAAGAACGACTTGTTGGGTTGGCCCCTGGCTCAACGCATCAAGCCTGGTTTCTTCGGTCCAGCGACCCGCATGAGCGGTTGTGCCAAAGCTAAGGCTGGTCGTCACAAGGGACGCTGCCACAAGGGAGTTGAGTGTACTGAATTTCATTCGTTGTCTTTCGGGAGGCCGAAAAAGCCGTACTGCTGCAATTGGCGGAAGCTACCTGGGGAATTCTCCTGTCACCAGCTGCCCGCTTCCTGCATCTAGGGAGGTTCATTTTGACGTTCAACCGATCCCGCAAAAAGAAATTGCTGCTGGCCTGCCATTGACCTTCTGCGCTTTACCCCCGACGCGCGCCGCCCTATAACGCGGCTATGACCCATCGTGCGGCCATCATTATTCGAATTATATCCCCGGCTCTCTGAACCAATGAGACGCCGGGCCAAGGTGTTTGAGACTTCGCACCGATCGCTTCGACATTCCGAACAGACCATCGACAAGGACGCCTCACATGTGCGCCGACACGCCTGAAACACCCGACTATAAATCCACGCTGAACCTGCCCAAAACCGACTTCCCAATGCGCGCTGGCTTGCCCAAGCGCGAGCCCCAGTGGCTGGAGCGCTGGGCCAAGATCGGCGTCTATGATCGCCTGCGCGAAAAAGAGGGCCGTGAGCCGTTCACGCTGCACGATGGCCCTCCATACGCCAACGGTCACCTGCACATCGGTCACGCGCTGAACAAAACCATCAAAGACATGATCGTGCGTTCGCACCAGATGATGGGTTTTGACGCGCGCTATGTGCCGGGTTGGGATTGCCACGGTCTGCCGATTGAATGGAAGATCGAGGAAAAATACCGCAAAAAGGGCAAGAACAAAGACGATGTCAATATCGTCGACTTCCGCCAAGAATGCCGCAAGTTTGCCGAGGGTTGGGTGGATATCCAGCGTGAAGAGTTCAAACGTCTTGGCATCACCGGCAACTGGGACGATCCATACCTGACCATGGCCTACCACGCCGAGGCTGTGATTGCCGGTGAATTCCAAAAGTTCCTGATGAACGGCACGCTGTATCAGGGCTCTAAGCCCGTGATGTGGTCTCCAGTTGAAAAAACCGCGCTGGCCGAGGCCGAGGTCGAATACCACGACAAAGAGAGCTTTACCATCTGGGTGAAGTTCAAGGTTGCCAACGAAGCCCACAAACTTTCCGGCGCTCAGGTCGTTATCTGGACAACCACCCCTTGGACGATCCCATCGAACAAGGCCGTCGTCTTTGGACAGGACATTGCTTATGGCCTGTACGAAGTCACCGGCACACCAGAGGAATCTTGGGTTGCGGTTGGTGACAAATACATCTTGGCCGACAATCTGGCCGCCGATGTGATGAAGCGCGCTCGTTTGTCTGAAGATCAGTACACCCGCGTCGCAGATGTGTCGGCCGATGATCTGGATGGCGTTGGCTTGAAACACCCGCTGCACGGCGCCGAAGGCGGCAACGGTGAATGGGATGACCTGCGTGACTTCCGCGCTGCTCCGTTTGTGACCGACACCGAAGGCACCGGCTTTGTGCACTGCGCCCCAAGCCACGGTATGGATGAATTCGAACTTTACCGTGACCTCGGCATGCTGGAGCAGGTCATCACCTATAACGTGCTGGACGACGGTGGCTTCCGCGCTGATCTGCCGTTCTTTGGGGGCAAATACATCCTGAACCGCAAAGGCGGCGAGGGCGATGCCAACAAGACCGTGATCGACAAGCTGGTCGAAGTAGGCGGCTTGATGGCACGCGGCAAGATCAAGCACAGCTATCCACACTCGTGGCGCTCCAAGGCGCCGATCATCTATCGCAACACACCGCAGTGGTTTGCTGCCGTGGATCGTGAAATCGGCGATGATCAGGACACTTATGGCAAAACCATCCGTGACCGGGCCCTGACCTCGATCGACGAGCTGGTCAAATGGACCCCGGCCAAGGGCCGCAACCGTCTGCACGCGATGATCGAAACCCGCCCCGACTGGGTTCTGTCGCGCCAGCGCGCCTGGGGTGTGCCGCTGACCTGCTTTATCAAAAAGGGTCTGTTGCCAACAGATGAGGGCTTCCTGCTGCGTGATGACGCCGTGAATGCTCGCGTTGTTGAGGCATTTGAGGCCGAAGGCGCAGACGCTTGGTACATGGAAGGTGCCAAAGAACGCTTCCTTGGCGATGACTATAACGCGGATGAGTGGGAGCAGGTGTTTGACGTGCTCGACGTATGGTTCGATTCTGGCTCGACCCACGCATTCGTCCTGCGCGACCGCGAGGATGGCACCGAAGATGGTATCGCCGATGTCTATATGGAAGGCACCGACCAACACCGAGGTTGGTTCCACTCATCCCTGTTGCAGGCCTGTGGCACCAAGGGCCGCGCGCCATACCGCAATGTGGTAACCCACGGGTTCACGCTGGATGCCAAAGGCATGAAGATGTCCAAATCGCTGGGCAACACCATCGTACCGGAAACAGTGGTCAAACAATACGGCGCTGACATCCTGCGCCTCTGGGTGGCCCAAACCGATTACACCGCCGACCAGC
Organism: Parasedimentitalea nitratireducens; assembly: GCF_057444295.1. Lineage (NCBI taxonomy): Bacteria > Pseudomonadati > Pseudomonadota > Alphaproteobacteria > Rhodobacterales > Paracoccaceae > Parasedimentitalea > Parasedimentitalea nitratireducens. The sequence continues at coordinate 132,195 of NZ_JBYAXC010000006.1, read as the reverse complement.
GGATCGGGCCGGAGATCCTGAAAGGCACCGCCGACAGCTATCGCCGCCTGCGCAACACCATGCGTTATATGCTCGGTTCGTTGGGCGACTTCTCGGAAGATCAGCGGGTCGAACCTGCCGATATGCCCGAGCTGGAGCAGTGGGTGCTGCACCGCATGGCCGAGCTGGATCACAAGGTTCGTACTGGCTATCAGGCGTTTGATTTCCAAGGCGTTCTGTCGGCTGTGTTCAACTTTGCCACTGTTGATCTGTCGTCGTTCTACTTCGATGTGCGCAAGGATGCGTTGTACTGCGATGGCGATACCCTGAACGCCCGCGCCGCGCGCACGGTGCTGGACCTGTTGTTCCACCGCATCACCCGCTGGCTGGCGCCAATTCTGGTCTTCACCATGGAGGAAGTCTGGCTCGAGCGTTTCCCAGGCGATGAAAGCTCGATCCACCTGACCGACATGCCCGACACCCCAGGTGACTGGCTGAACGAACCGCTGGCCGCTAAATGGTCCGGCATCCGTCAGGCCCGCCGTGTGGTCACCTCGGCGCTGGAAATCCAGCGGACGGACAAGGTGATTGGCGCGTCGCTCGAAGCGTCCCCGGTTGTGCATGTGCGTGATGATGAAGTCCGCGCTGCTCTGGCCTCGGTCAACTTTGCCGACATCTGCATCACATCCGATGTGGTGCTGAGTGGTGATCCGGCCCCGGCCGAAGCTTTCCGTATGCCCGAAGTCGACGGCATCTCGGTTGTGTTTGAAAAGGCTGATGGCGAGAAGTGCCAGCGCTGCTGGAAGATCCTGCCAGACGTTGGTCAACACAGCCATGCTGACGTATGTGGCCGTTGTAACGATGCGCTGGGCTAATGGCACGCGCGCGTGACCATGGCATCCAGATCGGGCGGTTTTCGCCCGGTCTCTTGAATGCAATTACAGATGTGGCCGGTGTTAAGGTCGGCCATGTCACTCTGATCGAGGGCGAGCGGACCCGCACCGGGGCAACTGCCATCCTTCCTCACTCTGACAATGTGTTCCAAACCCGTCCCCGCGCGGGCCTGTCGGTGCTCAACGGCTTTGGAAAATTTGCTGGGACCACACAGGTGCAGGAATTGGGCGAGCTGGAAACCCCAATTCTGCTGACCAATACGCTGGCCACCGGCCGCGGGATTGAGGCGCTGATCCAGCACACTCTCGCACAGCCCGGCAACGAACTGGTCACTTCGATCAATGCGGTTGTGGGCGAGACCAATGATGGGCGGCTGAACGACATCCGCGCCCGACGCCCTACGGTCGACGAAATGGTGCAGGCACTGGCAAATGCCAAGGAGGGCCCGGTGGAGGAGGGCGCTGTTGGCGGAGGCACTGGTACCATATCCTTCGGGCTGAAAGGTGGCATCGGCACTGCATCGCGCAGTGTTGAAGACTACATGCTTGGCGTTTTGGTGCAGTCAAATTTTGGTGGAACACTGCGGGTGGATGGTCGTGAGGTTCGCGACACATCCGAGGCGGATGCTGATGGATCCATCGTCATTATCATCGCTACCGACGCGCCTCTGTGTGCCCGTAACCTGACCCGTGTGGCTAACCGCAGCTTTGCCGGTCTGGCACGGATTGGATCCAGCCTGTCCAATGGGTCGGGCGACTATGCGCTGGCGTTCTCGTCGGCCGAGGGCACGATGGACAACACCGATTGCTCGCCCCTGTTCGAAGCGGTGATCGAAACCACCGAAGAAGCGATCCTGAATGCTTTGTTGGCAGCCGAGGATATGCAGGGCTACGATGCGCTCAACGACCAAGAGAATTTTGTGCCTGCACTGAAGCTCTGATCTGCAGGTCAAATTGAAAAAGCGCCCACTCCATGTCTTGGAGGGGCGCCTCTTTTAAAATCATAAGCTACGCTGAGGTGTTAGCCTTCGCCAAACAGGGCCTGAACCTCGTTATACTCAGCACTCGCGTCGACGTTTGATGTGCCGGTTTCACCAGAAATCAGGCCAACAATCAGCGACTCCATGTCGGCGTTAGTGGTCGCTGGCGCAGGGGCTGCAACTTCCAACGGGCTGGTTTCAACAGTGATAGGCGGATCTTCGACAACCGCGTTGGCCGCGTTCAGCGTGATCTCTCCGGCGTCATCCTGTTCGAATGTCACCTTAATGCCACCATGCGGGCTCATGACAAACTCGATGTCGATCTCGCCACCGGAGCCCTCGGTCTCAATCTCAACACTCAACTCGCCGTCTTCCATTTCGACTTCGATCTCAAACTCGCCATTCACACTGGCGATGCTGATGTTGATCTCACCAAATGCGCCGCTCAGCACGGCAGACAGACCTTTAGGAGCGGTTGCATCAACCACTGGAGCCTCGGTTATCGGCGCGGTTGCGTCGGTCGCGGGCTCTTGCGGCTGCTGGGCACGCCAGCCCCAGGCCTTGGCATGGTCTGGTGGACCCGGCTGTTTGGCGTGATCCGGCGAGCCGGGTTGTTGGTTCTGCAATGCGATGTTCGGACCTTTGCCAAACCCGCCAGCTGCTGAAACAGAGTGCATAGTGATTCTCCAGTATATGGGTGCCCGATTTGAGCGCTGCCCGCATACTGGTGGAAACTCATTAAAAAGCGGCTGAAACGGCCGGTGAACGACCCAACTGTTTACGAAGAATTTTTAAGGAATTTGTAAGGCCCCGTAATCGCACGGAGAAAATGTCGCCGCATCGGCAATAATTTTCTTGGAACGTGCAGATTGTTTCCAATTTACACCCAATCACTGACCTGCAGTCAACCGAAAGAGGGTGATCAGTGCATGGCCTTCATGGCCTGACGATATTCGTCTGCGGCGATAACACTGGCAGGTTTTGGTCCAGCATAGGTGCCCGACAGCATGTCCTGAATTTCGGCCTGGGCCTTGGAGGCGCCAACTTCCTTGCCCAGTGCAATCTGGCGAGCCGTTTCGCGGGCTGGGCCAACATACTGAGCCTGCAGCGACTGCTCGTATCCGTTGCCAAGTGCTGCCATGCGTGCGGTTGCGCGTGCTGGGCCAACGTATTTGGTTTGCAGATACATTTGGCGGGCGTCGTGGGCATCCTTGGCATCAGCAGTTTCCCTGGTGATGATCTTGGCCTTTTCGGCCTGGGCAACAGCATCAGCTTGAACCAACTCAGCCTTTGGAGGCTGCTGAGCTGGGGTGATAAAGCTGATGCTGGGAGAGATTGCCGCGATCATTTGTGCCACCTTGGTTTCAAATCCTTCCTAAGGTTTAGTTGAATTTTAACAAAAGTGGCGAGCAATCGTAATAAAGGTTAACGCGCCGAGAGTGCGAGCCACGGATAGAGTGGTTTGGCCAACGTAACCGTTAACTTTTGGCTTAACGATTGTGGGTCTTGTGCTGGTGCTAGGAATGGATGAGGGTGCGCCTATGCCCTTTGCTTCCCTAGATACGCCAGTTGGAATGCTCTCGATCGAAGAGCGAGACGGTGCCATTGTGCGCCTGAACTGGTCTGCTGATGGCGGCGGGCGGTCGGCCCTGTTGGACAAGGCCTGTGGTCAATTGCGCGCCTATTTTGCCGGTGAGCTGCAAGATTTTGATCTGCCCCTTCATGTTGACGGCTCCGACTTTCAGCGCACGGTCTGTGACGCCATGTCAGCGATCCCGTTTGGTGAAACGCGGACCTATGGCGACATTGCAGATGCATTGCAAAGCTCGGCGCAGCCGGTGGGCAATGCTTGTGGTGCAAATCCGATCCCAGTGATCATCCCATGCCACCGCGTGTTGGGGGCCAATGGGCTCGGCGGATTTTCCGGCGCAGGCGGGGTTGAGACCAAGGTTGAACTGCTCAAGCACGAAGGTGCGGGCGGATTGCTGATATGACACCTTTATGAGCGCCACTGTATTTCTTGCAGTTCTGTTCGCCGCCTTCTTGCATGCGGGGTGGAACGCGCTGGTCAAAACCGGCGGTGACAAATTTCAGGCGATGTTCATCATGTCAACGTCGCAGGGCGCAATTGGCCTGCTGATGACACTTGTGCTGCCACTGCCAACCGCGCAGGTCTGGCCGTGGTTGCTGGCCTCGGGTGTGGTGCATTCGCTGTACAAGTATTTCCTGACCTCGGCCTATGAACACGGTGATCTGAGCCGAGTTTACCCGATCGCCCGCGGGCTGGCGCCGATGCTGGTGGCTCTGGTTGGGGTGTTCTTTCTGTCTGACGACTTGGCGCTGCTAGAGTACATTGGGATCGCAGCGCTGGGCACCGGTATAATTGCAATGGCGCGAGGTGTCTTTAGCAATGGCGAAAGCCAGCACATGCTGCGTTTTGCCTTTGCCTCGGCTCTGATGACGGCCTGTTACTCCCTGATCGATGGGTTGGGTGCGCGCGAAGCTGGGGATGCGACGGTGTTTGTCGCCTGGATGTTCCTGATCGACGGGATCATCTTTGGATCATGGGGGCTGTGGCGACAGGGTAGGGCAGTGCTGGTAGCAAGACGTCGAGATTGGTTGCGGGGCTGTATGGCTGGAGCGGCGTCACTGGGGGCCTATTGGATTGCGGTCTGGGCGATGACACAGGCCCCCATCGCACTTGTCACCGCGCTGCGTGAGACGTCGATCCTGTTTGCGGTGCTGATAGGTGTGGTGGTGTTCCGAGAGCGGTTTGACCGCGCTAAGGCGGTGGCCACGGTACTGATTGTTGGCGGTGTGGTGCTGACGCGGATCTAAGCGGGATTACCAAACTTAGCTAACAGATCTAGCTGCGCTGAATTTTGCGCTGAGCCGGAACAACCTGCTGAACAACGCCGACAAAAAGCAGGTAGACCGAGGTCACAACCAGCCCCCAATGCGCCCAGCTTTGCGGATGGAAATCTACCCAGGCGGCCCAACCCGCAAAGAAAGTCCAAGCCAATGCCATCGGTAGGGTGACCAGACGCCAACGCTCGGTGCGCACCGGATGGACAAATTTCAGCGGTAAAAACATGCTCACCGACACCAATGTAACCAGCGCCAGACTCGTCCAGTGGCTGGGTTGCAGAGCAAAAATTACCAGCACAACCATGTTCCAGCAGCCGGGAAAGCCCGAAAACGAGTTGTCCTTGGTCTTCATCCGGGTATCGGCAAAATACATCGCGCTGGCAAAGGTGATGACAATGATAGCAAACCAGCCGGTCCAGCCCGCCATCAAACCGGAATTGAACAGCGCAAAGGCTGGGATAAACACATAGGTCAAATAGTCGATGATCAGATCCAACAGCACGCCGTCGAATTCAGGCGCATACCGCTTGACGTGATACTTACGTGCCAACGGGCCGTCTATTCCATCCACAATAAAGGCCACCACCAGCCATAGGAACATCAAGTCCCATTTTTCATCGACGGCTGCGAGCATTGCCAACATGGCAATAACAGCGCCAGTTGCGGTAAATAAATGAACGGAAAGGGCTCGGATCTGTGGGGTCATTCCCATGTGATGGCGAATTTCCACACAACCCGCAAGTGTTCAGCCGTCGGATTTACGATTTTCCAGCAGCCAATGGGACTGTTCAGACCTCAGTTGCCCACCCGAACCTCTTCCAGAGGATAGGCGAGAAAGTCCTGATCCTCCCAACTGGCGTGGCAATCGTGGCAAAAGGACTGCTTGAACTTCATAGGCTTGCCGTTGGGTTGCAGCCCGCCATAAAGCCAGTCGTTTGTGTCAGGGGCTGCCCCGGCTTCTAGCTTGGTCATCAAAAACAGCGGACCAATGACAGCCGCGCCTTTCTTCTTATTGATCTTGATGCTTTCCTTGGCCAGTCGCGAGCCCACTGGCATCACCACGTCGTCTTCGGCGAATTTCAGGTAGTCTTCGGCGGCGATGTCATTGGCATAGGTCAGCAGCAATCGATTCCCGTGTGCGCCAGCTACCCCGTGCCGGGTGCCTGTTACCGTCCAGTTACGATAGTTCTTGGCGACCATATCCCCTTCTTTGCTGTAGCCGACGACCATCGCATCGCCAATACAGTCATAGATGCTGGCGATATCACTCTCGGTCAGGTCAAAGGGCTCAAGCGTGGTGACAGGGCAGTCCTGAGCCAAAGCGGAACTGGCTGTGATCATGGTGGCGGACAATACGGCGGCAATCCCAACGCTGCGGGTCATGGTGCTGTCTCCTGTTGCTTTGCTCTGCCCTGTTAGGTGTTGCAAAAGCACAGGTTTCCACGTTTTGGCTGTGCACAAAGAGACACAAAACCGTGACGGTCTCAGGCCTTGGGATGGGCGCGGTTATAGACTTCCATCAAATGCGCGGTGTCGACAGCCGTGTAGGCCTGGGTGGTCGATAGCGAGGCATGGCCCAGTAATTCCTGAATCGCACGCAAATCACCGCCGGCCTCAAGCAGGTGGGTGGCAAAGCTGTGACGCAGCGCATGGGGCGTGGCCGTTGCTGGCAAGCCCAGCTGGGCGCGGGTCTTGGCCATTACCCCTTGGATCAGGCGCGGGTTCAGGGCTCCGCCGCGGACGCCGCGAAACAGCGGTCCCTCCGCTACTTGCGGATGTGGGCAAAGTTTCAAATAACGGTCCACCGCATCACGGGCGGCGCTTAGAACCGGCACGATGCGTTCCTTGCCGCCTTTACCAGTAATCCGTAACACCTTGCCGATCGGGGCGTCCTTGCCTTGCAATCCCAATGCTTCGGATATGCGCAAGCCACAGCCATATAGCAGGGTCACAACAGCAACATCCCGCGCTGACACCCAGTCTGATTGAGACTGCAGTTCAACCGTTTCCAGCACCGCCTTGGCCGCCTCGGCGGCAATTGGGCGGGGGAGCTTCTTTTGGAACTTCGGTGCCCGCGCCATCAGCACGGCGCTGGCTTCAAACCCTTCGCGTTCAGCTAGCCAGCGGTAAAAGCTTTTTACGGCCGATAGTTTGCGCGCCAGCGAACGCGCGCCAGTGCCGCCATTGCGCGTTTCGGCCATCCAGGCCCGCATATCGCCGGTTGAGATCGACTTCAGCGCTCCCATCCCCTGAGGCGCACCAAAATGCAGCGTCATGAACGACAAAAACTCGCTCACGTCGCCACTATAGGCTGTCAGGGTATTGTCAGCCGCACCGTTCAGCGCCTTTTGGCTGGCCAGCCAGTGCTCCAGCACATCGCGGCAGGCTGGAGAAATCAGGCTCACGACAGCCAGTGACGCATCGACCGTTCAAATACGCTTGCAAAGAAGGTGAGCAATTCGGTGCCATGCTGGGGGGTAAACTGATGCGGATCTTCCGAGCCCATGACCAGCAGACCGGGCAGGCGACCATCGCCAAAGTCTAGCTTCAGGCAGGCCTCGGACCGGATCCAGTCGGACTTATCCGCATAAAGCTGGGGTATGCCGCCTTGGATTTGCCGCAGCGTGACCGGGCGCACCGGGCTACCGCGGCCCTGGTTCACGTAATCATCAATAAAACCGGGCTCGACCACATTCAGCACTTCGCCCATGCGTTTGACCGCCGGGTTCTGGTCGTTCTGCACGGTCTCCAGCACCAATGTGACCGCATCCAACCGCAGGATACTGGCCAAATCGCCACGCAGGTTCTGCAGGAAGCTTTCGAAATCGGTGGGATCCATCAGCGACAGCACGGCGCGATGGATTTGGTTGGTGCCGGCCAGATTGTCATAAGCCGCCGCAATCACCGAGCGATGGGTATCTTCCAGCCGGTCCAGCCGCGCTTCCATACGCTCCATCGCGATACCGCGTAGATCAACGATGTTGGCGCCCATCGAGCGTTCATTGGCCGAGACCAGAGCGTTCATCACGGTCTGATCTTCAAGCACCGCATCGGGCTTGGCGACAATAGCTTGACGGAGGGATTCTTCTAAAACGGGACTGCTGCTCATGCTCTGACCTCTGGTGGGTTTGGGGCAGGTTATAACACGAGTTCTAACAAAAAGTGGGGAAAATTTGCGCCAACGCGATTTTTGGCGGAGTTGAATAAAATCAGGGGCGTGCGCCAAGGTCGGAAGAAACACAATTGCTTATCGAGAGGTCGCTAAAACAAAAGGATCATCCCCATGACGTTGGGCTAAGCAACACTGACAGCAGTAGGTTCTGAACTGCTGTTGGCAACAGGTTTCGCAAAGTTCTTTTAGGGGTATTTTTAGTGATTAGCATACGGCAAATGGACAAGGGCGACATGCTCTCGATTGTCAGGGCGATGTTAACTTATTCCTCAATAATTTATCATAAATTTGTCCAGGTGAAACACTCATCTTCGGATCAACAAGGCACTTCATGAACACCTCTATCTCTGGCATCACGGACAACAACAAATACCCCGAAATTTCCTTCCTAAAAATCAGGGCACAAAGACTCAAGACAAGTTTGGTGGAGTCCGAACGGTTGCGTGTCAGGCAGTCTGAAATCGAGCTGCAAGAGGTTGTGCAAAACAAAATTGCTTGGATGGAATCAAAGCAGGTGCAAGCTAACCGACCAGCGGGATTTTTCCGAACTTTGGTGGCGCAAGTGGCGACTTGCTATAGCCGCAGATCGGACGTTTTCTCAGCAAGCGGCCGATCTGGACATAGCGCCTGACAAGGTCTCTGGCGCCGAAAGCGGGAAAAAACCGCTTTTGGGCCTGTTGAGCGATTGGGAAAGGGGGCTGTTGGTCCTTTGTTAGACCACTTTTACCGGCGATGCCCGCAAACCAAGGATCTCCAACCTTGGCATGTTCAAAGTCGATGGATAAAGACATGCACCAAGTATCTTCGGCTCAATAAGGACTTTCAATGCCTCTCTTTGGACTATTGCTGATTATCGCCACGACGTTGTTCCCAGCTTATCAGCTTTTCTCTCTGCCCAACATCTCAGACCAAACCGCGCTTTTCTCTCAATACCTTGGCCTGGGCGCGTTGATCTTGATGGCCTGGGGTCAAATCCTGTCGACCCGTCTTCCTGGGGTCGAGGCAATTTTTGGCGGGCTGGACCGCGTCTATGTTCTGCACAAATGGGCAGGCATCACTGCGATGGCCGCCATTCTGGTGCATGATACGGTCGACGCAGACATAGATGGGCTGGGCAAGGAAACAGCCTTGACCGATCTGGCAGAGACACTTGGAGAGCTCAGCCTGTATGGGTTGTTGATTCTTGTGGTGATCTCGGTTGCGACCTTCATCCCGTATCACCTGTGGAAATGGACCCACAAAGCCATGGGCGCGATGTTTGCCGCAGGCGTGTTTCACTTTGTCTTCATCCTGAAGCCCTTTGCAATGACTGATCTCGCAGGCCTGTTTGCTGGCGCCTTCTGCGCTGCTGGGCTTGCCGCTTACATCTGGATGTTGCTGCCCGAAGACATGCGCCCTTCGCGGCAGTTCAAAATTGCCGGGATTGAAAAGACTGGTGGGGCTTTGGCCATCACTATGACCCCAGAGAACAAACAGATTAGCGCAAAGCCAGGCCAATTTGGCGTGCTTCGCTTTGTCGGGTCCGAAAAACCTGAACCTCACCCGTTTAGTTTCTCAAACATCGGCAGCGACGGATCACTTCGGGTCACCATCAAGGGGCTTGGCGACTTTACCACCGGTTTGGCTAACGCCATCGCAGTAGGGCAAAAGGTGAGCATCCAAGGGCCGTTTGGCAGGTTCCGCCTATCAGCCAAAACCCCCGAGATTTGGATCGCAGGCGGCATTGGCATCACCCCGTTTCTGGCATGGGCCAAGGCGCTTTCCACCGATGCCAAGCCTGTTGATCTGTTCTACTGCGTCAAATCCCGCAACGCCGCACCCCATCTGGCCGAGTTGGAAAAGATCGCGCAGTCAAAGCCCAACCTGAATTTGCACATGATTGTCTCGGCCGAAGGCCAGCGTTTGTCGGCAGACGTGATCAAAGAGACTACTGATGTGGACCTCTCACAAGCCAAAGTATCCTTTTGCGGCCCGGTTTCGCTGCGTCGAGCGCTGCAGTCGGGGCTATCCCGCCACGGCGTAACCCCACGGCGCTTTCAGTTCGAAGAATTCGAGTTCCGGACGGGCATTGGCCTAAGGCGACTTGCCCAGCGAGTGTTGGACCGGTAGCGGTTCATAGATATCCACGAAAGGAATCCCCTCCCTCAAAGAGAGTGCCTTCCTGTGGAGGGCACAGTTGAGGAACGACGGTTTTGGGCTTCGTAGAGGCCCGAAGCTATCCATTGATGCACGCAGCGAATATGCTTCACTTCTATAACCCGACGGTCTGCCAGCCGGCGGCCTTATCCAAACACATGAAATACAGCTCAAATCATCTCTTTCAGCGGTAACGTATCGTTATTTTACTGAGAATTTTCCGGAGTTCCATTGTGGAACCTCATATGAAACAGGAGGTTTTTCACCCTAATGGAAGCTGCATTGAGTTTGCCTAAAACACAATGTTTTTCTCAACTCCAAAGACCATTTTGCATGTTAGTCTGACCCTCTGATCTGAACAAATGAAATGGTCCGTATCCTATGAAATCGTCAACGCTCAGTGACATGATCGCCGGTCAACAAGTGCATAGTACATCCCCTAATGATACAGTGCGGACCGCCTGCATTATCATGACCTCGTCGAACGTCGGAGCCCTGCCGGTCGTGGACGATAGCGGGATTCTTGTTGGCATATTCAGCGAGCGAGATGTCATTCAGCGCAGTGTTATTGTGTACCGCCCTTCGGCGACAACCTTGGTCAAACAGGTGATGACACCAAATCCTCAATGGCTGGCACCCGACGCTAAGCCGGTCGAAGCGTACCAAATAATGATCAAGGGCAAGTTCCGTCATTTGCCGATCTGCGAGGACGGAAAAGTGCTCGGGATTGTTTCTATTCGTGACTTTAATCCGCCAAGTAACTCGATGTTCGATTGGCTGCGCGGAAACTCGACCAAGGCCGCTGCGCCAGCTCGGCTTTTCTAAGAACAAACGAAAATTGGTAACGGGCCGTTTGCGTGACGTTGCTAAGCAGACATACCGCGTTCAAAACAAAAAGGAGGCTCCAACCGGAACCTCCCTCGCTCTGCAAATTGCAGAGGACTTACAGGATTTTGATATCTGCCGCTTTGATATCCGCCAGGAATGCAGCCAGACCTTTGTCGGTCAGCGGGTGGTTGACCAGCGACTTGATCACGCCTGGAGGGGCAGTGATCACGTCGGCACCCAGACGGGCAGAATCCAGTACGTGGTTTACCGACCGGATCGAGGCGGCCAGGATCTCGGTATCAAAACCGTAGTTGTCATAGATGGTGCGGATGTCTTCGATCAGCTCCATACCGTCCAGGTTGATGTCATCCAACCGACCGATGAAGGGCGAGATGAAGGTTGCACCAGCTTTGGCTGCCAGCAGTGCCTGGTTGGCTGAGAAACACAGGGTCACGTTGACCATGTGCCCATCGTCGGTCAAGGTTTTACAGGCTTTCAGGCCATCCCATGTCAGCGGCACTTTGACGGCAATGTTTTCGGCGATCTCAACCAGCTTGCGGCCTTCGGCGATCATTGTTTCTGCGTCAACAGCGGTGACTTCGGCCGATACAGGACCGTCTACCAGATCACAGATTTCCTTGGTGACTTCGATGATGTCACGGCCGGATTTCTTGATCAGCGAGGGGTTGGTGGTGACACCATCCACCATGCCCAGATCGTTCAGCTCGGCAATGGCGTTGATTTCTGCAGTATCTACGAAGAATTTCATCAGACGGATCCTTTGGATGGGTTGGTCTTTGTTTGCGCTAACCTTTACCGCAGCGGTTGAGGTTTGCGCTAGCCTTTACCGCAATAGCGAGGCATTAAAAACCCCTGAGGATGAAAGGCAGTGGCGTGAGCGAACAGGAGTTTTTCCATGCGGGTGAACGGGTCGGGGTTCTGACCACGCAACCGCTTGACCGGGTTCTGGATTATCGCGCCCCCGAGGGCGGCTGTTTTCGTGGAGCCTATGTCGAAGTGCCACTGGGCCCGCGCCGGGTGTTGGGGGTGATTTGGGGGCCGGGGCAGGGCGATTTTGATTCGGCCAAGCTGCGCCCGGTGAACCGCGTTTTGGATGTTGCCCCGATGAGGGACGAGATGCGCCAATTCCTGTCTCGCGCCGCCGACTACACGTTGACCCCTCTGTCGGCGATGCTGCGGCTGGCCACCCGCGCGCCAGGACTGTCTGACCCGGTGTCGATGCGCAAAGTGTTGCGCCGTGGTTCAGGTGAGCCTGACCGAATGACTGATGCCCGCAGCCGAGTATTGGCCGCGATTGAGGAATACGGCGGGCTGGCCTTTACCCCTAAAGAGCTGTCGGATCTGGCTGGAGTGACCCCCTCGGTGGTCAAGGGGCTGGTGAAACAGGGCGCGCTACGCGAGGAGGAAGCCCCCCGCGATCTGCCCTATCCGCATCTGGACCCGGAATTGCCAGGCAAGACCCTGACCGAGGATCAGGCCGCTGCAGCCGATGTTTTGGCTGAGGCGGTGCAAAGTGGAACCTATGGCACAACCTTGCTCAAAGGTGTCACCGGGTCAGGCAAGACCGAGGTTTATCTAGAAGCGGTCGCCGCTTGCCTGCGCGCCGGGCGGCAGGCGCTGGTGCTACTGCCTGAAATCGCGCTGACGGCGGAGTTCCTGAAACGGGTTGAGGCACGATTTGGCGCCACCCCGGCGGAATGGCACTCGGGCGTCACCATGACCGAACGCCGCCGGGTCTGGCGGATGATTGGGCAGGGTAACGCGCAACTGGTGATCGGCGCGCGCTCGTCGCTGTTTCTGCCGTTCCGAGATCTGGGCTTGATTATCGTCGATGAGGAACACGACACCTCGTACAAACAAGAAGAGGGTGTGCTGTATAACGCCCGCGATATGACAGTGCTGCGCGCGGCGATGTGTTCGGCGCAGGTGGTGCTGGCCTCGGCCACGCCAAGTTTGGAAAGCTGGACCAATGCCGAGGCGGGCAAGTACAAACGGCTAGACCTGACCGCGCGTTTTGGCGTCGCTGTGCTGCCTGGGATGAAGGCGATTGATATGCGGGCCGAGAAGCTGCCTGCCTCGACCTGGATCTCGCCCACCCTCCGCCGCGCCATGGAAAAGCGAATCGAGAACGGTGAGCAATCGCTGTTGTTCCTGAACCGCCGTGGCTTTGCGCCGGTAACGATCTGCCGGGCTTGTGGTGAGCAAGTGGCCTGTGACCACTGCGACGCGAGGATGGTAGAACACCGCTTCCAAAACCGGTTGATGTGCCACCAATGCGGCGAAACCAAACCTCTGCCGACGGTCTGCCCGTCGTGTGAGGTCGAGGGCAAGATGGCCCCAGTTGGCCCCGGTATCGAACGTCTGGGCGAGGAGGCCGCCACCCTGTTTCCCGATGCCCGTATTGCGGTGCTTAGCTCGGATCTGTTCGGATCGGCCCGCGCGCTGAAAGAGCGGATAGAACAGATCGCGGCGGGCGAGGCGGATATTATCCTGGGCACCCAATTGGTGGCCAAAGGGCATAACTTTCCACAGCTGACACTGGTTGGTGTGATCGATGCGGATCTGGGTCTGCAAGGCTCGGACCTGCGTGCAGCCGAACGCACATTTCAGCTGATGCGGCAGGTAGCAGGCCGCGCGGGGCGGGCGGAGAAACCGGGCGAGGCGTTGCTGCAAAGCTTCCAGCCCGAACATCCCGTCATCCGCGCCATTCTGTCAGGGGACGAGGAAGGCTTTTGGAAGGCCGAAGCGGCTGAACGCCAGGCCGCCGGGGTGCCGCCCTATGGCCGCATGGCGGGGATCATCCTGTCGGGGCCGGACCTGCCTGCGGTATTTGATTTGGGCAACGCGCTGGCGCGCAACGATGGCCCCCTGCGCAACATCGGCGCGCAGGTCTTTGGGCCCGCACCAGCCCCCATTGCCCGGATCCGAGGCCGCCACCGGGTACGCCTGCTGGTCAAGGCTGCCAAAGGCGTGCCGCTGCAAGAGGCGATTGCCCGATGGATCGCGCCATGCCGACTAAAGGGAGAGTTGCGTTTGAATGTGGATATTGATCCGCAGAACTTTTTCTGAGCAGGTATGGATTGCTATCGTCAATGTGAGCCTTCCTGCATTAAGAAGAAGCAAATTTGATGCTTTGGAAGGCGAATAAATGAGTGGTTTCGTAAAGTGGGGGCTGAGAGCTATTAGGCTCTATTTCCTTGTCGTACTAGCTTATTTTGCTTTCACACTTTTGTCTTTGATAAATGATAACGTTGCAGCCCTGGAGCGAAGATTGAATCCTTTAACTTTTGCCTTTTGGCAGGGGGGGGCATTTTATCAGAATCCACCTTTCTTTGCCGATGAGTGGGAAGATACAAGACCGCAACTCTCGTACCGAGAAATCGAAACCTTGGCGGATGTAGATATCTGGGTTCTATTGCTCGACGGTTTTGGGGATATTGCTAATGTAGAAATCGCCGCTTGGCTAGGATTGGACGCGTCTCTCATCAAGGCCAAAAAACCTTCATCCCTAGTTGAAAAGACACGTGTGAATCTAAAGTTTCGTTTCCACCCTGTGCCATTTTATGTGGAGCGAAAGAGAGTTCTAATCGTGGATGCAACTTTTCTAACTGGAAACTATGAATCAAGCTGCTTGGATGAGCTATTGTATCTTCAGATGGTTGGTCAATATGATCAGGAGCAGTGGGATCGTTGTAAATTGAATTGATGGTTTATTGAGGTGTTGCACACCCAGCGTACGCCCCTGTAACGCGATTTTTCTGTTTGCATGGTAAAACACCCCTGATTGCAATCACTGCTGGGCTTGGCACCCCGGCGCTTGGAACAGGGTCCCAACAATATCGGGGCGCGCAGAGACAACGTTTAGCACGCGGGGTTTGATCCCCGTCCGCATCCGCATTGGCGGTACCGCCTCTTATTACTCATACCGGTTCTGGTAACCGTCAGACATCATCAGCGGCACCACAACACTCCAACAAGGCAACGCCTTGGAGGGCGTTTTGTCATGCGCAGCGACTCTGCATAGATGCAGGGCTGATGTGCACGCGCGTCTTTGCTCTACCCACCTGAGTGTTTCGGGCGTATGAGCGGGGCATGTTCAAACAATTCCCACTCTCCGCTTCGTCTGACTTGCCGTTCTGGCGCCGTCCGGTGACCCTGCTGTTTCTGATGTCTGCAGCCATGCCGATCGCGTTCTTTTCGTGGTACGCACTGCTGAACAACTTTGTGATTGAGGTCGCAGGGTTTGACGGATCAGACATCGGCTTGCTGCACACAGTGCGCGAGATACCTGGCTTTATGGCCATAGGCGTGATCGCCATAATCCTGTTTGTCCGTGAGCAAGTGCTGGGCATGGTGTCGCTGGTGCTGTTGGGCGTGGCAACGGCCTTTACCGCTTGGTTCCCCAGCCTGTCCGGAATTCTGATGCTGACCTTTCTCAGCTCGCTTGGGTTTCACTACTACGAGACGGTGAATCAGTCGCTGCAGCTGCAATGGTTGCCAAAAGACAAGGCTCCGCAGGTGCTGGGTTGGTTGTTGGGCATGGGATCGGCAACGACGTTGTTGGTCTTTGTCTTGATCATGTTGATGTGGGATACTTTGAACCTGAGCTACAATATTGTGTTCATGGTGGGCGGCTTTACCACTGCCGGGCTGGCGGTGTTTGCCCTACTTGCCTATCCGCAGTTTGAATCTCCACATCCACAGAACAAGACTATGGTGTTGCGCGAGCGGTATTGGCTGTACTACGCCCTGCAATTCATGGCCGGTGCGCGGCGGCAGATCTTTATGGTCTTTGCGGGCTTCATGATGGTCGAACGTTTTGGCTTTGACGTGCACGAACTGACCAGTCTGTACCTGATCAATCTGGTGGTCAAAATGCTGGTCGCGCCATTCTTGGGTAAAGCCGTGGGTTACTTTGGTGAGCGCCGCACCCTGATCTGGGAGTATGTTGGGCTGACGTTGGTGTTCATGGCCTATGGCGGCATTTACTGGTTTGGCTGGGGCGTGCTGTTTGCCTCGGTTCTATACGTAGTCGACAATATCCTGTTTGGGCTGGCGCTGGCGCTAAAGACCTATTTCCAGAAGATCGCGGACCCTGCAGATATCGCGCCAACGGCGGCTGTGGCCTTTACCATCAACCACATCGCTGCGGTGTTCCTGCCGGTGTTGCTGGGCCTGCTGTGGCTGGTGTCGCCTGCTGCGGTGTTTGGTTTGGCGTCGCTTATGGCGTTGACCTCGTTGGGCCTGTCACTATTGATCCCGCGCCATCCTGAGCCGGGTAATGAGACAATATTCAGCAAATATCGGATGCCTGCTCCGGCGGAGTAAGGAAACCAGAGAGGGCTGCGCAGGTGGCCCTTTCGCTTGACCTATCGGCCCAGCCAGCCTAGGCGCATCTGATCAGTTTCAGGAGATCGTGATGCCCACCTTTACCGCCCTTACCACCCTATCCGGAAAAGCCGCCGCCGAGGCGCTGGGCGAGGCGATGGAGAGCCTGATGCCTGAACCCACCGGTGTTGGCATTCTTGATCTCGAAGATGACTCGGGTCTGTGGGAAGTTGGTGGCTATTTCACCGAAGCACCGGACGAGGCCGGTCTGGCCTTGTTGGCAACCCTGCATGGATCCAAGCCATTTGCCGTATCCGAGCTGCCAGATACCGACTGGGTGGCGCATGTGCGGCGAGAACTGGCCCCTGTCGAGGCCGGGCGGTTCTTTGTCTACGGCAGTCACGACGCTGACAAGCTCCCTGCGGACAAGATTCCGCTTCTGATCGAGGCGGCGATGGCGTTTGGCACCGGGCATCACGGCACCACGTTGGGCTGTCTGAAAGCCGTTGATCATTTGATTGGCGAAGGGTTCAAGGCAGATAAGGTTGTCGATGTCGGCTGCGGCACCGCAGTGCTGGCGATGGCAGCCGCCCGTGTCTGGGATGGCACCATTCTGGCAAGTGACATCGATCAGGTCGCGGTGGACGTTGCCGAGGCAAATCTGGCTGCCAATGGCATGGCGGGGCGGGTTGGCTGTGTAGAAGCCGCAGGCTTTGATAATCCAGACCTGCAGGCGGCTGCGCCCTATGATCTGATCTTCGCCAATATCCTCAAAGGACCGCTGGTGGCGCTGGCCCCCGAAATGGCTGAATATCTGCGTCCTGGTGGATATGCGATTTTGTCGGGGATTCTCAACGAACAAGCCGAAAGTGTGGCAGAGGTTTATGCACGAAATGGCATCAATCAGGTGCGTCGGGACGAGATTGGTGACTGGACCACGTTGTTGCTGCAGAAATAGGGGTAAGTGAGACGGATTTATAACGTATTTTAAAGGTCCGCCATACATTTGCCACATTTCTGACGCAGGATGCCTTATCCGCTGGTGGGGGCCAGTTCGGGGTCTGCTATGAATACAGAACATCAGCAATTTATGTCGCGTGTGCGCCGTCTTGAACGCAAACACGAGGCAATGGGAAATGGCTATTCGGCCAAGATCAGATCGGATGGTCTGATCGTTGTTGCGCCCAGAAAACTTGAATCTCGCATATCACCACGGTCGGTGGTTTTGTTCCTTGCGGCCTTTTGGGCGTTCAAGGGGTTCTTGATCGCATCCATTGGGCTTGGCAGCTACCAAGAGCGGGTGGGCAAGTTGCACGCTGGGTCTATGCCAGAGCAGGCCGGGGCCTATGTGATGGTTGCTGATCCGCTGGCTCAAAAAATCGCTGAACAGATCAGACCCTATCTTCGCTAAACGCTGAGGGGCTGACGGGGACAGGAAGAAAGCCGCAGGGAGGGGGACCCTGCGGCTTTCTCTATTTTACCGAAGACAGAAACGAAAAAACGCCGCGACCAGAAGGTGCGCGGCGTTTCGAAATCTCAACTCCGAGGGAGGAGCCGAATCAGGTGCGGTTTAGTTCAGCTTGTTGCCCGTTGCAATGACTTCAATGTCACCGCGGCAAAGTCCAATATCCGCCAGCTCGCGGTCACTGAGTACCGACAGGGAATTGCGGGTGGCACGCGCGTCGTTCCACTGAGCAAAAGATGCGCCGAGCGCGGAGAACGTCGAACCGATACGGCCGATCAGGCCAGTTGCGCCATAGGTGGTGCGGGTTGTGTCAAAAGCAGCCATATCCTTGTCCTTCTTTGGAGTTGCTGTAGTCGTATTTGATGGAGCGCATGTAGGGATGCGAAATGCACCGCGCAAGGTGGGAAATTGCAAGGGTCCCATGCACAAATTGCATAGCTATTAGGTATATAAATAAGGTTTATGGGCGACCTGCGGCAGGCTGTCGCAAAATGTCGGAATTGGGATGGCAAAGGGTCGGTTTCAGGCCGAATTCCGCGCCTTTTGCTAACCGTTCGTTTACCAAAAGGGTTTGGACATGTTCGCGTTTTGTGCTAATCGGCTAAAAATAAATCTATTTCATGGGCAAGGGCCGGGCGAAACATGCGGATTTTGGGGATCGATCCGGGGTTGCGAAACCTTGGCTGGGGCGTAATCGAATCACGGGGCTCTAAACTGAGCCATGTTGCCAACGGTGTTTGTCAGTCAGATGGCGATGATCTGGGGGAGCGATTGTTGTCGCTGCACAACCAAGTCACCGAAGTGATCGAAGAGTACGCTCCAAATCAGGCCGCCATTGAACAGACCTTTGTGAACAAAGATGGTGCTGGCACCCTAAAGCTGGGACAGGCCCGTGGTGTGGCCCTGTTGACACTGGCCAAGGCCGGGTTGCCGGTGGGGGAATATGCCCCGAACCGGGTCAAGAAAACAGTTGTCGGGGTCGGGCATGCCGACAAGGGACAGATCCTGCATATGGTGAAATTGCAGTTGCCGGGCTGTAGCCCCAAGAACGAAGATGCTGCAGACGCCTTGGCGATTGCCATCTGCCATGCTTTCTATCGTGGCACCGAGGAAAAGATGCTGCGAGAGGTACGGAGATGATTGGCAAACTAACCGGGCGATTGGATTACCGCGCCGAAGATCACGTGCTGATCGACGTGCGTGGCGTGGGTTATATCGTCTATTGCTCCAGCCGCACCATGATGGCGCTGCCCGGGGTGGGCGAGGCAATATCGCTTTATACATCCATGCTGGTCCGCGAGGATCTGTTGCAGCTGTTTGGCTTCACTACCCTGATTGAAAAAGAGTGGCACCACCTGCTGACTTCGGTTCAGGGCGTGGGGGCCAAGGCGTCCTTGGCTATTCTGGGCGCCCTGGGGCCGGATGCGGTTGGCCGTGCTATTGCTTTGGGTGATTGGGCCAGCGTTAAGGTGGCCAAAGGTGTGGGTCCCAAGATAGCGCAACGCATTGTGCTGGACCTGAAAGACAAGGCGCCAAGCGTGATGGCGATGGGCGGAACGATATCCGAGGCTATGGATGGGCCAGAACTGGAAGTTTTGGAGAGCATTGAACCGGCTTCGAAACCCAAATCAAAGAAATCGAGCAAGCCGAGCACCAATGCCGCAGCCCAAGCCGGGGCTTTGTCGGCGCTGTCCAATCTGGGCTACAGCCCCAGTGATGCCGCCGCAGCCGTGGCTGAGGCTGCCGGAAACGAGTCTGGATTGGGTGAGGCCGATCTGATTAAGGCAGCACTGAAGTTGCTGGCACCAAAGGGGTAGGGGATGGATAACCGTGATTGTCTGTGTCTCGCCCGGCTGACAAGCCGGGCAGCGCCCGACCGCCCCCATGGGCGGGTGCTTCGCTTCCGCCCGCGGTCAGGCACCGCCCTAATTGAATTATCTCAAACGCGGAACCTAAAATGATTGACGCCGACCCAAAACTGCGCCCTGATCCGCTGCCCGAGGACAATGACCGCGCCCTGCGCCCACAGGGGTTGGGTGAATTCATCGGTCAGGCCGAGGCCCGCGCCAACCTGAAGGTGTTTATCCAATCCGCTCGCAAACGGGACGAAGCCATGGACCACACGTTGTTCCATGGCCCTCCAGGGCTTGGGAAAACCACCCTGGCACAGATCATCGCCCGCGAGTTGGGTGTGAACTTCCGCATGACCTCGGGCCCAGTGCTGGCCAAGGCTGGTGACCTGGCGGCGATCCTCACCAATCTTGAGGCACGCGATGTGTTGTTTATCGACGAGATCCACCGGCTGAACCCTGTCGTTGAAGAGATCCTGTATCCTGCGATGGAGGATTTTGAGCTGGATCTGGTGATCGGCGAAGGCCCTGCCGCGCGCACCGTACGGATTGAGTTGCAGCCCTTTACCCTGGTGGGGGCCACCACCCGTATGGGCCTGCTGACAACACCGCTGCGCGACCGCTTTGGCATCCCAACCCGGCTGCAGTTCTACACCGTGGATGAGTTGCACGAGATTGTGCGCCGTAATGCGCGCAAACTGGGCGCACCTGCTGATGATGACGGCGCACGCGAAATTGCCCGCCGCGCACGGGGCACCCCCCGAATTGCCGGGCGTCTGTTGCGCCGGGTGGTGGACTTTGCCGTGGTCGAAGGCGACGGGACTATCACCCGGGAACTGGCCGACAGTTCATTGACCCGGCTGGGGGTGGATCATCTTGGGCTGGACGGCGCCGACCGACGCTACTTGAAACTGATCGCTGAAAACTACGGCGGCGGCCCTGTGGGGATCGAAACCCTGTCGGCAGCGCTGTCGGAAAGTCGCGACTCGCTAGAGGATGTGATCGAGCCTTACTTGCTGCAGCAGGGATTGATCCAACGAACGCCACGCGGGCGGATGTTGGCGCAAAAGGCCTGGACCCATTTGGGCCTGGATGCGCCCAGAACATCGGACGATCTGTTCTCCTGAGATTGCAGCTGCTTTTGGCAGAGGGATTTAGGCAAGAAGAAGTCGGGGGCTTGTTTGTGTTCTATGGGCACGGCATAGAGCGCAAAGCCTGATATAAGGATGCCGAGATGACGCCGGAACAGATCGAACAGCTATTCACCCGTACCGACGGATCTTATGCCTTTGCCCGTTGGGGTAGGCCGATTGTGCCGGTTGTGTTTGGGGTCGAAGACGAGACGTTGAAGGTGGTCAAAGGCGCGGTCGAGGCGGTGGCGACACTGGCGGGCGCTCAGATGGACGAGCTTGATCCTGAGCTGGGTGCCAATCTGATGTTCTTTTTCTTCCGGGACTGGGATGAATTGCTGGATGTGCCGGATCTGGGGCGTCTGATCCCGGATCTTGAGCCACTGGTTGGTCGGCTAAGGGCGGCGGATGCCAGCCAGTACCGCGCGTTCCGTTTTGATGATCAGGGTGCCATTCAGGCGGCCTTTGTGTTTTTGCGGATGACCGGCGACATGGCGGATGTCCCGGCCGAGACACTGGCTCTGACCCAGTCGGTACAGGTGATGTTGATGTGGGGCGATCGCGCCTTTGCCGAGACCTCGCCACTGGCAGTGCTGCCGGATACCGGAGCCACCATCCTGCGGCCCGAGATTGCCGGGGTGATTGCAGCGGCCTATGACAGGATGATGCCCCCCTCGGCGGATGATACATCCCATGCCTTGCGCCTGTTTGCACGGTTGCAGGGGTAAGCGGTTTTGAACGTTCTTTTTGTCTGCAGCCGCAACCAATGGCGCAGCCCAACCGGGGAACGGATCTGGCGCAAGCATGCCGAGGTGCATACCCGCTCAGCCGGAACCAGCAGCAGCGCGCGTCGTCGTTTGTCCAGGGCCGACCTGAACTGGGCGGATCTTGTCCTGGTTATGGAAGATAAGCATTCGGAGCGTATCCGTTCAGAATTCAGGGCTGAAGCGAGGCACAAGGATATTCGGGTTCTGGATATTCCTGATGAGTATCAGTTTATGGATGGCGAGCTGGTAGAGCTTTTGCAGGCTGGTGCCGGAGCCGCAATTGCCGACAAACTTGTGACCTTTGGGGCCTAGCTGCATTTTTCGCAGCGTTCTGCTTGTCATCTGGCTATGCATGGCGTGAATAGACCTGAGAGAGGAATTTACCGATGACGCATAGATTTCCAATCCGGGTGTATTACGAAGACACCGACATGGGCGGGGTGGTGTATTACGCCAACTACTTGCGGTTCATCGAGCGGGCACGCAGCGATTGGGTGCGCAAGCTGGGCAATGACCAGAACGCCATGCGCGACGGTGGGTTGATCTGGGTGGTGCAGCGGGTTGAGGCGGATTACCGCGTTCCGGCGCGGTTTGATGATGAGCTGTTGATCGAAACCGAAGTGGTCAAAGTCAGCCCGGCGCGGCTGGTGATGGCGCAGCGGGTGATGCGCGGCGAGACAGAAATTTTCCGCGCTAAGGTCACTGTGGCCTGTGTTACGGCAGAGGGCAAACCGCAGCGACTTCCGGCAGAGATCCGCGCATTGTCGTAAGAAATTGGCGCGTAACGCCTGTTTGAATAGATTTTGTCCCTTATCTAAGATAGCTTGCGGCCAGATAAGGTCGGAAAACCGGCTATGAAATGAGCGAGCAGGCTAATGGAAGCAGAAACTCTGGCGATGGCGCAGGAGATTGATTTCTCCATGTGGGGACTCTTTGCGAGGGCCACACTTACCGTGAAATTGGTAATGGTGATGCTGATCGGGGCCTCGATCTGGTCCTGGGCGATTATCATTCAAAAGCACATTGCCTATAAACTGGCACGTGGTGGCGCGGATGAGTTTGATCAGGCGTTCTGGTCAGGTGAACCGCTGGATGGCCTGTTTGAACAAATCGGCCCGCAGCCCGAAGCCGCAGCGCAAAAGATTTTTGCCGCAGGTATGACCGAGTGGCGTCGCAGCCATCGCACTGATGGCGGGTTGATCGCAGGCGCTCAGGCGCGGATTGACCGGTCGATGGATGTGGCGATTGCCAAGGAGACCGAGAGCCTGCAAAAGGGCTTGCCGGTGCTGGCGACAGTCGGATCAACAGCGCCCTTTATTGGCCTGTTCGGGACTGTTTGGGGCATCATGACCGCCTTTATCGAAATTGCCGAACAGCAAAACAGCAACCTGGCCGTGGTTGCACCAGGCATTGCCGAGGCGCTGATGGCGACAGGATTGGGCCTGTTGGCTGCGATCCCGGCGGTGGTGTTCTATAACAAGCTGAGTGCGGACAGTGATCGCATTATCGGTGGCTACGAGGCCTTTGCCGACGAGTTTGCCACCATCCTTAGCCGCCAGTTGGATTCCTGAGCGATGGGTGCCGCGGTACAACAATCCTCGGACGGTGGACGCCGCCGGGGACGTCGTCGGGGCCGCTCGCGCCCTATGGCCGAAATCAATGTGACGCCCTTTGTCGATGTCATGCTGGTATTGTTGATCATCTTTATGGTGGCGGCACCGCTGATGACGGTTGGGGTTCCGGTGGAACTGCCCAAGACGGCCGCAGGTGCATTGCCCGGTGATCAGGAAGAGCCGCTGTCAGTGACGCTAACAATAGATGGCGACGTTCAGATTATGACCACATCGGTCAGCCGTGAAGAACTGGTGCCCAAGCTGCGGGCGATTGCAGCTGAACGAAGCTCGGACCGGGTATTCCTGCGCGCAGATGGCGGGCTGCCTTATGAGCAGGTGATGAAAGTCATGGGCGCGCTGAATGCTGGTGGGTTTTCAAACGTGGGGCTTGTCACCGATATCGGCGGTCCCGAGCTGGAAGATCCGGCCTCGGCCGGACAATAGCGGAGCGGCGTTTTGCAGGTCGGAACCAAAATATCTCTGGCGGCCCATGCCGGGCTGATGGGCTGGGTGGTGTTTGGTGCTTGGTTCCCGTCTGAACCGTTGCCGTTTCAGGTGCAGGAAGTCACCATGATCAGCCCGGCTGAGTTTGCCATGCTGAACCAGCAACATACCGCCCCCCAGATCGCGGAAGAGCCCGCTTCTTTGCCGGTTCCAGATGAGGAACCACAGGCACCCGAGGTGGAGCCGCAAGTGGATGCAGAGCCCGAAATAGTAGAGCCGGAACCGATTGAGCCACCTGCGCCCGACCCCGAGGTCGCGGAGCTGCCTGAATCAGAGCCTGCGCCGCTGCCGGTTCCCCCGGCCCCCGAAGCGCCAGTGCTTCCTGACCTTGCCCCGGAATTTCCACAGACAGTTGAGCCTCAGGTGGCCCAGCCTGCGGATCGGGTGGCGCCTGTGCCAATTGCTCCCCCTGCGCCGGATATCGCCATAGACGAGGTGGTCCAGCCAGAGATCGCTCCGGACGAGGGCGCTGAGACAGAACAAGAAGTGCAAGAGGCAACCGCGCCCGAAGCCGCCAGTGATCGTATCGTGACCGAGGCGGAAGAGCAGGACGATCCGGTGACGGCGGCGCCGACACAATCGTTGCGCCCCAAGACGCGGCCCAGACGACCGACACCAGCAGAGACCCCAGCTGAGACGGTCGAAACCGAGCAGCCTGCTGAAGATATTCCCGACGCTGTTGAAGATGCGTTGAGAACAGCTCTGGAGGGGGGCGCTGACGTGATCACCCCCGAACCTTCGGGGCCGCCGCTGACAGATGTTGAGCTGGCTGCGTTTCGTATCGCGGTGTCGAATTGCTGGAATGTTGGTTCCCTGTCGACTGAAGCACTACGTACAACCGTAGTTGTTGGTTTTTCATTGAGTGAACAAGGTATTCCTGACATTGCATCGGTTCGGATGCTCTCCAGCACGGGCGGGTCAGGAACTGCGGCTAAACAAGCTTATGAAGCGGCGCGGCGGGCAATCATCCGTTGCGGGGCAAAGGGGTTCCAACTTCCCCCTGAAAAATATGGCCAATGGCGCGATATTGAGATGACATTCAATCCAGAAAGGATGCGGATCAAATGAGGACTTTTTTGACAGGCGTTCTGTTGGCGGCAGCAGTGATGGCCCCCGTGAGTGCTGCGGTGGCGCAAAACGGTCCGCTGCGGATTGAGATTACCGATGGTGTGATCGAGCCGCTGCCCTATGCTGTGCCCAGCTTTGTGCCCGAAAACGCCGCAGCCAGCGAAATGGCATCACAGATCGCGCGGGTCATTGCGTCGGATCTGAATGGCACCGGCTTGTTCCGCGAGGTCCCGGCCTCGGCGCATATTTCACAGATCACAGATTTTGGTGCGCCGGTGCAATATGCCGACTGGAAGGCGGTCAATGCTCAAGCCTTGATCACTGGCGAAGTGGGCGTATCCGGCAATCAGCTGACAGTACGGTTTCGTGGCTATGATGTCTTTGCAGACAAAGAGCTGGATGGGGGCGGGCTGCAGTTTTCCGGCACCACCGATGGCTGGCGCCGGATGGCGCATAAGGTATCGGATGCAATTTACAGCCGGATCACCGGCGAAAGCGGTTACTTCGACAGCCGCGTTGTCTATGTCTCGGAAAACGGGCCTAAGAATGACCGGCGCAAGCGGTTGGCAATCATGGATTATGATGGCGCCAATGTGCAGTATTTGACCGATAGCGCGTCGATCGTACTGGCACCTCGGTTCTCACCCACAGGTGATCGGGTATTGTACACCAGCTACGAAAGCGGATTCCCGCAAATCCATGTGATGGACGTGGGCAGGGTGCAGAGAAAGGTTCTGTCTTCGGACGACGGGATCATGAGCTTTGCGCCAAGATTCTCACCCGATGGACGCACAGTGGTCTATTCACAGTCACAGGGCGGAAACACGGATCTGTTCATCATGGACATCGCCACTGGCACACGGACGCGCCTGACCACAGCTCCGTCGATTGAAACAGCACCGTCGTTTTCGCCGGATGGGAGCCAGATCGTTTTTGAAAGTGACCGTTCTGGCAGTCAGCAGCTGTATGTGATGCCCGCGTCAGGAGGCGAGGCCCGTAGGATCAGCCATGGCAAAGGCCGTTATGGTACGCCGGTCTGGTCTCCGCGTGGGGATCTGATGGCCTTTACCAAGCAACACAAGGGGCGGTTCCACATCGGTGTGATGCGCACCGACGGCAGCGAAGAGCGTCTGCTGACCGCCTCGTTCCTGGACGAAGGTCCAACCTGGTCGCCCAACGGCCGGGTGATCATGTTCACCCGCGAAACCCAAGGGGCCACGGGGCGTGCGTTGCTGTATTCAGTGGACATCTCGGGGCGGAACCTGAAACCAGTGAGAACCCCGGATGGCGCGTCGGATCCGGCCTGGTCGCCATTGCAAAAATAAGAAGCTAATCACGCCCGTAGCAAGGCAATTTTGCCTGTGATAGGGTTATCAGAACACAAGGTAACAGCATGAGGCTGACATCATGAGCGGTTTGACAAAAGTAATTCTAGTTGTTTCGGCACTGGGCCTTGCGGCCTGTGACAACCTCACCAGTGGCAGCGGAGGAAATTCGGTTGATCTGAACGCTGGAGGTGTTGGCAGTATCGCCGATCAAACCAGCCCGACTTATTTCCAGCAGGAAATTGGCGACCGGGTGTTGTTTGTCGTGGATCAGTCAACATTGACCACAGAAGCCCAGGGCATCTTGCTTGCGCAGGCCAACTGGCTGCTGGCCAATACGGATTACATCGTGACCATCGAAGGCCATGCGGATGAGCAGGGCACACGGGCATATAACCTTGCACTCGGCGCGCGACGGGCCAATGCCGCGCGAGAATATTTGGTGTCGCGCGGTGTAGCTGGAAACCGAATTAAGGTTGTCAGCTATGGCAAGGAGCGCCCGTTGGAAATCTGCTCAGCTGAAAGCTGCTATTCGCAAAATCGACGGGCTGTGACCGTCCTCGCTGGTGGACTGACAGGATAAATGATGCGCCTTACTGTTCTTGCCGCCATTACCGCTCTTGCCGCCGCTGTTGTTTTTGCCCCTGCAGGTCTGCGGGCGCAGGATCAGCAAACCCTGGCTGATATCCGTCAGGAACTGACTGTTCTGCACGTGGAAATCCAGCGTTTGAAGCGAGAGCTTTCGACCACTGGTGCGCCAGGGACCAATCTGGGCGGCAACACCGTACTGGACCGGGTTGGCGCCATTGAAAATGCGCTTCAGGGGCTAACGGCAAAGACCGAAGGTCTGGAGCATCGGATCAACGGGATTGTGACCGATGGCACCAACCGGATTGGTGATCTTGAGTTCCGTCTGGTTGAGCTCGAAGGTGGCGATATCAGCGTCCTTGGTGAAACTACCACTTTGGGCGGTGAAGCCGAAACAGCTGCCGTGATTGGGCCCGCTCCGGTGGACACTTCGGATGAATTGGCCGTGGGCGAGTTGGCGGACTTTGATGCCGCCAAACGGGACCTTGGCGATGGTAACTATCAGGACGCAGCCGCCAAGTTTGCCAATTTTGATGTCGCTTATCCCGGCAGCCCACTGGCGGCCGAAGCCCATTACAATCGTGGCAAAGCACTGGATGGCTTGGGCGATACCCGCGAGGCAGCACGCGCCTATTTGGCGTCGTTCACTGGAAACTCAACCGGGGTTATAGCGCCAGATGCACTGTTTGAACTGGGGGCCGCACTTGGCCGTCTGGGTCAAACAGATCAGGCTTGTGTGACCCTGTCCGAGGTGAAAGTGCGCTTCCCCGATGCCGCTGCGGTGCAGGTTGCCGAACAGGAAATGGCCACGCTGAGCTGTTCTTGATCGATAGGTCAATGGAAATACTATCAGAGGTCCGTTCGCATTTTGAGACAACGATCCCTGCACGCGTGGGGGTCGCTGTATCGGGCGGCGGTGATTCGATGGCCCTGCTTCACATCCTGACACGGTGTTTTCAGGGGCAGGACGTCGAAATTTTCGCGGCAACAGTTGATCACGGCTTGCGCATAGATTCGGCAGGTGAAGCCCGCGAGGTTGCCTGTTTGGCGGCTCAACTGGGCGTCCCTCACGAAATTTTGCAGTGGCAGGATTGGTCTGGCCAAGGCAATTTGCAGGATCAGGCGCGGCAGGCCAGATATGGGCTGCTGACCGATTGGGCCAAGTGTAATCAAATCCAAACCCTGGCCCTGGGTCACACCGCTGACGATCAGGCAGAAACCGTGTTGATGCGGCTGGTACGTGCCTCAGGTGTTGATGGTTTGGCAGGGATGTCAGTGCGGCGTGAGCGCGATGGTGTAACTCTGCTGCGCCCAATGCTGGCACTGACACGCGAACAGTTGCGGGACTATTTGACGCAGAATCAGCTGAATTGGATTGAGGATCCTTCAAACGAGGATCAGCGGTTCGAGCGGGTGCGCATGCGTCAGGCGCTAGACGTTTTGGAGCCCTTAGGGCTGACTGTGTCGGCTCTATCAGCTGTTGCTCAGAATATGGGGCGGGCCCGCGAAGCGCTTGATCAGCAAGCGTTTAAGGCAGCCAAGGATCTGGCAATTCCAATACTGGGCGCAGTAACGCTAGATCAAGTGCAACTGTTGAAACAACCTGATGAGATCATCCATCGGCTCCTGACACGTGCGCTGCAATGGGTGTCAGGGGCAGTCTATCCACTGCGTCGCCGAGTCATGGCTGAAGCGTTGGAAACCGTGCGGAACAACAGCAGTTTGACGCTTGGCGGCTGCCGTTTGTTATGCCGAAAGGGGCAGGTTTGGATCTGCCGAGAGTATAATGCAGTGCGCGACGAGGTGACAGATCCGGACGGTTTGTGGGACAATCGCTGGCGTTTGACGGGTGGTGCAACCACCGGGAAACAGGTGCGCGCGCTTGGAAAAGAAGGGCTGAAACTATGCCCCGATTGGCGAGAAACAGGGGCTCCAGCAGCTGTGCTGGAAGCCACGCCGGCGCTGTGGAACGCAGGCGAACTGGTGGCCGCACCAACAGCTGGGTTGGCCAATGGCTGGGCGGCTGATATGGCAATTTTAGGTGAAGAGTTCTTTGCAAGCATTTTATCGCATTGAACCTGACCAAATGATCCTTATTTTAGGGTCAAAGCAGGCGTGCCTATCGGCTCGCTTCGAAAACTAGGAGAGCTGCCTTGGGCAACGCACGTAATATCGCTTTCTGGGTTATTCTGTTTGTACTGGTCTTGGCGCTGTTCAATATGTTCAGCGGCTCGGGCAGCAACTTGCAGAGCCAGGAAAGAACCTTTTCCGACTTTGTCACAGCTGTTGAAGGCGGTGGTGTGAGCAACGTCATCCTGGACGGCGAACAGATTCGGTTCTCTGGGTCTGATGGCAATACCTATGTCACCATCAAGCCGGAAGATGCCCAGGTCACAAAGCTGCTGATCGAGAACAACATTCCAGTGCGGGCTGAAAAGCAGGCGCAATCCGGGTTCCAGGCCTTCCTGTTGACCCTGTTGCCCTTTCTGCTGCTGATTGGTGTCTGGGTTTACTTCATGAACCGGATGCAGGGTGGCGGCAAAGGTGGCGCCATGGGCTTTGGCAAATCCAAGGCCAAGATGCTTACCGAGAAGCATGGCCGTGTGACCTTTGACGACGTTGCCGGTATCGACGAAGCCAAAGAAGAGCTGGAAGAGATCGTAGAATTCCTGCGCAACCCGCAAAAATTCAGCCGTCTGGGCGGCAAGATCCCCAAGGGTGCGCTGCTGGTGGGCCCTCCGGGTACCGGTAAAACACTGCTGGCGCGGGCGATTGCCGGCGAAGCAGGCGTGCCGTTCTTCACCATCTCGGGATCCGACTTTGTTGAAATGTTCGTCGGTGTGGGTGCGTCCCGTGTGCGTGACATGTTCGAGCAGGCGAAAAAGAATGCACCTTGTATCGTCTTTATCGATGAAATCGACGCAGTCGGCCGCCACCGTGGTGCCGGTTATGGCGGTGGTAACGACGAGCGTGAGCAGACATTGAACCAGCTGTTGGTTGAGATGGACGGGTTTGAAGCCAATGAGGGTGTGATCATCCTGGCTGCGACCAACCGTAAAGACGTGCTGGACCCAGCGCTGCTGCGTCCGGGCCGTTTTGACCGTAACGTCACCGTCAGCAATCCAGACATCAAAGGCCGCGAGAAAATCCTGGGCGTGCATGCCCGTAAAACACCACTGGGCCCTGATGTGGATCTTCGCATCATTGCACGTGGTACACCTGGCTTCTCGGGTGCGGATCTGGCTAACCTGGTCAACGAATCTGCCCTGATGGCTGCACGTGTTGGCCGTCGCTTTGTCACCATGGAAGATTTTGAATCCGCCAAAGACAAGGTGATGATGGGAGCCGAGCGTCGCTCGATGGTGCTGACCCAGGACCAAAAAGAGAAGACAGCCTATCACGAAGCTGGCCATGCTCTGGTTGGGATCAAGCTGCCCAAATGTGATCCGGTGTATAAGGCAACGATCATTCCACGCGGTGGCGCGTTGGGTATGGTCATGAGCTTGCCGGAAATGGACAAGTTGCAACTGTTCAAGGACGAGGCCCATCAACGGATTGCCATGACCATGGCAGGCAAGGCGGCTGAGATCCTGAAATATGGTGCCGAAAGCGTGTCCTCGGGACCGGTTGGCGACATTCAGCAGGCCAGCCAGATGGCGCGGTCTATGGTGATGCGCTACGGCATGTCCGATAAAGTTGGCAACATCGACTATGCCGAGGCCCACGAAGGCTATTCGGGAAACACCGCTGGGTTTTCGGTGTCTGCCAATACCAAAGAAGATATCGAATCCGAAGTTAAGCGGTTTATCGATGAAGGCTATGATCTTGCCCATAAGATCATCAGCGAAAACAACGATGAATTCGAACGCCTGGCGCAAGGATTGCTTGAGTATGAAACCCTTACCGGCGATGAAATCAAGCGCGTGATGCGGGGCGAGCCTCCGCATGAGAACGATGATGATGACAATTCAGATGAGGGCAATGCCTCGGTCACGGCAATCCCCAAGGCCAAGCCAAAGAAATCCTCGCCCGATGAGGGCATGGAACCAGAACCCACGACCTGATTGATAGGTTGCTAGAATTGGCCCGGATACCTTGATAGGTTCCGGGCCTTTTTGTTTGGCGCTGCCTGTGGTGGGCGCGAGATTTGAGTATTTGGGGCAAAAAGAAGCTGTGGGTTTGTCTTTGTCACAAAGGCTCTTCGGATTTTGGCTGAACCAGAAGTTCGTAGAAACGAGTGATCAGGCCAAGCAGGACAAGGGAACTCAAACCTGCCCAGACACTGTCGGCAAACCCGATTGTAAGTGAAACTGGCAAACTACAGTCATCGCTATAATAGCAGACAGCAGAAATATTGCGTGCAACAAATACAGAAACAGCAATAGCTGGGAAAAGTGCCAGGAAAAGCGTGCCGACGCTTCGTAATCCCTTGCCAGTTGAATGAAGCCAGCGGTCTTTTTGTCCTAGGGCGATGGCTGGAAGGCCCAAGCCAAAAAATGTCCAGAAAAGCGACAGCAACACGTACATTCCATGTTCCTCGAAGATAACGCCAAACCGGTACAAATGCGGATTTTCCAACATCATTTGGAAGGAGAAACTGTGTTCCCCAAAAAAGTGCACGGTTGGAGCATAGAGTGCCCAAACCACTAACATACCGATCACAAACAGAGGCACCGCCCGCGCCAGATAGCGCCATCGCGGTTGATGGGACATTGCAGCCCAAATTGTTGGAAAACGATTGGGCATCAAAACAGTTCGGTGCCACCCAATAGCGGTTGAAGTCAGTAAAAAGACCACCAAAATCGCAGTTGCTGCCAACAGGATTTGAGTTAGAGGAAAACCGAGAGAGTAGCCGTAAGGCGGGGTGAGCAAATGAGCAGAATATATAATAGCGGTAATCGCCAGATGCACCGGCACCACCACAAAAATCAGGAACCTGGGATTGCGATAAATATCGGTGATGACCTGTATCAGAATTTTTAGTGCGGTCATGGCTAGGCCTTTGTGTAAGAATGGCATTTCTGAAATAAAACGCCTGATTGGGCGGTGACGACATAGCATGAAAATGGAGCACATCTGTCAATGCCGACAATGATCGAGACAGAATACAGTGGTGAAATTACCTGGCTGGGGCATGTGCCTGCCTCTGATGGGCTGAGGGCCAATTCGGTAGAGCAGCTGGAACTTGGTTTTGACGGTGACGCGGGCGCGCGTCATGCGGGCCTGAACCGGGAGTCCTGTGTGCGGGTCAAAAATCTCTACCCAACAGGCTCGGAAATTCGCAATGTGCGACAGCTGACTATCTTGTCCGAGGAAGAGTTAGCGTTGATCGCTGCCGACATGGGGATGGAATGGGTCTACCCAGAGCATCTGGGCGTGTCGATTGTTGTGCGCGGCATTCCGGATTTCACTTTTGTACCGCCGTCATCCCGCCTGCAGGGGCCGACCGGCACCACCGTGGTTGTGGACACTGAAAACCGCCCCTGTATTTTCCCAGGCAAGGAGATCGAGAAGGATCACGCAGGCTTTGGTCCCAAGTTCAAACCTGCCGCCAAGAACCGTCGGGGAATCACCGCATGGGTGGAACGGCCCGGAAAATTGACTGTTGGCCAGTCACTGCGACTTTTTATTCCAGATCAGCGTCCTTGGGCGCCATAAATGGAATAGGTGTTTTTGATCGGCATCTAAACTGAAACCTGTCACTGGGCTGACGCCGCATCGCGTCCTGAAAATGTCGGAAATCACGTGCTGGAATGTCGCAGAGCGAGATATGGCTAGAATAGCAACGGCTATTCTGCCGCGACAATTTGCAACACCTAAGATCAAGGGCCAGGGTCATGAGCTACAAAAGCGACATCGAAATCGCGCGCGCTGCGCAGAAGCGTCCAATTCAGGAAATCGGCGAAAAGCTGGGTATCTCGAATAAGGATCTGGTTCCTTATGGCCATGACAAGGCGAAGATCAGCCAGTCGTTCATCAACTCCGTTCAGGACCGCGAAGATGGCCGCCTGATCCTGGTGACAGCGATCAACCCAACCCCTGCGGGCGAAGGTAAGACCACCACAACAGTTGGCTTGGGCGATGGCCTGAACCGCATTGGCAAAAACGCCATGGTCTGTATCCGCGAAGCGTCGCTGGGTCCAAACTTTGGCATGAAGGGTGGCGCTGCTGGTGGCGGCTATGCGCAGGTTGTTCCGATGGAGGACATGAACCTGCACTTCACCGGTGACTTCCACGCCATCACATCTGCCCACTCGCTGCTGTCGGCAATGATCGACAACCACATCTATTGGGGCAACGCGCTGGAAATCGACACGCGCCGTGTGGCTTGGCGTCGTGTAGTCGACATGAACGACCGCGCTCTGCGTCAGATCACCGCCTCTTTGGGTGGCGTATCTAACGGCTTCCCACGCGAAACCGGTTTTGACATCACAGTGGCCTCCGAAGTGATGGCGATCCTGTGCTTGGCGAACAACCTGGAAGACCTGCAGAAACGTCTGGGCGACATCATCGTTGCCTATCGTCGTGACCGCTCCCCAGTATACTGCCGCGACATCGAAGCAGATGGCGCCATGACAGTGTTGCTGAAAGACGCGATGCAGCCAAACCTGGTGCAGACCTTGGAAAACAACCCAGCGTTTGTCCACGGTGGCCCATTCGCCAACATCGCCCATGGCTGTAACTCGGTCATCGCAACCAAGACCGCGCTTAAGGTGTCGGACTATGTTGTCACCGAAGCAGGCTTTGGTGCTGATCTGGGTGCCGAGAAGTTCATGAACATCAAGTGCCGCAAGGCCGGACTGGCCCCATCGGTGGTGGTTCTGGTTGCCACTGTGCGCGCGATGAAGATGAACGGTGGTGTTGCCAAGGCCGATCTGGGCACTGAGAACGTCGGGGCTGTAGAGTCAGGCTGTGCCAACCTGGGCCGTCACATCGAGAACCTCAAATCGTTTGGCGTTCCTGTTGTTGTGGCGATCAACCACTTTGTCACTGATACCGATGCCGAAGTGCAGGCGATCAAAGACTTTGTTGTTGCGCAAGGCTCCGAAGCGATTGTGTCGCGTCACTGGGAGCTGGGTTCGGAAGGGTCCGAAGCGCTGGCAACCCGCGTGGCCGAGATTGCCGATGCGGATGCCTCCAACTTTGCGCCGATCTACCCAGACGACATGCCACTGTTTGAAAAGATCGAAACCATTGCCAAGCGTATCTATCGCGCTGACGAAGTTTTGGCTGATCAGAAAATCCGCAACCAGTTGAAAGACTGGGAAGAGCAGGGCTACGGCAATCTGCCGGTCTGTATGGCCAAGACGCAGTATTCGTTCTCGACCGATCCTACCCTGCGCGGTGCGCCGGTTGGTCACTCAGTTCCGGTGCGCGAAGTGCGCCTGTCGGCCGGTGCTGGCTTCATCGTTGTGGTTTGCGGTGACATCATGACTATGCCGGGCCTGCCACGTAATCCGGCAGCCAAAAGCATCTGCCTGAATGACGCAGGCGAGATCGAAGGCTTGTTCTAAGACGCAAAATACGCTTTCTGCGGCCTAGGGAATCCCTGGGCCGCAGGAGTATTGAGATGACCAAACTGAGACCTCCGCCTGATTGCCAGGATATGGCGATGCTTCGTCAACAAATTGACGCTTTGGATGGGCAGCTTCTCGCGCTTTTGGCGGTTCGGGCTGACTATATCGACCGGGCCATTGCGCTAAAGCAAAGCAACGGCTGGCCAGCGCGGATACCTGAACGGGTAGAGGAAGTGGTGACCAATGTGCGCCTGACATCCGATGCCGTTGGGCTGGATCCTGAACTGGCTGAGACATTGTGGCGCCCGTTGATTGAGTGGTCGATTGCGCGCGAGGCGCAGGTCATACGGGAAACTTGAACGGGCTTGTTTACGGGCTTGGGGAAAAGGAAAAGAATTATGGCAGCAAGTATCATTGACGGTAAGGCCTTTGCCGCGACAGTGCGTGACAAGGTGGCCAGCCACGTCGCGCGCCTGAAAGAGGAAAACGGTATTACGCCCGGTTTGGCTGTGGTGCTAGTGGGCGAAGATCCTGCATCCGAGGTTTACGTGGCCGCCAAGCACAAGAACACGGTGGCGGCTGGTATGGCCTCTTTCGAGCATAAGCTGCCGGCTGATGCGTCCGAAGAAGAACTGTTCGCGCTGATCGACCAACTGAACGCGGATCCGAAGGTGCATGGCATCCTGTGCCAGTTCCCGGTGCCAGACCATTTGAATGAACGCCGCGTTGTGGCCCGCATCGACCCATCCAAGGATGTGGACGGGTTGAGCGTGGTGAATGCGGGTTTGCTGGCAAGCGGAGAGAAGGGCCTTGTGTCCTGCACGCCATTGGGTTGCCTGATGCTGCTGCGCGATCAGTTGGGCAACATGTCGGGCAAGAATGCTGTGGTGATTGGGCGCTCGAACCTGTTTGGTAAGCCGATGGCCCAACTGCTGTTACAGGAAAGCTGCACCGTGACCATCGCCCACTCGCGCACACAGGACTTGGAAGCGGTCTGTCGGCGCGCCGACATTCTGGTTGCTGCTGTTGGCCGGGCCGAGATGGTCAAGGGCGACTGGGTAAAGCCTGGCGCCACGGTCATCGATGTAGGCATCACGCGCATCCCGCATCCAGAAAAGCCAGGCAAGTCTAAGCTGCTGGGTGACGTTGCCTTTGCCGAGGCTGCTGAGGTCGCCAGTGCCATCACACCTGTACCGGGTGGGGTTGGTCCAATGACCATCGCTTGTTTGCTGGCAAATACCGTCACAGCCTGCTGCCGCGCCAATGGACTGGCAGAACCCGAGGGGCTGACAGCCTGATCCTGCGCCTGTTGCGGTGTTGGACTTGAGTATTTAGAGTAAAAAGAAGCAGGGGCGGCTCGTCAGAGCCGCCTTTGTTGTGTTTGGGATCAGGTTTGGATCGGGGCCATGGTGCCCTGTAGAATTGCGACCAGCTTTTCTTGACCACCGGTGATGGCGTGGACCTCGGCGGTGACCACCACCAAACGGCGGCCGGGTTTGATGACTTTGCCAGTGGCGCGCAGGTAGTCGCCCCGACCGGGGGACAGCAGGTTGATTTTGATCTCGGCTGTCATCACCTCTTGGTCACTGGGCAGTTTGGTCAGTGCCGCATAGCCTGCTGCGGTGTCGCCGATGGCAAAGGTTAGCGCCGCATGGGCGACGCCGTGTTGCTGGCGGCTGCCGGGCAGGATCGGGGCGGTGATGATGACCTTACCGTCGCTGACTTGGGCGAGTTCAGCCCCAAGGGTCTGCATCATGTTCTGGCGGGCAAAGCTGGCGCGGATACGGCTGTCGATATCGGTCATGTATGGTTCCCTGTGGTGTTGCCTGGACCGTAGATGAAGTCTTGGGTTTAGGGGAATGACGTTGCGGCTAGCGCGGCATTGGGATGGCCAGGGGGCGAGGGCCTGTCAGGATGGCGATGGCTTTTGATGACATCAGGTTGGCAAGCACAGGGTCGGTACTGCGCAGCCCTCCGGTATAGGTGCCATAGGCGGGCAGGATCAGTCGCTTCTGGTCGAGCAGAAAAGCAGGGCGGGTGGCACCGCGCAATCGTGCCTTGGGATGGTAGTGGCCTGAGACTTCACCAACCGCTCCGCTTTCGGCGATATGGCGAAAGGTCAGGGATGCCAATGTGAAGCTGTTGTGCAATTCGCCGGGCAGGTTTGCCGGTGCCGGGTCATGGTTGCCGGTGATCCAGATCCAACGGAGGCTGCTGGCGAGTTTGGTGATCTGGTCTTTCTCGGCCTGAGGCAAAGCGCGCGCTGCCGTGTCATCGTCAAAACTGTCGCCCAGGCAGATCACAGTGCTGGCCCGGGTCTGGTTCAGGTCAACCTCAAGTCGGGCCAGCGTGTCCTGGGTCTCATAGGGGGGCAGGGTAGTGCCGCCGCGACGGGCGTGACGTTCGGACTTGCCCAGATGCAGATCCGAGACACAGAGTAGGTTCTTCTCGGGCCAATACAGCGCGCCGGAGCCTAGCGCCGTGAGTCGGGCGCCTGATAGGGGGAAGTCATATCCTGTCATTTGCATGAAATTGCTGATCTGATGCAGGCTGGCAAGTGTTATTCCGATAGATCGGCCAGGCCAGATTTCTGCATCAGCTCTGCCGCCTCTTGTTGGAGCAACTTTTCCAACCCTTCGCCTTTGATGGGAATCTTGCCGATTTCCAACAGCAGCGGTGCTGCCAGCGGAGTGATCCGGGGCAGGTGCAACAGGTCGATATTACCGTTGATGCGGGTGATCATATCTTCGATGCGGCCAAAATCGACCAACCCGCGCAGGGCCTCGGTTCGGGTGATTTGCAGCATCAGGTGGTCAGGGTCGTATTTTCGTAAAGTGTCATACAGGATGTCTGATGAGAACGTCGCCTGCCGTCCATTTTTGCGCGCCGAGGGGCTGTTACGCTCGATCAACCCGGCGATGGTGGCGCAGCCGCGAAAGCTGCGTTTCATCACCGCGTTTTCGCCCAGCCAGCTGTCCAGACCGTCGCGCAGCGCGTCGATGTCGAACAGCGGCGCGGGGTCGGTGAGGGTTTCTAAGCCCCAGATCATGGTGGCGTAGTCGGTGGAGACAAAGCCTAGCGGATCCAGCCCCATTTCCTCCATCCGTTTGGTCAGAAGTAGGCCAAGGGTTTGTTGCGCGTTGCGACCAGCAAAGCCGTAGATACACAAGTGTGGGCGATCTTGATGTGGGAAGCTTTCGATCAGCAGGCGACCGGGTTGCGGCAGCTGTGATACCTCGCGCTGTAGCATCAGCCAGTCGCCGGTGTGAGCGGGCAGGTTGGGCCAACTGTCCTGTTGCAGCAGGTCCATGATCCGGTTGCTCAGCTGGGTTGAGGTGGCAAATTTGGTGCCTGAAAAGGTGGCGATCTTGGGCTTTCTGCCACTGCGCCGCGTCACCTCTACCGTCATTTCGCGCAGGCCCTCGTATCGGACGGTTTGGCCGCCAATCAGGAACGTGTCACCTTGGGTGAGAGTAGCGGCAAAAGCTTCCTCAATCTCGCCCAGTGGTTTGCCGCCGCGACTGCGTTTCAGGCGAACCTTGAGTGTGTCGGTGTCCTGAATGGTGCCCAGATTCATGCGGATACGTTGGGTGGCACGCGGGTCGCGAAGTTGCCAGCGCCCATCGGGGCGTTGCAAAAGGCGCTGCCATTTGTCGTAGGCTTTCAGCGCGTAGCCGCCGGTGGCGCAGAACTCGAGACAGGCGTCAAATTCAGCTCGGGGCAGGGTGGCATAGGCCCCGGCCGAGGTCATTTCGGCGAATAAGTCATCGGCGTGGAATGCTCCGGTGCAGGCGGTAATTAAGATGTGTTGGCACAGCACGTCGCGGGGGCCGGGACCACGAATGTCGCCGTCCAGATCACCCTCGCGCACGGCCTCAAGCGCGGCGCGGCATTCGACCACCTCGAACCGGTTGGCAGGCACCAACAACGCCTTGGACGGGGTGTTATAGCTGTGATTGGCGCGGCCGATGCGTTGGACCAGACGTTTGACATTTTTGGGCGCCCCAATCTGGATCACCAGGTCCACATCGCCCCAGTCCAGCCCCAGATCCAGGGATCCGGTGCAGACAATCGCCCGAAGATCGCCGCGTACCATTGCCGCCTCGACCCGGTCGCGCTGCTCGCGGTCCAGGGATCCGTGATGGATGCCGATGGGTAGGGCGTCATCATTGGCAAGCCACAGATTGTGAAAAAAAATCTCGGCCTGCGCGCGAGTGTTGTGAAAGATCAATGTGGTGTTGTGGGCCTTGATCTGCTGCATCACCGCGGGAATGGAATAGGCGGCACCTCCACCAGCCCAAGGTGGGGCCTC
Source organism: Parasedimentitalea nitratireducens (assembly GCF_057444295.1). Taxonomy (NCBI): domain Bacteria; kingdom Pseudomonadati; phylum Pseudomonadota; class Alphaproteobacteria; order Rhodobacterales; family Paracoccaceae; genus Parasedimentitalea; species Parasedimentitalea nitratireducens. The sequence continues at coordinate 93,851 of NZ_JBYAXC010000006.1, read as the reverse complement.
GGCTGTTTCAAGCATCTGAATGTCGGGTGTGGGGCCGGGGTCAGCCTGCAAGATCTCGCAGGGGTCCGGGTGGCGGGCCAGGAACTGCGCGATGGCCTGGGGGTCGTCAACTGTGGCCGACAGACCCACGCGCCGCAGATCGTGGCAGAGTGTTTGTAGACGGGCCAGCGCCAGCATCAGCTGATCGCCGCGCTTGCTTTCGGCCAGGGCGTGGATCTCATCCACCACCACTCGTTGCAACCCGGCAAAGGTGCGGGCCGCGTCGTCATAGCTGGTGAGCAGGGCAAGGCTCTCGGGGGTGGTCAGCAAGATATGCGGCGGGTCGGCGCGCTGGCGTTTTTTGCGCGACTGCGGTGTGTCGCCGGTGCGATCATCAATTCGGATGGATAGGCCCATTTCATCAACCGGGGTGCGCAGGTTGCGCTTTATGTCGGCTGCCAAAGCCTTGAGCGGCGAGATATAGAGGGTGTGTAGCCCTTGGTGCTGGCCATCCGCTAGTTCTGCCAATGTTGGGAGAAACCCAGCCATGGTTTTGCCGCCGCCAGTTGGGGCGATGAGCAGGGTTGCAGGATCATCCGCACGATCCAGCATCGCCTGCTGGTGCGGGTGTATGGTCCAGTTTCGGTTGGTGAACCAGGACGTGATAGGGGCGGGTAACTTGCACATAGGTTGCTACAGTTACCCGGCTTTTTCGAAAAATCCGATCAAAATTCTTCGAAGAATTTTGGCACGCCTCGACCCTGTGGTTACTTCACAATCACTTCGTCCTTGACGAACATGTTGGCCCAGGCGCGGTCGATCAGGTCGGGGGACATCTGGTAGGGGATGCCTTCAAACTCACAAATCGCGATCATCTGGTCGATGAGGAACACTGGCTGGTAGTTGGCGTAGATGTTGTCGATGGTCGGATATTTGTGCTTGAGCAGGTGCACGAGTGTGGCCTCGTCCAGCGCCATGCCCTTTTTGCGAGCCACCAGGGCAAAGATCTTTAGGAAGTTTTCCTGGCTTGGGCCGTCGATCTTGATCTTAAAGAAGATCCGGCGCAGGGCGGCGGTATCAAAAATCTCGTTTGGGTGAAAGTTGGTGGAGAAGATCACGAGGGTATCAAACGGAACCTCAAATTTCTCACCCGATTGCAGCGCCAGGATGTCTTTGCTTTCTTCCAGCGGAACAATCCAACGGTTGATCAGCGCCTGCGGTGATTCAGCCTGACGGCCAAGGTCATCTACGATGAAGATACCACCGGTGGATTTTAGCTGTAGCGGTGCCTGATAGGTGCGGGCGGTTGGATTATAGACCAAGTCCAGCATGTCCAGTGACAGCTCACCGCCGGTGACAACGGTTGGGCGCTGGCAGCAGACATATCGGCTGTCAAAGCGGCGTGCGCGACGCAGCGAATTTGGGTCGTCTTCCACCTGTTCGATGGCGGTGTGCACAATCGGGTCATAGACCGTGATCACCTGACCAGCATATTCGATGGCGCGTGGCACGTAGACCTGATCGCCAAGGGCGTCGCGAATACCGTTTGAAATGGACGACTTACCATTGCCGGGAGGGCCATACATCAGGATCGATCGGCCAGCACTGACCGCTGGGCCAAGGTGATCGAGCAGGCTGTCGGGCAATACCAGGTGGCCCATGGCATTGGTCAACTGTTCACGGGTGACTTGAATGTTGCGGATCGACTGGCGCTTGACCTGTTCGCGGTAAACATCCAGCGGCACTGGCATGGCGCCAAAATACTCAGACTGGGCCAAGGCATCCAGTGCGCGCGCCTTGCCTGCGTCGGTCAGCTGATAGCCCATTTCGTTGCCGCTGTTGGCATTTAGCGTCCCGGTGGCCTCTAACAGCTTCTGTTCGCGGGCAATGTCCACCAGTTCCTGCGTGACCGACAGTGGCAGGCAGATGGCCTCGGAAATCTCGCTGACCATATTGGCGTTCTTGCGAAAGATGGTCTTTAGCAGGATGTCGCGCATCATCACGGGAGGTAGCAGCATTTGCTCCAGCCCTTTTGGGGGAGGAGGGGCCATCACGTGAGAAGTCTGCATATTCATGGGCTAGGGCCTGTCGCTGGAAACTGGATCGCGGCACCCCAAGGAGGTCATGGAGCGCGGTTCGACATCAGTTTATTCAGCAGTGTGGCAATACAGGGGCAAAGCTGTAGCATTTCGGGGATGGCAGCAGATCAAGTGGCTAAACTATTGGCCAGAAAATGAGCTAGCTGCCATAAAATGCGCCCAAGATCAGATAGATCGCCAAGGTGCTGCCCAGAACCAAGCCCATGGGAAATTTGTTGCCGACGCTCCAGCTTTTCCAGTCAGGTGCCAGTTTGCGCAACGGGGTATGTTTGGCAATGCGATGGGTGACAAAACCAGCCAGTAGATTGGCGGTAAAAATCAGCACAATGGCCCGCATATCCGCAAGGGCCACAAGCGGGGCCGCAGCACCGACAAACTTGGCATCTCCCGCCCCAACCAAACCGGCACTATAGAACAGAAATCCCAGCCCGACCCCGATCGGCAAGTGCAAGAGCTGCCAGCCATAGTCGGTCCAGGACATCAGGAACGGGCCTACGACGATGAAGATCACCGCCGTCAGGTCCACCGCCCAATTGGGGATCCGCATGCCACGCAGATCGGTCAGCATGATCGTATAGCAAATCGGCAGCATGAATGGCAGGAACCAAGCTGCGACATGTGCCGGAATCGCCAGCATGGTTTAGGCGCTTTCCAGCGCACGCAGGCTGCGGACGGCTTCTTCGAAATGCTGCGGGTGGGTGCTGATTGCTTCACGCAGCAAGCCTTCGCCAGTCTTGATATCACCCTGCTTGATAGCCGTCAGGGCCATTGTATGGAGCAGTTGCGCCCGCTCGATCTGACCCATGGGAATGACCGGCAGATTGTAATTCCGCTGGGCACCTCGGGCGAGAACCAGATTGTTTTTGGCTGTGAACAGGGCCTGATCCTGGCGAATGGCCTCGCCAAACAGCCGCTCCGCTTCGGCATAGTCGCCGCGGGTTAGCTTGGAATAGCCCCAGTTGTTCATCACACTGGCAGGGCGGGTGGTCAGCGAGACAGCAATTTCATAGAAACTGTCGGCTTTTTTCCATTCCTGGTTGGCGTCGGCAACCATGGCTTCAAGCCGGTAGCGTTTGAAAGTCTCGTGGGTTGGCGGAACGGCATCCAGCGCGGCCTTGGCTGCGCCCCAATCGCCACTGCGGATCAGGGCATCTGCCAGATCCACTTGATCATCATTGGTTGCCCCTTCCAGAGAGGTGACTTTTTTCCAGGTGGTGACCGCTTCGGTGTTGCGTTTGGCTCGGATCAGAGACTTGGCCAGCCCCCGCTGCAGGTCAATGCGGTCTGTGTTGCCCTCGAGCGCGCGCATGTAATAGCTCACCGCTTCGTTGGGATCGGCGGCGGTTAGCATAACATCGTTGAGATCAGTTTCATCAACCACGTTCACTTCCTGAAACGCACGTTCAACGGATGAGTCTTCTTTTTCCGCACAAGCCGAAAGGAATAGGCCCCCAATCAGGCATGTTGATACTAGAATAGTTTGGCGCATTTTCGCGTCCTTTACTGCTCTGCCTTATTTATGGCGTTTGGCGGATCAGGAAACTGCCTCCTCCGCGCTGCACCAATTCATAATCTTGGTTTTGTCCAGCAGTATTAGCAGAATTTTCCATTTTTGCGAGGGCCAGGCGCAAATTCTCACGGATTGGGTCACTTTCGCCATTATCCAGGGCAAAAGCGCGGCGTAAAACCTGTTCTGCCTCGGAATATTTGCCTTGTTCCATCAGAACAACGCCCAAATTGTTCATGGCCTCGGGCCAGTCCGGCTCTGTTTCGACGGCGCGACGCAACAAAGTTTCGGCTTGGCCCAGCCGTCCAAGTCCCAAATTTGCTGTTCCGAGGCTAGATAGCACCTCGCCGGTCATGCCGTGATCCAGGGCCGCACGGGTAAAGGCATCAAGAGCCAGTTCATACTCACCAGCGACCATCAACCGGTGGCCAACTTCCAAACCGTCTTCGGCTTGTTTTCGATGATCCACGCCTGGTGCCCAGGGATCGGTTGGATCCGGTGTCTGGGAACCGCAAGAAGCCACCACCACACATGTGGTGATGGCTAAAAATACGACGCGAAACGGTGTGGGCAAAGCCTCACCTATTAGTGACATGATTAGTTGCCCGTATTACCCAAGTTGCCAATGACCTTCGCCGAGGGGCCAACCAGAATGATCAGCAATGGCGGAAGTGTTAGGCCCATAGTGGCAAGCGTCATTTTGGTTGGCAACTTGTTTGCGGCTTCTTCGGCTCGCATCACCCGTTTATCTCGCATTTCACCCGCATAGACACGCAGAGCATCGGCGATAGAGGTACCAAAGGTAGCGGATTGGATCATGACGGTCACAAAAGAGGACAGATCCTGGACGTCGCAGCGGGTGGCCATGTCGCGCAGTACTTTGTCTTTGTCCTTACCGGCTTTCATTTCCTGGGCGACGATTTCGAACTCGTCTGCAAGTTCGGGGTAGGACGAATGCAGTTCGCTGGCGACGCGAACAATGGATTGATCCAAGGACTGACCGGCTTCGACACAAACCAGCATAAGATCCAAGGCATCTGGGAAACCTGCTGTGATGCTTTCTTTTCGGGTTTCGATGCGACGGGTGATCCAATACTTGGGCAACATGTATCCCGCAGCACCTGGACCGATAATGCGGATCAACATCTGTTGGCTGTCGAATTCAATGTCTGCCTTGATGACATAGACAAAAACCAACCCCAAAACCAAACCCATGATGCCAAGAGCAAATTGGGCAAAATGGAAGAAACGGACCGAGTCTTTGGATTGATATCCAGCTTGCCGCAGTTTTAGCTCCATGGCTGACAATTGGTCAGCGTCTTGTGGTTCCAGGAAACTGGCAAACTTTTTCAGCTGCTCATTTCGGCTGCCCTGGCGCAGGCGTTCCTTTTGCGGCTTGTCCTTACTTTCAGGTGCATTGTTTTTCTTGAGCTTTTTCAGCGGGTCTTCGCGCTGGTTCAAGAGCAACGGAATTGTCATCAGGATCATGAACAGGCCAAGAAGGCCAACCACCAGAAGGGGGCCAAAGTCACCCAACTGATCCTTCAGGAACATGTTGATATTCGACAGGAAATCCATGGTGATTGTCCCTTATACCTTGATGTTGGTCAGCATGCGCATGACGAAAAGGTTCACAGTCAGCAGGATGCCCACAATAAAACAGCATGGAATGAAGTAGGGGTGATCCATAACGTCGTCATAGTAATGGGGATCCTTGGCCAGCGTGCCTGCAAGAGCCAGCAACGGAAACGCAGACAGGAATTTGCCCGACCATTGTGCCTCGGCTGTAATCGCTTTAACGCGCCGGAACAGTCGGAACCGAGCCCGGATCACCTTGGACAGGCCTGCCAGAACCTCGGCCAGGTTACCGCCCGATTGCGCCTGGATCGCCACGGCCACTGCCAAGAAACGCATATCTTGCAGATCTAGCCGTTCAGCCATTTCTTTGAGCGCTTCACCCACATCGCGGCCATATGCGCTTTCGTCTGCAATCATGCCAAACTCGGTGGCAAGGGGATCGTCAACTTCCTTGGAGACAATCTGGATGGCGGAGGAAAACGGATGGCCAACACGCAGGCTACGCACGATCAGCTCAATCGCATCTGGCAGTTGTTCTTCGATCAAGCCCATGCGTTTTTTGGCTTTGTTGTTGACCCAGAAGAACACAGCCCCAACGCCCATGATAACCGAGGCCATAATGCGCAATGGCAGCTGGGTGTCTGTGCCGATGGTCAGACCGGTAAAGGCGAGTGCGGCCAATCCAGCCATGATCATGACCAGTTGTTTTGGGGTAAAGGCAATCGCCGCTTTCTGTGCTTTTTCGGCCAAAAGCGAGTACAGCGGGATTGTCTGCGATTTCATGTGCTGCTGCATTTCCTTGCGCAGCTGTTCGAGCACCTGTTCGCGGTTGCCGCCCTTGTCGAGCATCTCGAGGCGGCGATTGACGCGGCTGTTCAGGCTGATGGATTTGCCAAAGGCCACCAGATACAGGCCTTCGACCAGCACCAGGACGCCGACAAATATCAGACCATAGATAATTGGTTCTGCACTCAGTTGCATCAGTTGGCCTCCATCTTGGTGGGCTCATAAATCGAAGCGGGCAGGTCATAACCCCACATGCGGAACCGCTCCGAGAAGTGGCTGCGCACGCCGGTGGCGGTGAAATGGCCTATGATCTTGTTTTCGGGGGTCAGGCCAACACGCTGATACCTGAAGATTTCCTGCATCGAGATAACGTCGCCCTCCATCCCGGTGATCTCGGTGATCGAGGTCATGCGGCGCGAGCCATCCTGCAGACGGGAGGCCTGCACAATCAGGTTTACCGCCGAGGAAATCTGGCTGCGAACCGCCTTGAGCGGCATTTCGATACCGGCCATCGCGATCATGTTTTCCAGACGGCTGACGCCATCGCGGGCCGAGTTGGCGTGGATCGTGGTCATCGATCCATCGTGGCCAGTGTTCATCGCCTGCAACATGTCGATGACTTCTTCGCCACGGGTCTCGCCCACGATGATACGATCGGGACGCATACGAAGGGCGTTTTTCAGACAGTCGCGGGGCGAGACTTCGCCTTTGCCTTCGACGTTGGGTGGGCGGCTTTCCATCCGGCCCACATGGGTCTGTTGCAGCTGAAGTTCCGCAGTATCCTCGATTGTTAGGATACGTTCGGCATTGTCGATGAAGCTGGACAGTGCGTTCAGCGTAGTTGTTTTACCGGAACCTGTACCGCCAGACACGATAACATTCAGTCGTGTGGCAACGGCGGCTTGCAGATATGCAGCCATTTCCTCGTTGAAGGCACCAAAATTCACCAGGTCATCGATGCCCAGCTTGTCTTTTTTGAACTTACGGATCGAAACCAGTGAACCATCTACCGCAACCGGCGGGACCATGGCGTTGAAACGGGAGCCATCCGCCAGTCGTGCATCGACATAGGGGTTGGATTCATCAACCCGGCGGCCAACTGCGGATACGATTTTATCAATGATCCTAAGAAGATGCTTCTCGTCTTTGAAGGTCACATCGCTGAGTTGCAGCTTACCTGCGCGTTCGACAAAGACCTGCTGAGGGCCGTTGACCAGAATATCGTTTACAGATTCATCCTGAAGCAGGGTTTCCAAAGGACCCAAGCCGGTAACTTCGTCATAGAGTTCTTTGGTCAGCGTCTGGCGGTCATCGCGATTAAGCACGATGCCTTTTTCTTCCAAAATCTCAGTGGCAATTGTGGAGATTTCAGCGCGCAGCTCGTTTTCGCTGGCGTTTTCCAGGGCCGCGAGGTTCAGCTGCTCCAGCAATTCACGGTGGAGCTGGATCTTAATTTCACCCAACCGCTCTTTGCGTTTGCGTTCTTTATCTTGGGGCGCAGCCTTGGCATCTGTTGTTGGCATAGGCCGACGCAACGAGGGGCTGACATTGGCAGCTGGTGTCGGAGCTGCCGGTGCCTCAGCCTTGGCGGGCTTGAGCTTGGCAACCGCACCGTTTGGTGCAGTTTTTCCAGCCTGTTTTTTGTACTTCGAAAACATCTATTACCCTCCCCAAAGGGATCATATTGAGTTACGCGGCAGCTGCGTCTTGCTGACCAAGTTCATGCAGTGAAAGTGCCAGCTTGGCGATTTCTTTGCGCAGTGGGTTTTTGGGTGCCGAGATCGCCAGAGGAAGCCCATGGTCGCAGCATTGAGCAACCGGTTTGCCGCCATCTGGCAGCTGCAGGTCGATGGAAATGCCAAGCGATTCAGCCATACGCTTTACCCGGCTCTTACCGCTAAGATCGGTGAACTTTGGCGCGCGGTTCAGTGTGAAACGCAGCTTTTCAAACGGCAGGTCTTCGGACTGCAACGCACGTTTCATCCGCAGTGCATTTTGTGCCGACCGCATGTCGAGTTCGATCATGGCGAAATAGACATGCGCTATGTTGAGAACGCATTCGGACCACTGCACCAAGGTGCGCGGCAGATCGATTACCACAAAGTCAAAGTGGCTGCGTGCCATGGCAACAATGCGCTCGATGTCTTCGGACGTGAAGAATTCAAGCGGAACCATTTCTGACGGCGCTGTCAGGACCTGTAGCTTGTCTTGGAAAGAGAGCAGAGCCTGGCCGAACATCTCGGCGTCCATTTCATCAATCTGACCCAGCATTTCCATAACGATCTCACGGCGCGGCAGATCCAGATAGGTCGCCACCGAACCGTGCTGCATGTCGAAATCCAGCAGGCAGACACTTGGCTTTTCTTGTTCACTTAGCGCCGCCAGTTCCCAGGCAAGGTTCACAGCCAGAGTTGTAGAGCCTGATCCACCTGCAATGCCCTGACACACAATCACGGCGCCTTCGCGGGCGCTGCCAGACTGAAGCTGGTGTGGATTTTGCTGAACAGGCTCTGGTTGCGGTTCTGGGGTGGTCACCCGCTCAATCGCGGCTTGCAACTCTTGTTCCGGAAGAGGGTAGGGGACAAATTCGTCAGCGCCCTGACGCAAAAGCTGGTGCAGCGATGCCGGGGTTACGTCTTCGGCAATGAGAATGACTTTGATTTGGCGGGCTTTGGCCTGGGTGATAATTTCACCCATAAGCACCAGATTGTCTTCGTCATGGCCATCAATCGCCAGAGCCACAAATTCGAGGGCTTCGGCTTCGGGTTGATTAAAGAAGGCAAGAGCCTCGGCAAAACCCAGGTCTCCCCAGCTTTCGCCCATCGAGGCTTCCATGTCTTCGATCAGCAGGTCGAAGTTCTGCACGTCGCGGCTGACGGTGCAGGCGACAATTGCGTTGTTTTCTGGTTGCGGCGTTACACTGCTCATTGCCATTATCCTCATTGCGGAGAGCGGCAGGTTTGACCTGTCCGTTCTGACGTGCGACTCAGTTGGCGCACGTCATCTCTTGAGGATAGTTATCGTTCGTAAATTTGGCGATAATTGGGCCAAAATGCCCCAATAGTTGGGAAAGTCTGAACAGCTGACGCTTGGCCGGCCTATTCTATCGAGGAAGCCAGCGATTGTTCAGCGGTTAGCGTCGTGGCTGGAACTGCACTGGCAATGTAATCGCGATAAACGATTTGCGCGTATTTCCCATCCAACAATGCGGGATGGTTTTTCAGGAAACCGGAGACTTCGGTTACCGTACGTCTATTTTGACGTTCGCGATCCTGACTAACGATGAGTGGCTGGGTTTCGCCATGCGAAACAACCGCTTCCAGTCTGGACCTGCTGATGCCACGTGACACCAGATAGTTTACAGCAGCACGTGCCCGACGCATACCAAGCGACTTGTTGTAGCTTGACGAACCAACGGCGTCGGTGTGTCCAAAGACGCGAAAGCGAACTTCGGGGAATTGTTTGATCCAATGCGCTTGTTGATCCAGAACCGCACGTGCGCTGGCATCAAGATGGGCGCTATCAAATTCAAAGTTGATTGTGGGAGGTACCTCCTTGGCAAACCGGCTCGCCAATTGGATCGCATAGTCACGCTCTCCACTCATCACCAAAGCGTTGTTTAGTGTTGAATTGCCAAAGTTGCCTCTGTCAAGTTCGTGTCCAGCTTCATAGCCACAGGCGCTGACTGTTAAGCCGAGACCCAGAAACGCTGCATGTTTGATCATCTGCGTCATCCTTTGGTTAGTCCATCACATAGCCATAGGAGCCACTGAAGTCTTGCTTGGCAACTTCACTGGCTGGGCCTGTCTGTTCACGGGCAACACGACCGTACAGGAAAAGTTCATTTTCGCTCGGCGGCTTAATCCGGTCAGTAGGGAGGCTTAGGGCTTCACCACGGGTTGGGGTAACGAGATGTGCGCTGATGATGACCACAAGTTCGGTCTGGCTGCGCTGGTAATCAGCGCTGCGGAACAGGGCGCCGAGAACCGGTACATCGCCTAACCAAGGCAGTTGAGATGAATTGTCGAGAAAATCATCCTGGATTAACCCTGCAATCGCAAAGCTCTCTCCATCGCGCATTTCAACTGTGGTTGATGTTTCCCGGCGCGAGAAGGCCGCGACGGACAATCCATCAATGTTGATAGAGTTGGTTGGATCAATTGCAGAGACAGAGGTATTGAGTTCAAGGTTGATCAGATCGCTATCAACAACCCTTGGAATAAAGTTCATCTCAATACCAAAGGGTTTGAACTCGATGGTGGTGACGCCATCTTCCTGTGAAACGGGGATGGGGTATTCACCACCAGCAAGGAATTTCGCTTCCTGCCCAGACAAAGCCGAAAGGTTGGGCTCGGCTAGCGTTCGAACCATACCTTTTTGCTCAAGTGCTTCGAGCAATAGGGCCACCTGTACTGATCCAACATCAAAGCCAAAAACCACCGCACCCGTATTGGTGTTGGACACCGGGATATTGTTGTTGAGCGCATTGGTCAAAGAAAGTTGGTTGTTCAGTGTATTTACGCCGCCGTTTATGCCGGTGCCATTGAAACCCAGTGATGCGCTGAGAGATTTCGAAACGGAACGCTGCATTTCCGCAAAGCGAACCTTGAGCATCACCTGTTGAACGCCACCAACGGACATAAGATTTGATACGCGCTCGGGGGCATATCGTTCGGCGAGATCCAAAGCGCGTTGCAGTCGTGCTGCACTGGATACTGTACCGGAAAGGACAATGCCGTCATTGGCAGTGCGCACTTCAATTTTTTCTGTTGGTAGGATCTGACGCAGTCGTTCTTTGAATTCACTCACATCAGCAGCAACGCGTACATCGACATTGGTGATCAGTCGGCCGCTTGCATCCAATAGAGTCAGCGTCGTCAACCCTGGTGATTTACCCAAGACATAAATGGTGCGGTCGGATAGGGACGAAATGTCGGCAATACCAGGATTGGCAATGCTGAGTTCTGAAAACGGAACTTCGCTTTCAACGACAACAGCCCGGTTCATCGGCACGCTGAGCTGAGCTTCTGTGCCTTTTTTGACGACACGCACGCTTTGTGCAAACGCAGCGTCAGTCATGGGACTGCCGATCAAAGCAAACCCGGTAAGGGCTGCTGTTACTATAGTTTTAATTTTCATGTGACCTGCCTCTCCGATCACGCCTCGTTGTCGGGTCTTTTTGCCCGTTTTTTTATACTGTGGGCTAACTTGTGAATTATTGCAAGAATCATTGGGTGTTGTGGCCGGATCAATGTGGGGTCATGGCAACATATACTAATGAGGGCCACCCAACCGGGCGGCCCTTGCAACATTTGACTTTTCGCTTTTCCAGAGCTGAAACCAGCCACTGTTCAGTGCATTAATTGGTACAAGGTATTGGAATTTCCACAACCTCGGCACCGCGCCGTGTGCGGATGGTGCAGACCTTTTCAACCTCGCGTTCTGGGGCTGCGGTACGTTCACCCAGTCCAAGCAGAGAGCGTTGGTCAACCTCAACAAACGAGGCAATGGTGTCATCTTCGGCACCAACAAGAGACAGCGACAAGCGACCCGTCGTTTGAGCCTGTGCCAGTGCAGCAACCTGTTCAGGCAGGGCTGAGACAGTTACAGTGCGTGCGATGATTGTGCTATCGATGTCGCCACCTGCGCTTTGGTCCACAGCAATCAACTCGATATTGGCCTGTATCAATCGGGTCAATTCGCCCCGGCGGCGCTCATCTGCGTCGCCCAAATTTCCTGTCCAGTACACATCGACGCGATCACCGGGTCGCAAGAAGCCGGATACACCTGAAGAAACATCAACTTTGATAGCAAAAGCCCGCATGCCGCGTTTCAGGCGGGATGTAATGCCTGCATCTTCTCCAGGCTTGGTGACTTTTACAGTCAGAATTGCTTCGTTTGGCTCAATAGTGCGCAGTACAACACGGGATTCGCCAGCAAACTCTGGCGGAAAGAGCGCTTCCATGGTGCTATAGGTGCCCTCGGGAAGGCTGTTCTGAGGCCACTTGACCACCCGAACCGCATCTTGCGTGAGGCGTTCACCATATTTCATGGCTGTGTTGGCAACCAAAACATCAACGGTGGCGATGTTTTCTACTTTCTGAGAATTCGCGTGAGCCAGCGCATTCTGATATTCAGCGATATAGTTTTTGGCCATCATGACAGCACCGCCAGCCAGGGCGACACCGACAATCAATACCAGTCCGAAAACTGCGCGCATTGTGTTACCTCTCTTTGGTTCCGCCGTAAAAGATTGACGAAACCGGATTTTTGCATTGCCCGAACCAAATGGTGATCAGGGCGTGGGCTGACTATGGCGGGGGCGTGCGGTTGTGTTAGCTAAATGTCCAATTGGACATAAAGTCAGCCATGGCATCTGCCAGGCCAAGCGCACCGTCTTGCATTGCCGAGGCAATCAAAACACAGAGACCAACTATGGCGGCTGTTAGAACCACCCAATCAACAGTCACTGCACCGTCATCATCGGTATAAAAGGATTTTAGTCTATTCATGACGAACCTCACTTAGGAGAGTTCCTGGGCAAAGGGCCGCGCCTTTGGATCAAAGACGCGGCCCCCAAACTTAAACCACTAGAACCAGAGGCTTAGGAAGGTGCCTGGCTAGTCAGGTAAGTGCCTGTAGCGCTAGTCAGGTCAGATGCACCGCTTTGGATCGAAGTGAAAACAACGCCAGCCAGAGCAGCAACAGCGGCTGTCAGAACAACCCAGTCAACAGTCACGGCGCCAGCTTCGTCTTTGCGGAAGTTTTTGAAGAATTTGATCATTGTGTGTCCCTCCAAAGGATCTGATATGTGTTTCGACCTTGCCGTCCTGTGTGAGCCTGCTCTCTCCTGCGAAGCTCTGTCCGACTTGGTATGAACACTTATACCCCCCGGAGCGTGGCAGCATTTGGGCCAAAAATCGGAAATCACCGCCTTAGTTTAACTTTTTGGCAGGAATTTGGGTAACTGGCTGAAAACAAAGATATAAACGTTTTATTAATTCTTTTTTTCCGTGACAAACCGGTGGCGCCGCGTGGCAAATGTGGCGAAACCGTCAGATTTCAGCCCTAAGCTCTGGTTTTTCTGCCCAAAGGGTTGGTATTTTATTAAAAACTGTATCGAGCTGACCCATGTTTCATCGTGTTTTATCGCTGTTTGTGTTTGCTGTTCTGATTCCAACTTTGGGAGCGGCGCAGACACCCACCCCCTTTCCGGAATTTGAGGCTAAGAGAGTGCGCCCTCCGCAGCCGGGGGCGCGTCAGCGTATCACCATTCAGGTCGAAGAGCCTCAGGCTCCAGCTGCGGCACAGGTTGACCCGTTGGAACCTACAGGTGGCAGTGCTGCGCTATATGGAGGGTTCTGGGAACAAGTCTCTCCAGACCTGACCGCATCAGGTCCGGGGCGGTTAGGGAACGCGTTGGAGGTGCTGGCTGGGGATCTCAGTGTTGCGGCGCCACGGTTGCAACTGCTTCAGGACATTGCCCAGGAACATGGAATCGCAATTTTGACCGAGAGCATCGGTACGGATGTATCGCCTGCGTTGATATTGGCGATAATCGCTGTCGAGTCGGCCGGGAGGGCTGATGCGCTTAGTTCTGCGGGCGCACAGGGGTTGATGCAGCTGGTGCCCGACACCGCCCAGAGGTTCGGAGTAGACGATCCGTTGGATGCACAGCAGAATATTCAAGGAGGCGTCAAATACCTGAACTGGCTGATGGAGCACTTTGACGAGGACCCGGTTCTGGTTCTAGCGGGTTACAACGCCGGAGAAGGGTCCATTCGCGAACACCAGGGGGTGCCGCCGTTTGCTGAAACCCGGGACTATGTGCCCAAAGTGCTGGCCGCGTTTCAGGTGGCCAGGGGACTTTGCCTGACACCGCCTGAACTGGTTACAGACGGATGTGTGTTCCGGACTATGCAATAGGACGCGCTCTGCGCTCTGGCTGATACGCCGTCAAATCTGCTTTTCACATGACTGGGACAAGATCCCAAGTAGCGGCTTGCGTTGCTGTAGGTTGTGTGAAATTTAAGCCTATATTTCTTAAAGTTGTTTCTGTCGGAGAGTTTGGTGGAAATTGGGTTTGATCTGTATGCCATTGTAAGTGACCCACAGTTTTGGTCGGGGCAGTGGGTGATTATTGCCGGCATTGCAGTGGCTGGGTACTTTGGACGTCTTATCGCTGTGTCGTTTGGGCTATCACTTGCGAGCGGTCTTCCCGGCCGAAATGTTTCGGGGTTTAAACTGATCGGTCTGAGCGCGGCGCTGTTTGTGGGGGTGATATTTGTTGCCGATAAACAGGACAGGGCACTACATCTGCTTCAGCAGACCATATTCGATCCCGTTACCGCTTGGGTTCTGTAGAGCCATGTAAGCGAGACAGGGGGGCTGGGTCAGTCAGTCATAGAAGGGTTCAACAAACAAAGCCCGCCCCAATCAGGGCGGGCTTGTATTACAGGCTTGGTGAACTGTGGCAGTTCACTTAGTCAATGATGGTTGCCTCGGTTGCTGCACGTAGATCAGCCTCGGTGACATCTTCGGCGGTTTCAACGATCTTCAGGCCGCCTTCGACAACATCAAGAACGCCTAGGTTGGTAATGATGCGGTCCACTACAGCCTTGCCGGTCAGCGGCAGGGTGCAGTCTTTGAGCACCTTTGAGGCCCCATGTTTGTTGGTGTGATCCATCACCACAACAACGCGGCCAACACCGGCGACCAGATCCATAGCGCCGCCCATGCCTTTGACCAGCTTGCCAGGAATCATCCAGTTTGCCAGATCGCCGTTCTCAGCCACTTCCATCGCGCCAAGGATGGCCATGGCGATCTTGCCACCGCGGATCATGGCAAATGACTGTGCACTATCGAAGTAAGCGGTTTGGGGCAGTTCGGTGATGGTTTGCTTACCTGCATTGATCAGGTCGGCGTCCTCGGTGCCCTCAACAGGGAAGGGGCCCATGCCCAGCATGCCGTTTTCCGACTGTAGGGTCACTTCGACACCTTCAGGGATATAGTTGGACACCAGCGTTGGAATACCGATGCCGAGGTTCACATACCAACCATCTTGCAGTTCCTGAGCGGCCCGCGCCGCCATTTGGTTACGATCCCACATGTTCGCTCTCCTTATGCCGCTGGCCGGGTGGTGCGCTGTTCGATGCGCTTTTCGTGGGTGCCCTGAATAATGCGGTGCACATAGATTCCGGGCAGGTGGATTGAATCTGGGTCCAGTGAGCCGGTTGGTACAATCTCTTCGACCTCGACCACGCAGACCTTGCCGCAGGTGGCAGCAGGGGCGTTGAAGTTGCGAGCGGTTTTGCGGAACACAAGATTGCCGGTCTCATCGGCTTTCCAGGCTTTCACGATGGCCAGATCGGCAACAATGCCTTCTTCCATGATGTAGGTTTCGCCGTTGAAGTCGCGGTGGTCCTTGCCCTCGGCGATGACGGTGCCCACACCGGTTTTGGTGTAGAAGCCCGGGATGCCAGCGCCGCCGGCGCGCATACGTTCAGCCAGGGTGCCCTGGGGGTTGAACTCCAGTTCCAGTTCCTCGCTTAGATACTGGCGCATGAATTCAGCGTTTTCGCCCACATAGGACGAGATCATTTTCTTGACCTGCTTGGTCTGCAACAGGATGCCGATGCCAAAGTCATCAACGCCCGCGTTGTTGGAGGCAAAAGTCAGATCCTTGGTGCCGGCGTCTTTGATCGCGTCCAGCAGCAATTCCGGAATGCCGCAGAGGCCAAAGCCACCCGCCGCGATGAACATGCCGTCATGAAGCAGCCCGTCGAGCGCTTCTGCGGCGTTTGCATACACTTTTTTCATGGAAAACTCCCAGCAACATACCTTTGAGACAGGTTCTGACGCTGGGGAGGGGGCAAGTCAACAATACTGAGAGATTCGAGTATTTCTACCGAGCGACTTGCCCCGGTAATCTGCGATCACGCTGGAAGAGCATCAGCGCTGTATTGTTCCACATAGCTGCCAGACGGCGCGATTGGCGTGATGACGTCGATTAGAACTCCATTGGGATCGGCAGTAATGAAGTGACGTTGGCCAAAGTCCTCGTCACACAGGTCTTTGAGAACCGGAAGACCCTTGGAGGTCAGGCGCTGATAATCGGCTTTGGCGTCCGGCACCTCAAAATTGAGAATGACGCCCTTGGACAGCCCGCGCCCAGATGGGGGGATGGTTTCGTGGTATCCGTCCAAAACTGCGATATTCACCGCTGGGTCGGCGTTTGATTGCAGGTGGATGTACCAGTCTGACGTGAACACGGCGCGAAAACCAAAGTGGTCTTGGTAAAAACTGGCGGTGCCGTTCACGTCGTTGGTTTGGATGACCGGATAGAATTGTGTTGGTTTCATCTTGTATCTCCAGAATAGAACATACAGTGTGTATGTATGTGAATCAATAAACATACAGGCTGCATGTATGCAAGATAAATCTAAACCAACCCCCAATGCGGATCGTCGTGCTGCGATGCGTAAGAAACTGATCGAGGCCGCGCGGGCCTTGTTTGTGGAAAAGGGCTTTGCCGCGACATCGACGCCGGAGATTGTCAAAGCGGCAGCGGTGACTCGGGGGGCGCTGTATCACCATTTTGCCGACAAGGAGGATTTGTTTCGCACGGTTGTTATGGCCGAGGCGGAAAATCTGAAGTTGGCGATTGAAGAGGCATCTGCGGGTGAGGCTGACCCAATGGACGCCGGGAGCCGGGCCTATTTTGAAGCGATGGCGAAAGCCGGGCGGTCGCAGCTGTTGTTGGTGGATGGGCCTGCGGTTCTGGGGGCGCAGGAGATGGACGAGATAGATGCCGGCGGCGGACGTGCGGCGCTGCGGGATGGGCTGGCGCAGGCAAAGCCGGACTTATCGCAAGCAGACTTGCAGACGCTGACCCAGGTTCTATCGGCGGCCTATGACCGAGCGGCTTTGGCGATTGCTGCTGGTGAAGATAGTCTTCCTTATGAGCGGGCGATGGCTGGGCTGTTGAACGCTGTAATGAGCTGAGGGGGAACGCTGCGCAGAACTTTGGTGTGAACTGCGTGCGTTGAGGTGAGAGGCGAGGGGCCAGCCCCTCGCGCTCCCCGGGATATTTATAGCCAGATGAAAAGGATGAGCTTTGCCCTGTCCTGTTGCGTCTAATTGGCTGCGATCACGCCACAGGCCACCCGCGCACCGGCGCCGCCAATGGGTTGGGTGATGTGGTCATCCGGGCCTTCGTGGATCACAAAGGAGGAACCATCTTCGTCAATCAACGGATGGTCGCCGCCATCCAGAGTTACCAGGTTGGTGAAGGTTTCCATCTCTCCGGTGCCGTCGGCTGCAACATAGATATTGGGTAGGTCACCGGGCTCGGGACCGTCTGGGTTCATCATACCATGGGCGCCTTCGACCTTGCCCACATGGCCTTTGGCGGATTTGAATCCATCTCCGGTGTCGCACATGCCGTGGCTGTGCAGGTGCAACCCATGGGCGCCGGGTGTCAGGCCGGAAACCTTGACGTGGATGCGAACGCCGTGTGGGCCCTTGCTCAGAGTGGCCTGGCCAATGACGGTGCCGTCATTGCCGATCAAATCGGCTGAGGCACCGGTGATATGGCCGCCAGCAGAGGCTGACAGGGCGGTGCTGGTGGCCAAAATGGTGCCGAGGGTGAGAGACTTAAAATTAGACATTAGAAACATCGCGCGAACTCCCGCTAACTGGTGAACAACGAGAGCAGGTTAAAACAAAACCCGACACCGCCCAAGAGGTGCCGGGTTTATATCCGCGATTTCACGATGCTTTGGTCAGCTGTCTTCTGAGGAAGCCTTTTTCGCCGGAGCCTTCTTCTTGGCTGGCGCCTTTTTGGCGGCGGGCTTCTTCTTGGCTGCCGGTTTCTTTTTTGGAGCGGCTTTCTTCTTGGTGCCCTTCTTGCCAGCCTTTTCGACCAGCAACTGCACCGCTATTTCCATGGTGACGTCTTTGACTTCGACATCCTTGGGCAGGGTGGCGTTCACCTTCTCCCATTTGACGTAGGCACCATATTTACCGTCCATGATGTTGACCGCACCGCCACCATCTGGATGCTCACCGAGCTCTTTAAGCGCCTTGGCCGCCGCACGACGACCACGACCAGGGTTGGCGCGTTTTTCAGCCAGCATCTCCATTGCATGGTTCATGCCAATCTCGAACACATCCAGGGTGTTCTTGAGGTTTACGTAGACTGGTTTTTCTTCATCCGCCAGTTGGTGCATGATATAGGGGCCAAAACGGCCGAGGTTGGACGCAACGGCGCCGCCTTCGGGGTGCTGGCCGATTTCGCGCGGCAGGGTCAGCAGGGTGACGGCCTGTTCCAGTGTTACCTCGTTTGGGCCCCAGCCAGGGAGGAATTCTCGGCCCTGTTTGGGCAGCGAGGAGCGTGGTGGTTTCTTGTTTTCAGGTGTTGGCTCGCCGCGCTGCACATAGGGGCCAAAGCGGCCGGATTTCAGGTGGATCTCGTCGCCGGCATCCTCGCCCAGAATCTTTTCATAACCTTCGGCACCTTCGCCCGAGATGGGGCGGGTGTAGTTACATTCGGGATAATTGCCGCAGCCGACAAAGCCGCCGGTGCGAGAGGACTTCAAGTGTAGCTGCCCGGCGCCGCATTTGGGGCAGGCGCGTGGGTCGGTGCCATCTTCGCGTGGCGGATAGAGCTGTGGGGCCAAGGCGTCATCGAGCACGTCCAACACTTCGGAAATCCGCAGGTCCGAGGTTTCGGAGATTGCAGCCGAGAAATCGCGCCAGAAGCCGCCAAGCAGCTCTTTGTAGTCGCGATCGCCAGCGCTGACGTCATCGAGCTGCCCTTCGAGGTTGGCGGTGAACTCATAGCCAACGTAGTTGCGGAAGAAATTCAGCAGGAAGATGGTAACGATCCGCCCCTTGTCTTCGGGGTGCAGGCGGTTTTGGTCTTTGCGAACGTATTCACGATCCTGGATCGTGGTGATGACGCTGGCATAGGTGGACGGGCGGCCAATGCCCAGCTCTTCCATCTTTTTGACCAGGGTTGCTTCGGTATAGCGCGGCGGCGGCGAGGTGTGGTGCTGTACGGCCAGCACTGATTCATTCTGCGACAGCAGCGCAGAGCCATTGCTGTGCAGGTCACCACTGAGTTCGCGTTTGGCACCATCTTTGCCGACCTTGTCGAACTGACCAACCAGCGAGCCATCTGCGAATTTTGCGGGCTCACCCTGCATGATCTGGGGCAGGCGCTTGTCATCGTCGCTTTGCACGACGTCATCGCGGCCTTCCTCGTAGACGCGCATAAAGCCGTCAAACAGCACAACCTGACCAGTGGCACGCAGCACGACTTGTTTGTCATCCGAGCCGATATCAACCGTGGTGCGCTCCATCTTGGCGCTGGCCATTTGGCAGGCCAGGGTGCGCTTCCAGATCAGGTCATAGAGCTTGCGCTGGTCCTGTTCGGTCACTTTCAGGCTGGCGGCATCGCGGCTCATGTCGGTGGGGCGAATACATTCGTGCGCCTCTTGGGCGTTCTTGGCCTTGTTTTTGTAGACCCGCGGTTTGTCTGGGACATACATGCCGCCATAACGCTTGTCGATTTCGGCGCGCGCCTCGGACACCGCTTCGGGGGCCATGTCGATGCCGTCGGTCCGCATATAGGTAATGTATCCGGCCTCGTACAGACGCTGGGCAGTGCTCATGCATTGCTTGGCACCCATGCCAAATTTGCGGCTGGCCTCTTGCTGCAGGGTCGAGGTCATAAATGGGGCGGATGGGTTGCGGGCGGCGGGCTTGGCCTCGACCGACTGCACCGACAGATCGCGGCTGGCAACGGCTTGAACCGCCATTTCAGCAGCGGTAGAGTTGGCGAGGCTGAATTTGTCGAGCTTATCGCCAGCCAGCACTGTCAGGCGGGCCTCAAATTCTTGACCGCGCGGGGTGGTGAGCAAGGCGCGCACCGACCAGTATTCCTGCGGATTGAAGGCTTCGATTTCCAGCTCACGTTCAACGATCAAGCGCAGGCAAACGGATTGTACGCGACCAGCAGAACGGGCACCGGGCAGTTTGCGCCACAGAACCGGCGACAGGTTGAAACCCACCAAATAGTCCAGCGCGCGGCGGGCCAGATAGGCCTCGACGAGCGGCATGTCGACCTCGCGCGGGTTAGCCATCGCCTCGAGCACGGCATCCTTGGTGATGGCGTTGAATGTCACGCGGCTGACAGGCGTGCTCTTTTTAATAGAGCGCCGTTTGGTCAGTGCTTCTTGCAGGTGCCAGCTGATTGCCTCTCCCTCGCGGTCGGGGTCGGTCGCGAGGATCAGTGCGTTGTCTTCTTTGAGCGCGTCGGCGATGGCCTTCATATGCTTGCGGCTGTCGTTCCCGACCTCCCAAGTCATCTCGAAATCATTGTCTGTATCGACCGATCCATTCTTGGCCGGAAGGTCACGCACGTGGCCGTAAGATGCCAGAACGGTGTAGTCAGAGCCAAGATACTTATTGATCGTCTTGGCTTTGGCTGGCGATTCTACAACAACTACGGGCATTTAGGTCAAACCTCATGGGACGGATACGGCACGTTCTATGGCCGGGCAAGATGTGGGGCGCAAGAGGGGATTGTCAATCCTTCAGTTTTGTTGGCAGGTTTGGGCCGAAGTTTGACGTTAGAATTTGAGGACTAGAATGAAACTGGGACTAATTTTGGCTGCTGTTTTGGCGGCGGCTCCGTTGGCAGCGCAAGAGATGACGAAGTCTAAAGCCGGAAACCGAATCCTGAAGAAAAACCAGGTTGCACCAGCGTGGTACGAACCGGAGCGTGGTACCGCAGAGCGCAAGGCATTGATGAATGCGCTGCGCCCGCTGGCTGAGGCAGATTTGGGCGCGCCAGTAGAGTTTGTCGTTTATGAATTGCGGGTATCCGGTGATCGTGCCTTTGCTTCGGTTCAACCGCAACGCCCGGGCGGCAAAGAGATCGACCTGCGGTCAACGCCGGGCTATGTGCGCGGAGATTTCAGCTATGACATGATGG
This sequence comes from Parasedimentitalea nitratireducens, assembly GCF_057444295.1. Taxonomy (NCBI): domain Bacteria; kingdom Pseudomonadati; phylum Pseudomonadota; class Alphaproteobacteria; order Rhodobacterales; family Paracoccaceae; genus Parasedimentitalea; species Parasedimentitalea nitratireducens. The sequence goes on along the minus strand of NZ_JBYAXC010000006.1, from coordinate 72,901 downwards.
ATGGCACCCACATGCAGGCGCTCTATGTGCGGTCTGGGGGCAGTTGGGTCGTAATGGAACATGCAATCGGTGCCATGGATGTCTGGTACGCAGGCGAGCCGTTTTGTAGCAGCTGGGGCCCGGTGATCGCCGAATTCTGTTACTGACGTGACCCTCGGGAGATCATACCGCCGGGTTGGCGGATGATCTCTTCTTCCAACTCCAGATCCGTCAGGGCTGATGAGACCTCTTGTACCGGGGCTGCGAGATCACGGATCAGCTGATCTTCGGCGGTGGGCGAGGGGCCAAGCCGAGACAGGATTTGCTGATGCAGGGCGGCGGTTTCTTGCAGGTTACGCCGCTGCGCAGGTTTGGGCAGGTCTTTGAGTTGTCGTTCTTGCTGTTGGGGTGCGGGCCTGGGTTTCAATGTAGACAGAGCAGCAATGACATCATCGGCGTTGCGCACCAGCTGGGCCCCGTCGCGGATCAACATATTGCAACCACCGGCGCGGGCGTCGAATGGATGACCGGGTACCGCCAGAACCTCGCGCCCCTGATCCAGCGCATCACGGGCAGTGATCAGGCTGCCAGATTTTGCGGCGGCTTCTACCACGACCACAGCGCTGGCCAGCCCCGAGATAATGCGGTTGCGGCGCGGAAAGTGGCGGGCTTGGGGTGTCAGGCCCATGGGCTGTTCCGATAGCAATAGGCCCTGTTGTGAAATGTCTTGGGCTAGTGATGTGTTTTCGGAGGGATAGATGACATCTACTCCGCCAGCCATAACGGCTATGGTGCCACTGTTGAGCGCTGACAGATGAGCCGCGGTGTCGATGCCGCGAGCCAGACCCGAGACCACGATGAAGCCCTGTTCGCCAAGCTCATGGGCCAAAGCGCGGGCCATGCGTGTGCCGAGCGAAGATGCATTCCGGGCGCCGACCAAAGCAACCACAGGTGAGTGAAGCATCTTGGTGTCGCCAATCGCCCACAGGATCGGTGGCGCGTCTTTTAAGTCTGCAAGTTGTTTGGGGTAGTCAGCGCCGCCAAGGCACAAAAGTCGCGCTTTGGCGACTTTTGCGGCCTTGATTTCGGCGTCTATCACAGAGGCAGGGCACGTTTTATACCCTTTTACTCCTGCGTCGCGTGCCAATTTAGGCAACGCAGCTAGCGCGTTCTGCGCTGAGCCATACTCGTCGATTAGTCGGTGAAATGTCACCGGGCCAACCCTGCGAGAGCGCAACAGACGGAGCCAAGGAAAACCGGTATCTTCCGTGGTGGGTGGGAGTGGGGGGTGAGTGGAAGAAGTGTATTCTTCGGTCATCCGTTGCTCCGCCTGTTTACAGTTACAGGTTTAACGTCAGTTAGGTTAACAGGGAGTGAACAAGGGTAAATTTTCAGAAGATTTTCTGATAATTCAATAACCGTCTGAAAGGGCAGGAAAATCCTAATATCGCGGCGCTACAGGGAGACGCCGCGATGGATTTTTTGCGCTGGAATGTTGATTAATATTATGGCCGTTGGTTAAGCCGCAGCGCCGCCTACTGTTAACCCGTCCATCAGTACCGTCGGCTGCCCTACACCAACAGGAACCCACTGTCCGGCTTTGCCGCAGTTGCCCATTCCGGGGTCCAGAGCCATGTCATTGCCCAAAGCGCGAATCCGATTCAGGGCAGTGGCACCATCTCCGATCAGGGTGGCTCCTTTTACGGGGGCGCCTACTTTCCCATTCTCGACCCGGTAGGCTTCGGTACAGGAAAAGACAAATTTACCATTGGTAATGTCGACTTGCCCACCTCCAAAGCCCACAGCCCAGATGCCATCTTTGATATCCGCGACCAAATCTGCCGGGTCTGCTTCACCACCCAGCATATAGGTGTTGGTCATCCGTGGCATTGGCGCGTGGGCGTAGCTTTGGCGGCGGCCATTGCCGGTTGGATCAACCCCCATCAAGCGGGCGTTTTGGCGGTCCTGCATATAGCCGACCAGTATACCGTCTTCGATCAGGGTGGTGGCTTGTGATGGGGTGCCTTCGTCATCGATGGTAATTGAGCCGCGACGATCAGGAATGGTGCCATCGTCCAGAACGGTCACACCTTTGGAGGCAACCTGCTTGCCCATCAGCCCGGCAAAGGCCGAGCTGCCCTTGCGGTTAAAGTCACCTTCAAGCCCGTGTCCGATAGCCTCGTGTAGCAGAATGCCGGGCCAGCCTGGCCCCAGGGCAACTTCCATCACCCCAGCCGGGGCGGGGACTGCATCAAGATTGACCACCGCAATACGCAGGGCTTCGCGGGCCTTACCCTGCCAATCGGCGGGATCAACCAGGCCATCGAGGCCGATCCGACCGCCGCCACCAGCCGTGCCACTTTCGCGGCGACCGTCCTGATCGACGATCACCGATACATTAAGACGTGTCATGGGGCGAACATCGCGTACCAGAACGCCATCGGCGCGCAGAATCTCTACCTCTTGCAGTGAAGCCGCCAGAACGGCTGAAACCTGTACAACGCGTGGATCGAGATCGCGGGCAAAGGCATCGATCTCGCGCAGGGTCTCGATTTTGACCGCAAATGGCATGGCGCTAATCGGATCCGCATCGGTATAGAGTTTGCGATTGGTGGCGCTGGGCGCATCGGCCAAGGTGCCGCCGCCATCGCCGACTGCCAGCCGTGCCGTCTCGGAGGCGCGGATCAGAGACGCCATGGAAACATCGGTGGAATGGGCATACCCAGCAACTTCGCCGTTCACTGCGCGCAGGCCGAAACCCTCGGAGGCATCGTAGCTGGCACTGCGCAACCGACCATCATCAAAGACCAATGACTCGGATTTTCGGCGTTCGGCGAAAATCTCGCCATCGTCGGCACCCGCTAGTGCGGATTTCAAAACATTCAAGGCCTCGTCCGCGGGCAGAGCGTCCTCGAAGGGCCGAAAGGCTGCATTATCCATGGTGTGACCTCATTTTTTTTGATCTAAATCAAGAAAGCGCCCATTTGACGCAAGCATAGCTCTTTATCTGATCCCTAGAATATGATTTCTACCGTCAGCAAAGACAACGGGGTCGAAGCATTTTGTGGAATCACTGATTCCTGACCAAATGCAACGGCGCGACGAACAACGCGATCAAGAGATCAGGACATAAAATGAAGAATGCTTTGAAGCTTTCGGGCCTTTTTGCAGGCCTGTCGAGCCTGCCTGCCATGGCTCAGGATGGACTTGAAACCATCGGCAAGCCTATTCCAGGTGGACTTAATTTCCAGCCCGCAGCAACTGGACTTGCCAAGCAAGCGCAGGATCTGGACTTTGGGATCCTAGTGGTAATTACCGCTGTATGTATTTTTGTCGCTGGCCTGTTGCTGTACGCAATCTTGCGCTTCAACCGTAAGGCAAACCCAACACCATCCAACTTTACCCACCACACACCAATTGAAATCGCCTGGACCCTGATCCCGATTGTGATTCTGGTGGGCATTGGGTCGTTCTCGCTGCCAGCTCTGTTTAACCAGCAGGAAATCCCAGAAGCAGACATCACTATCAAGGTCACTGGCTATCAGTGGTACTGGGGTTACGAGTATGTTGACCACGAGTTTGGCTTTGAAAGCTTCTTGTTGGCCAAAGACGAGCTGGAAGAAAACGGTTACGCAGCAGATGAGTATCTGCTGGCGACAGACACGGCCGTTGTTGTTCCCGTTGGCAAAACCATCGTGATGCAAGTGACTGCGGCTGATGTGATCCACTCGTGGGCGATGCCAGCCTTTGCTGTTAAGCAGGATGGCGTACCTGGTCGTCTGGCGGAACTGTGGTTCAACGCTACTAAAGAAGGCGTTTACTTTGGTCAGTGTTCCGAGCTGTGTGGCAAGGACCACGCTTATATGCCGATCACTGTGAAGGTTGTGAGCCAAGAGGTTTATGACGCCTGGCTGAAGGGCGCGATCGAAGAATATGCCGGTCTGCCTCAGAGCTTCCAGGTTGCTTCGAACTGATCTGATGTAGCGGCCCTGGTGGCCACATCCCTAGTCTTAGGCAAGGCGCGATATAATACGCGCCTTGTCTGAATTCTAAACTGCCCTAGGCTACGTGTATGATGCGCAGCCAGAAAACCAATGGACCAAAGATGAGCGACGCAAGCATCAATGCCAGCACTCTCCGCGAGGATGAGGCCAGCTTTGGCGATTACTTTGCCCTGCTTAAACCGCGGGTAATGTCGCTGGTGGTGTTCACCGCATTGGTGGGCCTGTTGGCTGCGCCCGTGTCCGTGCACCCGGTGATTGGCTTTTGTGCCATCCTGTTTATTGCTATCGGTGGCGGCGCATCTGGTGCGCTGAACATGTGGTGGGACGCGGACATCGATAAGGTGATGAAGCGCACCAAGGGACGTCCGATCCCTGCGGGCAAGGTTGAGGCCGGTGAAGCGTTGAGCCTTGGCTTGGCGCTGTCGGGGATGTCAGTGATCATGCTGGCTTTGTCGACCAATGTGTTGGCGGGTGCGTTCCTGGCCTTCACCATCTTCTTTTACGTTGTTGTCTACACCATGTGGCTGAAGCGGGCGACACCGCAGAACATCGTTATCGGCGGCGCGGCTGGTGCTTTCCCGCCCGTTATCGGCTGGATTGCCGCAACCGGGACTATGTCGGTTGAGCCATGGTTGATGTTTGCCCTGACGTTTATGTGGACGCCGCCGCATTTCTGGGCACTAGCGCTGTTTATGCGCTCAGACTATGACGACGCTGGCGTGCCGATGCTAACCGTGACCCACGGTCGCCGTGCCACCCGTGTGCATATCCTTATCTATACAATCCTGCTGGCCATCCTTGCTGTTGGCACTGCCTTTTCAGGAATTGGTGGGCCGGTTTATCTGGCCGTGGCGCTGGTCCTGAATGCGCTGTTCCTGCATGGCGCATGGAAAATCTGGCAGCGGGATGAGGATGACTCTGAGACTGACAACTTCAAGGCCGAGCGCAGCTTCTTTAAGCTGTCGCTGCTGTATCTGTTCCTGCACTTTGGCGCGATCCTGGTCGAAGCCATCCTGAAACCTTTTGGACTGGGAGGCTGGTAAGATGAGCCTTAATCAGCAGCACGAAATCCACAAACGTCGCTTTGGTCGTAATGTCGGGGTGGGCCTGTGCCTGGGGGCATTTGTTGTGCTCGTTTTGGCGCTGACCCTGGTCAAAGTCACCTCGACTGACTTCGAGATGCCGAAAATCGAAACGGAGCAGAACTGATGGCTCTGAACGCTCCTCAGAAAACGGCGGCCCAACTGGTCGGGGTTGTTGTGCTTATGGGCGGTCTCGCCTGGGCCTCGGTTCCGTTTTACGATTGGTTCTGCCGGGTAACGGGATTTGGCGGCACCACAGGTATTGCTGCTGCGGGCTCGGATGAGATCCTGGAGAAAACCATCAAGGTTCGCTTTGATGGCTCCAAAGAGCGCGACATGCCCTGGGAGTTCAAACCCGTGGTGCGTGAAATGGAAATCAAGATCGGTGAGACGGGTCTGGCGTTCTATGAAGCCTACAATCCAACAGATAGACCCATTGCAGGTCAGGCGTCCTACAACGTGACGCCTTATTCTGCCGGGGCCTTCTTTGAGAAAATCGCATGTTTCTGCTTTGAAGAGCAGGTCTTGCAACCAGGTGAACGGGTGCAGATGCCCGTGACCTTCTTTGTCGACCCGGAAATCGTAGACGACCGGGACGGAAAGTTTGTGCATACGATCACGCTGTCGTACACATTCTACGAAATCGATCTGCCCGAGGGCTATGCCGCCCTTGAATCCGGTGAAAACACCGGGGCAGAAGCAACATTGAACTAGGCCGGCAGGTGAGGGACACTTAAATGGCGCACGCTAAAAATCACGACTATCATATTCTACCACCGTCGATCCTCCCGTTCCTGGGCGCGTTGTTCGGCTTTGTCATGCTGTTTGGGGCTGTGCTCTGGATGCACGGCATCACCGCTTGGATGTTCTGGGGCGGCCTGTTGGGTGTGCTTTACACCAGTTTTGCCTGGTGGTCCGAAATGACCGTAGAAAGCAACGTTGGCGACCACACTACAGTTGTTCGCATCGGCCTGCGCTATGGCTTCATTCTGTTTGTGATGTCCGAAGTGATGTTCTTCTTTGCTTGGTTCTGGTCGTTCTTCAAACATGCGATCTATCCAATGCAGGACTATATCGGCACGGAGTATGTGCAGCCTGCGATCCACATCGTTGACCCACTGCACTTGCCGCTGATCAACACGTTGATCCTGCTGCTGTCGGGCTGTGCCGTGACATGGGCTCACCATGCGCTGGTACACGGCAACGATCGCAAAGCTCTGGTACAGGGCCTGGCCATTGGTATCGCCTTTGGTGTTGCGTTCACCGGCCTGCAGGCCTTTGAATACTACGAAGTTCTGGCCCACGAAGGCTGGGAGTTCGGTGGCGACATCTTCTACTCCAACTTCTTCATGGCGACCGGTTTCCACGGCTTCCACGTGCTGTTGGGGACTATCTTCCTGATCGTTTGCCTGATCCGTGCAATGAAAGGTGCTTTCACTCCTGAGCAGCACGTCGGTTTTGAAACCGCTGCTTGGTACTGGCACTTTGTTGACGTTGTTTGGCTGTTCCTGTTCTTCGCTGTGTACCTCTGGGGCACCGCTGGAATGTAATGGGTACATGTTTGCAGTTGAAAAACTGCAGACACAAAGTATCAAACACAGCGCGCGGGGGATGCTCCGCGCGCTTTTCTGTTGGCAAGGGCCTGTGATGCGGCGTCTGATTTTCGTTTTGGTGGTGGGTATAGCTGGACTTGCAGTTCTGCTGAGCCTTGGCACGTGGCAGATGCAGCGGATGGCCTGGAAACAGCAGATATTGGACACCATAGATGCCCGCGTTGACGCCGACCCATTGGCGCTGCCTGTGAACCCAGATCCGGTTGCAGATAAGTACATGCCAGTTCGTCTGGCTGGAGAACTGGTTGAGGGGGAACTGCACGTCCTGGTCTCGACACGCAATCTGGGACCGGGCTTTCGGGTTATTGTTCCATTTGTCACCGAAGATGGCCGCCGGATACTGGTGGACCGTGGCTTTATTCGAACCGCCGCTAAGGACTCGGCTCGCAACACTGGCAAGGTTGAGGTGTTTGGAAACCTGCACTGGCCGGATGAAGCCGACAGTTACACCCCACAACCAGATATCGCGGCGAATATCTGGTATGCCCGTGATGCCGATACGATGTCAGCGGCACTGGACACCCTTCCGATCATGGTGGTGCTGAATGATCACCCCATGAACGGCAGCTTTGTTATACCTATGCCGGTCGATACCGCATCGATCCCTAACAACCACTTGCAATATGCGATCACCTGGTTTTCGCTGGCCTTTATCTGGGCCGCGATGACTGCTTACTTCCTGTGGCGTTCGCGCCAAAATCGAGAGCTAACGTGATGAAATACATCTCTACCCGTGGCCAAGCGCCTGAGCTGAGTTTTGAAGATGCCATGCTAAGCGGGCTGGCACGCGATGGCGGGCTGTATGTCCCAGCCGAGATCCCGCAGATGAGCCAGGATGACATCGCTGCGCTGTCTGGTCTCAGCTACGAGGAAACAACGTTCCGGGTGATGCGCCCGTTTGTGGGCGATAGCTTCACCGACGAGGAGTTCCGCGAGATCATCGCCAAGGCCTATGCCAATTTTGACCATGCAGCCCATGCGCCGCTAAAACAGCTGGCGCCGAACCACTTTTTGCTGGAGCTGTTCCACGGCCCAACCCTGGCGTTCAAAGATTTTGCCATGCAGTTGATTGGTCAACTGTTCCAAGCGGCCCTGGCCAAACGTGGCGAGCGGGTAACGATTGTTGGTGCGACCTCGGGTGATACCGGATCCGCTGCTATCGAAGCTTTCAAAGGTTTGAGTAATGTTGATGTGTTCATCCTGTACCCACATGGCCGGGTGTCCGAAGTGCAGCGTCGTCAGATGAGCACGCCGCAGGACGCCAACGTCCATGCATTGGCGCTGGATGGCGACTTTGACGACTGTCAGGCCCGTGTCAAAGACATGTTCAACGATTTTGACTTCCGAGACGGTGTAAAACTGGCCGGGGTCAACTCGATCAACATCGCCCGCGTATTGGCGCAGGTAGTCTATTACTTCTCGTCCGCCGTGTCTCTGGGGGCACCGCAATGCAAGGTGAGTTTTACCGTGCCAACTGGCAATTTTGGCGACATCTTTGCGGGCTACATCGCCCAGCAGATGGGCCTGCCGATCGAGGATCTGGTTGTAGCAACAAACCAGAACGACATCCTGCATCGCTGTTTGGACGGGCAGGGGTACTACAAGGGTGAGACTATCCCGTCGATCTCGCCTTCGATGGATATTCAGGTGTCGTCGAATTTTGAGCGCGCGCTGTATTTTGCCTACGACCGGGACGCTGGCGCTGTGTCGCAGCTGATGGACGAGCTGAAATCTGGCGGCTTTGATGTATCGCAGGGAGCGATGCAAGCGCTGGCTGAAACCTACAAGTCTGGCCGCTGTTCCGAAGACGAAACCCTGGCAACCATCAAGAGCGAACTGGCCGCCAGTGGCGAGTTGTTGTGCCCGCATGGGGCGGTTGGTGTAAAGGTCGCCAATGAACACCGCGAGACCGCTGTGCCAATGATCACACTGGCCACGGCGCACCCCGCCAAGTTCCCGGCTGCGGTAGAAGATGCAAGTGGTATACATCCACCTCTTCCCACACACATGGCAGATCTGTATGAAAGATCAGAACGGGTGACACGGGTCGCCAATGACCTCAACGCTCTCGAAGATCTTATCAGAAAGAACATCCAGAATTGACTGTCCAACAAGACCAGCTGGCTAACGGCTTTCGTATCGTTTCTGAAAATATGCCGGGGCTGCAATCAGCCTCCATCGGCATCTGGGTAACCGCTGGTGGTCGTCATGAGCGGCTTGAGCAAAATGGTATTGCGCATTTCCTTGAACACATGGCGTTCAAGGGCACTGCAACTCGATCAGCTTTGCAGATTGCCGAGGCGATTGAGGACGTTGGGGGCTACATCAACGCCTATACCAGCCGCGAGGTGACAGCCTATTACGCGCGGGTGCTCAAGGATGATGTGCCGCTGGCGTTAGATGTGATTGGCGATATCGTTCTGAACCCGGTGTTCGATCCCAAAGAGATCGAGATTGAGCGCGGGGTGATTCTGCAGGAAATCGGTCAGTCCTTGGACACGCCTGATGATGTGATCTTTGATTGGTTGCAGGAAGAGAGCTATCACAATCAGCCGCTGGGTCGCACCATTTTGGGGCCTGCCGAGCGTGTGAGCGCGTTTAGCCGTGACGATCTGGCGGGTTTTGTGGGTGAACACTATGGCCCTGGTCAGATGATTCTGTCGGCGGCTGGTGCTGTGGACCATGATCTGCTGGTCAAGACAGCGGAGAAACTGTTTGGTCACATGCAACCCCGTGAAAGCAAGCTGATTGAACCTGCGCGCTTTACCGGTGGTGAGGCGCGGCACGAAAAGTCACTTGAACAGGCGCATTTTGCACTGGCTCTGGAAAGTCCCGGCTACCGCGATGATGCGATCTACACCGCGCAGATCTATTCCAGCGCTTTGGGGGGCGGCATGTCGAGCCGCCTGTTCCAGGAAGTGCGTGAAAAGCGTGGACTGTGTTATTCCATATTTGCCCAGACCGGTGCCTATGCGGATACCGGATCGACCACCATTTATGCTGGTACCTCTGCCAGCCAATTGGGGGAACTGGCCGAGATCACCATCGACGAGATGAAACGCGCAGCTGATGATATGGGCCCCGAAGAAGTGGCGCGAGCGCGGGCACAGATGAAGGCTGGGATGCTGATGGGGCTGGAAAGCCCATCAACCCGTGCCGAACGACTGGCCCGACTGGTACAAATCTGGGACAAGGTGCCACCGCTGGAAGACACCGTGGCCCGCATTGATGCGGTGACAACGGGCGATGTGCGCGAGTTTGCTGAGACCATGGCAGCCAAGTCGCCTGCAGCGCTGGCACTGTATGGGCCGGTTGCTCAGGCACCAACTCTGGCGCGTCTGCAGGAGAGGCGCGCTGCCTGATGCTGCTGTCTCGACGCAAAGTCCGGATTGAAACCGAGCGGCTGACCCTGCGGCCGCCGGTGCATTCTGACTTTCACGCCTGGTCCCGGTTACGGCAGGACAGCCAGGCCTATCTGACCCCATGGGAGCCAAGCTGGGCTGCGGATCATTTGACCCGCAAGGCCTTTACCAACCGGGTGTACTGGGCGCAGAGGTCGGTTAGTGGTGGCACAGCGCTGCCGTTGTTTCTGTGTCGTCGGGAAGATCAGGTTTTGCTTGGGGCTATAACCCTGGACAACATTCGCCGGGGCCCGGCGCAGGATGGCACTTTGGGCTATTGGACCGGTATGCCTTTTGCCCGAAATGGCTACATGCGCGAAGCGATTGGCGCTGTGGTGCATTACGCCTTTACCAAGCTGGACTTGAGCCGCATTCAGGCCGCCTGTTTGCCGGAAAACACGCCGTCGCGTGGGCTGCTGGAAAGCTCGGGCTTTAAATACGAGGGTGTGGCGCAGTCCTATCTTCAGATCAACGGCCGCTGGCGCACCCATGTGCTTTATGCTGCGTTGCGCAGTGATCGTCGCGGACGCACCGAGGCGGGCTGATCACGCTGGGGCTCTGCCCCAGACCCCGGGATGTTTTAGGCCAGATGAAAAGCGGATCCTTTGGCTTTTGCCGTTGCCAAGTACCTTAGGGTGACACGCTGGGCAGATGAGCTAATTCTACTGTATGCGCTGGTCTGTTGTTGGTTTGCTTGTGTCCATGTTGGTGTCGCCCGCTTTTGGGCAAGAGCGGCGCCCGAGCCATTGTATCGCATTGGCGGATGCAACGCCGGGGATGGCTTATGTGCAGTACGCAAGTTGGCGTGATGAGGTGCAGAAAGATCAAGTACGCATCCGCTATATCGCTCACTCTAGTTTTCTGTTGCAAAGCGCAGGCGGGCTGAATGTGATTACCGATTTCACTGGGTTTATTGGCACAGCGCCACTGATCCCTGATGTGGTCACCATGAACCATGCCCATGAGTCCCATTTCACTGAGTTCCCGGATCCAGCGATCCCACATGTGTTGCAGGGGTGGGGCGCGTTGGGCGGCGGTATTGATCATCATCTAGATTTGGGCGAGATGTTGGTCCGCAATGTCTCGACTGACATTCGATCCCCTTATGTCGGATCAGAGGCCGAAGGGAATTCCATTTTTGTATTCGAGGTTGCGGGGCTGTGCATTGGCCATCTAGGGCATTTGCATCATATCCCAACGCCTGCTCAGTACGCGGCGCTGGGGCGGTTGGATGTAGTGATGGCTCCGGTGGATGGTGGCCTGACTTTGCCACTGCCCGAGATGATCACGGTACTGCGCCGGTTGCGGTCACTGGTTGTGCTGCCAATGCATTGGTTCTCAGACGCTTCGCTGCAACAATTTCTGACGGGAATTGGACCTGGCTTTGATGTGAGGGACACGGGCGAGTCGTCGCTTATGATGTCGCTGCGGGAGCTCCCGGCGCGTCCAACTGTATGGGTTTTGCGACCGCAATATCTAAGTGCCGAAGAGTGACAGGGCTTGCACCCTGGGTCGGGATTGGACATGGATGAGGGATGACATTGAACCCCGCCGATCCCGCCTTTGTTGCCCGCCTGAGCCGTGTTGTGCCCGAGGGCGTATTGCGCCCCGCCGAGCCACGCTATCTGGAAGAGCCTAGGCGACGATTTCAAGGGCAGGCCGGTGTATTAGCGCTACCGCAGAACACCGAACAGGTTTCAGCACTGGTGCGCGAAGCATATGCGGCACGAGTCCCTGTGGTCCCTTATGGTGGCGGAACCGGGTTGGTTGGCGGTCAGGTCAAGCCGGATGGCGTGGCCCCCCTGGTGATCTCGATGGAGCGAATGAAGGCCATCCGGGGTGTCTATCCGCAAGAGAACGTGTTGGTCGCCGAGGCCGGAGCTATTCTGGCCGATGTGCAGGCGGCGGCGACAGAGGCGGGGCGGTTGTTTCCTTTGTCTCTGGCGTCCGAAGGGACCGCGCAGATTGGTGGCAATCTGTCCACCAATGCGGGTGGGGTGAATGTGTTGCGCTATGGCAATACGCGCGAGCTGTGCCTAGGGCTGGAGGCGGTGCTGCCAACTGGCGAAATCTGGAATGGGTTGAGCCGGTTGCGCAAGGATAACACCGGCTATGATCTGCGAGGGTTGATGATTGGCGCTGAAGGGACGCTTGGTTTGATTACCGCTGCGGCGCTGAAGCTGTCGCCGATACCAGCAACGCGCGGGACTGCGGTGTTTGTTGTGCCCTCGGCGCAGGCGGCATTGGATCTGTTGTCGTTGGTGGGGGATCTAGTGGGGGAGGCCGTCAGCGCTTTTGAGCTGCTTCACCAGCAAGGGCTTGAGTTCCTGGCTGAGACATTGCCTCAGGTTCGCCAGCCCTTTGAGACAGCGCCCGAGTGGTGTGTTCTGATCGAGCTTGGGCTGGCCCGAGGGCAGAATCCTGAGCAGGCGCTGACTGACCTGTTTGAGGCGGCGATGGAGCAGGGCTGTGCGTTGGACGGGGTGATTGCCCAGTCTGAGGCGCAGCGGCAAGAGCTGTGGAATGTGCGCGAACATATTCCCGAGGCAAACCGGCTGATTGGGGCGGTATCGAGCCACGATATTTCGATCCCTCTGTCCGCCATCCCTGAGTTTGTAGCTCGTGGAGGCGAGGTGATTGCAGCACTGGGGGATTTCCGGATCAACTGCTTTGGCCATTTGGGCGACGGCAACCTGCACTACAATGTGTTTCCGGCGTCAGGTAAAAGCCGTGAAGACTATGATGCGCAGCGAGATGAGGTAAAGCGGGCGGTGCATGATCTGGTACATGAGATGGGCGGCTCGATCAGTGCTGAGCACGGTGTTGGGCGGCTGAAAGTCGAAGACGTCGAGCGTTATGGAGATCCGGTGCGACTGGCGGCAATGCGGGCGATCAAACTGGCGCTGGACCCCAACGGGATCATGAACCCCGGTGCTGTGCTGGAGGTGTAGCGTGCGTGCTGGCACGCACCACGTGTCACGATAGGGCTGCGGCCTGTGCTCGGCTGCGGAGCAATAGCATCAGGATGATTGCAATGTTGAGCCCGTTCCACAGGATACCGTTGATAAAGGCCAGTTGGTAGCTGCCGGTCACGTCATAGATCCAACCCGACATCCAACCGCCCAGGGCCATACCAAGGATCGTCATCATCATCACAAATCCAACCCGTGCCCCGGCTTCGCGCGGGGGCATATATTCACGCACCACCAGCGCATAGCTTGGCACAATGCCGCCTTGGGCCAGGCCAAACACCAAGCTGACCAAATACAGTGAGATCATGCCGTCATAGGGCAGGTAGAAAAACAGTGCGATGCATTGCAGAACCGAACCTGCCAGCAAGATGGTCACGCCGCCCAATCTGTCGGCCAGCAGACCCGATATGATCCGGCTGACCACACCGCCCAGCAGCATCAAGGACAGCATCTCGGCCCCGACGGCAGGGCCAAAGCCCAGGCCAACGCAATAGGCGACGATATGGACCTGGGGCATCGACATGGCGACACAGCAGGCTATGCCAGCAAGCCCCAGCAGCCATTGTAGTTGTCGTGGAGTGAGGCCAGAGGACCGCGCGTTGAGCGAGGATGCTGTAGCCGAGGCCTCAAAGGCTTCCGCTGGGACCCGACGGCGCAGCAATAGCGAGAGCGGGACTAAAGTAACCAAAGTGACGGCTGCCAGTGTCATGTAAACAGAGCGCCACCCGCTGTCGGCCAGGATGTTGGCAAGGGCCGTGGGCCAGATTGCACCGGACAGATAATTGCCGCTGGCCACCAGCGCCACGGCAATGCCGCGTCGTTTTATAAACCAGTGGGAAATGTCGGCGATCAATGGACCGAACCCGACAGCGGTCCCCAATCCCAACAACAGATGTGTCAGTGACAACATTGCTATACTGGGGGCGAGAGTGGATAGGGCATATCCGGTTGCGATGATCAGCGCTGCTCCGTTTAGCGCCAGGGTCACGCCCAGCCGATCCACCAGCCGTCCGATGATTAGGTTGCCAAAGGCAAAACCAATCATGGTGAGCGTATAGGGCATCGAGGCTTCGGCGCGGCCAGCACCAAACTCGGCCTCGACCGCGGGCATGACAATAATCACTGCCCACATACCCACATTGGCCACCATCGCAATCGCCAGGGTAACAAGCAGGCGGAGCCAGGAATAGCGACTGTCGAGGATTTGGGGCGTGGTCATGCGCGCAGGCTAGGGCAGACGCGAAACGGCACGCAAGCAGTTTCGCGTCACTCTCGTGGCGTTATTCGCCTTCGAACTCACAAAGTACATGTACGTCCATGCCCATGTCTTCGAGTACCTTGCCACCGCCCAGTTCCGGCAGGTCGATGATAAAGGAACACGAAATGATCTCGCCGCCAAGCCGCTCGATCAGCTTGATGCCAGCCGCCGCGGTGCCGCCGGTTGCCAGCAGGTCATCGACCAGCAGGATCTTTTCGCCAGCTTGAATGGCATCGTCGTGGATTTCGACCGTCGCTTCGCCATATTCCAGTTTGTAGTCCTGGCTCAGCGTGGCACCGGGGAGCTTCCCTGCCTTGCGGATTGGTACAAAACCGGTACCCAGCTGGTGGGCAATGGCGCCGCCCAGGATAAATCCGCGAGCCTCGAGTCCGACCACTTTGTCGATCTGCATTCCGGCATAGGGGTGCAACATCTGATCGACGGCCATCCGGAACCCGCGTGGATCGGCAAACAGGGTGGTCACATCGCGAAACATGATCCCCTCGTGAGGGAAATCGGGGATGGTGCGGATGTAGTCTTTGACGTCGGGACGTTTCGACATGGCGGGGCCTCTTTGATGATCGGCTCAGATTGGGTGAGGTTTGACCTTGTGGTCAAACCTCAAACGGTGTGGCTGATGCGACAGCCCGTTGCAAGTCACAACCTTAAGCGAGCTGCAATTACAGCAGATATTATTGCCGAGGGACTTAGGCCGGACGGCGCAGAAATGCGGTTGTCAGGCCCATGCCGATGAGAGCGACCCCGCCGCCGCGGGTCAGTTTTGCCACCACAGAAGGGCGCGCGATCCAGCCACGCAGGCGATCCGCCAGCACAGCGTAGGCCAGCGCATTCAAACCGGCGAGGATCACAAAGGTAGCGATCAGTATGGCAAACTGTGGTGCCAGATTGCCCTCGGGGCGGATGAACTGCGGTACAAAGGCGATGAAAAAGCCGATCGACTTAGGGTTCAGCGCTGTCACGGTCGCGGTATGACCCAAGATACCTTTGGCTTGCACATCGCGGGTGTTGGCCAGTTCAGTTACGCCCTCTGCCGACGCACTGCGCCACAACTTTATGCCCAGCCAGACCAGATAGACAGCGCCAGCCCATTTCAACACTGTAAACAAAGTGGCCGAGGCCATCACCAAAGCGCCCAACCCGACGAGCGAGGCGGTCATTGCGATCAAATCCCCTAGCGCCACGCCCAGTGCTGCGGCCACGGCTACTTGTCGGCCTTTGGACAGCGCATAGCTGAGAACCAAAAGAACCGTAGGTCCGGGGATCAAGAGCAGTGCAATCGAAGCCGCAACAAAGGTCAGCCAGAGGTTTATATCCATGAGAGATTCGTCCTGCTATAATTTTCCAAAACAGCAAAGACAGCACATTGTATTTGCGTCAACGTCCAATTTTGGTCGTCCACCGCATCAGGGCTTCCAGCGGCCCATGCCTGAATTTCTTCCTCCACAGCCAAGTGTAGGCCATGCATGCGGCGCAAAAGGACAGGCTTATTGCAAGTATTTGTATTGGGGTAAGTGAGCCATCCAATCGCCCCAGCTCGTCGAGGATTCCAATGCCCAGATAAATATGAGCAACATAGAGGGTCAGAGCCTGTCGGCCAGGCGCAGCCAGCCACGGCGTTAGGCCCCATTTAGAAAGGGTTGGCTCAATTTTAAGTACCAATCCAATCACTGCAACGGCGCTGCCACTGCTTGCGATCATATAGAACGGACCCGGAGGGACTGAGCTGGTGTTGGCCAAGTAGAGCAGCTCTGGGTCATCGACGAACCAGCCCGGTATCAAGGCCACCGCGGCAAGAACCGAACCCCAAAACATCATTCGAGTTTGAACCGCAGAGGTCGATAAATCATGTCGCCCGATCCACATGCCGAACAGTAGAAACGAAACCCAAGGGAAGACAGGATGCCAGCCATTGTAGAAGGAATGGCGTAAGAAGCCAGTAAAGGTCCAGAACTCTGAATATTGATATGTGCTCCAGTTCCAGCCAGCGTCGTAATTCATGGTGATTTGGGCCACTAGGCTAACAGCCATAGCCGCCACAATCCCCCACCACAGCCAACGATTTTCTGTCGTGACAAAGGGGATCGCGGCGATGAAATACAGAGCATAGAAATGCAGGATGTCGGCGTCAAAGACGATCGTGTTGGCAAGACCAATGACAAATAAGAACGCAGCCCGGAGCAGCATTAGTTCGGATTGGGGCTTGGCCAGCGCAATTCCTATACCTGCAAGCACCACAAACAGCGCGGCAGAGCGACCCTCGAGCCCATTGGTCAGTACCGAGGACCAGTCGTTGCCGGGGGTAACGTGGGCTGCGAGCCGGAAGTTGACCAGTACCATTCCGCAGAAAGCCAGAAAACGGGCAATGTCGAGAGCTTGCAGGCGCATGAAAATCCTTTTTGTTGATGCGCTCGGTGGTGAAGCGCTTTCTATTACAAAGGAAAGCGATCGGCCCATGTAAAGTGGGCCGATGGGAAATCCATGTAGTCTGGATCAGGGCTTCACAAAACCTGGATTACTTGAGTACCCGACCTGCCACCGCGTCCAGTTTGGCCAGCATCGCTGGGTTGCGTTTTTCAGGCGCTGTCATAATGGCGTACTCCAGTGCGCGGTCGCAGCCATGCGGGCAGGGCGCGCGCTCGGTACCCAATAAGGCAGGCAAACGCCGAACCAGTTCGCCGCCATTGCTGGAATTGCCCTGCAGGGTGGCAATGATGGTTGAGATGTCGACAGCGCCGTGGTCCGGGTGCCAGCTGTCGTAATCGGTGACCATGGCAACCGAGGCATAACAAAGCTCGGCCTCGCGGGCGAGTTTGGCTTCGGGCATGTTGGTCATGCCAATCACATCACAGCCCCAGCTTTCGCGGTACATTTTGGATTCTGCCAGTGACGAAAACTGGGGCCCCTCCATCACCAGATAGGTGCCACCGCGATGCACATTGATGCCAGCGTCTTTGGCAGCGGCTTCGCAGGCATTGCCCAGACGTGGGCAGGTTGGGTGGGCGACGCTGACATGGGCGACACATCCGGTGCCAAAAAAGCTTTTGTCGCGCGCAAAGGTACGGTCGATGAATTGGTCGACGATGACAAAATCGCCGGGAGCCATTTCCTCGCGGAAGGAGCCGCAGGCCGAGACTGAAATCACATCCGTCACACCCAGACGTTTCAACGCGTCGATGTTGGCGCGATAGGGAACCTCGGTTGGAGAGTGCACATGACCACGACCATGCCGGGGCAAGAACGCCATTTTGATACCGTCTAGCGTGCCGGTCAGGATCTGGTCCGATGGATCGCCCCATGGGGAGTCTACGGTCACCCACTCAGCGTTTTGCAATCCGTCAATCTCATACAGGCCCGAGCCTCCGATCACGCCTATCATTGTGTCTGTCACGTCATTCTCTCCCAGTTCGAATTGGCACGGTGTGGTGTCGTTGGGCTGTGCCGATTTGGCAAGACTTAGTCACGACGAATAATCCCGGTGATGGCTGCCGCGCCCAAAGCGGTGACAATCCAGCCCGCAGTGGTGAAAATCCAGCTAAGCCACCACAAGTGCCGTCCCCAGGGACCGCGTTCGGTTGATGGGGCCCAGGCATCTGTCTGGCCAAGGTTCACCAAAGGGATAACCAGATCTGCGGCATAGGCTGGGGCATTGAAAGTTTCCCAATCTTTTCCCGGAACCATGCTAGACCAATCGCGGGCGGGGTGTAACGAGGTTTCAGCGATCCACATCCATTCCTTTGACACCAGGACTGGTCCCGAATTGGGCGTCATGCTGCCTTCGTCCCAGGCCCATTGGGCCGGAACCATTGCAGCGGCTATCAGAAAGACCAACACCCAGAGACTGCGAAACGGGTGGTGGCCATAGCCAACGGTCAGGCGCAGCAGGAGGTCTCCTACGGCCAAGACTAACCGCTTCAGATCTCGCCAGATTTTCTTGAGCCTCGTTTTGACGCTGCCATCGGGGACAACCACCATGTGCTGGCGCTCAAATTTGCGCACCAGTTGTTCGCGACGGGCCAATACACGACGTGCGTCTGTGTCGTGGCCCAGATCACGAAACACTTGCGCAAGTTGGGCAAAGGGCTGCGGGTGAATGTAGCCATTCCAAACGCTGCCCTGTTCCAGCCAGGCAATGCGTTTGCTGGCTCGGGTCGAGGAGCCGGAGAAGCGTTCGTAGGTGAAACCATCCAGAAACAATTGTCCCTGAGGCGGCCAGCCAGAGACGTCGTCTGCCAAGTCACCCACCTTGGCTGAGCTTAGATCCACAGAGCCAGCTGTGATGGCGACATTGCGCCAGAAAAAGCCTTGCTTGACCTTGAGCCGGTGGCCGTCAAAGGCATCGCGGTCCGGCGCATGGATCTGCGCGCCAGACATGTCGAGCTGCCCACCGATAGTGGCACCGTTAAGCTCAATTGATCCACTGACGCGCGCGTCACGTAAAAAAACATCACCACGTACTGTGGCGCCCTCACCGTTGAAAGCTTCGGGGTCTGGTGCATCAAATTGTGCGCCAGACATGTCGAGCTGCCCGCCGATAGTCGCTCCGCTTAAGTCAATCGATCCGGTGATGCGCGCCTCACGTAGAAAAACATCGCCATGTACTGTGGCGCCTAGGATGTTAAGCTGAGAAATGGCAGATCCGTCGAGGTCTAATCTCTCGAACCGGGTTTGCTCTGCTAGAATGCCCCGTTCTATCCGACTGTACAGCAGCCCCAGAGCGCCTTTGGTTGTGGCAAAACTTAGTTCTAGCGAGCCACAGATGCGTGCACCCCTCAAGAAAATCCCTATCTCGTGCACAGGACAATCAGGACAGCCGCCCAATGCCAAATAGCGAATAACCTCGGCCCGCACTGTTCTAGAGGGCTGCTCATCGTCTGGCTCGGGGCGCTCTCCGTCTCCCAAAACGCATGTGGTGCCTGATTTGCAGGCCTCGATTAGCTTTTGCTCGGCTGGTGTCAGCCAGTCCTGGCCGCCGCGGTCTTGGATGTCTTGCCAGGTTTTGATCATTCATTCCGTTCCCTTAACTGCCGGGCACTCTATCGAAAGTTGTGGGGATGGAAAGCCTGCGCGTTGCAAAAGCCTTGCTAGTTGATCCCGAGCAACGGGCACAAGGGTTTGGATTTAGGGCTGTTTTCTGTTCGGTGAGGACAAATTTGGGGCCTCGGCCATCATCTTGCGAAAGGTGGGGCATTCGGCGTGGCTGGGCGCGGAGCAGTCGGCGACATGGCGGAGGGCACGCACCAGAACCTTGAGCCTGCGGATGTGCTGTTCCACCTCATCCGCCTTGGCGTGCAGGCTTGGGCGGTCGATCTCAAACTGGCCGTTGTCCTGAAAGATTGCGCCGATTTCATCCAGAGAAAACCCGGCGGATTGCCCCATCGAGATCAGGGCCAGCCGTTCCAATACGGTCTCGTCATACTGCCGACGCAAGCCTTTGCGGCTGTCCGGTAGGATCAGTCCCAGTTTCTCGTAATACCGCAGCGCCGAGGGGCTGAAACCCGAGCGCTGCGACACTTCGGCAATATCGAGAGATTTCATGTTGACCTCAAGCTGGCTTCAAGTTGCAGACATGCCTTTGTTTGGTCCTCAGGTCAATGAAAGGTGATGAAATGAGCTTGAGTTTTGAGATCTTGGTGAAGGTCGTTGTGATTGGGATCGGCGCAACAGTGATATTGGATGGGTTTGCATGGCTGCGGGCCAAGCTGACTGGTCAGCCCGTTATGAACTGGGTTATGGTTGGGCGTTGGGTGGGGCATATGGCTAAGGGCACCTTTGTTCTGAGCAAGCCTGCCGAAGCCGCTTCGATACCCGGTGAAAAGGCTCTGGGGTGGGGGTTCCACTATATCGTCGGTGTTGGATTGGCTGCGACTTTGACGCTGTTGGTTGGCGCGACTTGGATTGAACAGCCTCGGCTGGATTGGGCCATCGGATTTGGCGCCACTACCGTGATCTTACCTTGGGTGTTCATGCAACCGGGATTGGGGCTGGGTATCGCTGCCCGATTGGCACCTGCGCCGTGGAAAGCCCGTCGACAGAGCCTGACCACACATGTGGTGTTCGGGCTTGGTCTCTACCTGAGTGCTGTGGCATTGCAGAGTGTGTTTTAGGAAAGCAATACCAGCCTTGGGCGAAAGCCTTGTGTGGTAGCCACTTTTCCGCTAACGGCAGGCAGAGAACACCAATCCCCGATGACAGGTATTTTTCATGAGACGCGCCGCCATGGCCCTGCTGGCCAATCACATTTCCCCGCCGAACCTTAGTATCATGCAGGACGAGGGCTGGTCTGTGGCCCGTGTTCGGACCGAGATCCTGTCTGGTTTGACCGTTGCCCTGGCGCTGGTGCCCGAGGCGGTGGCCTTTGCCTTTGTGGCGGGTGTGAACCCACTGGTTGGCCTCTATGCGGCCTTTATGGTGGGGTTGATCACGGCGCTGTTTGGGGGGCGGCCGGGGATGATTTCCGGTGCCACTGGTGCGCTGGCGGTTGTGATGGTTGCGCTGGTTGCCCAGCATGGCGTGGAATACCTGTTTGCCACTGTTGTGCTGATGGGGATCTTGCAAATTTTTGCGGGTGTGATGCACTGGGGCAAGTTCATTCGACTGGTGCCACATCCGGTGATGCTGGGCTTTGTGAATGGTCTGGCGATTGTGATTTTCCTGGCCCAGATGACCCAGTTTAAAGTGCCTGGGACGGGTGGCGAGGAATGGCTGTCTGGCCTGTCGCTGTTTCTGATGTTGGGGCTGGTTGGCCTGACCATGGTAATTATCTGGGGTACCCCCAAGATTACCTCGCTGATCCCTGCGCCTCTGGCTGGGATTGGTATCGTGGCTGCTGTGGTGATCATTTTTGGTCTGGATGTGCCCCGTGTTGGTGACATGGCGTCAATCCAGGGTGGCTTCCCTGCGTTCCACAATCCCTTTGGCGAGGGTCTGGGCCTGTACGGCACGGCGCTGGCTCCGTTTAATTTTGAGACTCTGCAGATCATCCTGCCCTATGCGTTGATCCTGGCGGCGATTGGTCTGATTGAGAGCTTGCTGACATTGAACTTGGTAGGTGAAATCATCGGCAAGCGTGGCGGAACCAGCCAGGAGTGTATGGCCCAGGGGGCTTCAAATGTTGTCACTGGGTTCTTTGGCGGTATGGGCGGATGTGCGATGATTGGTCAGTCGATGATCAATGTGAATTCAGGTGGCCGTACCCGGATTGCTGGCCTTGCTGCGGCGCTGTTCCTGCTGTTGTTCATCGTGTGGGCGTCGAGCCTGATTGAGCAAATTCCACTGGCTGCGCTGGTGGGTGTGATGTTCATGGTGGTGATCGGCACTTTTGCCTGGAACTCGCTTAAGATTTTGCGGAAGGTTCCGCCGACAGATGCTTTTGTGATTGTTCTGGTGACAGTTGTCACCGTGATGACCGACCTGGCGATTGCGGTTGTGGTTGGCGTGATTGTCTCGGCGCTGGCCTATGCCTGGAACAACGCGCGTCGTATTCACGCCAATGTGCGGGATTCTGAAAGCGACAAAGGGGCGCGGGTTTATGAGATCGAAGGCCCGTTGTTCTTTGGTTCGACCGATGGCTTTACCGAGTTGTTTGATGTTGAAAACGATGCTGACCGAGTGATTGTAGACTTTGCCCGCAGCCGTGTTGTTGACCAATCGGCGTTGCAGGCGATTGAGGCGCTGGCTGGTAAGTATGAGGCCGCTGGTAAAACCCTGACCCTGCGCCACCTGAGCCGGGACTGCCATCAGTTGCTGACCAAGGCTGGACACTTGATGATCGATAGTGATGACGACCCTGAATATCAGGTTGCGGTGGACTATTCGGTCAAGACCGGGATCCTAGGCGGGCACTAAGCCCTAACAAAGCGGAGTGCGCCCGAGGGCGCATACTGGATTGTTTGATTGTAAATTGAGGAGAGGTCGATCTGGTATTCAGGTCGGCCTTTCTGTTTGTAAGTGTTAAGAGGCTTGGGTCTCACCAAAACAGCGATCTGCTGTTTCAGATCTGCCATCACCTGAGCCTTGGCTGCCATCTCGCCCCCCCCCACACCAAGAGAAATAACCGTCTCCCTGCAAGGGCGGGGCCCCTCGGCGATTTCTCTTGGCCCGGCGCAACCGAGCTGGCGCTGCGGATTCAGGTGACGGCGGCTCCGAAACAGCGATCTTTAGATTAGGCTCGTGAGGTCTCCAGCTTGGAGTGCGGGCCTGGCGGCGGCGATGCGATCAGCGGACCAGTGCCACCACTGCAAGTCTAGCAGTTGATCAATCTGGTCTTGTGCGAACCGAAAACTTGCGACTGTGCCGGGATTGCCGGTGACCACGGCATAAGGCGGGACCTTGCCGCGCACCACTGCGCCTGCGCCGATGATGGTACCATCTCCGATGTGCGCGCCGGGTAGGATCAGGGCGCCATAGCCGAACCAGACGTCGTGGCCGATGACTGTATCGCGGGTGTCAGGCTGAAAGCCTGTCATTTGTTTGGGGTCAAACACAGGAAATGGATAACAAGTTAGCCCATTCATGGCGTGGTTGGCGCTGGCGCTGATAAAACGGACGCCATGGGCAATCTGACAGTAGCGGCCGATTTGCAGTGTTTCCTGTGACATTGGAAACAGGTAGGGGGCCAGATGGTTGGCCCAGCCGTCCAGTGGTGGTGGATCAAAGTCTGAAGCATAGGTGTAATCCCCAACCTGAAATTTGGGGTGATCTACAACATTGCGCAGAAAAACGGTGCCAAGGTGGGGCTGGCCATCAGGCAAGACGATAGGGTGGACGCTGTTGGCGTCGAGCATGGAGTAAGGCATGAGGCCTCCTGTACTGGAAAATGTGGGGATTTTCGTATGTTACAGGTGCTGGTCCATCATACCCTCCATTTTGGACAATTTCACTTCGAGTTCTTACCAATTGCCCAAGTCATCGGTACAGTGGACCAATTGGCGGATACCCCCAAGGACCAATTGGCGGATACCCCCAAAGAGTTTCCCTGTAGTATCAGAAAACAGTGGAGCGGAGAAACAAGTTCATGACCGTGTACTTCGATTATCTGTCGTCCTTCGAAGTGATGCTTATGGTCTACAAGGGGCGCAGCACCAACCAGCAGCAACTTAGGTTATTTCAGCAGATTTCTGAAGAGTTTGGAGTGGGGCCATTCACAAACTGTATTTCGGATCTGTCTGAGCTTACCTCAACTGAAATGACCGCAACTGACATGTTCTCTCAAAGTTCGATGGTCAAGACAGCGCTGGAAGCACGTTCGGTGCCGATTAAACAGGCGTTGTTTTCTCCTACAGAAATTTCATATGGAATCTCGAGAATGTACATGGGCTTTGCTGATTTTTCGCCGATGTTGAAAATCCGTATTTTTGACGATTTGCAGGCGGCAGCCGAATGGGTTGGGGTCCCAGGGCAAGCTGAAACTCTATTTGTCGAACGCGATTGGCATGTTGTTCACGACTGATGCGAACAGTCTCTCCGGTATAGCTCGGGGCTGCGGGTGCACTGAAATACTAGCAATCTGGCCTCTATCTTCATTGCCGAAATTATGACACCTTTTCTGCATTGATCTGATCAGGAGTTTCCCATGAATGCATTTCGTTTCGCCGCTGTTCTGTCCCTGTTGGCTGCACCGGTATTGGCTGACGAGGTTTGGACAAGTGACATGGGGCAAATTGTGTATGAGGCAGAGGAGGGGGGTGCTGCCATCTTCTCTTTTACCAACGTTGATGCTTATCCTGCTAAATTGATTATTCCTGGGTTGGCTGGGAACTACTCTGATCGCAGCAGTCACGCGGCATATTGGATCGGTCAGGGCGCAGGTACTTGCACGGCGTTTATGTCACACGGTAGCGAGCCTGCAAGCAGCCAGTGGGGGCGGGCCCACGTGGTGTTTGACAGCCCCGAATTCCCTACTTCGGTGACTGTCATCCTTGGATTTTGTCTGGACGAACCGAATATCGTAATCCGTGGGGAATAGATTGCTCGTTTAGGTCTCGCCTGGTCGGGTCAGACTGAACACCTCGCGAACCACCGAGTAATCGCGATAGCCCAGTCGGGCCAGCGGTTGAAAGGTAGTGACATCGAACGCGCCGTCGATCAGGCAATCGTCACGCATGTGGACGCCAACCACCTCACCAAAGACCACACAGTTGGCCTCGCCGGGAAGGCCGACCACCTTGGTCAGCTCGCACTCCAAAGCCGCTGGCGCACCGGCAACACGGGCGCAGGGGATTAGGCTACATTCTGCTGTGTCTAGACCCGCATAGGCAAATTCGTCCACTTCACGGGGCAGGGCGGCTGAGGAGGCATTCATGGCGTCGCGCATGGCGTATTCGACGATATTGACGCAGAACACACCGGTCTCAACAATGTTGGCAACGCTGTCCTTGGTGCCTTCTTGGTCGGGCTTGGCGCTGGTCGAGGCAAACATCACCTGTGGTGGTTCATAGGCAACGGCATTGAAAAACGAGTAGGGCGCGAGATTGTTGACACCGTCAGCGGAGCGAGAGGAGATCCAGCCGATGGGGCGCGGGGTGACGATGGCGTTAAACGGGTTATGCGGCAATCCGTGGCCATCTTCGGGGCGATAGAACATGCGTGTCTCCAAATGTTTGCCCAAGGCTTAGACCCGTGCTAGGGCGATTGCCAGTCTGAGTTTGGGAGGCCACGCGCCGTGATCGAGCTGAAAGCGGAACAGCCGCAGGACCGCTGGGAAGTGGAAGCGCTGTATGACCTGTGTTTTGCGCCGGGGCGTGAGGCGCTGTCGTCGTACCGTTTGCGCGATGATGTTCCCCCGGTTTTGGGACTAAGCCAGGTGGCGCGGGATGAAATGGGCATTCTTGCGGGCGCAATCCGGTTTTGGCCGGTGCATGTTGGGCCGGTGGATGCGCTTTTGCTGGGGCCGGTTGCGGTTCATCCAACACACCAGGGGGAGGGTTTGGGGGGCGCGCTGATCCGTGATTCCCTTGCCCAAGCAGAAGGTAGCGGCTGGGCCCGCGTGTTGTTGGTAGGGGATGCGCCTTATTACCAGCGGTTTGGGTTTGAGCGCCTGGAGGGTGTGGAAATGCCGCCGCCTACTAACCCGGATCGGGTGTTGGGTCTGTCGTTCCAACAGGGGGCTTGGGATGGGGTTTGCGGCAAGGTGCGTCGCTGGCAGGGTTGAAATCTGGTATGAGATGACCAATCTATTGTGGAATAGAGGAGGCTATTTTGACCGAGATATTGTCGCCCGCGCGAGGGCTAAACCCAGAGCAAACCGAAGCCGAACTTGATGCGCTGGCCGAGCGGTACCGCAATGCTGCGGGCATAGGTGTGCAACTTCTGAACATGGTGGGGGGCAAGGCTGAAAGCCTGTTGGATCACCTACCGGAGCAAGTGCGAACTGGGTTGAGCGGCGCCACCGAGCAAGCTTTGAAACTGGCCATGGAGGCCGCAACCAAATCACGCCGCGCAGTCCCGGACAAGAGTGCCAAGACCAACCGGATGGTCAGCGCAGCGATGGGGGCCGCAGGTGGTGTTGGTGGATTACCCGGGGCACTGGTTGAGCTGCCTGCAACCACCGCCTTTTTGCTGCGCAGCATTCAGGGTGTTGCAGCTGAACATGGGTTCGATCCTGAAGCGGAGAGTGTCACCTTTGACTGTATTCGGGTGTTTTCTGCAGCTGGGCCGCTAGCACATGACGATGGGGCGGATCTGGGCTTTTTGTCGCTGAGACTAAGCTTGTCGGGAGGGGCCTTACAGAAACTGATTGCTCAGGTGGCACCAAAGTTGGGTATCGTTATGGGGCAAAAACTGGCTGCGCAGGCCGTACCTGTGTTGGGCGCGGTTGCGGGGGCTTCAACCAACTACGTGTTTTCTGGATACTATCAAAAAATGGCGCAGGTGCATTTTGGGCTTCGCAGACTGGCCATTGATGCGGATGTTCCACATCAGGATCTGGTGCAGCAACTTCAGGTGCGGCTGCAGCCTGCAGTCTCCAAGGGATGAGGCCCGAAGGGACCACGTTTCATGACCCTGATATGCGGATAAACAGGTGTCATCATTGTTTTACATGTAAATACTGCTGTTCGAGTGTATGTTAGGGGCGGTCATAGGGGCATAACACCATGATTACCCAGCTTCCGATCACCACAAATGCCGCAAACAAACGGGATGTGCGCAGTCAGTTTGCAGCTCTTTGCTATCGTGTTAGCAAAAAGGGGAAGGTCAAAATTCTGCTGGTGACATCGCGTGGATCCGGGCGATGGGTACTACCAAAAGGTTGGCCAATAGATGGCCGCACACCGGCGGATTCGGCGGCACAGGAAGCCTGGGAAGAGGCGGGTGTCCAAGGCGAGGCCTTGAACCAGTGTCTTGGACTGTATTCCTATCAAAAGTGGCTGGGACGGGACGCGCCACTGGCGATTATGGTGATGGTTTACCCGGTTGCTGTCAGCGATTTGGCTGAAGAGTTTCCTGAAAGGGGGCAAAGATCTCGCCAATGGTTTTCATCGCGTAAGGCCGCCGACATGGTGCAAGAACCAGAGTTGGCTCGTATCTTGCAAGAGTTTCACCCAGATGTTCTACGGGTACATAGCGCATAACACTTGATCTTGTATCAGCGAGCGCTTTAATCAGAGGCGCGAAACGAGAGCATGAAATGATACAGTACGCCCTGAAATGTGCCGATGGCCACACCTTTGACAGCTGGTTTCAGTCTGCTGCCGCGTTTGACAAACTGGCGGCTGCCAGTCTGGTCTCTTGCGCTGTTTGTGGTACCGGTGATGTTGAAAAGGCGATCATGACGCCACGCGTTCGACCAGGTCGCAAAGCCGTATCCGGGCGAGGAGAGCCCGAAGCTCCATCACAGGAAGCTAAGACACCATCCGGCGATACTGGGGTGCCAGCTGAGGTGCCGCAACAGCAGTCTGATCAGACTGTTCCGTCAGGCCCTATGACGGGGGCACTCAGCATGCCCAGCACCGAGACCGAGAAGGCCATGGCTGAGTTGCGTCGCAAGGTAGAAGACAATTCGGACTATGTCGGCAAGGATTTTGTCACCGAGGCACGGGCAATGCATGAAGGTGATGCGCCCGGGCGTGCCATCTATGGCGAGGCCCGGTTGGACGAGGCCAAAGAGCTAATCGAAGAAGGGGTGCCGGTTTTGCCGTTGCCTTTTTTGCCCAATCGCAAGACCAACTGAAGACAACGATTACAAGGTAGTTTGGCGGTATGCATGTTGTTGTTACAGGAGCCAGCCGTGGCATCGGCCGCGAAATGGTAACCCAGTTTCGGGTTGCCGGGCATGACGTCACGGCGACGGCACGCGACCACTCGACCGACACCCGGCTGAATGTCTCGGACCCAGGTCAGCAGGCACGATTTGCGGCACAGATGAAGGATCAACCGGTTGATTTGCTGGTGTGCAATGCGGGTGTCTATTTGGACAAGGGCATGGCCCTGGAAGACTACACAGCCGAGGTTTGGGCCACATCACTGGCAACCAATGTGACCGGCGTGTTCATGACGGTACAGGCCCTGTTGCCCAATTTGCGTATGGCTGCAGAGCCAAAGATCGCGATTATCTCATCGCAGATGGCCAGTCATGCGTTGGCGCCTGGCGGCAGCTATGCCTATCGCGCCTCAAAGGCAGCAGCGTTGAATATCGGCCGCAACCTGGCGGTTGATTTGGCTCCGGAAGGAATTGCTGTGGGCATTTATCACCCAGGCTGGGTTCGCACAGATATGGGCGGCGAGCAGGGGGAAATTTCAGTGCAGGAATCGGCGACTGGTTTGTTGAATGAATTTGATGTGTTGAACATTGCCACCACGGGCTGCTTTCACACCTGGGATGGCCGCATCCACGCATTTTGATCGGCACCAATGGTGCGTGCAAGCACACACCCTACACATATCATGGACGTAGAAACAAATATGCCGAGCCCGGGGGCTCGGCGTATCTTGCATTTTGGTCTTCTATCAGTTCCAGCAGCTGACTAGCACTGTCATGCCATTTACCAACCGGTTCATTGCTGTATTGTGCAAAGGACCTGCATCAGTGGTGTGATCGCTGGCACTTACACCCGCTTGGGTCAGAGCCTGCCGGATTGCATCCGCATTGGCGGCAAAACTAACACCTTGCGGCAATTGTTGAGATCCGATCTGTTGCGGCAACAACATGCCCAGAACTGCGCCCGAGCCATCTAGAACCGGACCACCCGCATCACCAGGTTGTGTTGCCAGATCCAAGCGTGCGATCCCGGCATCCCCACTTAGGTCTTTGACATCTGCCAGGGTTCCCCAAGTCAAACTAGGGGCACCTAGAACGCCTTCGTAGGAAAAACCAGAAACAGCGATTTCGGACTGCAGACGCGGCGCGCTGGTGGTGAGCTCGGCTACGGCCATGGGCGCAAGAGGTGTCTCGGGGCGCAGAACAGCCAAACCATTGGCGGTGTCGTTGCTGAGAAGAGTTGCGGCATAGTCGTGATCCAGCGTGATCCGGGCGCAGTTTCCAACCACATCCGAGGTGGTCAATACGGCACCTTCGCCATCCACATAAAAACCAGTGCGCGAGATGCGCGGCTTGCGGATTTGTAGACCGGAGAGCAGATCAACGTTTTGCTGGGCATCACCACCGGCTGCTGGGTCCAGAACACCGTCGATGCGAGTGAAACTTGTGCGCATTTCAGTTAAGACACGTGTGCGACGGTCTTCGTCGCCAGCGGGCCAGATAAGTGTGAAGCCCTTTATCTCACCATTATTCAGGCTTGCCTGGGTGAAGGAGACGATGCCATTGCCGCGACCTTCGATGGTAAAGCTGCTGTTACCACGTTCCCGCGGGCCAACCAGAGGTACAATTTCCAGGGTTTGCAAGATGTCATAAAGACCAAACAGAGTGCGCTTGTCGCCCGGCTGCGAGATCAGCAGCAGTCGTGCGCCTAAATTGCCTTTGCTATCGTAGTGGGCAAACGGGGGCTCAAAGTGGGCAAATGCAACTTCACCAGCGGGGATCTGCATCGAAATGCCTGCATCGGTATTGGTCATCTCGGCCATGCCCACCGAAATCAGCGGTGCATTGTATTCGTCCATCAGTGCCTTGCGCTGCAATGTGGTCAAGATCCCGGTGAGCTCATAGCCGTTGGCGGCTTGCCAGTCGCGCATAGAGCCACGCGTGCCGCGGCCAAAAGACCCATCAATGGCGGCGTTGTAAAAACCGGCGGCTTTCAGGGCGATCTGCAGGGCTTTACGCTCATCTTTGGTTAGCGCGCGCTCGCTACGTTTGGCCTGGGCTGGGGTTTCGTCGGCGGGTGCCGGAGTAGGGGCGACCTCAGTTGTTTCAGCTTGGACTGTTTCGGGCTGAATGGTTGCTGGCAGCGTTGTCACCGGAGTGCTGGCGGCGCCACCTGCAGCTGGCCAGAACGGCTGTCGCAGATTGCGGCCAAATGCGATGAAGCTGTCACGGGGGATCTGACCCTGGCTGCGGTACACCTGAAGAGCACGTTCGGCATCGGCGCGGGTGTAAGGGCCGAGCAGCACGCCGTACCATCCGCCACCCAGTGCAAATCCGTTGACGTCTGGCAATTGCGAGGACAAGCCCAATGCACGCTCCTTGGCCGCGTTCAAAGAAGGATGCGCTGCGACCTGAATCCAAACCGAGTCAGGAGAGACCTGCTGAGCTGTTGCCGTACCTGGCAAAGTTGTAGCCAGCGCCATCAGCGCAAGCATCATCGAAGCAAAGAAGGTTCTCATTGCAGTTCCTTTATCCCTGGGGAGTCAAATTTTGCGCAATTAAACATTTTAGAGCTTCAAAGGGAATGCCTGATACGGGGGGGAATTCGTGTCTTGAAGCTTCATTTTATGCTGGAAACAACTTTTGTCAGAGATTTCGGCGTTTTTTCACTTCTGTGCATGATCACGCCACATGTGTCGTTGACCCTGACCGGGGGCTTGCATAGGAAAGACAGCGCATTTGCAGCCCCAACAGGGAAGAAGACATGACCCAGACCAATGGCGCCCCGCGCTCGTTCCAAGAGATCATCCTGCGGCTTCAGAGCTATTGGGCCGGCAAAGGCTGCGCGATGCTGCAGCCCTATGACATGGAAGTTGGGGCAGGGACATTCCACCCAGCAACCACGCTGCGCTCATTGGGATCAAAGCCCTGGGCCGCTGCCTATGTGCAGCCGTCGCGCCGCCCGACCGATGGGCGCTATGGTGAGAACCCCAACCGGTTGCAGCACTTCTATCAGTACCAGGTGCTGATCAAGCCAAGCCCGCCCAATCTGCAGGAGCTGTATCTGGGCTCACTTGCTGCCATTGGCATCAATATGGACATGCATGACATCCGCTTTGTCGAGGATGACTGGGAAAGCCCAACACTGGGGGCCTGGGGGCTGGGCTGGGAGGTTTGGTGTGATGGGATGGAAGTCAGCCAGTTTACCTACTTCCAACAGGTTGGCGGCCATGACTGCACCCCGGTCTCGGGTGAGCTGACATATGGTCTGGAGCGTCTGGCGATGTATGTGCTGGGGATCGACCATGTGATGGACATGCCATTTAACGACCCCGATGCACCTATCGCGCTAAAGTATGGCGATATTTACAAGCAGGCCGAGGAAGACTACGCGCGCTGGAACTTTGACGTGGCCAACACCGATGTGTTGCTAAAGCAGTTCGAAGAGGCAGAGGCGGAATGTCAAGCAATTCTGGACTTGCCACACGAAGACCCCAAGACGGGCAAGCGCATTCTGATGGTGCATCCGGCCTATGACCAGTGCATCAAAGCCAGCCATTTGTTCAATCTGCTGGATGCGCGCGGCGTGATCTCGGTGACTGAGCGTCAGGCCTATATCGGCCGGGTGCGGGCGCTGGCCAAGCAATGCTCTGACGCTTTTGTACAGACAGAGGCGGGCGGCTGGGCAGCGTGACAGCACTGTTCATGCAATTTCACACTTTCAAGAAACAACTTGAAAGTGGTGTGAATCCTAAAACGGGGAATTGGCGTCCGGTACGTCAAACAATCATGGCGCGAGGCCATTTCGTCTACGATAAGGGGCAAGATTTCTGGGATACAGACCAGAGCTTGCTCAAGGCGGATGGATTTGTGTGTCTTGATATTGCTTTCCTTGGTGAAGCCAATACTGGACCGGATGAATACTGTAGCTG
This sequence comes from Parasedimentitalea nitratireducens, assembly GCF_057444295.1. Lineage (NCBI taxonomy): Bacteria > Pseudomonadati > Pseudomonadota > Alphaproteobacteria > Rhodobacterales > Paracoccaceae > Parasedimentitalea > Parasedimentitalea nitratireducens. The sequence goes on along the minus strand of NZ_JBYAXC010000006.1, from coordinate 41,444 downwards.
GCCGAAAGACAACTTGTTCTGGCTGACACCACTTGGTGATGATGGCTTCGAATACTCCGTCGAACTGCCTACTTCTTACATGACTTGGTTCTTAGAGGTTATGAAAGAGTGCGAGACCGAGGGTACGTTTTTGATCTCGCATGCGGTGACGAAAGATCAGGAAGAGCATAGTGAGTCTCGTGGAGTGCGACGGTCAATGTCGGCTGGAAATTTTTTAATGCGCTCTTATGAGCAGCGGATTCAAGGTGAGTGAACTTGAAGCGGTACGTAGAAGCTACGATGAGGAACGAAGTATAATGGGTAAGTTTCTGGCCATCCTTCTTGTTGTGTGCGCAGTGGGCGCTGGCGGCGGAATGTACTATCTGCAGGTTTATGGCTACTACGAAGAGGTTGTGCCGAACCCCGGTCACGATGTCGTTCTTGTGCTTCAGGATAGTGAAAAAGGGGTGGCAATCGACTATGCCGATTTTCAGGCCATTGATGCCAGCAGCTCTCCCATCCGCTATCGGGCCTGTTTCACAAGCTCGCTGAGTCGTGAAGAATTAGCACAGACCTACACGGTTTCCGATCATCACCAGCCCCGCATCGCGCCGGGATGGTTCGACTGCTTTGATGCCCAAACTATTGGTGCGGCACTTGAGGCTGGTACCGCCACGGCCTTCCTTTCTATTAAAAACATCTCGTATGGCGTGGACCGCGTTGTTGCGGTGACTGACGAGGGTCAAGGCTTTGTCTGGCATGAGCTGAACAATTGCGGCAAAAAGGCTTATGACGGAACCGTGGTAGGAGAAGCCTGCCCAGAACGACCAGAGGCAGGCCAGTAATTCAGGTCCGCGAACGCAGCGGAGTTATATATGAGCACAGCAATTGTCATCCCTGAATTCATTTCCGTAACCCTTGGGTTTGCGGTGTTCCTGATTGGGGCGCGTCTGAATGCGCGGTTCGAGGTTTTGCGCCGCTTCAACATTCCTGAACCGGTATCGGGCGGCCTGCTGGCCTCGTTGGTGGTGCTGGCGATTTTTATGGCGTCGGGCCGTGTGGTCGAGTTTGAGATGGCGAGCCGAGACTTCTTTTTGGTTCTGTTCTTTGCTGGTATCGGCCTCAACGCCCGTCTGAGTGATTTGATTGCTGGTGGTAAACCGCTGGCGATCCTGCTGGTGCTGACGTTGATGACCATCATTGCGCAAAACGTGATCGGTGCCGCGGGGGCGACCCTGTTTGGCTACCCTGCGCAGGCAGGGGTCTTGTTTGGGTCCGCTTCTCTGATTGGCGGTCATGGGACTGCAATCGCCTGGGCCCCGGATGTGGCCGAGGCAACAGGACTGTCCGGCGCTACAGAATTGGGTGTTGCCGTTGCGACCCTGGGCTTGGTGCTGGCAGCGCTTGTCGGCGGCCCGGTGGCGCGGATACTGATCACACGCAACAATTTGGCACCGTCGCGCCCGGATGACGGCGCGACCATTGGGCTGCCAGACGAAGACATCGCCCCTCCTGCACAGATCGACCACCTCAGCCTGATGCGGGTGTTTTTGTTTCTGAACTTCGCAATTATCTTGGGCTACATCGGTTCTGAATTGATCGAGGCTGCCGGGCTGAAATTGCCGCTATTTGTGCCTTGTCTGATCGCGGGCATCCTGATTGCCAACCTGCGGGAATGGTTGCGTCCCAATGCGCCAGCGGTGGCACGTACCCCGGCTTTGGCGCTGGTATCCGAGTTTTCGCTGGGTGCCTTTCTGGCCATGTCACTGATGGCGTTGCAGCTGTGGACCATCGCTGAGCTTGGCCTGGCGATTGCCGTGATCATGACCGCCCAGACCGCCTTTGCGGTTGCCTTTGTGCTTTACGTGTTGTTCCCGCTGCTGGGCAGTGGCTATCGCGCCGCGGTTCTGGCCGCCGGTTTTGGTGGCTTTGCGCTGGGTGCCACCCCCACGGCCATTGCTAATATGACCGCTGTCACCAAACGCTATGGCCCATCGCCTATTGCCTTTGTGGTGCTGCCCCTTGTATCCGCCTTCTTTGTAGACATCGCCAACGCCATCGTCATCCAGATGATTGTGAATTTCTGAGGACCCCCAGATGCCCGACCTGCTGATTGAACTGTTTTCCGAGGAAATCCCCGCCCGCATGCAGCGCCGCGCGGGTGAGGATCTGAAAAAGCGGGTGACCGATGGTCTGGTCGAGGCTGGTCTGACCTATGCGGGTGCTCACGCGCTGACCACACCACGCCGCCTGACTTTGGCGATTGATGGCCTGCTGGCTGAAAGCCCAACCGTGCGTGAAGAGCGCAAGGGCCCCAAGGTTGGCGCGCCTGATAAGGCGATCGAAGGCTTCCTGCGCGGTGCGGGCCTGAACCGTGACCAGCTTGAGGAACGCGATACCCCCAAGGGTGCGGTCTATTTCGCCACCATTGAAAAGCCCGGTCGCCCGGCGGCTGAGATTATTGCCGAAGTACTGGAAGCCACCATTCGCAACTTCCCATGGCCCAAGTCCATGCGCTGGGGTGCTGGGAGCCTGAAATGGGTGCGCCCGTTGCATTCGATCCTGTGCCTGCTGTCGGATGAAGCCGGTGCTGAAGTTGTGCCGCTGGATATCGACGGCATTAAATCGGGCAACACCACCCAAGGCCACCGTTTCATGGCACCGGGCGAGATCACGATTTCTGGCTTTGATGACTACGCTGCCAAGCTAAAGCGCGCCAATGTTGTGCTGGACCCGGCTGAACGTGCCGATGCGATCTGGCAGGATGCCACCAACCAGGCCTTTGCCAATGGGTTGGAAGTGGTCGAAGACAAGGGCCTGCTGGCTGAGGTTGCTGGTCTGGTCGAATGGCCGGTTGTGCTGTTGGGCGCGATTGATGATGAATTCCTGAGCCTGCCAGCCGAGGTGCTGCAGACCTCGATGAAAGAACACCAGAAGTTCTTCTCGGTCCGCAACCCCAAGACGGGGCGTATTGAAAAGTTCATCACCGTTGCCAACCGTGAGACCGCCGACAATGGCGCGACCATTCTAGCGGGCAACCAAAAGGTGCTGAGCGCCCGTCTGGCCGATGCGAAATTCTTCTGGGAGAACGACCTGCGCGTTGCCAAAGGGGGCATGGAGATCTGGACCGAGGCGCTGTCTAACGTCACCTTCCACAACAAGCTGGGCACGCAGGCGGACCGCATTTCCCGTATCGCCGCGCTGGCGCGAGAAATAGCACCAGTGGTTGGCGCTGATGCTGATCTGGCCGAGCAGGCCGCCAAAGTGGCCAAGGCTGATCTTTCCTCGGAAATGGTCTATGAATTCCCCGAGCTGCAGGGCTTGATGGGCCGCTACTACGCCGAGGCCGCAGGCCTGCCACAGGAAGTGGCTAATGCCTGTGAAAACCACTATTCGCCCCTGGGCCCATCCGACGATGTGCCGAGCGAGCCTGTTTCGGTAGCGGTGGCGCTGGCGGATAAACTGGACACGCTGACCGGATTCTGGGCGATTGATGAAAAGCCGACCGGGTCGAAGGACCCGTTTGCGCTGCGTCGTGCTGCGCTGGGTGTTATTCGGTTGGTGTTGGAGAATGATGTTCAGGCCAGTTTGGCCGGGCGCACCGGAATTTTTGCGGTTCCTTTTACGATGTATGCTATGCAGCTTCACATGAAGGGGTTCGATGATAAAATTTCTGACCTACTCTCCTTCTTCCATGATCGCCTCAAGGTCTTCTTGCGCGATCAGGGTATTCGCCATGATGTGATCGACGCCTGTATCGCCATGGAGGGCAATGATGATCTGGCCCTGCTGGTCAAACGCGCCCGCGCGCTTGAGGATTTCATGAAGTCCGAAGACGGCACCAACCTGCTGCAGGGCTTCAAACGCGCCAACAACATCCTGACCCAGGCCGAGGAAAAGGATGGGGTGGAGTATTCATACGGTGGCGATGTGAAATTTGCCGAAGATGCAACCGAAGTGGCCCTGTTCGAAGCGCTTGCCGCAAACGAGGGGGCGATCTCTTCGGCCATCGAAGCCGAAGATTTCGCGGCTGCCATGGGCAGTATGGCCGCTTTGCGCGCACCGGTTGATGCGTTCTTTGAGGCGGTGCAGGTGAACTCGGACAACGAAGTGGTGCGCCGCAATCGTTTGAACCTGCTGCACCAGATCCGCAAGATCTGTGGTCAGGTCGCGGATCTTACTCGTATCGAGGGGTGAGGGCCGTCCAGGAAACCATATGGGGTATGGTTTCAGGCCCGAACGGGCGGAGCCCCGGACTGACTGCCGTATTTGAGTGGCTTCGTGGGAGGCCGCTTTTTCTTGAATGGGCAGCGCCTGACCTTGAGGTCTTGTAAACCCGTCAGAACTTGATGTCCGAAGCCAACCAATGTGTAGGGTGTGTGCTTCCACGCACCACTGAGCCCTTGCACCATGTCTGCATCGCATTATGCTGCAGGGCAAATGAGAGGTGCTGCAGTGCAGAAAGATATGCCAGAGATCCCGTTTGCCGCGTTGATCACGCCAAAGGCGCCAATCGCCGCCAACAGCCACGGTGGGCGGGCGAAGTGCCTGCAACGTTTGGTACGGCTGGATCTGCCGGTGCCACGTACGGTGGCACTGTCTTTTGACGCGGTGCATGGCATCGCTGAAGGGCGGATACCGGACTTGCAGGCTGTGCTGGGCGAGTTTTCTGAACAGGCGTTGCTCTGTGTGCGCCCCTCGTCAGAGGATCCGGATTGGGGTGGTCCTGGTGCCATTCTGAACGTTGGTATGAATGACGCCCGTTATGTCGATCTATGTGACAGCCTGGGCCAACAGGCGGCGACGGCTCTATATCTGCGATTTGTGCAGTCTTATGCGGTGCATGTCGCCCGTCTGGATCCGGATGTTTTTGACGAGGTTTCAGACGAAGGCCCCGAAGCGCTGAGCCGGATTTTGCAGGCTTATGAGGCGGAGACGGATGAGCACTTTCCGCAGGATCGTGGCGAACAGTTAGCGGCGGTTTTGCGTTCAATGGCCCGCGCTTGGGAGGGCACCTCAGCCCGATTGCTGCGACAGGCCAAAGGCGCGCCAGTAGATGCTGGGCTGGGCCTGGTGGTGCAGGAAATGGTTCCGGGATTGGGCCAGGGGGAATGCGGTTCAGGCGTGTTGCAACTGATCAATTCGCAAACCGGCCAGCCTCAGATTATCGGTCGGTATCTAAGCCAGTCTCAGGGGCGGGATGCGCTTGGCGCTGGGGCGGCGGCGCTCTATTTGGAAAAAGACCCACGCGGGGCATCCCTGGAAGATGTTGCACCAGAGGCCTTTGCAAGTTTGAAACTGCATGCGGCCCTGATGCGAGAGCGCCTGCGCGAGGCGATGCAGGTCGAGTTTGTTATTGAGAACGGTCATGTGCACATACTCGACGGCGTGCGGGTTGCGCGGTCAGCCCGCGCGGCGGTACGTATTGCGGTGGCTTTAGCCGAAGATGGCATCATCCCCCCACAAGAAGCGGTGATGCGGATTGATGCACATTCGTTGAATGAACTGCTACACCGGCAGGTTGACCCAAATGCCGAGCGTGACGTGATAGGCACCGGAATCGCCGCCAGTCCAGGTGCGGCAAGTGGCCGTTTGGTGTTTACCGCCGCCGAAGCCCAGGCCAGTGCGGCGCGGCGCGAGCCCTGCATTCTAGTGCGCAGGGAAACCTCACCCGAGGATATTCGCGGCATGCACGCAGCCGCCGCTGTGTTGACCCAAAAAGGCGGCATGACCAGCCATGCGGCGGTGATCGGTCGTGGTTTGGGGCTGCCTTGCATTGTGGGGGCTTCGTCGCTGAAATTCCTGACCAAGGAAAAGCAACTGATTGCTGCTGAAGGGCAGGTGTTCAACGCAGGCGATGTTGTAACCATCGACGGCAGTTCTGGGCAAATCCTAGCGGGCCAGCCTGCGATGCTCGAGGCGGCTTTGGATGATGCGTTCCAGACCCTGATGGGTTGGGCGGATGACGCACGTGATATCGGGATCCGGGCCAATGCCGATACTCCGGCTGATGCACAGGCTGCGCGCAATTTCGATGCGCAGGGCATTGGCCTATGTCGAACCGAGCATATGTTTTTTGAGCCGGGACGTCTGACGGTGATGCGCGAGATGATTTTTGCCGAAACCTCGTCGGGGCGGGCGGCCGTGCTAGAGCGCCTGTTGCCGATGCAGCGCGGCGATTTTTGCGAATTGTTTCGTATCATGGCGGGCATGCCGGTTTGCATCCGTTTGTTTGACCCACCACTGCACGAGTTTCTTCCCACCACCAAGACTGGGCAGCGTGAACTGTCCGAAGCCTTGGGTATCCCGGTGAGCGATGTCACCCGGCGGGTTGAGGCGATGGGCGAGTACAACCCAATGCTGGGCCTGCGCGGGGTTCGGCTGGGCGTAACTGTGCCCGAGATATACGACATGCAGGCGCGGGCGATTTTTGAAGCAGCTCTTGAAGCCTCGCAAGATGGTGCGCCGGTTGTGCCAGAAATCATGATCCCGCTTGTCTCGGCCAAGCGGGAGGTTGAGCTGGTCAAGGCGCGCATTGATGCAGTGGCCTCGGCGGTGAGATCTGAGCGGGGAGAAGATTTTGACTACAGCCTTGGGGTGATGGTTGAAACTCCGCGCGCAGCATTGCGGGCCAACGATATCGCGCCACATACTGCGTTCCTGAGTTTTGGGACCAATGACCTGACCCAGATGACATATGGATTGTCTCGCGATGATGCGGGGCGGTTCATGTCGGACTATGTCCGCCAGGAAGTCTTTCCCGAAGACCCTTTTCATGTTCTGGACGTTGAGGGCGTTGGAGAGCTTCTTAAGTTGGGCGTCAAGCGTGGTCGCGAAGCCAATCCAAGCGTGACGCTGTCGATTTGTGGCGAGCACGGCGGAAACCCCGAATCAATCGCCTTTTGCCGCGAGGCTGGGTTTGATTATGTGTCTTGTTCGCCGTTCCGGGTCCCCGTGGCTCGGCTGGCTGCCGCTCAATTGGCGATTGCACATAAGATGGGGGAGGGCGCCTGAGCGGGCGTCTATATTTAGTGGTATTTGGGACGGCTAACGTGAGAAACCCCTCATAAACAGTCTCTTAATCCTCTGTCAAAAGTTGCAATTTGGCGCAGAACTGGACCTTTTCGCCGGTTTGGGTTAGACGGTCTGCGCGCAAAATGGACGGTTGGCGCAGCCATTTTGGTACCTGGGGGTATCTGACATGAAATCTCTTCTTTGGACCGCAGCCCTTGCGGTTTCGCTGGCTGCGCCGGGTATGGTTGCGGCAGAGACAAGCCCAACCCGTGTGACTGCATCCAGTCAGGCGGCCGGAGCTGAAGCGCCAAAGCGTGGATTGCGTCGTTTTTTGTTTTTTGGCCGCAAGCGTAATAAAAAGACTGAAACGCCCACTATGAGTTATACGCGCGAGTGGTTGGACCAGCAGCCTGTAGCATCAGGGGATGAGCACTTTGAGTGCTTGGCCCAAGCGCTGTATTTCGAGGCACGGGGAGAGACCGTAAAGGGGCAATTCGCGGTTGCCGAAGTTATTATGAACAGGGTCAAAAGCGCCCAGTTTCCCAACACTGCTTGTGGTGTCATCACGCAGGGCACGGGCCGTCGGCATCAATGCCAGTTCAGCTATACCTGCGATGGGCGAAGCGAAGCGATTTCAGAGCAGCAGGCCTATAATCGTGTTGCCAAGGTTGCGCGCGCTGTTCTGGATGGCCACAGTGAAGAGCTGACTGCGGGTGCCACATATTATCACACCACAGCAGTACGTCCGCGCTGGAGCAGAACCTTTACCAATACCGCGCAAATTGGCGTGCATCTGTTCTATCGCGATGAGCGCTATCGCACGGCTGCTAACGAATAAGCATTAGGGTCCGCTTGGCCGCTTTTGGTGGCTGGTATGGCGTATGTAGGGCTGTTATCAGGCCCGGCATAGACTAGGGTGACATACCACCTTCAGCCACAGCTAGCCAAAGGCAGAATACAATGAGCTCAGACATCCGCCTTGCCTTTGCGCATCCTTCCGAGCGCGCAGCTGCCACCGCTTCGGGTCGTCCTTTGGATCGTATTTCATTGCGAGACCATACTGTCGACGTCGAAATCGGTGCGTTTCAAGCTGAGCGCGGCAACACACAGCGCATCAGCTTTAATGTAGTGGTCGAAATCACACCACTGCCAGCGGATCTTGATGACGATGTGGATCGCATCCTCTCATATGATCGTGTAACCGAAGCAATTGCGCACGAGCTTGCAGCCGAGCGACTGAACCTGCTGGAGACATTGGCCGAGCGGGTTGCTGAACGTATTTTGCTTGAGCTACAGGCGGTGCGTGTCTTTGTTCGAATAGAAAAACTGGACCGTGGACCTGGCGCTTTAGGGGTCGAGATTGTTCGGTCTCAGGATCAGGTGCAGCACGACCCTCAAGAAGAGGAACGTCCACATCCAAGGCTGATGTTCCTCAGCAATGATGCCATCGCCAGCGATTTGCTGACGGGTTGGATTGATCAGATGCAATGTCGTCAGCGGCCTTTGATCCTGTGTGTTGGTGTTCATGATATGGATGTTCCACGCACCGGGCACAAAATGACCGAACGCCGGATCGACCTGTTGGCCATCGAGCAAAATGCCTGGCGGCTGGCGTCGCGTGATGACCGCTGTGTTGTTGTGTCCACTCGAACCGAGCTGGATTGGGCAATGAAAAACGGGCAGATTTGTGTCTGGGCGCCGTCGAAAATCGTTTTGGATGCGGTAGATGGCCCTTCAGCGGCACCGACAGAGCCGGTTGAGCTGGCGGCCTGGTTTGCGGCGACATTTGAAGCTGGCGAATTGCTGGTCATTGGCGCAGACTTGCCATCTCAGGCCGACGTGCCGTTGCGTGCGGTCGCAACCGAGCAAGCCAAACTATGACCTATTACCGTCCACTTGTTCAACATGGCGAGGCCCGTCCAGAAGGGGCGGTCGAACTTGCGGGTGGTGCGTTGTGGTTCACACATGTCGAAGCCCTAAGCCGCGATACGCCGTCCCACATCATTCCGGCTGGATTGGTGCCCGAGGTAATCTTGCGAAGGCTGTCGGGGCATCGACCAACAATTGCGGGGTTAGACCTTAGCCAGCCGCAGCTGATGGGGATACTGAACGTAACCCCGGACAGTTTCTCGGATGGCGGCGAGCATAATGACTTGGATCGGGCGGTTGCGGCTGCCCAGCAGATGATCGCTGATGGTGCCTCGATGATCGACATCGGCGGTGAATCAACGCGACCAGGCGCTGCATTTGTTCCTGAAGAGGAAGAAATCAGTCGCACAAAACCAGTGATCGCAGCGCTGCGGAATGCCAGCAATGTCGCGATTTCCATCGACACACGCAAAGCCCCGGTTGCAGCCGAGGCGCTGGGGGTAGGTGCCAATCTGGTCAATGACGTATCTGGGTTCACTCATGACCTGGCATTGGCCCCACTTGTTGCACAGGCCGGGGCTCCCGTTTGCATCATGCATGCGCAGGGCGATCCCGCGACAATGCAAGACGAGCCCCACTATAATAACGTTTTGCTAGATGTGTATGACTTCCTGGAAAACCAGATCAGCCGTCTGGAAGACATTGGCGTGCAGCGCGATCAGATCGTTTTGGATCCAGGTATCGGTTTTGGGAAAAACCTTGAGCATAACCTGGCCATTCTGCGTGGAATCGCTTTGTTTCATGGGCTTGGCTGCGCGATCTTGCTCGGTGTCTCGCGCAAAAGTTTGATCGGAACCATTGGCAAGGAACCGCAGGCTTCCGCACGGGTTCCTGGTTCAATTGCTGTTGGGCTTGCAGCACTGGCCCAAGGCGTGCAATTCCTAAGGGTACACGATGTGGCTGCAACAGCCCAGGCGGTTCGCCTGTGGCAGGCTGTCCACTAAGGCCCGGTAAGAAAGAAAACTATGCGCAAACTATTCGGCACTGACGGCGTGCGTGGCACCGCCAATATCCACCCCATGACCGCTGAAATGGCACTGCGTATAGGTGCTGCCGTTGGGCGCTACTTCCGCCGCGATGCCTCGGGCGTGCATCGGGTTGTGATTGGCAAGGATACGCGACTGTCTGGCTATATGTTTGAAAGCGCCCTGACGGCTGGGCTGACCTCGACCGGAATGAATGTGCTGTTGATGGGGCCGGTGCCCACACCCGCTGTTGGCCTGATGACGCGCTCTTTGCGCGCAGATCTTGGCGTGATGATCTCGGCCAGCCATAACCCAGCCGAAGATAATGGTATAAAGTTCTTTGGCCCCGATGGGTTCAAGCTTTCGGACAAAGCCGAGCTGGAGCTTGAGCAGCTTATCGAAACAGGCGTTGAGCCAGCCCAGACAGCCAACATTGGCCGCGCCAAGCGGATTGATGATGCGCGCTTTCGTTACGGCGAGAGGGTCAAGAGCTCGCTTCCCAAGGATATTCGCTTTGATGGGCTGAAGGTTGTGATCGACTGTGCCAATGGCGCAGCCTACCGCGCAGCTCCCGAAATTCTCTGGGAACTGGGGGCCGAGGTTATTCCCGTTGGTGTCTCTCCGGATGGGAACAACATCAATGACGGTTGCGGATCAACCAAACCGCAGATCGCCTCGGAAACTGTTGTGGCCCATGGGGCTGATGTTGGTATCTGTCTGGATGGTGACGCTGACCGGGTCATCCTGATCGATGAAACCGGTAAGGTCGCTGACGGCGATCAGCTGATGGGTTTGCTGGCTTCGCGAATGGCTGCATCGGGTGAACTATCGGGCAACGCGCTTGTTGCGACTGTGATGTCCAATCTGGGTCTGGAACGCTACCTGAATGACCAGAATATTGGCCTGGAACGCACTGCTGTGGGCGACCGTTATGTTGTCGAACGGATGCGCAGCGGTGGCTTCAACCTGGGTGGTGAACAGTCGGGGCATATTGTGATGACCGATCATGCCACCACCGGCGACGGCCTGATGGCGGGCTTGCACTTCCTTGCCGAAATGGTCCGGTCCGAAACAAAAGCATCAGAGCTGGCGCAACAGTTTCAACCGGTTCCGCAACTGCTCAAAAATGTGCGCTACAGCAACGGTCAGGCCCCATTGGAGATGGATATCGTCCTGGATGCGATCCATGCCGCCGAGAAGGCCCTGGTGGGTCAGGGGCGCTTGTTGATTCGCAAATCCGGCACCGAGCCCCTTATTCGGGTCATGGCTGAATGTGAGGATGCCGAGCTGCTGAACCGAACGGTAGATTCCGTTGTTGATACTGTTGCAAAGGCAGTGGCCGCCTAGTCAAATCTGCCTTTGCGTCTTTTTGGATAAGCCTGTGCCGAACAGCCGCTTTAGCGCGCCGTACTGGCTTAGCCCCACACCGCACAGAATAAGCCCCAGCGCCCAGATCATGGTGTTGGGCAGCGGTTCGGCCAGAAACAGGGCACCAAGCAGGACGGACCAGACGGGCACCTGGTAGTTCACGAGCGACATGAATACCGGCCCGGCACTTCGGATCACGATCACACGCAACACGTTGGCAGCCGCTGTCGCCACCAGCCCCAAGGTCGCAACTGCAACAAGAGTTTGAACATCCAGGGCGGGTGGCGGCCCTTCAGCGATCAGAGCCATCGGGATGACGCCCAATGATCCAATCAACAGCAGAACAGCAGCCAGTCCAATTGGATCAATTGGGGGTAAACGGCGTGTCAGGATCGAGCTAACAGCGTAACAACACGCAGCACTCAAGCAGGCGATGCGGCCTAGATGCTCCAGATCGGCACCACTAGAATCAAAGGCCTGTCCGCCAATTAGAATGCTGACGCCGATAAAACCGATGACAAACCCGAGCAGCCGACGCAATGTCATTCGCTCTCCGGGTACAAAGACATGTGCCAATGGCAGAACCATCAATGCGATCGCAGCCATCGACACTCCGGCAAAGCCCGAGGTCACATACTGCTGCCCCCAGCTCAGTAGCATAAAGGGGACTGCCGTGCTCAACATTCCCAAGAGGCAAAGTGTAAGCCGCTGTGATGTGGAGGGGGAAGAGGCAAACAGCCTACCACCGCGCAGCTGCCAGATTGCAGTGGTTAGCAAAGCGCCAAAGCCAATGCGGGCCGCCGCTAGCCAGAACGGGGTAATGCCCCGCAGCGCGATTTCGATGATCAGAAATGTACCGCCCCAGGTTAGCCCTAGTGCAGCGATCATCAGCCAATGTCGTCCGGTGATCTCTGTCATCACTGTCCCTCGGAAATCTGAGGCCACTTGATCCCAGGCAAGGCATCGGGTCAATCACCAACCCTTCGTCCGGTGTCGCAGGGTACTTTTTAGGTGGCTGAAATGGCCTGTCGCCGCTTCCGGCTGAGCAGCAGGCCTCCTAGGATCAGCGCAAGCGAGATGAATAGCTGAGGCGGCAAGACTTCGTTGAGCAGCACAACGCCGAACAACACCGACCAGATTGGCACCTGGTAGTTGACCAGCGACATAAAGCTGGGTCCTGCATCGCGGATCACCTGTACCAGCAGCACCTGTGCCAGTGCTGTAGGGAGCAGTCCCAGATAGAGGATTGCAGCCAGTGACAGCGTTGAAGGCATTTCAGGAACGCCCTCGATGGCTAATGCAAAAGGCAGGATCATCACTGTGGCCGAAAGCAGAGCAGCCGCTGAGAGCGACAGCATATCGGTCTTGGGGCACAGGCGGGTGACAATTGCGCCGATGGCATAACACAGCGATGCGCCAAGGCAGGCGATGCGGGCCAGAGCCTCAAAATCGCTGCCAACCGAGCGGAACGCATCTAGCCCGATTAGAACAACAACGCCGGTAAATCCGATCAAAAAGCTGACGCCACGGCGTAGGGTTAGCCGTTCACCTGGCACCAGAAAATGCGCTAGCGGCAATACAAACAATGGCACCACAGCCATGCAGACCCCGGCAAATCCACTGGCGACGTATTTCTGCCCCCAGCTCAGCAGCGCAAACGGCAGTGCGCTGGTAAAGAAACCCATCGCAACCGCCGAAGCCCAGACAAGCTTACCATTCTCGCTGTGCCACTTAGGCAAGCCGATGCCACGAAACTGAACAATGGCAAGCAGCACCAATGCGCCCAGGGCAATTCGACCAGCCGCAACGGTCAACGGGCCAAAGTCGCGCAGCGCTACGCTGACAAACATAAACGAGGCACCCCAGATCAAGCCAAGGAGCAGCAGTTTGACCAGCGAGGCCAGTGATGGATTTGTATCAGTCATGGGCATATCCGTGGCGGATTAGCGCGGGAAGGTAAATGCCTGTTCATGAAGTGGCTGAAAAATTCTTGCTTTGTGCACTACTTTGCTCATATCGTAAGTCATGGCTTACCAAGATTCGCTCAGCGCTCTGGCTGACCCAACGCGACGGCAGATATTTGAACATATCGCTCGTGCGCCTTCGGCGGTGGGATCATTGGCTGACCAACTACCTGTCAGCCGCCCTGCGGTGTCGCAGCATCTAAAGGTGCTGTCAGATGCGGGATTGCTGGTGGTGGAGCAGCAGGGCAATCGGCGCATTTATGCGGTTGATCCAAACGGGTTGAAAGAGCTGCGCAAGTATCTCGATACCCTGTGGGGTGACGTGCTTGGCGCCTTTGCGGATAGCTTAGAAAAGGATGATTGAATGACCCAGCCAATAGTCAAAACTGTGACTGTGCCGGTCTCGCCTGAAAAGGCTTTTGAGCGTTTCACCTCTGATCTCAAATCCTGGTGGCCGTCACATCGGCACTCGGTGTCAGCGGGTTCAGGTGCGGAGCCAAAGGATATTGTGCTGGAGCCGCGAGTGGATGGTGCGATTTATGAGGTCCTGCCGGATGGCAGCCGCGCCGACTGGGGGCAGATCACTGCGTGGTCACCGCCGACTGGTTTTTCAATGACATGGCATCCGGGCAAAGTGGTCAGCGCGGCAACACAGGTTGAGGTGTGTTTTGAAACTGTTGCGGAGGGTACACTGGTCACGCTGACCCATAGCGGTTGGGAAGTGCTGGGTGAACAGGGCGAGCAGATTCACAAAGGCTATGACAGTGGGTGGGATTATGTTCTGCGTGAATGCTTTGGTGGTGCATTCCAATGAAAAAGGGCGCCCCGTGGGACGCCCTTTCGAATAGCTGAACTAAGGTCTGACCTTAGTTCTTTTCTTTGTCGACCATCTTGCCAGCCGAGATCCATGGCATCATGCCACGCAGCTTGGCGCCGGTTTCTTCGATCATGTGCTCGTCGTTGGCACGACGGGATGCTTTGATGGTCGGCTGTCCAACAGCGTTTTCCAGCATGAAGTCACGAACGAATTTGCCAGACTGGATGTCAGACAGTACGTCTTTCATGCGGGCTTTGGTTTCGTCGTAGTTCAGGATGCGTGGACCGGTGACGTACTGGCCGTACTCAGCAGTGTTCGAGATCGAGTAGTCCATGTTGGCGATGCCGCCTTCATAGATCAGGTCAACGATCAGCTTCACTTCGTGCAGACACTCAAAGTACGCCATTTCTGGTGCGTAACCAGCTTCAACCAGAGTTTCGAAACCGCAGCGGATCAGTTCTACCAGACCGCCACACAGAACAGCCTGCTCGCCGAACAGGTCGGTTTCACACTCTTCGCGGAAGTTGGTTTCGATGATGCCGGAGCGACCGCCACCGATTGCGGAACAGTAGGACAGGCCGATTTCCAGCGCTTTGCCGGTTGCATCGTTGTCTACAGCTACCAGGCAAGGCACGCCGCCGCCTTTGGTGTATTCGCCGCGTACGGTGTGACCTGGGCCTTTGGGCGCCATCATGATCACGTCAACGCCTTCTTTTGGCTCGATCAGGCCAAAGTGAACGTTCAGGCCGTGGGCGAACGCAATTGCGGAACCCGGCTTGATGTTGTCGTGGACGTATTTCTTGTAAGTTTCAGCCTGCAGTTCGTCGGGCATGGTGAACATGATTACGTCACACCAGGCAGCAGCTTCTGCAATGCCCATAACCTTCAGGCCTTCGCCTTCGGCTTTCTTGGCCGATGCGGAACCTTCGCGCAGAGCAACGACAAGGTTCTTGGCGCCCGAGTCACGCAGGTTCAGCGCGTGTGCGTGACCTTGCGAACCGTAGCCCAGGATGGCTACTTTTTTGTCTTTGATCAGGTTGATGTCGCAATCGCGATCGTAATAAACGCGCATGTCCACGTCCTCTCCGTTTAATGTCTGCGGCGATCATAGCGATCCATGCCCCAGGCGCGAGATCGTTTTGGGAACTATTGACAGTATTTTCGAACTATTCATTCTCTGTATTTCCATATATCGGTAAATTCATGCTTGATGATCTCGACCGACGCATTCTGCGCAACCTGCAAAGCGACCCAGCCCAATCGATTCCCGATCTTGGTGACCGATTGGGGGTGTCAAACTCGCGTCTGACCCGGCGGCTGGACAAACTGCGTGAAACGGGTGTGCTGCGCGGACAGCAGGCGGTGATCAACTGGCGTGCGCTTGGCTATGCGGTCGAGGTCAGCCTGCGAGTGACGCTGGACAAGACCCAGACCCGTGCGTTTGATGACTTTATCGAGGCCGCGCGCGGCATTCCCGAGGTGATCGAGATCCAGACCTTTTTGGGCCGTGTGGATGTGCGCCTTTCGGTCATTGCCCGCGATATGAGCCACTATCAGCAGATCTATCGCGCTGGCATCCTGACCTTGCCCCATATCGCCGATATCGAGGCTCTGATGCATGTGGCCAGCATCAAGACTGATGAGGGGTTGCCGTTGTGAAATTGGATGAGTTCAAGCAAAGTTGGACCCGCCAATTCGGGGCCATCCCACCTGTTGGCTTTAGACTTAGAGCTGAAATTGAACATCGTTGGTTGCGCGTTTTTTCAATACCCGATGGGCAAAGGTTGCCAGAGACCGAGAGTGATCGTGCAAGAATTGTCGAGTGCTTTAATAGATTGACCGCTGAAATCTTTGCGAAAGAAGCAAAACTTTGGCTTGTGATTTGTCGGCATGAAGAAACAGAGGTTGTGTCTGACATGGTCTGTTTCGCTGGAGAACCTCTCACTTGCTTGCGCGTAAATAGTCGGTGGTCGTGGGGGCCGTATTTCGATGACGAGTTGGTCTCTAGTGTACTGGCCACGCGAATTCTCTGGAAGCAGGGCGATACCGACGAGCTATTGCGTGACGTTGCAGACGATCATGAAAGGTTCATACTTTTCTCAGCTGAAAACGGGGTTGCCATTGCCCCCTATGATGGTGGATTTGACACCTTCCTCGCTGACCGAGCAACTGTGTTGAAATTTTCAGGCCGGTTTCCTGAAAGTGTGTACCTCCTGGAAGAGGGGATCTAATGGAGCTCGATGAGATTGACCAAAACCTGCTGCGCGCGCTTAGCCAGGATGCCACCAAAACAGCTGGAGCGCTTGGCCGTGAATTGGGGCTTAGTCAGCCAGCCACCTGGCGGCGGATCAAACGGTTGCAAGACAGCGGTGTGATCGCTGGGCGGCGGTTGGATCTAGATCGCGAAAAACTGGGCTTTGGCGTCACCGTGTTTCTTGGCATCAAACTGGCCACCAAGGGGCGGGTTAGTCTGGATGACTTTGAGCGCGCCGTCACCGCCATCCCCGAAGTGCAAACGGTAGAGCATGTATTGGGCATGTATGACTATCGCCTGCGGGTCACGGCGCGTGACATTGCCGATTTTGAACGCGTCCTGCGCCGTCGTGTGATGACGCTGCCGGGGGTAGGTGATGTTGAGGCAAACGTGCTACTGAGCGAAGAACGCAGGCCTGGGCCTTTGGGCTAAGATGCCTTTTTCCGTGCTATGTGGTGCGCATTTTCCTCTAGCTGGTCCGAGCTTCGCCAATACTCTTCGACCGTTGGGCCAGAAGGTAATCGTTTTTCGCGAAGAAACTGCCAGACTTCTCGCCAGATCACGCGACGGCCCATCCGAGTATACCAGCGCATGGCGTGGCGAATGTCCGGGTCTTGGTGAAAGAAGATACGATATAGCGCTCTTGGCCGGAGTTGGACGGCCATTTCGATGAGTTTTACCCAAAGAAAAACCCGCCAAGGCGGAATATTTGGTGTCTGTAATACTTGGTGCTTATAATCCCAAAGTCGCTGATCCGGTTGGATAACCTGGCGGTGACGGGCACTTTGGAAAAAGGGTGTCCATTGATGCGGCGTGGCATAGACCGACATGATCTGGTCCGGGTCATATCGTAGAAGCTGCCGAAGAATGCGCCAATAATCCCGGTCGGTTTCTTCTTCGATTCCAACAGCAAACGTACAAAGACCTATTATGCCGTTCTGCCGGAGCAATTGTATGGCTTCTTGGTCCTTCTGCCTGGTGCCACCTTTCTTGATAGATTTCAGAAGATTTTCATCAGTGCTTTCGATGCCCAACAGAAACCTTAAGACTCCAGCCTTTTTGTAGAGCGGGAGGATATCTGCGTCGCGAACAATGTCGTCAGCACGCGTGGATCCAATGATAGTGACATCAACGTCCTCAGCGATCATCGCTTCTAGAAACTCTTTCCAGCGTCGTCGCGATGAGGTTGGATTTTCATCAGCAAGATTGACCAGTTCGATGCCGTGGTTACGGACGAGATCAGCAATTCCAGCGGCAAATTTGACTGGGTCCCGATGGCGCCAACGCGTCCAGAAACCTCGTTGTCCGCAGTATGTACACAGGTGCGGACAGCCTCGGGAAAATTGCATTATGACCGACTTCTTTCCGCCCCAGTAGCTGTAGTCATCAAAGTTGATCAGTTCCCATCCTATTCGATTTGCATCCAGATCGGATATGACAGGGACGGGTTGGGTAGCTATGGCTATGCCATTCTCGCGAAATGCCAAGCCGGGAATGTTTCGGAGTGGCTGGTTTTGCTCCAGCGCATCGACCAGCGCAGTAACAGTTACTTCTCCTTCCCCCTTCACAATAATGTCGATGTCAGAACACTGTTCCAGAATTTCTTGCCAGTGGTAGGTCGGGTAGATGCCACCATAAATAATCACTGTTTCTGGGCGGGTGGCTTTTAATTTATGTGCCAGCTCAACGACCGTCGGGTGGGCCGAGCTAGAGCCAGAATGACCAATCAGAACGGCTGCCGGGTTTTGTTGTGCCACTGCTTCCAGAATTTCGTGGGTGGGCATTGGTCCGATGTCGGCGTTGATCAGGCTTACCTGATTACCTGCATCAATCAGCGGTCCGGCCAGGCAAAGCAATCCGAACGGGGGGAGGTTTTCTTTGGGTACCCGGCTGCCAATGGCTGTATGAGGCGGGTGCAATAGTGTTAGGCGCATTTGACGAATTCTTGTTAGAAATGGTCCGAAGAACGGCATAAATTAATTTGGGCTCTGATGAATATAGTCACAAACCGCATTGGTTCAACCTAGGATTTGTTCTGGTTATTGGATGGGATGTTGCACGTAGGGCTGGGCGCCGTTGTGCAGATGCTGAACGGTTTTGGTCTTGATGGTAATGTCCGAGTTGAGGTTTGAATTGAAACGCGTTGTTTAGGTGTTTTGGGCAGTACAATCTTTTCCTTTTCTTGAAGGACTTTTAGCAAACCCCGAAGAAAGAAGCCTTTGCCAACATGCCCGCAGACCGATAGCCGTTGGCTAACGATATTGGAGGATTAGCTATGGCACTTTTGCAGACTGTCGACCCGGATGGGATGGACGAATTTTCGGTGGTCTTCACAGACCGTTCGCTCAATCACATGTCCAAGACCTTTCAGCAGGTGATGCTGGACATCAACGCCATGCTCAAAGAGGTTTATAAGGCCGATGCCGTGGCAGTGATCCCCGGTGGCGGTACCTACGCAATGGAAGCCGTCGCCCGCCAGTTCGCCCGTGGCGACGACGTGCTGGTGGTTCGTAATGGCTGGTTTTCTTACCGCTGGAGCCAGATTTTTGAAACGGGGGGGCTGACATCCTCGGCCACGGTGATGAAGGCGCGGCAAACCGGTAATATTAGCCCGTCGCCCTTTGCGCCTGCACCCATTGGCGAGGTCATTGCAGCCATCAAAGAACAGAAGCCGAGCGTCGTGTTTGCACCGCATGTGGAAACAGCAGCCGGGGTCATCCTGAACGATACCTACGTCAAAGCCATGGCGAAGGCCGCGCATGAAGTTGGCGCGCTGATGGTGCTAGACTGCATTGCCTCGGGCTGTGCCTGGATCGACATGAAGGGCACTGGCGTCGATGTGCTGATCTCGGCCCCGCAAAAGGGTTGGTCAGCGTCGCCCTGCGCTGGTCTGGTGATGCTGTCCGAACGCGCCGAGGCCCGGATGGCCGAGACCGAGTCCGACAGCTTTGCAATCGACTTGAAAAAATGGCGCACGATCATGCAGGCCTATGAGAACGGTGGCCATGCCTATCACGCCACCATGCCGACCGATGCGCTCAAGGATTTCCGCGATACCATGGCCGAAACCAAGGAATATGGGTTCGACAAGCTGCGTGATGCTCAATGGGCGCTGGGCGATGGCGTGCGGGCTATGCTGCGGGACAAGGGCGTGACCTCGGTCGCTGCCGATGGCTTTGGCGCGCCGGGCGTGGTGGTTAGCTATACCAAGGACACAGAAATCAGCACCGGCAAGAAATTTGCCGCCCTAGGCATGCAAATCGCCGCCGGGGTGCCGCTGCAATGTGACGAGCCTGAGGATTTTCAGACTTTCCGCCTTGGCTTGTTTGGTCTTGATAAGCTCTATGATGTGGACGCCACTATGGCCCGTCTCAAAACGGCGCTAGATCAGGTTCTGTAACGGCCTGCGCGCCGGATCTGGCGTAGCGACATATTGCTGTTAGCGCCAAGCCCCCGGCGTAGACAGCGCGCTATGATCAGACACGAGATAGTCAACCAGGCCCCGCCCCAGAACAGGGTAGGGCCGCCAAACTCCTCGGCCAGCATTCGGGCATCGGACCGCAAGTAAGACCGCGCAATGGTGTCGCTGAAGATATCATAGGGCACAAAAATCATGCTGCTGAGCCCGATCACACGCAACATGAGATCGTTGAAACAGTGGGATAAGTACCTAGAACTGCCCAGCATCAGCAGACCCGCGACAATGCAGAAAGCAAGGGCAAAGAAATCCCGCACGTATAATGCAGCTGCGGCTAGGATCACGGCTGCCAGCAGCCCCATGACAAAACGGTCCCAGTTGGTGCGAACAGCAATCAGGAACAGGGTCACCCCGATCAATAGCGAGCCGCAATAACCAGCACTAAGGGTCAGGAAACGGCTGCCCCCTCGCGATATCACCATTCCGCCTTGTTGCGGGTCGATCGTTAGGCTTTCGACGGAGCCGCCGGTCAGCAGTGTCATTGCGGCGTGGGACAGCTCGTGCAGCAGCACGATCAGGATCTTCAGCGGCACCACCACGGGCGTTGACCAAAACGCAAAGATCAGCGCCGTCAGCAGCATCAATTGCCAATGCCCAGTGCAGAATTTTTTGGTGCGCTTCAGGGTCACTTTGTGCCCAGCCCGGCCCGCATCAGGGTCTTACGTACCGGTGCGATTGAATAAAAAGCGTTCAGCGCCGCGGCGCGCATATCCCGCAAGGGTCGCGCTTCGAGCATTGAGGCCCGGTTTAGCATATCAATGCCTTTAACCCGCAGCTTGATCTCGTTATGGCGGGCTTTGTGATAGGCCTCTAGCATCTGTGCATCACCCAGCCCTTCACGTCGGGCCTCGGCCAGTTCCAGCAGGCTGGCCAGATCGCCCAGCGACATGTTTAGCCCCTGCGCGCCGATGGGGGGCACCACATGGGCCGCCTCGGCCATTAAGGCCAGTCGCTCGCCATTCAATCGCTCGGCGCATTGGCTGATGATCGGCCAGATGGTGCGGCGCGAGGCCAATTTCATCTCACCCAGCAAGCCACAGGCGCGTCGATTCATCGCGGCCTCAAACTCTTCGGCTGGCATCTTTTGCAGCTCTTGCGCCCGTGGGCCACGCTCCATCCACACAATGGCCGAGCTGTGTTTGTCCTGATAGTCGGGCAGGGGTACCATGGTGAACGGCCCACCGGAGCGATGCACTTCGGTCGATACATTGTCATGCGGCATCGGATGGGTGACGGCAAAGGCCAGCGCCTTTTGGCCATAGCGGGTTGTGTTGACCGAAATTCCAGCCGCCTCTCTCATCGGCGAATTGCGACCGTCGCAGGCCACAACCAGTTTTGCCGTAATCCGGCTGCCATCGCTTAGCCCAACGCGGGCCTCGGCGGTGCGGGTGAACAGGCTGGTGGTGGCAATGCCGGGGCGGAAGTCGACATTTGGCAGTTCACTCAGCCGGGCCAGTATTTCGCGTCGCAGCAGCCAGTTGGGTAGGTTCCAGCCAAAGGGCTTGTCCGACAGGTCAGCAGCGTCAAAGTCTTTTACAACCCGCGGTTCCGGCACTTCGCCGCCCGCATCCACAATACGCATGACTTGCAAGGCTGCGGCGTGGTTATCCAGTCGCTCCCACAAGCCGCAGCGTTGCAACAGTTCCTGTGCGGGTTGCAGAAATGCGGTGGTGCGCAGGTCGGATCCTTCGACATCGCGCTCGGTAATTGGCGCTGCCGGGTCAACGCAGATCACGTCAAACCCAGCTGATGCAAAAGCAGCGGCAGCGGTCAAACCCGCAATGCCGCCGCCGGAAATTAGGATGTCGCAGGTGTCGGCCATTGTTCAGCACTCCATTCTTGGCCTGATCTAGGCCCGAGAACAGGGGAATGGCAAGCACCTAGCCGTTGCAGGTGGTGGGATCAGCCGCGTGTAACCAGCATCAGCAGGGCAAAAATCACCGGCACCATGGCAACGGCGGGCAAGTAGAGACCGGGACCCCCCCATGTCACAATAGACATTGCCCAGAGTGCAAGAAATACCGCGATGGCCAGAAACATCTTTACGTCTGGGCTCATCGGCTTCTTTGCAGTGACTTGGGCAGTCGAAAGAGGGGTTGCAACAGTAGCGTCGGTCATCATGGTGTCCTGAAACAGATGAAAAGATGACCGGGATATATGGCTTTTGTCAGCGGTGAAAAGAGCCCGATGCCGCAAAGCAGCATTGCTAGTCAATTTGCCGCAGGAACGCTGCCAAGTTGTTGGTGTGGTGGTGGATGTGGTCTGCATCTAGCGGATCAGGGGCCACATGCACGGTACGCATTCCCATCTCGTGTGGTGCAGCTAGATTGCGGGGGTCATCTTCGAACATCGCGGCCTGAGTGGGCGTTATTCCGGCCTGCGCAAACACCCGATCAAAGGCATTGCGCTCGGGCTTGGGCAGATAATCCGCATGTTCAACGCCATAGATGCCATCAAACAATCCGCTCAGGCCACGTGCTGCCAACACGCGCTCGGCATAGGGTGCACTACCATTGGTGTAGACGATTTTATGTCCGGGCAAAGCGCTGATCCGAGCGGCAAGGTCGGGGTCTTTTTGCATGTGATCCATCGAGATATCATGGACATCAATCATATATGGGACCGGGTCCAGATCATGCTCGCGCATCAAGCCGGCCAGGGTGGTGCCATGTTCACGCCAATACAGGTCGCGCAGCCGGTTTGCCTCGGCCTTATCAACCTTCAGCGCCTCCATCACATATCGGGTCATCTTGACCTCGATCTGATCGAACAAGCGGTCCGAGGGCGGATACAGGGTATTGTCGAGATCGAATACCCAGTGATTGACGTGTGAGAAGCTGTCTTTGACCATGGTGCAGGCTTAGGCTTGATGATGTTGATATGCAAACAAAAGAGTGGCGGGGGTAAATGATTTGTTTCGCAGATGCGCTACAGGCTTGATTGCAGGGCAACGCGCCATGTAGACAAACATAACCCACAACCGAGAGTGATCATGAGCCAAAGTCGCAGTAACCCCAACGATGCCTACAGCCTGATCCTCGAAGCGATTGATGTGGGCGTTTATAAACCCGGAGATCGGCTGGTTGAAAGTGACCTGGCCGAACGCTTTGGTGTATCGCGCACACCCATTCGCGAGGCTTTGCAGCGGCTTGAGACCCAATCTCTGCTGGAGCGGGATGGGCGGTCGCTGATCGTGGCCTCGCTGGATCACAACCAGATGGCCGAGCTGTACGTGGTGCGGCGCGAGCTGGAGGGGTTGGCGGCCAAACTGGCAGCCCGCCATGCCACAGAAGAAGAGATCAGCGTTTTACGCGAAATGGTAACCGCAGATGATGCGCTGGTGAATGATCCGATTGCATTGTCCAAAGCCAACCGCCGGTTCCATGAGCAAATCCACCTGGCCTCGCACAACCGCTATCTGGTTCAGCAGTTGAACCTGGTGCATCGCACTATGGCATTGATGGCCACCACCTCACTTGCCGCGCAGGGGCGGGGAGAGATTGCTCAGAGCGAGCATAAGAAAATCGTCACAGCAATCGAACAGCGTGACGAGGCCGCGGCAGGAGGGGCGCTGAAGGATCATATCTCGATCGCGTTTAAGACCCGCCTAAAACAGGATGCCGGTCAACGCGGAGGGAACTGACACCTACGAGGGCTGGTTGCTGTCGGTTGGCTGTGCATTGATGCCGTGAGTGGTTTTGTCCCAGAAAAACGGGTGCCAGATCAGTTCGTGTAGGGCTTTGATCGCCGCAATTGCACCAAGCGGAAAGTAGAAGATCATGGTTGGCGCCCACAGCGCAAGGCCGCGTCTGTTAGAGGCAAAGGCGGCAGTGACACTCAGAGTGATGCCAATGATCTCGAATAACATCAAAGCCATCGCTGCCGAATAGAGCAGCCCCATCGGCAGCAAAGATGCGCTGGGATGGGGCAGGCCCAGAAGGATCAGCCAAAACGACCATAGAAAGGGCGCAAGCAGGAACTGCCCAACGGTGCCCAGGAAAAAGGCCTGAAACCCCAGAAACTGTCTCCATCCAAGTTGTGACCACAGCAGCCTTGGGTGACGCATATGGACCAGATAAGTCATCATAAATCCTTTGAGCCAGCGCGATCGCTGCCTGATCCAGGGCCAGACTTGGCAGTTGGCTTCTTCGTGGGTGGCCGTGGAAATCATTTCGGTCCGGTATCCTGCGCGGCACAGGCGGACACCTAGGTCTGCATCCTCGGTCACGTTATAGGCATCCCAACCGCCCAATTTCCTTAGGACATCACGCTTTACAAAAAGCGTTGTACCACCCAATGGCACCACCAAGCCCAGCCGTGCCAAACCCGGAAGAACGATCCGAAACCAGCTTGCATATTCCAAGGTGAAACAGCGAGATAACCAGTTCGTTCGGGGATTGTAGTAATCCAGTACCCCCTGCAAACAGGCGACATCGGTGCTGGTCTGTTCAAACGCTCTGGCAACATGTTCTAGTTGGTTTGGGGCGGGTGCATCTTCTGCATCCCAGACACCGATGATGTCGCCATTACAGAAATTAAGAGCAAAATTCATGGCGCGGGGTTTGGTCTGCAAAGCGCCAAGCTGTGGAACTTCGATAATCTGCATCCATCTGGGAAGTGATGCCTGGGTAAGGGCTTCGCGTGTGATTTGGTCGTGTTGTTCAAGGACCAAGATCACTTCAAGCAGCGCCCGTGGGTAGGACAAGCTCTGTAAGCGGCGTAACAGGTCTGTACTGACATTGGCTTCCCGATACAGCGGTACAAGCATTGAAATGCGTGGGAGCGGCTTAAGGCCGTTGGGTAGCTGACGGAGCGGCTGTTCACGCCCGATCCGGCCTCCATTTGCCAGGCTTGTAATAAACCCAACCAACTTTAGACCGATAAAAAGGGATAGAGATATAAAGGCGAGCACACAGAAAAACGTGAAAGACAGGATTGGAGCGTAAAGAGACAGTGCAACGGCCGCCACCAGGCACAAAACTGTCAGCAAGGCGCGATGGGCGCTTTGTAAATGGCGGCTACTGAAATAAAGAGGAGCCAGAACCGAGGCTTCTAAGGCTAGATCTCTTTGGAAATACGACGTCAAAGCAGAAGTGATCTGTTGTTCAGCTGCCAGGATCGGTTTGACCTGCGGGAATTCATCCTGCAACGCTTCTTGCAGTGCGCTGAAATGCTCAGGGTGCGCGATTGCGATTAGCAGTTGTTGACGTGCCATCAAAACAGGAAGCGCACGGTGCCTGAGCCAAAATTGGGCTGACTTTTTCCTTAATAGACTGGGGATGATCTCATGGTTGTCTAAATCGATTTGTTGCAGCCCATGTTGGCGGGACAGCGCATCAAGAACCTGAGTTTCACTGGCCCACCCCTGGCTGATCAAAATATGGCCCAGCGGGGCGTTTTGGTGGCGTTGCAGTACTAGCGCGCGCAACAGATCGGTGTCTTTTAACGCATGCGACTCGACCAGATACCGTCCAAGCCACCTCCGACTGGCCTGTCTGCCTGGTCGGTCAACTGAACGCCGTATCGAATGATCATGCATAACACCCCCGCAGGCCGCTAATCATACCAAGAAGCGTGAGGAGCGGGGGTTAACAGCCGGTTAACCAAGTTAAAGCACCGGCTGTGTTTTACTTTGAGCTTACGCCTCGACCGACTTGTGAGCGTCCATGGCTTCGGCAAAGCGCTCGAACAGATAGAAGCTGTCCTGTGGGCCAGGGCTGGCCTCGGGGTGGTGCTGTACCGAATAAACCGGGCGATCGGCAATGCGGATACCACAGTTGGAGCCGTCGAACAGCGACACATGGGTTTCAACCACACCCTTGGGCAGTGTCTGAGCGTCCACTGCAAAGCCATGGTTCATGGAGGTGATTTCAACCTTTCCAGTGGCGTTTTCTTTGACCGGGTGGTTGGCACCGTGGTGGCCGTGGTTCATCTTGATGGTCTTGGCACCCAGCGCCAGCGCCAGCATCTGGTGGCCCAGACAGATACCAAAGACCGGCAGGTCGGTGGTGCCCAGGATGGTCTTGATCATTGGCACGGCATATTTGCCAGTCGCCGCCGGATCACCTGGGCCGTTGGATAGAAATACACCGTCAGGGTTATGCGCCAGCACTTCTTCGGCTGTTGCTGTCGCAGGCAGAACCGTCACATCGCAGCCAGCCGAGGCCAGGCAGCGCAGGATGTTGCGCTTGGCGCCATAGTCGATGGCAACCACTTTATGCTTTGGGGCTTCCTGACGTGGGTAGCCATCTGGCCAGGCCCAACGCATTTCATCCCAGCGATAGCTTTGTGCACAGGTGACTTCTTTGGCCAGATCCAGACCTTCTAGGCCGGACCAGGCACGGGCTTTGGCAACCAAAGCTTCAACATCAAAGTTGCCATCGGGATCATGGGCAAGCGCTACGTGAGGTACACCTTGCTGACGAATCACGCGGGTCAGGCGGCGGGTGTCGATGCCACCGATGGCGATGCGTCCAGTCCGCTCGAGCCATGATTTTAGCTCTTCGGTAGCGCGCCAGTTACTGGATTGGGTTGGGTCCCATTTGACCACCATGCCAGCGGCGACTGGATCGGCAGTCTCTTCATCTTCGGGCGTGACGCCTGTGTTGCCGATGTGCGGGAAGGTAAAGGTGACGATCTGGCCCGCATAAGATGGGTCGGTCATGATTTCCTGATAACCGGTCATCGCTGTGTTGAAGCAGAGCTCGGCTACGGTCTGTCCTGTGGCACCAAATCCGGCGCCGTAGAACACGGTGCCATCAGCCAGGGCCAGGCATGCGGTGGGCTTGGACGGGGCAGTATCAGCCATTGCGCGAGTCTCCATGTGGGATAAATTCACGGGTGTTTAAGGGCAGGGGAATGGCGGGTCAAGCCCGTTGGAAAGTTGCCTTTGCAAAGTTGGCCCCTACGTCAGGGTAGACTCCTCGGCCTTGTCTACTTGTCAGGGATTGGGTAAGGCTACGGGTTCCAAAGCCATGGGGATGGATTATACAATGGATATGCGTACACGGGTCAACTCGGCCCTGAAGCAAGCAATGAAAGATCGGGCGGCGGATCGTCTGGCCACATTGCGCCTGATCAATGCAGCCATCAAGGACATGGAAATTGCCGCGCGGGGCAATGGCGAAGAGATCGTTATTGCCGATGCAGATGTGCTGGCGATTCTGAGCAAGATGACCAAGCAGCGCAACGAAAGCGTGCGCGCTTATGAAGAAGGTGGACGACTTGACCTTGCCGAACGCGAACGGGAAGAGATTGAGATTATCGAAGAGTTCCTGCCCAAGCAGCTCGCTGATAGTGAGGTTGTAGAAGCAATTCGAACCGCGGTCAGCGAAACAGGCGCCGGATCCATCCGCGACATGGGCAAGGTCATGGGCGCGCTCAAGGCCAAATACACCGGGCAAATGGACTTTGGCAAAGTGGGGCCGTTGGTCAAGGATCAGCTCTGTTCGGGCGGCGATTGCTAAGTATTGAACGCGCCACTGGCGCGTGCCTCCGACGTGAGTATTGGGGGCAAAAAACACTGAAATTGGAAAAGGGGCGGTCGATTGCGGACCGCCCTTTTTGTTTGGCTTGCCTCAGGGCCCGGCAGGGGGATGACTTAGGCTTGCGCCGAGATCGGCAACCCGGGTCAGAAAGTCCTGTCGAACCTCAGCGGCAAAGGGGTTTTCCTGTTCAATGGCAGCAAAGACATTGAGCGGGTCGTTGCGAACCATGGCAGTTGCTTCGAGTAGTAGATCAAAGCTGACTGTGGTCATCCGGGTAGGTAGGGGGTCCATCTGGCTGAGCACCTTGGCAATTAGGTGAGTGAGGCCCTGTGTAACGGCTGCCTCCCGGTCGTGGTCTTCGGGTGTCAGCGTATAGACCTTGAGGCCCAGAACACGCCGCAAAAAAGCACTAACCATTCGATCCGCCCGCCCTCTGATGTTACAGATCGCAATCTTGCGCCCCGCAAGCGAAGGACCCGCACTTTGCGGTCCAAACAGAGGGTGAGATCCGACTAAGTTGATATTGTCCGGCAAATTACGAAGCATGGCCTGCGCCGGTGCCATCTTAACCGAGCCGACGTCCATGACCACACACCCTGGCTTTAGGTGAGGGCGAATGGCCTGGCAGGTTTTCACCATGCTAGAGACCGGCACTGCAAGTATCACCAGATCACATCCAGCAGCTTCGGTTAGGTTACCAAAGCGATGCGGTGTTGTTTCCGGCCTGCTGACACCTGGGTCGTGCACTGTGATGCTAAAATGCGGTGACAGGTGTTGGGCAATCAGTTGGCCAAACTGGCCAAAGCCAAACAGGCCAATAGTGTGGATCGAAGAGGGTGGCATTGGTGCGCTCCGCTGAGCCGCGTAACCGTGCCAATTCCTGTGTTCTGACCGCCGGTACGCGGCGGTTGAACAATGAATAGATGAAGAAACCGCCGTTATGAAAAGGGCGGGTAATAGCTGTTTAGAAGAGGGGGCATCTGGTTATTCATGAAGGACGGTTAGCACTATGTCGGTGTGCAAGTCAAAGCTGAGAGACTGAGGTCAATCAGAACTGGGGTTTTGTGGCGTCAGTGATGATTTGATCTCGTCATAAAGAGCGATGCGCTCGTCCTCTGACAGGAATGCTCCAATTTCAACCTCGCGCCCATTGCCCTGCAGGGTGACGTAGTTCGGTACGGGTCCATCGTCCTTGTGCAGATGCACCGTTACCCAATAGCGATTGCAGTCCCAAGTCTGGATTTCCTGGCGAGGCGCTTGATGGATCAGGTGGATGTCCTGGGTATCCAGTGTCAGAACCTCTAGGACTTGCTGGTCCTGACGGTTTCGGTCCAGGGCCCATTTGAGTCCGAATAGGCTGAACAACAGGAAGGGCAGCAATCCCCACAGGATTACACTACCAAGTACGGGTACCAAAGGAACAGAGATCAGGACAGCGGCCATGGCAAGGATGCCTACGTACCCCCGCAACGGAAGGGACTGGTGTGGCCATATGTGCAGTTCCTTGGTGGTGTTAGATGCAGATGATATCCAGTCATAAGGCATACTGAATACACTAGGTCCGGGCGCCGCGCTGTCGAGCCAAAGGTATAGGCATGATGCTGCAGCCAAACTGCAACCTAGGTTCTCACAAAGGAAAAGGGCCCCGGAGCTTTTGCTCCGAGGCCCTTTGAATGTTGCAGTCGCTAGCTTAGTGCGACGGAGCTTTGTCCCAGTCTTCCTGTTTTGGCAGGATTTCAAAGGTGTGCTCTGGTGGAGGTGTCGGCAGCGTCCACTCCAGCGTGTCAGCATATTCATTCCAGTAGTTGTTCTGGGTGATGCGTGCACCGCGCAGCAGGGCGTAGATCACGATACCAAAGAACAGCAGGAACGAAGCAAACGAGAGGAACGCACCATACGATGAGATTTTGTTCCAGTAGGCAAATGCCTCGGGGTAGTCGATGTAACGACGTGGCATGCCCTGACGACCCAGGAAGTGCTGCGGGAAGAAGGTCACGTTTGCACCGATGAAGAACATCCAGAAGTGCAGGTGAGCCAGCTTTTCCGAGTACTGACGGCCAGTCATCTTGCCGAAGTAATAGTAAACCCCAGCAAAGATAGCGAAGACCGCACCCAAGGACATCACGTAGTGGAAGTGCGCCACAACGTAGTACGTGTCGTGATACATCCGGTCCACAGCCGCCTGCGACAGAACCACACCAGTTACACCACCAACGGTGAACAGGAACAGGAAGCCAAAGGCAAACATCATAGGTGCTTTGAATTCAATCGAACCGCCCCACATGGTGGCAATCCACGAGAACACTTTAACACCAGTTGGAACCGCAATGACCATGGTGGCCAGCATGAAGTAGGCCTGTTGGTTCAGCGACATGCCGACGGTGTACATGTGGTGCGCCCAAACGACGAAGCCCAGAACACCAATCGCGATGATCGCCCAAACCATTGGCAGGTAGCCAAAAACCGGCTTGCGCGAGAATGTTGCGATAACGTGAGAGATGATACCAAAGCCAGGTAGGATCACGATGTAAACTTCGGGGTGACCAAAGAACCACAGGATGTGCTGATACAGGATCGGATCACCGCCACCGGCAGCATCAAAGAAAGTGAAACCAAAGTTACGGTCCATCAGCAGCATGGTGATGGCGCCAGCCAGAACAGGCAGCGACAGCAGGATCAACCAAGCAGTGACAAAGATCGACCAGCTAAACAGTGGCACCTTGAACAGGGTCATGCCAGGGGCACGCATGTTCAGGAAGGTGGTGATCATGTTGATCGCACCTAGGATCGACGAGGCACCGGAAACGTGCACCGCGAAGATCGCTAGATCCATCGAGTAACCACCTTCGTTGGTCGACAGTGGTGGGTACAGAACCCAGCCTACGCCTGAACCAAGCTGATCGTTACCACCTGGTGCCATAACCGATGCAACCGCCAGCGACGTACCAGCAACATAGAGCCAGAAAGACAGGTTGTTCAAACGAGGGAAGGCCATGTCCGGTGCGCCAATTTGCAGCGGCATGAAGTAGTTACCAAAGCCACCAAACAGCGCCGGGATAACCACAAAAAACATCATAAGGATGCCGTGGGCCGTTACAAGCACGTTCCAAAGGTGACCGTTCGGGGTACACTCAGTAGAGGCATCTGCAAACACACGCGCGCCTTCGGCACACATGTACTGAACGCCGGGATCCATCAGCTCAAGCCGCATGTAAACGGTGAAGATGACAGAGATCAGACCGACAAGCGCCGAAACGATCAGGTATAGAATACCGATATCTTTATGGTTCGTACTCATGAACCAGCGGGTGAAAAACCCCCGCTCGTCCTCGTGATCGTGACCATGAATGGCTGCGTCTGCCATTTGGTGCCTCCTGTTATAAAGCGAAAGGCCCCCGAGAGCGGACTCTGGGCACCTTGATTCATAGGGTTTTTAGAGTGGCGGGGCTGTACCTTCAATGGCGGAGTTTGATCTGGATCAAGATAAATTGACGCGCCCCCCTTGCTAAGGTTGAAAAACGGATGACTTTCACTACAGCAAAGTCGCTATTATCGGTCGAACACGCGATCGCAGAGCATGAGTTCGGAAATGAAGACCTAGTTCGTCATCGACCTTGACGGCGGTAGACCTGAGCTTCAAAAGTGCTGGACACATTCCAGTAACGTGCGGGGAAACATTATGTCTTATGATCCAGAGAATATTTTTGCCAAAATTCTGCGCAACGAGATCCCCGCAACCCGAGTATACGAAGACGCTGATACAGTAGCATTTATGGATATTATGCCACGGGCCGATGGGCATGCGTTGGTTATTCCGAAAACACCGTGCCGCAATGTGCTTGATGCGACTGCCGACCAATTGGCGGCGGTAATGAAAACGGCTCAGCTGTTGTCAAATGCTGCAATGGTCGCCTTCGATGCTGATGGGGTAACCCTACAGCAGTTCAACGAAGAAGCTGGTGGGCAAGAGGTCTTTCATCTTCATGTTCATGTGCTTCCAAGGCATGCCGGTGTGTCGTTGGGGGCGCCAGGCCAAATGGGCGATCAGGACGTGATTTCCAAAAATGCCGAAAAAATCCGAAAAGCTATTTCTGATTTCTAAACGTCGTAAATTAATAAGCGTAATTAACGACTTTTTTGATAGTTGACCTGATGTGATTTTTTAGTGCATTGAGCGAGTGGAAAACAGCTCAGGGTTTAATTGCGTGAGTCTTTCTAGTATCGCGCTGCTATTTTATTCCCAGAGGGTTTTTGAGATGAGTCGTTGGTTTTGCTAAATCGGCAACCCGCGAAGCGATGGGGTAATTACAGGTGTCAGATCGGAATTTGATATTGGGGGCAACGGTGGATTCAAATACGGGAACTGTTGGGGTTTGATGTGACAAGTCAGCAACCCAAGCAAACCGTGGCATATAATCATGTCATTGCTGCGGTCTACGAGACGGTGATCCGGGCGGAGCTTAGCGATCAGTTTTTGCGTTCATCAACCAATTCCCAAGGTGGTATTGATAAAGTTCGACCTATTGAAAATAGGCGGCGTGCGCAATTTACCTCTGAGTTGCAGCACCATTTCACCCGGGCGGCGGAAATTCTAGAGCAGCAATGGATTCGGGCTGGTAGCCCAACACCTGCGCAGTTCTTTGAGGATAATAGTCGATTTTGGATCCTGCTTGGCGCTTCGGGCAAGGTGGATCGTGCCAGTCGCGTTGCCCAAGAACAACTGCAAGATGCCGAAGATGGCGTTGCCGAAGCGTTGTGGCTGGGTGCAAAAGAGCAATCCCGCCTAGAGCAGCATTTAGCCTGCATGCAGCAACCTTGGTTTAGAGTATCGATACCGAAGATTTATGCGACCTCTAGTGGCACCCGTAAACTGATGTGCCGCACCGTCCAATGTGGGCAGGGTTTACAAGCGACATATAAGCTGATGCTGGAACCCTTGGATTTTCAGTGGACAGTCGGCGCCCAAGAGATGCTGTCAAAGACATTTGATCTGCACAAACAAGAGATCCAGTTGCTGAAAGCCTATTTGGGCGGATGCAGTTTATCAGAGTTAGCAGAACGAGTCCGCGGCGGTGAAGCAAGTATTCAGGCGCAACTGCAAGGAATTCTTGACAAGACCGGGGCACCTAGCCTCGAAGAGATGGTGCGCTTGTTTTGTTTTCTCATAGCTGAAGTTGTTTCAGATGAGCAAATTGCGAACGGGACCACCATGCCAGCTGCAGGCCAGTTGCTCTTGAATGATGGTCAGCAAGTACATTTCCATAAGATGGGTGCGGAAACTGGGCAGCCGATAATTTTTTTGCACGGACTGTTGGATGGCATTGCAGGCATACAGCGGCTGCAATCGCAGTTCAGAAAACGGGGCTTCCGGGTTTATGCGCCATTGCGTAGCGGCTACGGGAAAACTGGGCCGGTGGCACCGTCAGAGCGTAGCTTTGACACCTTCATAAACCAGCTGGAGGCGTTAATAGAGCAGGAAAACCTGCGGCGTCCTATTCTGTTAGGCCACCGCGGAGGAGCCGCCTTTACGCATGTGGCAGCGCGCAGGTTGCGCGACAGAGTGTCAGGCGCCGTGATCGTTTCAGGTATGGCTCCCGTGCAGAACCTTAGTCAGTTGTCGGCGATGCGGGGGCATCAGCGCATGATGGCGGTCACTGCAACTTATTGTCCTAACTTTATGCCGCTGGTGGCAAAACGTTGGGAGCACTATGTTGTGAAAAACGGGCCAATGGCCTTACTTAAGCAGCGGCCGGACCAGGGATGCAAAGAAAGCGATTTGATTGAGGACCCTGAGCTGCATGGCCTCTTGCGAGCAAGCAATCGCTTTATCCTTGAGCAGAAAAGCGCGGGGCTTATGGCCGACTATTATTGGATCGTGAATGATTGGCAACGCCACATTGATGGCAATTCAGCCCCGGTGATCTATCTGCACGGGGATCAAGATCAGGTCACGTCTGCCCAGCGTTTGCAGCAAACGATGGCGAGTCGAAATAGAGTGCAGGTCCGGTTATGCCGCGGTGCAGGGTCAATGCTGCTGTACACACGGCCAGAACTGGTTTTGGCTGCGCTTGAAGAGCTTGCGGATGGCTAGTTTCTTGCAGAGCCAACGGCACTGTCTGACCCAAAAACCGTTGTAAAACTGCGTTGCAGGGCAATGTCGACGTCATCCATGCTGACCGGCAGGCCCAGATCAGTCAGGCTGGTAACGCCGTGTTCGGTGATTCCGCAGGGCACAATGCCGTCGAAGTGCTCTAGGTCGGGCTCAAGATTGATCGAGATACCGTGAAAGCTGATCCATTTACGTAGCCGAATGCCGATGGCGGCAATCTTGTCTTCGGCCTTGGTTCCGGTAGCTGTCAGCGGTTTGTCATCCCGTTCAACCCAGACCCCAACCCGGCCTTCGCGGATATGGCCGGTGATGTTGAACTGATTCAGCGTTTCGATCACCCACTCCTCCAACTGTTTCACAAACTTGCGGACATCGTGGCCACGTTTACCCACATCCAGCATGACATAGACTACCCGCTGACCTGGCCCGTGATAGGTATACTGGCCACCGCGTTTGCTATCGTAAACTGGGAACCGGCCGGGATCGGTCAAATCCTCGCGCTTTGCTGATGTGCCCGCAGTATACAGGGGAGGGTGCTCGACCAACCAGATGCATTCATCCGCCTCTCCGGCCGCAATTGCGGCCGCGCGCGCCTCCATGAACTCCACAGCGGCGTCATAATCGGTCAGCCCGTCACTGGCAATCCACTCAACCATGTCTCAGACCTCAACCTTGCCGCTGGCAACCTTTTGAAGGATCTCCGCGTATTGCGCCGCCCCTTGTGCGCCGCTGACCAGATATTGCTTGTCGAAAATCATCGCAGGTACCCCGGTTACACCCTGTTTGGTCCAAAACCCCTGCTTCTTGCGCACTTCGTCCGCATAGCGACCGGAGTTCAGAACGTCACGTGCCTCATCAACATCCAGTCCGGCCTCTTTCGACGCAGCAATAAGCACATCGGTGTCGGAAACGTCCTTGCCTTTGCTGAAGTACATCACAAACAAGATCTGCTTCAACTGCGTCTGCAGTTCCTTTTCAAACGCCCAGTCCAACAACTGATGCGCCTGGAATGTGTTCACCATCCGCATCTCGTCAGTGAAGTTAAACGCAAACCCGAGCGAGGCTCCTAAATCTGTCAGCCTTTGCCGGGCGTCAACGGATTGCTCTTTGCTGATTCCATATTTCGCCATCAGATGCTCGCGCAGGTTTTCACCCTCGGGCGCCATGTCCGGGTTCAGCTCAAAGGGATGCCAGCGCAAGGCTGCCTTCATGCCTGTTTGCTTCAAGGCGTCAGATAACTGGCGAAACCCAACAACACACCAGGGGCAAACAACATCCGATATGATGTCGACCTGTACGACGCGCGAGGCAGCAGTGTCTGTCATGGTTCTTTATCCTTTAGTGGCAGGTCAGGGGACCTGCTGAGTTGTTTGAGACATAAGGGATTTCCCGCGCGGATCAACCAGAATGAAAAAGGCAGCGTTTTTGCTCTTCACAAGCTCTCACCCCTCGTCTATATCGCGCCCTACCAAGCCTAGACAGTGCGGTCGTGGCGGAATTGGTAGACGCGCAGCGTTGAGGTCGCTGTGGGGTAACACCCGTGGAAGTTCGAGTCTTCTCGACCGCACCATTTTTTCACAGAGTTTATATGTAATCAATGCGTTGTCTTGGCGGGCGGGGTTCTTTCCCCGAATATTCCCCAATTTTTTGGGAATAGAATAGAACAAAGCGGCACAGTATTTTCGCTAAGGGAAACCCTGGGCTCGCGCCTATTTCGAGCGGTGAATGGGCCTTGTGACATCCAAAACCGAACTACTTTGGGAACGTGATTATTGATCGCTTCCAGTGTTCCGATCAACGCCTTCTAAGTTCAGGCGAAGTCAGTATGCATGTTCTATAGGTGTGCCTGTAACTTCGACAAGGTAATGAATGCAGCAGGTCAATACCTGATGTGATCAGCCGACTTCACAAACACCTTCGAAATTTCCCTACCTGTCGATACACTTGATCAAACTGACGATTCCTAGTGGTTCACGATTCATGATTAGAAATTTCTTATCCAAATGGCTAGTTATGTTCGGGCACAGCTCGCCAAAATGCGTGTGCGGCACCATGCTCGCTCGAAGGCACAACATGATTGCTCCTGACAAACCACGAACGAAAAATCATGATGGGCGCGTTCTGATCGAATTGATGCGAGGCGACGACGGCAGTTCAATTTGGGCGGAGCGCAGACTAGATCCCGGCCAAAACGACTGAGAGTTTCCAAGTATCTGAATGCCTGGTTCGTTGCAAAAGACTATCTAGTATCAATGTTTGTACGCTGCTCAAATGGGTGTTCCGCGAATTGACTTCAGTAAATGGTAGGTCTCAGAAGGACTTATTAGAAGACCGGGGCTTCATACGCAGAGCTCGCTTGTTGGTAACGTTCTCCGTTATTCTAGCAGTACTTTCCTGCGAGAAGCGGTATTCGTCAACAGTCACAAGGTAGGCTGATAGCACTTCCGCGATCACTGTGTGTTGTGCTGGATCCCTCACGAAGGGGCGGACCGGACTTTCGCTGCATTAAGCATCAGCGGCAGAAATGCGGACGAAGCTGACGTTGCAGAGTGCTCAACCAATGACCGCTTTTCCAATGGGTTCGCTACTCGGATGTCTCGGAAGATAGATCGGAAGGGTCGGCCCAGTCCGGGTTTTGGCGACAAGTTCAACAGTGTTGCCGTCGGGGTCGAAGGTGAAAACGCCCCGCCAGCCAACCCATTCAAAATTCCCGACTTTGTAGTCGCGCCCAAGCTCCTCATACCAGGCAATAACCGCCTCCAGTTCATCCCATGGCAGGCTGAGGGCAATGTGGTGAAGCGATGAGGCTGGACCAGTTTGCGGCGGTTTTGCGCTGCCGCGTGTCCGGCCGGTCGCCTCAGCGTCATGGTGAAATAGGGCGAGTACCGCAGTATGCCCTGCAAAACCTTCGGCAATACGGAGGAACACAGACGGCCGTTTCAGCCAGCGCGGTCAGGCCGTAAGCCGGTGCGAGCGCGGGTGAAAGCTCAGGTGCGAAGAACCGAAGAGTGGACCCAAACAGGTAGACCAGCCCTGCCGCATCAATTTCGGCGCCTAAGATCTTCGGCATGAAACCAAAGCGCCCGATCATGACGCCGGTCATCAGGCTGTTTAGGCCGAAGAACACCAGCCCCAAGTCGTAGCCATGCCCGTGCATGTTTATAAACAGTGCTGCTATTGCATCGGCCTGACCGGGAGCGAACGCCGAGATGTCTTGCCCGCCGGTGATGAGCAGGACAGCGGCCTGCAGGTTTATCAGGTTGGCGCCGATGAGCACCGACTGCACAAGCCGGAAAACCATCGCGGCCAGGGCCAGTGTTGGCGCGACGGGCCTGAACAGCACGAAGAGCAGCACCGCGAGCCCGGCATCGGCCAGCCCCATGATCAGATCTGCGGCAAGCGAAGCCCGAAAGCTGCCCGTGGCAGCAAGGATAGAAACGGCCGCGCCCTCCGCGTTCGACAGGTTGATCAGGGGAGCACGCAGCACAAGTTCAGAGCTGGTGCCGAGGACGATGGTGACAAGTTAGAACAGTCCGGCGAAACGCGTCGTGGACGGCTCGGATCGGGAAAGGTGGTGCCTCACGAAATGTTCCCTTTGATTGAGTTCTGTTGGTCGCGCTCGAAACGGGTGACTGGTTCGCGTTACGCCGGTGTGAGAGGAGTGGAGAGGCCATCGGCCTCGCGAGCGTCAGCTTTCAGAGCCAAACGCTTGCGGCCTTGTCCGCCAGTTTGCCCGACAGAAATCGGAGTCTGTCTCCGAAAATCATATCCAGCGAGAATGCGATCGGCAGTGCAATCAGGATGCTTTGCCCCCAGGCTTGCAGCCACGACCACGAGATTCCGAACTCCAGGAGGCTAAACACCCCCGACAGAGCCATGGACATGAAAGACGACATGACCAATGAGCCTGAGAACCGCTGTAGCCGCGCATGACGTATCATATCAAGCGGCCTCTCTCAGGGCCAAGGTCTTGGCCGCGGCGGTCAGGTCTGCCAACACGTTCTGTTCATTGATGCGCCCGGTTTCGGCATCAAAGACATCGTAAAAGCTGGGAACGGAAACAGCCGCCTTCAGGTCCACCCCGAAAAACTGGGCCGAGCCTTTTGCGGAAGCCAGCACGCTTGCTGCGCCCCCGGGCCCAGGTGAGGTCGAAAGGTAGACCGTTGGCTTGTCCTGAAACACTTTCTGATCAATCCGGCTCGCCCAGTCGAAGAGGTTCTTGTAGGCAGCGGTATAGGATCCATTGTGTTCCGCGAAGGATACGATCACCCCGTCGGCTGCGCCGATCTTCTCGAAAAACGTCTTGGCCGTCGGGTGTTGACCGATCTCTTTCTCCAGATCTTCGCTAAAGATCGGCAGATCGTAGTCACTCAGGTCGAGTACCTCGACCTCAGCGCCGGGGACCAGCGTCGCGGTAAACCGCGCGAGCGCTTTGTTGATGGAGTTCTTGGTGTTGCTTGCACCGAATGTCAGGATTTTCATGGGTTTCTCCAATTTCCGTTTCATAGGTTTTCAAAGTTTTCCTGCCCTTGGACCGCACCGGCATTGGTCGGGGATCAAGGCAGGCCAATTCTTGATTTTTTGACCGAAGTGGTCGTCTGGCGTTTCAGGCCAGAGCGACTCACGGACGGTGGCTCAGTCGATGGCGCCCAATTCGCCAGCCGCATGGGCGGCAATCACCGCGGCCAGTTGGTCGACGTCACGCATCGCGAAAGGGCCCTTTTGCACAAAGGGCTCGCGCAGGGGGGCACCGGACAGGAGCACAGCTTGCCCCCCTTCACCGCTCAGCAACCGGATTTCGTCGGCGCCGTGGGTGGCCAGCGCTGCGTCAGTGCTGAGCCGATGGCGGACGCCGTCGATCTCGGCCTCGATCTCACCGCGGATGACGTGCAGCCAGGCGGCGTCTCCGGGATCGGGGCGATGGATGAAGCTGCCGCTTGCCTGCAGAGAAATATCGAGGATGGTGAAGGGCAAAGCGGGCGGGGTGGCGCCGACGACGCCATTGCTTTTGCCGGTCATCACCCTTACCCGATGGCCCGAATTTTCGATCACAGGCATCTCTGCGGCGGGCACATGTCGTGCGCTGGGCTCGTCGAGCTTTTGGGCTGTCGGCAAGTTGACAAAGATCTGCAACGCATGAGTGCGTGAACCCGGGGTGGGCGCCTCGTCGTGCACTGCGCCGCGGGCGGCATTCAGCCAATAAAGATCGCCCGGGGCCAGTTCGATGTCGTTGCCCAGAGAATCCCTGTTGCGAAAACTGCCGGTGCTGTCCTCGAAGAGCACGCTCACCGCCGATATGCCAGCGTGGGCATGGGCTCCGAAGGTCGGTTCTGTCATGGTGAAGTGATCGACCATGATCAGCGGGTCCATCAGCCCGTCGAGCTGACGGTGGACGAAGCTGAGTGCTTCGAAGCCGTCGCCTCGAGTCATACTCTCGCCTTGTTGGGACCTGATGATCGCGGCTTGGGACATGTGGGTTTGATCTGCGTATTGAACGGTCATATTCGTCTCCTGTGTTGAATATGAACCTACACTCGGGACGATAACCGGAAAATCCGTTGATTTCAGAACTCTTCGTTCTATATTTGGGACGGAATCAAAAGAAGAAGACCAGACCTTGGACCTCAATCAAGCCTACTATCTAGTGCATGTCGTTGATAAGCACGGGTTCTCGGCGGCAGCGCGAACGCTGGGTATTCCCAAATCGCGGATCAGCCGGCAGGTGAAGGCCCTGGAAGAAACCCTTGGCACACGGCTCTTGAACCGGGATTCAAGACGCATGTCCCTGACGGAGGCGGGCGAGGCCTACTATCGTCATGCCAAGATGGCGCTGGAATGCATGGCGGCCGCAGAAACGGCGGTGCGTAGAGATAAGGACGCGCTAGAGGGCACCGTCACACTGTCCTGTTCAGTCGGGGTTGCGCAGTTCGCGCTTGGCCGGATTCTACCGCGTTTCCTGGCTGAGAACCCTCGCGTCATTCTGCAAATACAGGCGTCCAACGACTTCTCCGATCTGATCAGCGATGGCATCGATCTCGCCATCCGGGGGCATTCCAAGTTGCTCCCCGACTCGGGACTGATCCACCGGCGGCTTACCGAAGTTCCCTGGCACCTGTTCGGCTCACCCAGCATTGCGAAACAAATCGGTCAATCGGGCTCACCTGCTGATCTCGACGGTTTGCCCGGGCTAACGCTTGGCTGGCGGCCCGGCGGCAACAGCTGGTCGTTACAGGGGCCGGACGGGGCCAACGCCTCGGTTCCCTTTGCAACGCGCATGCGCAGCGATGACATGGTCATGTTGAAACTGGCGGCAGCGGCCGGGCTCGGTGTGGTGGCCCTGCCAGTTTACACCTGTACCGAGGACGTCGCCGCAGGGCGGCTGAGCCGTCTCTTGCCGGAATGGAATGCCGGTTTGCCGGAGATCAGCCTGTTGATGCACGGGCGGAGGGGTAACCCACCACAGGTCGACGCCCTTGCCGCGTTTCTACGCCGCGAACTGCCGGATGTCATGAACGGTGTAAGCGGCTTTTAGAGTGTTTTCGATCCAACCAACTGGGCGAATTCCTCGTTGGCTCTAGAAAATGCTACGCGATGCACGAACAGCAGGTGAGAAAACGCCGCACCGCGCGATCAGCGGTTCAATTGATTGCAGGTTTGGGCCGGCTCTGCAGCGCTTCAAATTTCGCTTTCCCGGAAGCGGACTTTTGCTGCGTTACAGAATATCGGGAGAGAGGGCTCAAAGCTGCCTTGCGGCGATGCGGCAACACGTGTGCGGCGAAAACACGTGTTTTTCCAATAGCCTAGGTGACGGTTCTCAGCCCGAAACGGACATCCTACCAACCGACTTGTTGCAAGGGCCGCTTTTGGAACGTCGACTGAGAACGGTCCAGCCTTGCTAATGTGTCGAGGCCAGTATCCCAACACGAGCTGCGGCCTAAGTCCAAGGCTGCAAGGTTATCCTAACCGTCAAAACAGAAGCTGATTCGGCAAACAAAGCGACCTTATGTTCGGTTGTTGTTTGCAAAGGTTACACATGCTATAGGTTGAGTAATTTCTTAGCTTTAAACAAGTGCGAAGGATCTCTAATGGACCGGGTGCTAATAATATTGGTTTGTCTGATTATCGGCGCAATAGGGGGCTATATTTACTTCAATAAGAATACACATCCAGTTCCACCTCAAGTGCAAATCGAGGCGCCACAATACAAAGAGATTCTTAGAACTGCGGATGTTTCGTCTGGCAATACAATCATTGCTATGAAGGAGCGCGCCAGCGGCAACAACGCAGTTGCAATGCTTCAATCGACTTCGAAGACTCTGATTGGCGTAGATTTCACAAATTTTGACTGGGAAAAGCTCGAAGGTATTGGGACCGTTTTGAACGAGGACCATCTACTTGGTTCCAGAGAAGTCACAATTAAGGGGGTCATCCCACCGCTTGAAATCCTAGAGCACTTCAATGTGAGTGGGTCTACTACCGAGAAAGTTCTGAGCCGTATCGTCGGTTTCAAGGAAGAAGAGAACCTTTTCCCCCTTGCTAGGCAAAAGCAGAGTGAGATGGTGTCCTGCATCCAAGATAGAATTTTGTATCAAGCTGGCGTTCTTGAAAACGCCGAGGAAACCGTTGTTTCTATCCTGTCAGCTGCAATGCCTCGGAAAGAGAATGGGGCACAACTGATCAACTTCGATCTCAAGTTCGAAAACGAAGAAGACTTCTTGGAGCAAATTAGGGCTCAAAGTCAAGCCGAGCAGAACGTATGTAATCAAACCACTTACATCTATGAAGGGTAGCTGGTCAGTTTCAGGCTTTCTGAGAAATGGAGCCTTCGGGGCAGTTCAGGCGCACGATAAAATCCGACGCATATTTGGTTGCCTCGGTTTTAGTTTTGAAGGACATTCTTCATGAAATTCATTCAAGCCATCGTGGTGGGAGCCGTCATCTTTTTGGGGGCGGCAGCATCGTACGCGGATCAGGTGCTATATCAATACCGAACTTGGTTGATTGTGTGCGTCGGCAGAGTTTTTGGGTCCAAAGGCAGCCTAAACTAAGAGAAAGTTTGGCTCATCTGGTTGGTTTGATT
>NZ_JBYAXC010000005.1:0-252454 GCF_057444295.1 Parasedimentitalea nitratireducens | reverse complement strand
CCAACCTCTCATATCAATAAGGAAATTGAATCAGTCAGACATCCCTAAATCAACAAGAGTTTTTCAACAGAATAGGCTGCGAGCTGACTTGCAACAGTGCAGCATCCACGTCCATTTACTATCGTAGCGCCAAGATAAGAGCCGCCCGTTGACGATTTTTGTGCTTTCTGCCCTTTTGCGCGTGGGTCAGAGATCTTGCGCACCGCCGATACCTTGAAGCGATTATTGGACATAATTTCCAGATGCACATTTACTGTTTGTTGATAGAAAACAATTCAATGTCGCGGTTGATGCTCTCCACATGAACTACACCACAAGAGGTGAACTCGAACTGATCTTTTATTAGTTCTAGAGTATCGCTAGTTATTGTAACCTTGTCGGGCTTTCCAAGTTTCTCGACACGGGCAGCAAGATTAACATCCTCCCCAACGATCGTGTAGGACATGCGCTCGTCGGAGCCAAAATTTCCAACACTGCAACTACCAAAATGAATGCCAACTCTCATATGGAAAGGCTTCGGATAACCAAGATCCAGCCATTTCTTTCGCAAGTCAATCATGCGTTCCTGCATCTCGATCGCCATCTTGACGCAAGAGACAGCATCTTGGCGCGCTCCATTACTGGTAGGGTCACCAAAGAACATGACGACCGCGTCGCCCACATACTTGTCCAGCGTCGCGCCATGACGTTTTCCAATGGCTGACATCTCTGTAAAAAAATCATTCAGGATATACATCAATTGGTCTGGCTGTAGTTCATGTGTTAAACGGGAGAACTCAACGATGTCGCCGAAAAAGACCGTCAACTGTTTTCGCTTGGCTCCAATTGATCGCTGGCCTTCGTCCGCCAGAACTGAATCCCACAACTGACTAGGCAAGTACTTTGCCAAAGCTTTAGATACGGCCTCCAGTTTTTCGTTCTTAGCTTGCAAGGCATTGCTAAGTCCCTCCAGCTCCATAACGCCAAGAAGTCGCATCCGGAAGATTACAGAAGCAATGGCAGTCAAGCCAAGACAAAAGAACAACAGAGACCACGGCAGCCAAAGATCAACTGCCGCAGGCCATCCGTTTGGTGGCGTTATAATCATCTGCCATCTGCGGTCAGCAATTTGAATGTCACCAGATACATAGGGCTTGGGTATCGCGGCCACGGTTTTAGGCAAATTGCCCGTAGTGGATTGGTGCGCGAATATGAGTTTCTGACCTTGACTGTCCGGATTTGAAAAGACGTAAAAGTCTCCTAAGTTAGGGTCTTCTACCCACCGGTCTTCCACCGCCTTAATCAGTTTAGGAATTTGAAAAACCGCCAAGACAAAGCCCAAAATCGGCCTGTCTG
This sequence comes from Parasedimentitalea nitratireducens, assembly GCF_057444295.1. Lineage (NCBI taxonomy): Bacteria > Pseudomonadati > Pseudomonadota > Alphaproteobacteria > Rhodobacterales > Paracoccaceae > Parasedimentitalea > Parasedimentitalea nitratireducens. The sequence continues at coordinate 251,119 of NZ_JBYAXC010000005.1, read as the reverse complement.
TCGAAGAAGTGTTTTCGTGAAATTCGGCTTTCTCAAAGACAGGTGCGGCAATCAAAACACCATTTTCCCTGTTGGCGCTTTGCACCAAGGCAATGGGTTCAGACGCGGCTATTTGACCTGTTCGCCGGGCGTGAAGCAAAGCGACAAACCTTGTCGTTTCAGACTGTACATCGAAACCAAGCGCCTCTTCGTTACCCCAAAGGGGCTCCACGTAGTAAACAGGAAAGTAATCGGGCCTAGACCCCGCAGGTACCAATTTCCCATCTTCAGAACGCTCTGTAATTTGGTAATCTGAAAAACCATCTAATTGTGCCTCCAACGTAAATGCTTTGCGGTTGTCTTCCGCAACTTTTGGCAACCACTCCAGAGCTTGGATGCTATCGTGAGACGACAGAACTGATGAAGCGAAGGTGTTAAACTCCTGCCGACTTACATAGTCAGAGCTATCATAAAATGCGATCATCGATTCAACTGATGAGATATTGGCAAGTACCAGATTGTTAATCTCAGTAATCGGTTGGTTCGCGTATTCTCTAAACTCAGACAACAAACGCTGGCGTTCCGATTTGATAGCAAAAAGGAAAAAGGCGAGCGAGATGCAAGCGCCTACTGTGGCGACCGTTATGACAGGAAGCCATTTTTGCTTCTCTAGCGGTATTAGTATCTTTTTGAGCAGTGCAATCGTCAATGGACAAGCCCTCGAAGGACTGAGAGACTTGGGGCTGAAGCTATTTACATGTGGCAACCGAGTCTCTGTGTGAGACTTATTATATCACAAATTCAGCACCGTCGCTGTCAATATTTATCACTGCCTAGCAAGGCGGAGCGGTACAGGGGTAACGCGAAACTCAGATCCAGAGAGCGTGATCAGTCGTGGCTTGGATTGTCCGCCCCCAGAAGCCACCACCCCGATGGAACCCAGGCCTAGTCATGCACTAACATTCAAATTGGACCACACAAGTGAGGCTGTTCATTCTATCGAGTGCGCGCCACGACGACGCGCACCCTGTATTTTAACTTAGCTAGCGTTCTGGATATTTTGAACAGCCTCTTCGGTTGTCCAGACGGCATTTGCCATGTAGCGGAAATTCGTAAGAGCTGCGAGATATCCATCGCCTTCAGGTAGCATCGCTGCAGCGGTGGCGTCTTTGACGACTGCAACCTCGAACCCATTTTCAAGAAGTTCACGCATATGACTTTCGGTACAGAGATTAGCGGACATACCTGCCAGGATTACCTGATCAACGCCATTCTTGCGCAATTGCAGTGTCAGATCATTTGACTCGTTACCGTATAGTTTATGCGGCGATGTGACGATTGTCTTTCCGTCTTCGATGTACTGTTTGTATTCCGGCATCCAGTCAGCACCCGAGCTCTCAAAGCCTTCCAGATTTAGAGGGCCCTTACGGTCGAACATTCCGATTTTATGCATGAGTTTTTCAAGCGCACCTTCGAACTTCCAACCGTGATCAGTTGGGTAGTAGTAGTGTGGCGAAATCGCGACCGCCATGTCCCGCTGTTTGGCTGCCTTGAACAGACTTTCAATATTTCCGACTGTTCCATTTCTTGTGACAGAGGCTCCAACGACCCCCCAGGTAACGCCTTCGGGGTGCAGGAAGTCGATTTGAGGATCCGTAACGACCAACGCGGCACGTGACAAATTAAGCACCATGTTACTCGGGGGCAAAGCTGGTTTTTCAGGATCCGCATAGGGATTGTCTGCAGTTTGCGCACCAGCTGAGGTGGCACTCGCTGCGGCAGCTGCCAGAGCAACGCCTCCAGTCAGAGCCTGGCGCCGGTTTATCGTTTTGTCATCATGATGTTCACACATTTTGTCGTCCTCCTTTGTGTTGCCACGCAGGCAACATGGTAAGAAATATGCCCCTATAAGACGGAAAATCGAGCCCACTTGGTCTAAAATATGCACTGGGGTTCGGCTTGAACTGCTCAAGTTGGATTGATTTCACTATCCAGTCGCAAAACTTCATACCGCTACCATCAGAACGGTCCTGCGCAGTTCACGCATTGGGAGATCAAAGTCCCTGAACCCTCCTCTTCCTATTGGTGCAAAACAATTGGGGGATCCCAACCAATCGGCTTGAGAGTGTGAAAAACAGTAGCAAATTTGTCTGTGGGCAATGTCGAGCTAGATGATCTGAATTCAGACCGTTTATTGGGAGACAAAGTCATGTGCCACAAATGCGTAATGGAAACTGTCAAGTCCCGCATGCTTTCCAGACGCCAGGTTCTGGCCGCAGCGCCAGCCCTAACGGTGGGGGCAGGGCTCAACCTAGCTGCAACCCAAGCTGCGCGAGCGCAGAATTCGGGCCGCATTGTCGATCTATCCTATGTCATCGATAACGAATTTCCAACTTGGACAGGTTCTCCAGGAATTAGCTTGGACCAATTGGCCAAGTTCGAAGAAAGCGGATTCAACGCATTTAATTTGGAGGTCTTCGAACACACTGGTACCCATGTCGACGCCCCGTTACATTTCTCTGCCGATGGTCTGTCGGTCGAAGAAATTCCAGTTGAAAGCTTGATCTGCCCATTATGCGTCATCGATATTAAGGAAAAGGCCGATGCGAATATTGAGGCCGAAGTTACGCCTGATGACTTAAAGGCTTGGATCAGTCGTAACGGTGACATCCCAGACGGCGCGTGCGTGGCAATGAATTCTGGTTGGCAAAAGCACGTTAACACTCCCAAATTTGCAGGTTTCGACGACAACGGTGTCCGGCACTATCCAGGCTTTCATGTCGAAACAGCCCATATGCTGATTGAACAGTCAGGTGCTGTCGCCATTGCAACTGACTCTCTGTCCTTTGACATTGGATCAACCGAAACCTTTGATACCCACTACGCATGGCTCCCGACCAACCGGTACGGCATAGAAAATATTGCTAACCTCGATCAAGTGCCTGAATCCGGCGCAACCATTTTTGTTGGTGCTCCGACACACCGAGGGGGATCTGGAGGCCCAGCCCGAGTCATAGCGACCTTCTAGGTTCAAGGCCGAATGCGATGTGAATAATAAGGGGTGACCGTGTTGCAAAACTCTGCGATCAGAATTTCCCTTCAAGAATATGGAGCACCGTTCTTGGTAACGCTAAATTTGCAAATAGCGTTCGGGAAATACCACACCCGAGCATCGACTTTTTGAAAGGCATCAGCCCTAAGCGGGCATGGGCATTCTGAACAAGGGGCTTGAAACGGTCTTTAGACGGGTTTTACACCAAAGCCAGCTAAGGGCCATTGGTGACCTCAGGGGGAGAGCGAAGTGGCCTGATTTCTGCACCCTCCACATTTGGTCAATAAGGGCGGGTTTCGGACCTTTTCTGCAAGCGCGAACCTTTCATGCAGCGGCTTGGGAGCCAGACATTCAGGCAACCTCGAAAGGAGGCTTTCCCTGCACCGCGAATAGGCGGTTCATAGCACAGTCACTCATTAGTAGCGCTTCATTGAATGAACAGGTGGCGAGGCGCAGCAGGTATCAATTTTGGCGCAACAGAATGGAAACGATCTGTTCAAACCCCCGCGCCTTGGCGTGCTCCAGCGGCGTCACCCCGTCGCGGTCGCCTATGCTCCGATCTGCACCCGCCAGCACAAGCAGCCTAACGACTTCTTGATGATCTGGTCTTCCATCGCCCAGAACCACCGCTTCGATCAGGGCGGTCCAGTCCAGGTTGTTGACATGATCAAGCGGAGCACCCGCATCGATCAGGCGGCGGACCACTTCGACGTGACCCAGATGGGCAGCGGCGATCAAGGCTGTGCCGTCGTAAGGGCTGGTGGTGAGCCCCGGATCATTACCCAGTTCGATGGCAAGCGACATAAGTTCAGGGTCATCGTCCACGGCGGCAATGGTCACCACGTCGTAAGCCTGCCCCTCCAGCGCGTTCATGTCGGCCCCCGCCTCGGCCAAGGCGCGAAGGGCGTCATCGTGTGAGGCATAGGCCGCGACATGGCTCGGCGTGCGGCCCCGGCGATCGCGGGCATTGAGTTCTGCGCCCGCTGCGACAAGGCGGGCGATTTCAACTAGGTCTCCAGTATGGGCAGCGCGATGCAATCCCCGATAGCTGGCGATCTCGGCCCCAGAGGGCGCAGTCTGCGCTTGAGCCGAGGCGACGACCACGCTCAGGAGCAGAGCCAGAAAATACTTTGTCATAGCAGACCTCTCTGTCCTATGGGCAGCCCGCCACGAGGGTGGCAGGCTGCGACCCGATCATTCGGCGCCGATCGCATCCAGACCGACGCGCGCACAGGCTTCGTCCAGGTGGCCACCAGGTGCGCCACCAACCCCGATGCCGCCAACGAGCGCACCACCGATCTTGACCGGCAGACCACCGCCCTGGATGACCATGCGGCTGTCCATGTAGCGCAGACCATCGTGCTGCGGGTTCTCGCCAATGAAATTGGCCAGACCTGCCGTATCACGCCCCATCGAGGCCGAAGTGAACGCTTTGCCTTGGGCGCTGCCAACTGTGTGAGGGCCGGAACCATCGGCCTTCAGGTGGACCTTGGTCGCACCATCACGGGCAACAATGGCAACGCTGACCTTATAGCCGTCGGCTTCGCAAGCCTCGAGGGCCGTCTGGGCAGCCTTGGTGGCCAGATCAAGCGGCAGGTAAGGCGCAGTCGGCAATTCTTGGGCGGCAACGGAAACCGGGGCCAGAAAGGCAGCGGCAAGAGGCAGTTTGCGGATCATGTTTTGTCTCCTCATGATTGATGAAGACTGTCTATTCTTCAAAACGAACCCGCGTAATTCGTAGACCTCCCAGCCCTCTCCGTAGTTCTACGGATTGTCCCTCCCTTCGATCCAAGCCCTTGTCATTTCCGCCTGCGATGTGGTGCCCAGCTTGGCCCCGATTGCGGCACGGTGGCTTTCAACGGTGCGAGGCGACAGGCCAAGACCTTCGGCGATCTGCTTGGTGGTGAACCCTTGGGCGATCCTTTCGAGCACCTCGCTCTCGCGTGCCGTCAGCGTCGCAAGAAGTTTGCGAGCCTCGGCCTGCTCCAAATCGGCCTGCAGCCGCTTTTCAAGCGCATCGCTGCCTTTCTGAATTGCGTCGATCAGGTCTTGTTCGTCCACCGGTTTCGACAGAAAATCCACAGCGCCATTGCGAAACGCTCGTCTGCAGGCCTCAATATCGCCATGCCCGGAAATGACGACCGTGGGCCAGTCCACCCCCTTATCCACCAGTTTCTCCTGAAGCTTCAGACCGGAAATCAGTGGCATTCGGATATCAAGGATCAGGCATCCCGGCTGAAGCCCGTCAAGCTGCGCCAGGAAAGACTGCGGATCGGCAAAACTGGTGACATCAATATCCACCGTCGAAAGCAGCAGGCTCAACGCGCGCCGGACGGCTTCGTCATCATCGACCAGATAGACGGGATGGCTCATTGCGCCGCCTCTCTTTGTTGCCCGCTCATCGGCAGAACAATACGGAATTTGGCACCGACGGCGGTGTCCTGATAGGAAATCTCTCCACCGGCACGTTCGACCAGCCTCTGGCAAAGCGCCAGTCCGAGGCCGGTGCCATTTTTCCTCGTCGTCATGAACGGGGTGAACAGGCGTGACCGCAGGGCTTCATCAATACCGGGGCCATTGTCGACAACGTCCAGAACGACATTGCCCTGGGTCGTCGTTGCAGCGACACTGACTTCACCACCCGCCTGCCCCTCAAGCGCCTCGAACGCGTTTCTGATGAGGTTGTGCAGAACCTGTTCCATTTCGACCTGATCGGCCAGGACCTCGAGTGCGTATCCCGGCACATCAATACGCAAGGTCACCCCCTGCTTTTCAGCCTCGGGGCCCAGAAGCGCCTCTAAATTGCCCAAGGCAACGCGCAAATCCGTCTGCTCTACCGCCCCCCGCCCTGGACGCGACCAGTTGCGCAATCGCTCAAGGATCGCCGAAGCGCGCTTGGCCTGCGAACCGATATCATCCAGAGCCGGATCAACCGCATCCAAATCACCGCGCGCCAACAACCGCCGACCGGCCTGCGATTGGGCCAGGATGGCCGTCAGAGGCTGAGTGAGTTCATGGGCCATGCCGCTGGCCATTTCCCCCATCGCGTTCACCCGCGATGCATGGGTCAATTGCGCCTCCATCCGCCGCATTTCGGCCTCGCGCTCGGCAGCGCGCACACGAACCCGCTGCTGAACAAGGGCGCGCACGGAATAATAGATCAGGCTGACCAACATAATGACAACCGCAACCTGTATGGGCGGAAGCAAATCCTCCAACCGGGTCTTCCTGGAGGTTTCCAGCAAAAGCGGCTGGGACCGGCTTTCCAGGGGCTTTGCAAATTGCGCAAGCGTTTCGTCGACTGCGGAAACAAGGCTGGCGCCCTCGGGCAAGGAAAGCCGCGCCTCGACGGTGTCTTTTGACCAGAATTCGGCGTCACTTCCGACCAGCTGTGTCGCATCAATTCCAAGCGCCAGGGCATAGACTGCGGTGCTGGAATTTGGACTGCGCTTTACCAGCAGGTAATGTTCCTTGCGCGATGGGTGAACCAAAAGCTCTGGCAACCCGGTAGACCGTCCTGCCGCGGCACGAATTTTTGCCTCGATCTCGGAGGGCAAAGGCTCAGAGCCGACAACCTCGCCCGAAGGATCAAGCGGCACCAGCTGCACCTCGTCGATGCGTGGATAAAACCGCGAGATCGTGGCCGCGACATCAAGAAAAAGATCAGAACGCTGCCCTGCGCTGGCAACGGCAATGGCCGACAAGGCCGTGAGATGGGCATCATGCTGACCGACCCGAAGTGACGCCAGTCGGTGAAGTTCACCGCTTTCCTTTTCCAGCTCGTTGATTTGGATGTTCCGCTGGACCACCGCCAAGGCAAGAACACCCGCAGCCACGGCCACCAGCCACCCGATCATGCTGCGCAACCGGGCGCTTCGACTCGTGAATTTTGGATCTTGCAAGCTCATTCCGACAAGCTACCAGTTAAGACCCGGACGCCAAGTCACAATTTGCCTGCGCTCTGGATCTCAGCACCATGCTTGTGTGCGGTTTCTTACATCGCTCAAGTGCTAGTCATGATATGTAAACTAAATTACAGGGCGGGAATGAGCGCGCACGCTACAAACAGTGCTACATTTTTCATGAATCTCCGAAAACCCCAATAAAATAAGAACTTTCAGGAGCACCTCCCCCCATCCAAAAATTCGCACTGCCAGGGCCAAAGCGCACCACCAGCCGCAAGCGTCCATACTGCAAGAGTGGCTTCGTCCTTGTCCCGCGCAGAGGCCTTCACTGATTGTAATTGCTGCTCGATGCACGGATGTCCGGTCTGGTGAAGCTGCGTCGCAGCGTTTGACTTAGTGTTGAAGGTCCTGAATGGGCCGCTCGCGACATGTCGGCGCGTCCTGGGGCCCGACTTTGCAAAGGTCAATAACTGCGCAGAGCTGCCATTGGTGCTGATCCCGTCTAATGACCGGTTCCAGCCCTTCTACGACATTCGTGCTGGGTGCAGCATATCTCGGTATATCGAGCACAAAGGGCGGTATGCAGCCGTTCGCCGCGATCTGCACCAAGGTCTGGTATGGGAGACTTTCCAGTAAATGGGTAGGGCAGCCTTGACGCCATGTGAAAGGCCTGCTTCGCTATTGTAGTGGATTTATTGTCTACATAGACGAAATTCAAACCTTCTGGGCAGGAATTCATGAAACACCTTCGAGCTCTAATTGTTGCTTCTTTCATTTCTACAGCTCCAGCACTTGGAGCTTTGGCACAATCCGCCTGCGATACCGATGCATTACTAGACCTGCCTGATGTCAAACTGAGGTTTGCGGTCATTGAGAATACCCCGGTCCCACATTGCAAGATTTCTGGTGTCATAGGAACCGAGACAAATTTTGAACTGCTTTTGCCGGATGAATGGAATGGCAAGTTCGCGATGGGTGGCGGTGCGGGCTTTACCGGATTCGTCGTCAATACGGCTCTGACGTACGGTGCGTTGCAGAGTGGCTATGCAACAGTTGGGACCGATACCGGCCATCAGGGGCATCCGCTGGACGCCAGCTGGGCACTGAACAATCTTGAACGGGTCGTGAGTTTTGGCCATCAAGCTGTGCATCGTACGGCAGTGACGGCCAAAGCCCTGACCGAGGCTTTTTACGTGCAAGACATATCTCGCAGCTATTTTACCGGCTGCTCACGTGGGGGCGGTCAGGCGCTAATGGAGGCGCAAAGATATCCAGAAGATTTTGATGGTATTGTTGCAGGAGCCCCCGCAAGCAACTGGACGATGGAATTGGGCGCCAGAAACACTCGGTTGAACGCAGCGATGTATCCTAACCCAGGAGATCTTTCGATTGCCACCATCGGACCAGATGCCCAGGTTTTGATTGGCACCACCGTGATGGAGCAGTGCGATACGCTCGACGGACTAAAAGACGGTATTCTAAATAATCCGACACAGTGCAATTTTGATGTGGCATCACTGGCTTGCGGAGCGGCAAAAACAAATATGTGCCTCTCCGAGCAAGAAGTGGATGCGGCCAAAGCTATCTACGGCGACCTATTTATCAACGACGAGCGCGTGCTTCCAGGCTTTCCGGCTGGCGCAGAACTGGACCCTGATGGCTGGGCAAAGTGGCTTACTGGAGGATTATCACTGGGAGATGTCGGCGAATTTCAAGAGGGCGTTGCTGCTGAATCCGACGATCCAGCACCTGCAACTCCGAGCGCTCATTTTGCCTTTGGCAATGGTGTGATGAAGTATCTGGTTTTTAACGATTCCGACTGGGACTATACAACTTTCAATTCCGACGCGTTTGTTTCTGATGCGGCCACTGCCGCGCAGACGTTGAATGCGACGGAGCCCGACATAGACGCCTTTCGCGCTCGTGGTGGCAAGTTGCTGATGTACACCGGGTGGGGGGATATGGCGCTTACGCCCTACGGGACAATCGAATACTACGAAAGTATCCTCGAACGTGATCCCAGTGCGGCAGAAGACATGCGCCTGTATATGATGCCGGGCGTTGCTCATTGCTTCGGTGGCGAGGGGCCAGATTGGGTGAACTATCTTGATGTAATCGACAGGTGGTTCGAGACAGGAGAAGCCCCCAACCAGCTGACAGCTTTTTGGTTGAATGACCAGATGCAGCCCGAAGGCGGGAGACTTGTCTGCGCTTATCCAAATGTTCTGACCTATGAAGGTTCCGGCGACCCTCGTGTACCAGAAAGTTTTATTTGCCAAGCTCCATAATAAAGTCAGGAAAGCTCCCAAGGTTTCTAAAATGCTTGCTGATTGGAAGCGAACTCGATTGTTACTGTTGAACCACCATTCGAAGCGGCCGTTCGCTGCGCTGAGCGCCAAGGTCTGGTTTGGGCCGTTCGCGAAATATCGGCGCGTCCTAGGGTCCGACTTTGCAAAGGGCGCAATCTGCGCATTGCTGCCGTTGGTGCACGCGGCAGCGAATGCCCGCAATCCGCCTTCCTGCCAGAAACGCAGAGCTTGCCAGCATTGTGGTCTCCTCGTTTTGTGGTCGGTGCGTGCCACTATAAAAACGGTCAACCATCAGTTTGGACCTGTCGCGGTTTGATCGCTCCTTTGATAGCATTTACTGCGGTAAAGGAGACAGACTATGGGACTGAACCGTACGGACGAATTTCGCAAGGATGCGGCGCTCGCCAACATTCAGGAATTTCCGACCTGTCTCCGCCATGCTGTCCAACGCTTTCTCTGAGCCGCCGCGATGCGCTCCCGCCCTTCTTTCGTCTTTGGGCCGGTAGACATGCCGCCATGGAATTTGCAGCGTTTCCGGCCGGGTTCCGGCATCAGCTTGCAGAGATGGCCCCTGCGAGTTTCTGCCAGACATGGCCTGTCTGGTTGGGATAGCTTTGCCAGGGCGCGAGCGAATTCAAGCTCGCTTTGCCGGTCACGGGCCTCTTGCTGGTGGTCTTCGGTTTGTAAGACCCCATCCCCGCGCGAGCACGAATTGGTTTCGAAATGCGGCAAAACCTCTATTCCCAGCACCTCCAACATCCTCGCAGTAACGCCCCCGACGTATTTGATCGGGTTAGATCTGGCTTCACGGCGCGAAATAGCATCGCGGCTGCAACCTATCATCTCGCCCATGCGGGTTTGCGATATTCCTTGAGCCCGGCGATGGGCCTTCAGCTCAGGTCCGGTGATGCTGTGCAGTTTGATCATGTCCTCAGAGCCTTTCTTCGCTCCTGTACCGCATGCTTCCGGCATCTTTTACAAAAATACCGCGCGTCCGCACGGCGTCACCAGATGAGATTGCAATCTGCCGCGATTTTCACGCTATCGGCCATCAGCTCTGGAACCAGATCAACCGCGCCCATCAGAACCCTCCTTCGTAGCTTGTGGCTGTTTTGCGCGGGTTTATGGCGGTTCTCTTTGCCACCCCTCAGAAGTGCCACATTTGCCACGAGCACTTCGGTCGTTGTCTCCATAGGATTCTACTGTGGCAGTGTGTAGCGTTGAGGGAAAGGAAGTGTATTATGATCTTTGTCGGATTCCGCGATTTCACTTTGGTGCCGTTTCAAGCTTGTAGAAGCCTGTTTGTTTGCCCCGGAGTGGGGGCGATAACTCGATCAGGAAGCCATGCTCTAACATTACATCTCTGGCGCGTTCGATCCGTTGGCGGGACCAAGGCGGGCTTTTGGCCTTGCTCATGGAAGTCGGTGCGATTGCGAAGCGAGCCCGGTTCGAATGCCAGCGTCGGAAGTAGTCCAGAAGCCAATAAGCATCTGGCTCCTTCATTAACAAGTCCATAACGCGATCTCGGTCTGTGGTCTTTGGCCGCTTCAGGCCGATGTAATTCTTGCCCTCAGTCTCGTATTTCCATACTGACTTTGCGCAGCGCTCAATTTCTCGGCGGGGAAGCTGATCAGGGAAGGCGTTGGCATGCGTTTCCATTGCATCTAATAGCGCTTCAAGATCATCGCAATAGCGCGCCGTTGTCATTCCCCAGCACCATAGGTTGTTGTTGCGTTCACCAGAGAACACCTCGCGTGGATCTTTCGCCTGCGTACCGGCCCACTCTAGCGCTCCAGGCTTGATGCGGGGAAGACGGTCGATGTTGGCAATTCCGCCTCGCACAAATTCATAGCTGGCTCCCAGATCGGATCGGTAGCTTGGCGGAGCAATTGTGTAGCCAGAGCCCAGAATGTCGATCGGAAGACTATCAAAGGGGCGGATCATCCGCTTTTCGCCGTCGTGGCGATACCAGATCTTCGCTTTGCCGCTCGCGGTTCGGATTACTATCGGTGAATCGCCAAATCTCTCTAACATTGCGCTGATCCAGGCATCCCCTTCTGCGTCAACATCCACTTCAGTGATTCCGGATTTCGGGCCCATCAGCAACCCAATGCCATCGGCCTGGCCTAAACTGTCGTCGCAAGCCAAGCAGTAAGACGTTCGCGGAGTGATACTCGGCCAGTTTTTCATGGCCGGCTTCTTCTGACGGGCGTTGACAGGAAAGACTGGTAGTCCTGCACCGGCGTAGGCGGCCGCGTTTTGCGCAAAAACCCCGGTCATGGCGACGCCTCTACCTCGAACCACCAACGCGCAGCTTTAGCGTGGAGGCGGTTCTTCTTGTAGCCATTCTTTGTATAGGTTCGCATCAATTGGCCCCCTTTTCGAGCGAATGGTTGTGCGCTTTGTCGGGAAGTCGTTCCAAGTCGGGGCCAATGGGCCAATTTAGACCGGTGCACAGGCGCAGCAGGGCTTTTTTGGTGGTGCAGTAGCTAAGAGAGCGCCATGGGCGCTTGGCTCCTCCATTTTTTCGCTTCTGGACGATGAATTGAATACCGTCGCGGCAAAGAATGACCCGGAAGAAACCGTGCTGTGCGATCACCAAGCGGTATTCGTCTGCAGTCTCTTGGCGTGATGTGTCGATCACCGGCGCACCTCCCCAAATGCGAGGGCCGCGACCGTGCAGGCCAAAGATCGGGAAGTACCGGTCTGCCCACGCACACGGCGGGCTTGCAGATCACGAGGTTTCTGATGGGCGTTTTGAGGTTTCATTGCTCGGCTCCTTCTAAGTTGAAGGACCGACCGAATTGCATTACATTCTCAACTGTCACGAGAAGAATGAGCCTCCAATCCGGCTGGTCCGGTTGGGGGTTTTTCTTCAGGCTGCTTCTCCGGCGATGATGCGCTGACCTGCCTGATCTAAGTAGGTATCTAGATCTGCTTTCGAGATTCGCGTGGAACCGCCGAATTTCGTAAAGGCGAGATCGCCCCGCTTGTGGGCTTCGTAAAGAGTGGAGCGGCTTTGACCGCTGTAAGTCACCGCTTCCGCAAGTTTGAAATAGCGTTTCTCCATCACACACTTCCTTTCGTTTGAAGACGTGTGTGGATGATCGTGGAAAAGATTCGCGCCGGGTATCGCGCGGAAATAGCGCGGGATCGACACGGTGCATTTTTTCGCGCTAATCGGCCGATGGAAGACGAGTTTTGGACCAGTATTCCGGTGCAAAGTCCTGCACCAGTTGTCGGCAACGGTCTCGATTTGCCCCGCGTTCTTTTGCCCACGCCACTCTTTCTTTTACAAGTGGTTTTTCAGGGTATTCGAAAGTATCTACCCAGGCTCGAAACTCACGCTCAAGTTCGCGTTTTGATAGCTTCCTTGCAGGGGGAATGACGAAAAAGGATTCAGGTTCTCCCCGCTCAATTGCCTCAATCAGTTCACAAAGCTGGTTCGTTCGCAAGAAAACAACTTCGTCCACAGATCCTCCTCTTGAGCCGCCAACGCTGAAAGAACTGCAGATCGTCATTCCTGTCGTGATGTCAAAATACTGATTTGTGAAAGAGGTTTTATTCTGCGGTGACGCTCCAAAATCCGCGGTCGAAACCTTCTGAAATTGACCGCCAGATTTTGAGACGAAAATTTCCTTGGCGTGTTCGCAGAAATCCCAGGCCAGTTTCAAGCTGGAACTGCAAACGAGCCGAACCGGGTAATCAGGGTGATCAATCGTAAGGAACTCTTCATCAGAGTTTTCTTTTTCAACAGACGTTTCCTCCGAGGCGGCCGTTGCAGATGGCTTTTCGTTCGATTCTATTTCGGCATTGAACTCTATTATCTCAGCCGTAAACCGTCGCCGCCATTCCTCATTGGTCTCATCTAGTCTCGGCCCATTCTTCGATGGTGGCAGAGCCTTGTTTACGGCCTCGTCTATTCTCTTGAGGACTGTAGATATGGGCTCGTAGTTCATCGATTTGTGTTCAATCGCATTACTGTTGCGCCCTTTTCGGTCACCATTTCTCCCCAGCGGTCCAGTGCCGAGGCGCGTTGTGGAAGAAGATCAGATTGCTGGTAGACTCGCGCAACCGCGCTTGGGGCTGATCCTGTAGCCGCGTGGTTCAAGATGCGGTCCACAACCCCTTCCGGAACCCCAGCCCCGGCCAAAGCGGTGGCCATGGCCGTACGCAAATCGTGAATGCGCCAAGATTCCACCTCAGGTGGCAACAACTGGTCCAATCTCATTTTCGCATGGGAAGCGTTTGCGACTGGTCCCTTACCATTGAAAGAAAACACAAACTCCCCTGCCTTCTCACTCGATTGCAGCGCTTCCAATTCTCGAAATGCTGGATCTGATAGATGGGTGATGTGGGGCTTTCCGCTCTTTGTTTCGGACCCGAGCTTTACGATAGCCCTGTTGTCCCAATGCACTTCTGACCAACGCAGCCGACAAATCTCTCCACGCCGCTGCCCCGTTAAGATCAATAACCGAAAAAGCGGCCCCCACACCGGGCCCATGTCTCGTGAAGCGTCCCATATCAAACGAACTTCCGCCAAGGACAGTACTCTGTCTCGTGCTCGCTCGCGCGTGGCCTTCGCAACGCCACTGCCGATGTGTGTCAGTACGTAGCCTCTCTGAAAGCACCAGTTGGCGAAAGCGACAAGCGCAGCCCGAATTCTGTTCGCATATGGTTTGCGTCCCGACCTCGCCTTTTCATCCACCGCCACCTGCAGGTCTTTTCTCGTAAGTTCAGCAACCGATACATCCAAGTGAACAGACAAAGCTTGAAGCAGCTGCCTCTTCCTCTCCGCCCCGGTTTTGATCGTACTGAGATGTAGTTCGCTGTAGGCTTCAATAGCGTCGCGAACTGTGGTCAAACTCTCTTGCTCAGCCTTCTGCCTTCGTCTCTCCTCTTCAGCAACGAGAACGCGATCGATGCCCTGAGATGCCTCAGCCTGGATTTCCAATGCCATTTTTCTAGCCGCCCCCAAGCTGATTGGTTTTGGCCACGTTCCAAACGTGAACTTGCGCTTCTTTCCGCCCTTGATCCGTTTTTCGTAAACCCACGTCGCGTGCCCGCGTGAGGTCAGTCGGAACCGAAGGCCAGCGCACTTTGTGTCTGAGACTTCCAGCCTCCCCTCCTCGGGCGGAACAAGGCTTTTCAGATATCGGTCGTTTAGTTCGTGCTTCATTGTTCATTTTGCCCCAGCCCCCTCAGGAGACTCATGGGGGACATTTATCCCAAGATTGCGGCGGACACTCACGGACAATGATAGATGAACTTCGCGCACCGTACAACGGAAGTAGGCCGACAAATATATATAATATCTAGTTTTTATGCACCTATATGGACATTCCTGGAAATCTCTGGATTTATACCTGCAAGAGGAAATCTACGGATTGCAAATCCGTGTACACGAGTTCGATTCTCGTACTCGCCTCCATCATTCAACCCTCTAAGGTTGCTCAACAAAATCACTGCGATATTCTATAGCGCGGCGCATCCACGGATTTCGAGGGAACGCCAATAGGCATCGACGCGGCAATTGCCGAATACAGCACCAATCACCTGTCCACTCTCGCCAAAAGTAAGGAACGTTTCTTACTACTGGGCTGTGTCCTGCACTTAGAGATGCGCGACGTCAGCAATGCTGACCCGCCGCAGATGCTCAATCCTGGTCCGGGGCACCCAGAAATTGCTATCGGGCCGCGCTCACCCACTTCTGGAAATGGGGCCACGCTCATGGATATGCTGACCTATATCCGACACCGCTACCGGGCAAAGAGTCATCGCGCGACAAAGTTCTGACCATCGACCAATTACGGTCGCTGTACTCGGTGGCAGATCGCCCAGGAATGGATTAGTCCACTTATGGCAAACTGTAGATCCCACCCGGCAACGCCATTGGGATCTGGCGAATTTCTGCATGTCTCGAATGGTCGGGATTGATATGCATTTGCCAACCTCCAAGAATGGGCTGCCGCACGTTGTGCCGCTGAACATCCAGTCCTTTTCGACCCATTTTTGCGAGAGTGGCGAGGACGAGGTTGACGTCGATTGTATTCTGAACCACGCGGCCTCCCAGACGGCGCTAGGTTTTCAACGGACCTAAAACGGGTCCTGACATCTCACCCAGCGTCACGCGATCATGAAGCAATGGGAGCGGATGCTATGTCCTATTCGATCGAGCGTCATATTGTTTATCAAGCGTAGAAATTGGCTGTTCCTCAATCACTGCAAAATTGCTCTCATTTTGACAAAAACCGGAGCAGCGAAATGCTGCGCGTTATAGAAAGACAACTTCGGGACCAATGTGATAGATGCTGAACATGTGATGAATGGTCGGGCCGTCGCATCAGCCGAGGATCTGACCGCACCTTATTTTACTATTTGTGCATGAGAGCCTAAAAAGCAACAAACCGTCTGACGAGTGGCGTCCACCAAATTACAATGAAGGCGTCCCCATGGTCACCAAATCGAAATTGCACCCCCGCAATCAACATTCAGAAGGTTACGATTTCGTGCGTTTAGTGGCGCAGACACCTGAGCTTGAGGCCTTCACGATCAGTAGCCCGGTCGGCAAGGTGACGATTGACTTTCAAGATGTGGCGGCGGTCCGTATGCTTAATCGGGCGTTGCTAAAGACCCATTACGGTATTGATTTTTGGGATATCCCCGCTGGTTATTTATGCCCACCAATTCCCGGCCGCGTCGACTACATCCACTATCTCGCGGACTTACTTGCTGGCAGCAATAACCAAGAAATCCCGCGTGGGCGCCATATCAAGGCGTTGGACATCGGCACTGGTGCGAGCTTGGTGTACCCGCTTACGGGCCAGAGCGAATACGGCTGGCACTTCACTGGCGTCGATATCGACGCAGGTGCAATCAAATCGGCTCGGCAAATTTGTGAATTCAACAAGTTGGCAATTACGCTTAGGCGACAACGCAAACCGGAGAATATCTTTCGTGGTGTGATCCAGCCCAACGATGCTTTTCACGTAACCTTGTGCAACCCGCCTTTTCATTCGTCCATGGAGCAAGCGGATAAAGGCACGAAACGTAAGTGGGCAAACCTCGGAAAAGGGCGTTCAACAAAACTCAACTTTGGTGGTCAAAATGCTGAACTTTGGTGTCCTGGTGGCGAGATAAAGTTTATCGCTCGCATGGTTGAACAGAGCATGGCGTTCGCCGACCAGTGCCTGTGGTTTACCTCGTTGGTGTCGAAAAAAGAGAACCTGCAGCCGCTCACTCGAATTCTAGGAAAAGCCAGAGTTGCAGACTATCGAGTCGTTGAAATGGCACAGGGGCAAAAAACTAGTAGATTTATCGCTTGGACTTACGTGAAGAAAAACCAGCGCTCCTCGTTTGCGAAGAACGTTCGGACATAGGGGCCATTCGTCAAAGTTCTGTAGTGCAGATAATGTCACAAAGTGATTCCGGACGGCATGCCCGACAACGAAGAGCATTTGAGCGGCATCGGCTTTACCGACGCCAAATGCCTACCGGGTTATTTCCGCACCGGACCCCATATAGTTACCCCAATGACTGAAAGTGTCTTCTAACAAAGGAAAATGTCGCCACCAGCCTATATGGCAGTGTCATACAATATACACGCGGGAACCAGATGTCCTTGATTTTCGCGCCATGACCGAGACCGCCTTGAACAAAGGCGGTGTCACCACAACAATCGAATAACCCAGTCAGTTGGAGATGGCCACGTGGTCAGGGAGCGTCTCGCTCCTTGGCATGTCCTCCCAAATTACGCTGTTACAAAACATTGTTCAGCGACAAATCACAAAAGCGGGGATAAGCTCACCGTATTGCGGGATAGTATTGGTGAATTAAGACGTAATGGCACGACATTTAACACGTATTTTGAGCCTGAAAGCCCAATGGCAGACCTGCTATAAGTTTATTGCCCCTGGCCTTTTTCTGTTCGGCTTGGCCATCCAAGCCCATGGCGAAGATGCCCAGCCGCCACAGTATGCGGGCTCGCAGACCTGCACTTCGTGTCATGTTGAGCAGATGACTGACTGGCAAATGTCGCATCACGCCCAGGCCTGGACATCGCCCTCTGCCGAAACAATTGTGGCAGATTTCACCGGGCAATCCTTTACCCATCAAGGGCGCACAACCTGGTTTAACCAACTCGACGGGCGTTATGTCATCGATACAGAAGACGCTAACGGTGGGCGCCAGAAATACAACGTTGTTGGCGTCGCGGGCATTGAGCCGCTGCAGCAGTATATTGTTGAAACGGAACCGGGGCGCATGCAGTCGTTTGATATTGTGTGGGACACCGAACAAAAGCGCTGGTTTCATCTTTACCCTGATCAGGAATTGTCGCCCCAGGATGGCCTGCACTGGACTGGTCCTTACAAAAACTGGAATGCGCGCTGTGCCGAGTGCCACGCAACTGGCTTTGACAAAAATTATGACCCGCGCACAAAACGATATCAAAGCACCCAGGCTGAAATTGGCGTAGGCTGCGAGGCTTGCCACGGACCAGCCCAAGCACATGTGGAATGGGCTGAAACGGGGCAGCCTCTGGATCTGTCAAAATGGTCCGGAACCAGTAACATTGGGCTCGTGATCAACCTTAATTTGGAGGCCGCACCAGAAGACGAGCTGCGGCGTTACCTTGCCGGAACGCGGCAGAGCCTGAGCCAACTCAGCGATACAGAGGTCCAAATCCAACAATGCGCGGGTTGTCATTCTCGCCGCGAGCCCTTTGAGGATGGAAACCCGTTGCCGGGTACGCCTTTTCACGACGCTTACCGGCTCAGCACTCTGCGCACGGGGCTGTACCACCCTGATGGGCAGATCCAAGACGAGGTCTATGTCTATGGCTCATTCCTTCAGTCAAAGATGTACGCCAATGGCGTGGCCTGCAGCAATTGCCACAATCCCCACAGCGCCGAGCTGAAGCTGGAAGGCAATGCACTATGCGGGCAATGCCACTCAGAAGCCGGAAACCCTGACTTCCCCAGCCTTGCCTTGCAAATATACGACGCGCCAACACATACATTTCACGATGAAGGCAGCGCAGGCGCAGAATGCAAAAGCTGCCATATGATCGAGCGTGTTTATATGGGCGTCGACGGAAGGCGCGACCATTCATTCCGAATTCCGCGCCCGGATCTTAGCGTGCAAACACAAGCACCGAATGCCTGCAACGACTGTCATACTGACCAGTCAGCGCAATGGGCGACTGATCAAGTGGCCAAATGGTTCCCCCAAAGCCAGCAACGCGGTGCACATTTTTCACTGGTCTTGGCTGACGCGCGCAACGGGCCACAGAACCAGATAGATGCCTTGATCGGACTAGCAGAGAACAAACCGCTTCCTGCCATTGTACGTGCCACGGCCCTGGATATGCTGACCCCGCTAACCAACCCCGGCATGGCTCATAAATTGGCCCCCTTGCTCTCAAGCCCTGAACCCTTGGTACGGGTTGCTGCAATCTCCATCCAACGCGGCGCAGGTGTGGCCCTGCGCGCCACGCGTTTGGTTGAGCTTCTGGATGATCCGACCAAGGCCGTACGTATCGCCACCGCGCGCGAGTTCCTTTCGATCAACTCCGCACGATTGCCCGACCATCAACGCAGAAAACTGTCCACCGCAATGGGAGAGTGGCAGCAATCGCTATCCGCCAAGTTGGACTTCCCCGAATCTCAGCTGGTGCTGGCGGGTGTCGGCTTAACCACGCGGCGTATGAATGTAGCCCTTCGCGCTTTTTCTGAAGCTGTGGAAATCGACCCGCAGTTGGTTGAAGCTTGGGTTATGATGATCAGAATTCACGAGGCCTTGGGCGACCGGCCATCAGCCCTCAAAACCGCCACGGCCGCACTAGAGAAAAACCCCGATAATATTCAGCTGAACCTGATGCGCGCCGACTTAGAGGGGTAATCAGTTCAATGCCGCCTTCAGATATGTCTCAGGACATCCAAACGCTACGACGACGTGATATCCCTATTTTTCCAACAGGGTCGCAAACAGAATAGATTCTGGCGCAAACACTGACATCTTGAGGTCATCGACCCCGGGAGAAAACATGCAGCGAGAGCAATGCTATGTCAGCCTGATTTGCCGCACAATTGGTGCGGCCCGGGGGCGTGCGGCTAGGGGGCGGCCGGGGCAGATCTGATTCACCATCAGATCTTCTCACATCAAAGGCCTCTATTATGAATGACCAAACCAAGCCCCCCGCCCGCGCCGCGCGCAGCGGTGGTCGCGCCGCCCGTCGTGCTGCCCGTGCCGCCCCGCTTGCCGATCACTTGCGCGCCGTCCGACCCGGCATTGAGGGTGGAACGCTCAAGCCCCTCAGCCAGCAGGATATGGAACGTATCCATCACGGCGCGTTGGATGCACTGGAACAGATCGGCCTGGCCGACGCCCCGCCCAGCGGCATCGATTATCTGGTCGCAGCGGGCTGTATTTTGGGCGATGACGGACGCATCCGTTTTCCACGCGCTCTGGTCGAGGATACGATTGCCAAAGCCAATCGCTCGGTCACCATGTTCAGCCGCGACGGTAACACCGACCTAGAGCTATCGGGGAACCGGGTCCATTACGGCACTGCCGGTGCGGCGGTCAGTATGGTGGATGTACAGGGGCGCAATTACCGCGAGTCCACGGTGCAAGACCTGCACGACGCCGCGCGGATCGCCGATACGCTCGACAATATCCATTTTCTACAACGCCCTATGGTCTGCCGCGACATCCCGGACAACCGCGAGATGGACCTGAACTCGATTTACGCCACCACATCCGGCACAACAAAACATGTCGGGGTCTCCTTTACCGAGCCCGGGTTTGTCGATGACGCCTTGGAAATGCTGCACATGATTGCAGGCGGCGAGGACAAATGGCGCGAGCGCCCGTTTGTGTCGAACACCAATTGCTTTGTTGTGCCGCCGATGAAATTCGCCACCGAAAGCTGCGAGGTGATGGAGAAATGCATCCTTGGCGGCATGCCTGTACTGCTGTTGTCGGCGGGCATGGCCGGGGCCACCGCCCCATCCACCATCGCTGGTGCCATCATGCAGGCCTGTGCCGAATGTCTGGCCGGTCTGGTCTATGTCAACGCGGTCAAACCCGGCGCCCCCGCCATTTTTGGCACCTGGCCCTTTGGGTTGGACCTGCGAACCGGTGCGATGTCGGTAGGTTCAGGCGAGCAGGCCTTGCTGTCTGCAGGCTGTGCCCAGATGCACAAATTCTACGGCGTGCCTGGTGGCGCTGCCGCGGGCGCATCGGATTCCAAACTCCCCGACATGCAGGCGGGATGGGAACAGATGTGTTCAGCCGTAATGGCCGGTCTGTCGGGGCTTAACATGGTGTATGAGGCCGCAGGCATGCATGCGTCCTTGCTGGGATTCTGCCATGAGAGCCTGATCCTTGGCGACGATCTGATTGGTCAGGCCCTGCGCTGTGTACGTGGGATCGAGGTGAACGACGAAACTCTGGCGCTGGATCAGATCCGCGACACCTGCATCGGCGGCCCAGGCCACTACCTGGGAACCGACCAAACGCTCAGCCGCATGCAGGCCGACTTTGTCTACCCCAGCTTGGGCGATCGAACCTCGCCCAAGGAATGGGAAGAACTGCAAAAGCCGGATCTGTTGAACAAAGCCACCGCGCGCAAAGAGCAGATCCTAAGTTCGCTCTCCAAGGCCAGGTTTGACCCGCAATTGGATGCGGCCCTGCGCCGCAGGTTCACGATCCATT
Organism: Parasedimentitalea nitratireducens; assembly: GCF_057444295.1. Taxonomy (NCBI): domain Bacteria; kingdom Pseudomonadati; phylum Pseudomonadota; class Alphaproteobacteria; order Rhodobacterales; family Paracoccaceae; genus Parasedimentitalea; species Parasedimentitalea nitratireducens. Next base: position 230,156 of record NZ_JBYAXC010000005.1, on the reverse strand, counting down.
TGCCAAACTAGCCATATAAAATGGGACGGCCAACCAGCCGTCCCTGCCTTTTCGCTCCAAATTAGACCTATATCCTGCTTTCCGTTATTGGATTTTCAAGCTAGTTAGTGACTGGAAATACGGAGAAAATACTGATGGTTAAGGTTCTTATACCTTCTGGCGCCCTTGGGCTTGGCTATGACAGAGAGGCCCTGGCGGCAGGGATCAAACAGAACCCCGACCTAATTGCTATCGACGGCGGATCAACCGACAGCGGCCCGCATTATCTGGGCACAGGAACATCCAAATATTCACGCGGATCCATCAAGGCGGAATGGCGCGAACTGATGGAAGCCCGCGCCCAGATCAGTGTACCACTGCTGGTTGGAACCGCAGGTACCTGTGGCGCAGACAGTGCGGTGGATTGGCTGGTCGATATCACCCGCGAGATTGCAGGTGAGACCGGTCAAAAACTGAAAGTTGCCGTTCTGAAAAGTGGTCAAGATGTCAGCAAAATGGCCGCCGCCTATGAGGCCGGAAAAATTACTCCGCTGGCTCCGGTGATCGACATTTCATCCGAACTGCTGACCAGCTGCACCAACATCGTTGCCCTGGCCGGGATTGAACAAATTCAGGAAGCGTTGAACACGGGCGCAGACATCATCATCACCGGCCGCGCTACAGATACCGCCAGCATTGCAGCCCTGCCGATCATGCGTGGCTGCCATCCGGGCGGCGCTTGGCATGGTGCCAAAATCGGCGAGTGCGGCGCGCTTGCCACCACCAATCCAGGTTCAGGCACCATCTTGATCGAGTTCGACGCCGAAGGCTTTACCGTCAGCCCCATGGGCAAGAACGCCCAGGCCACGCCTTATACCGTGTCGGCGCATATGCTGTATGAAAACAGCAATCCATACCAGCTGTACGAACCGGGCGGGCATTTGGATGTGACCGATGCAACCTACACCGCGCTGGATGATCGACGCGTACGTGTCACCGGTAGCCAGTGGATCCCATCCGACCGCTATACTGTGAAACTCGAGGGCTCCCGTTGTGTCGGTTTTCAAACCGCCTCGCTCGCCCTGATCCGCGAGCCGCGCTATGTTGAAAACGTTCATCAGTGGTGTGATGACATCCACGCCAAGTGCAGCGAAAAAGCCAAGACCCGTGTAGGAGAGGACTTCTCACTGGAACTAAGGGTGATCGGCTCTAACGCCACCCTGGGCGCACTCGACAGCCATGTGCGGGTCGGCAGCGAGGTCGGCGTTATGGGTATTGTCACTGCCCCAACCGAGGCCATTTCGCGCGAGGTGGCCAAGATCCTCAACCCCTATCTGCTGCACCACCCGCTGGATGAAAACGAGGAAATGCCAACCTTTGCCTTCCCATTCTCTCCGGCTGAAATGTCGCGCGGCGAGATTTATGAGTTTTGCCTGAACCATGTGCTGGAACTGGACGACCCGATGAGCGCCTTTAGCCTGACCGTTGAGGAGATTAGCCAATGACCCCGCTCTCAAATGTTGTGAAAAAGATCCGTTCCAAGAATGCCGGGCCATTCTGGCTGACCATCGATATATTCTGTGGTGATACGGATGCCTTTGAAACCGTACGCGCTGCGCTAACGTCCGAACGCGTGGCGGATGCGCTGCTGGTTCAGCTGGATGATCTCAAACGCTTCGACATTGCGGATTTGAACGTGGTGAAATTCAGCGTCCCGCGCCGCCACTATCAGGGCACCATCGCCGACCGCGACATGCACGGTGCATCCTTTGCCAATATTCTGGCTGAAATGGAAATCTGAATGGATTGTCTTGCCCGGCTTATCGACCGGGCAAGACACAGGGCTTAGCTCTAAGCGCCAATCAATCGGCTGACATCTACGACATAAAGCTGCCGCTCACCTTCGTGGATTGAATCAATACAGACCGCCTGCCCGTCCCAACGCCAACGCGGATGCAGGTCACAGCGGTTTTCCTTGCCCAGATTGGCGTCCGTCAGGAACGACCCGATATCAATCCGCACCTCACTCTCAGCATCCCACAAAAACAGAAACCGTTCGTTGGTTTCATCATCCGGGTAGGTGTCGGAAATCATCCAGTTGCCGCCGTTGAAATAGGTCATGTGACCGTTCTCGGTCAGCTCGTCCCGTCCAATCACAACTGCTTCGCCAGTGCGGCCATCATACAGATGATAGTGGATTTCCCCCGCATGCGGCCCCCAAACAATCACATGATCATCGCCTTTCCACAGCGGATGCGAGATCTGGTATTCTGATTTTTCATAATCAAAGGTGCCAACATCGTTGGGGTCGAACCCCTCGGTCAGTTGCGGCAGCGGGTGATCCGAACACTCCAGCAGGTGCAGATCACTGCCATCGGCGTTACAGGTGAACAACCGGTGCAGGAAACAAGTCTCATCCTCAACCCGCTCGGTCCAGCGGTGGATGAACAACAACCTCTTTGACGACGGGTTCATCTCCATATGCGTGACCCAGTGAATGGCCTTGTCCATCGACGGAACGTTCTGGAACCGCTTCAGGTCGGCTAAGCTTAGGATCAGCTCGTACACTCCGCTCTGAATATCCATTCGAAACACGCCATCATCCTCGGGCGCAAGCTCCAACGCGGGCTCACCATGATGGGCGCGATAGCAGATGGTTGGATGGGTGATCTGAAAGCGTGAGTAGCTGACGCAAAAGGCAGCCTTGCCATCAGGGGCCACAATGTAGATCGGCAGCGGTAGGTGGCGGTCGGTGCCACTGTCCAGATCATGGATTGTCGCCTGATACTCGGGGTATGGCAGGGTCCAGTCCGGCGCTTCGCGACGTGTATTATAGATGATCTGGCGATCATCCGTCCCGCCCAGCCATTGGATCTGCGATCCCATCTGCCAGTTCCAGGTGCTGGTCTCACCGATAACGTGAAACTTGTCGCCATCCTCAAGATCAAAGTACCCAACCTCGGCCAACTCATGCCCGGTCAGATTCACTTCGCGCATGGGCACCTGCTGAGCCAGCAAACGCCGCCCGGACCGGTCAAAGTTCGACTTGTTGTAATAGCCAAAAAAGTGATGGCCATCGCCCGTTCCGACTTTGCGGACGGGATGGAAATGGGTTTGGCGGGTCATGGAGCCTGCTCTTGTTTTGATAGGGGATATGGGGTGGGAACGGCCCTAAGCCGCCCCCATTCGTTATCTCATTCCGAGAAGGTGACCTTGGCCTCGGTCAACGCGTTGAACTCGTCATCGGTTGCCATCAGGCCAAACTCACCCGGGGCCACCAGCTTCTTCTTCACAAACCGGCCATAGGACCAGGTGGTGGCAAAGTTACCCTCGGCATCGGCCACAGGGGCGGGTTCCAGCGCATAGGAAATGTCGCTTTCAACGCCATCAGCGGTGGCAAAGATCAGCGTCACCGGCGCACTGGCCGGAAAGCCCGAACCGCTGATTTCAATGGTGCCCTTTTTGTCCATCGTTGCTGTTCCACCAACGGTCAGGCTCGCCGCAAAGCTGGCGGTAGACAGGCAGGCCAGTGCTGCACCAGCGGCAAGGATATTCATCATCTTTTTCATTTTACTCTCTCCCTAAGTGATCAGTTTTCCAGAAGTTTTGAATCGCGGCGGTGCTGGACGATGCCCTGGTACAGCGCATAGGCACACAGCAGCAGCAACACGATGCAGATGGGTCGGGTCACCAGCTGGATCAGAAAGGCCCCAACATCGCCGCGCACCAGCGCCAGCGATCGTGCCAACTCGCCCTCGGCCAGGGTTCCCAGCACAAGCCCCAGAACCAGCGGCGCGCGCGGCACCGCAAAAATGTTCATGGCAAAGCCCACCAGCCCCATAAACAGCATGATCAGAATGTCCTCAACCGAGCCGCGGATCGAATAAGACCCGATCACCGCCAACGCCAGAATACAGGGGGCCAGAATACGGGTCGGCACCTGAATGACCTTTGCACAGTAGCGGGCAAACAGCAGACCAATCGGCACAAACAGAATGTTGGCCACCAGCAGGCTCATGATAAACCCATAGGTGATATCCGCGTTCAGCGTGAACAGCTCGGCTCCGGGACGCAGCCCGTGGATCATCAAGCCCCCCAACAGAACAGCCGTCACCGGATTGCCCGGAATGCCCAAAGTCAGCAGCGGGATCAGGGTGCCGCCGGTTACTGCGTTATTCGCAGTTTCCGAAGCCAACACCCCCTCGGCACTGCCTTTGCCAAACTTCTCAGGGGTTTTGGAGCTACGCTTGGCCGCGTCATAAGACAGGAAGCCACCCACACTGCAGCCCACACCGGGAATGATACCAACGATGATGCCTATCACGGATGAGCGCAGGATATTGATCCGCTGGCTTAGCGCCTCGGGCAGATAAGACAGCGCGCCCCGCTGCTTGCCGGTCTGCTTCTCGGTCACGGTTGCTTGGCCACGGCTGATCATCGCGATCACCTCGGGCACCGAATACAACCCGATCAGCGACACCACCATCGGAATGCCGTCATACAGAACAGGGGAATTGAACGAGAACCGCAGATCACCGGTCACCGGGTGCGCGCCGATTGTTGCAAGCAGCAGGCCAAAAGCGCCAGCCATCAGCCCCTTCTCCATCGCGCCCGCCGACAGCGAGGCAATCACGGTGATGCCAAACACCGCCAGCAGGAAGTACTCGGGCGCGCCAAATTTCAGGCTGAACTCGGCCAGCGGCGGCGCAATCAGGAACAGCGCCACGATAGACAAAATGCCGCCAATGCTTGACCCAAATGTCGCCAGCGCCAGCGCCCGGGTGCTTTCACCCCGTTTCGACATTGGGTGGCCATCCAGCAAGGTCGCCACCGCCGCAGGCGTGCCGGGAATGTTCAACAGAATGGCCGAGATCGACCCGCTATAGGTCGAGGCCAGATAGATCCCGCCCAGCATCGCCAGCCCGGCCTCGGGCGGCATGGAAAAGGTCAACGGGATCAATAGCGCAACGCCCATGGTGCTGGTCAGACCGGGCAGAGAGCCGATCACCACACCGCCGGTCACACCGGCAAACACCGCAAATAAGGACATAGGCGTCAGCATCACCGACAGGCCCAATAGTAAGTTGTCCAGCATCTTAGAAGACTCCTTCGGCCAGCAGGCCTTCGGGCGGGGTCACGCCCAGGAATTGGAAAAATAGATAAGACAGCACCGCTGTCGTTAGTCCGGCGATCAACAGCAGCCGAAGTGGCTTGCGCTCACCCAGCACCACCATCATGCCAAGCAAAAACAGCACCGTGCCAACTGTATAGGACGTCAGCAACATCAGCCCGACATAGCCAAGCACCGCGCCAAATACCTTGGCAAAGCCAACCAGTTGCGCGCGGATCTCGCCTAGGTCGGTCTCAGCCCTCTGTTCTGTTGGCCGCGTTACCCGCAGCAGCAACATCAATGCGAGGAAGCCTAGGAATATCGCTAGCAACCGTGGAAAATAGGAGCTGTCAAAGTCGTAGCCAAAGCTGACACCCCCAATCCCCACAGCGCAGGCAAAGGCCAGAGCACAAAAGATCACATCTCGTTTTTGATCCAGATTCATTGCCCTGGCCCTCTTCTTGTCGTCTTACTTCAGCAGGTCGATGTATTTGGCGATGCCCGCTTCGGCGTCTGCCAGATAAGCGGCAAACTCATCCGCATTCATATAGGTCAGCGGCAGGCCCATCTTCTCAACATGCGCTTGGAAGCCTTCATCCTCGACAACAGCTTTGAACGCTGCTTCCAGCGCTACGCGATGCTCTGCGGGAACACCTTTTGGCACCGCAACACCGCGCATGGACGCACCAATACCCGGCACATCAACGCCACTTGCCTCGGCGATGGTGGGAACGTCAGGAAGGTACGGATAACGCTTATCCGCAAAAACCGCCAAGGCGCGCAGCTTTCCGTTTTTCACATGGCTGGTGGCGGAACTGGCCGAGGGCACCGAAGCGGCAACCTGATTGCCCAGTGTTGCAGTGATCGCCGGGCCAGACCCGTTGAACGGCACAAAGTTCACATCCACATCCAGCATGTCCTCAGCCACAACCAATTGCAGCTGGTTGTTCGACTGTGGTCCGTCACCGCCTACGGTCACTTCACCCGGCGCGGCCTTGGCGGCAGCGGCGAAATCAGCAAATGTTTCATAGGGGCTGTCAGCCGGTACAGTCAGCACCACTGGATCCAGCTGGATATTGCCGATCATGTCATAGTCGGACATTTCATAGGGAACATCTTCGCGCAGCATCTTCACCAGGAAGATCGAAGGCACGTTGATGAAGCCGATCTTGTAACCGTCGTTCTTGGCTGCCGACAGCGCAGTAAAGCCAATCTGCCCGCCAGCACCCGGCTTATTCTGAATAATCAAGCGCTGTCCCAGATGCGGCTTGATGTATTTGGCCAAAACCCGCGCCGCAGTATCGGTGCCGCCACCCGGGCTATAGGCCACAATCATCGCAACCGGTTTTTTGGGGAAATCCGCCGCTTGCGCCGCCCCCGTTACCGCCATCCCCAGTGTCAAACAGACCGCCGCTGCGGACGCTTTAAATGATCCGAACATTTTCGACTCCTCCATCATGTTGTTCCTCCCCCGCCTGCCCATTGGATTTGGCACTCAGGATATTTTGTACCTATATGTGTACAATCTAGAACATTTTCAGGAAAGAAGTTTCTGCAATGAACATTTAGGTTCAAAAACTTGCTTAAAACACAGCGACTTGTTAGAACTGACGCATTGCGGTGAAACTGCACATCTCCAGAGTGATCCAACTGAAGGGGGCAAAACCTTGGTCGAAATCGAATCATCAGACAGTGCCCCATCCCGCGCTGACGCCGTTTATCAGGAACTGTTGGCCTCAATCCGGGATGGCAAATTTCACCCTGGTGAACGGATCAAGGAAGCCTCGGTCGCCAAGGCGCTGAATGTGTCACGCACCCCGGTGCGCGAAGCCATCCGGCGTTTGCAATCCGAAGGCCGGGTGACAATCGAGCCTCAACGCGGCGCAGTGGTTGCCGAGTTGAACCGTCAGGAGGTGGCCGAATTATACGCGCTACGCCAACGGCTCGAAGGCATCGCAGCCGGGTTTGCCGCCCAGCATGCATCGGAACCTGAAATCGAAATGATGGAAGAGATCCTGGAACGCAGCAAAGACGCAATGAAAGACAAGCGGCTGTTAAACCAGATCAATTGGGAACTGCACTACGCCATCTACCACGCAGGCCAAAACCGGTTCTTGCTCAAAACAGTCGAGGCCATTTCTGACTCGATGGCACTTTTGCGCGGTGCCCATCACATCCCCGATGACCGCCCTGCGCAGCTCTATCAGGAACACAAGCGCATCATCGACGCCATCCGCGCCCGCGACCCAGCCGAGGCCGAACAAGCAGCGCAAGATCACATCAAGAATTCATACAAGGTTCACCTAAAAACTGCAGCGAGTTAAGGCGCGCGCTCATCGGAATTAGACAATCCAGACCACACGGGTTGCACTATCGCTAATTTCACCACCAACCAGGGCAGGTGAAAATTTGTCACCCTGATAGCTTCCGGCGACAAGCCCCAGTGCAGCGTCCACCTGGCCGACGGCATCGAATGTACACTGGACATGGTTTCCAAAAACTCGGCGCATTGCCATCTCCAAAGAAAACGGAGATTGGCCACTCTTACTTTGCTTAGAGAAATGCAGATGTAGCGGGTTGCTTCTGGTAATTTGCACGCCCTGCTGAGCCAACTGCGCCTGCAACTCAAAAGCCATTGCACTGTAACCCGAATTCAGAAGATCCTGCCGCGTGTCATCGACATGATACCCCATCGGATCTGCCTGAGCCTGCGCGCGAACAACTGCAACGGCATCCTGAAAGTTCCCGCGGTGGCTGGCCACAATAGCACCCTGCTTACGCAATACATCAATCTTCCACTGCGCGGTCGCTGCAGAAAAATGCACTTCGGTCATAAACCCAAGCGCCCGCGCCGCCAGCCCAACAGCCAATCCAACGTTGCTTGATGCTGCGACACTTATCACATGATTGGCAAACACCGCACGTGCCTGAGGCGACGTCAGAACATCCACGTCATCGGTTTCGGTATACAATCCAGTTTCAATCGCCAGCGACCGGGCGTGTTGAAACACTTGGAAAATCCCCCCCAGCGAGGGAACACCGCCAGCCAGCAAGGTGCCGCCACTGCTTTTGCGAAAATACGACCCGTCGCTTTGCGGCGGGCCACCAACAGTAGCACCCGGAGCCATGTCGCAGGTCGGAGTTTCAAACGACAATTCGGAACAGCAAGCTCCCATCAACGGAGCAAGGCCCAGCCAATCTCTGTTCACACCAGCGCATGCAACAAGAGACACGCCATTGATCTGTCGCGATAACTGAAAAGAGCTCTGCTGTTGCAGATCTTCCAAGTCTTCTCGAACAAGTAGATTCATGGCGCGTGTCATTTCCTTCTGGCGTTTGCACGTTTCGATTACAAAAAAACCAGAAAGAAACAGAACCACTGCCCGGGCATGCACTGACATCCTCGGACCACTGACAACACGCAGGCAAATGGCCTAGTAACTCGTAAATTGATATTAACCAATATGCACCCTTACAAGCGGCGGCTTGCCGCAGGGGCAATCAGCTCACAAACCTGTGACATATTCGCCCTAGCTCTTAAGCCGGAACCGTTGAATCTTGCCTGTCGAAGTCTTTGGCAGCGCTGAGATAAACACCACAGAGCGCGGATACTTATAAGGTGCAATCACGCTTTTTACATGGTCCTGCAACAGCTTGACCGTGGCGTCGTCGGGCACGGCCTCGGCGGCCAGCACCACATGCGCCTGCACAATTTCTCCGCGGGCCTCGTCAGGTGTGCCAACAACAGCACATTCCTCGACCATCGGGTGCGCCAACAGTGCGGCCTCTACCTCGGGTCCAGCAATGTTATAGCCCGACGAGATGATCATATCGTCATTGCGAGCGGCGAAATGCAGATAGCCATCTTCATCCATGCGGAAACTGTCGCCGGTGATATTCCAGCCATCTCGCACATAACTGCCCTGGCGATCATCGGCCAAATACCGGCAACCCGTTGGCCCCTTGACCGCCAATCGTCCCACCTCACCCGGATTTGCCTCGTTGCCATCCTGATCCAAGATCTTGACTTGATAGCCCTTCACTGGCTTACCCGTGCAGGCCGGGCGGTGATCCGAAAAGCGATTGGTGATAAAGATATGCAACATTTCGGTTGCGCCGATCCCATCCAGCATCGGCTTACCCGTCTTCTCCATCCACTCGTCATAGACCGGCGCTGGCAGGGTCTCTCCGGCCGACACTGCCGCTCGCAAGGATGACAGATCCGCACCTTCATCCATCGCCCGCAACATCACTCGATAGGCTGTAGGTGCGGTAAAACAGACCGTGGCCTTATATTTTTCGATGATCTCGATCAGGTTTGGGGGAGAGGCATCCTCGAGCAGAGTCGCAGCAGCCCCAAACCGCAACGGAAAGATCGCCAATCCCCCCAGCCCGAATGTGAACGCCAAAGGCGGCGAACCGACAAAGACATCCTCGGGTTGAACATCCAACACTTCGCGTGCGTATCCATCGGCAATGATCAATAGATCGCGGTGAAAATGCATCGTCGCCTTGGGCGATCCCGTGGTCCCCGAGGTAAAGCCAAGCAAGGCCACGTCATCGCGCCCGGTTTCTACCGCATCAAATGTCACTGGCTTTTCCAGCGCCATGTGATCCAGATCAGCATTGTGGTTTTCGGTCCCGTCAAAACCAGTCACAGACTTCAGGAACTTCGATCCCTTGGCACAGGTCTCCAACTCCTCCAACAACCGGGTGTCACACAGCGCATGGCTGATCTCGGCCTTGTCAACAATCGCTGACAGCTCCCCTGCCCGCAGCATCGGCATGGTATTGACCACCACCGCCCCAACCTTGGTTGCCGCCAGCCAACAGGCCACCATCGCCGGGTTATTCGCCGACCGGATCAACACCCGATTACCCGGTTCAACGCCCAGATCCTCGACCAGTACATGGGCAATCCGGTTGGTCCAGTCCGACAGTTCCTTATAGGTACGCCGCCGCCCATTGCCGATCAGCGCCGTATGATCTCCAAACCCCTTACCCACCATGGCATCGGTCAGCTCCACCCCGGCATTCAACCGCTCGGGATAATCAAACCCCTCCAGCAGGATCTCGGGCCATTGCGCCTCTGGCGGTAAGTTGTCTCGGGAAAATGTATCACTATGCGCCGTCGGACCTAACATCATTTCCCTCCTAAATAAGCAGACATCGCCTGCCGCGCGATCACCACGCGCTGCACATCAGACGCCCCTTCGTAAATACGTAAAGCGCGGATATCGCGATACAATTCCTCAACCTTCTGACCACTGCGCACGCCATCGCCACCGTGCAATTGCACCGCCCGGTCAATCACCTGCTGCGCCTGATCGGTTGAGAACAACTTGGCCATCGCCGCCTCGCGCGTCACCCGCGCCGCGCCGCTGTCCTTGGCCCAGGCAGCCCGATAAGTCAGCAACGCCGCCGCATCCACGTCCAGTGCCATATCGGCGATATGCCCCTGCACCATCTGCAATTCAAACAGGGGAGCCCCCTGAACCTCGCGACTGGAAACCCGCCCCAACGCCTCATCCAAGGCGCGCCGCGCAAACCCCAAGGCCGCCGCCGCCACGGTTGAGCGGAACACATCCAGCACCGACATCGCAATCTTGAAGCCCGCGCCGGGCTGGCCCAACATCGCCGATACAGGCACCCGACACTCGATAAAGCGCAACCGCGCCAGCGGGTGCGGCGCAATAGTAGTTAACCGTTCAACGACTTCGAGGCCTGGCAGGTCCGCTGGCACAATGAATGCACTCAACCCTTTGGCTCCCGGTGCCTCACCTGTCCGCGCAAACAGCGTATAGACATCTGCAATCCCGCCGTTGGAAATCCAGGTCTTCTCCCCATTCAGCACATAGTGTTCGCCATCTTTCACCGCCGTCATCGTCGAGTTTGCCACATCCGACCCAGATTGCGGTTCGGTCAGAGCAAACCCCGCAATGGCTTGGCCAGACCGGGTCAGCGGCAACCACTGTGCCTGTTGTTCAGCCGTGCCAAACAGTGAAATTGCCCCAGTCCCCAATCCCTGCATGGCAAAAACAAAATCCGCCAGCCCGTCATGCCGCGCCAAGGTCTCGCGGATCAGACATAGCGTGCGTACATCCAATGACTCACCAGTTGCAGCCCCTGTGTGCTGCGTCCAGCCCGCCGCGCCCAAATCCGCCACCAGCTTACGACAGCTGGCATCCACATCGCCATGATCTACGGTTCCCAGGCTCTCTTTGGCCCAGCTCTCTAGCTCTTCCGCCAGAACCCGATGCCGATCCTCGAAAAACGGCCAGCTTAAAAACGTTTGATCCGACATCTGATGCCTCCCTCAACTCTTTCTCGACCAAACACGCCCTCCAAGGGCCACACCAGTTCGGCACTCAAACTTTACTCTTGGCTCTTGCGTAGGGTGCATGCTTGCACGCACCATTCCTCAATCCCCTTCAAACAGCGGCTTTTCTTTGTTCACAAAGGCTTTGTACGCGCGTTCAAAATCCGCGGTCTGCATACAAATGGCCTGCGCCTGCGCTTCGGCTTCTATCGCCTGCTCAATCGACATCGACCATTCCTGCGCCAACATGGTCTTGGTCATCATATGCCCAAAGTTTGGCCCCGCGGCGATACGTGCGGCCCATTTCTGAGCCTCCTCCAACAACTCGTCTGATCCGGTCAGTTTGTTGTAAAACCCCCAGTTCGCGCCTTCTTCAGCGGTCATAGACCGACCAGTATACAGTAACTCCGCCGCGCGCCCCTGCCCGATTATACGCGGCAGGATCGCACAGGCTCCCATGTCGCAGCCTGCCAATCCAACCCGTGTGAACAAAAACGCCGTCTTGGCCTCGGGCGTGGCAATCCGCAGATCCGACGCCATGGCAATTATCGCGCCAGCCCCAACACAGACGCCATCCACAACAGCAATCACCGGTTTCCCGCAATTGACCATGGCCTTCACCAGATCCCCCGTCATCCGGGTAAAATCCAGCAGTTCCTTCATGCTCATCTTGGTCAGCGGGCCGATAATGTCATGTACGTCCCCGCCAGAACTGAAATTGCCACCATTTGGGGCAAACACAACGGCTTTGATTTCATCGCAATAAACAAGGTCGCGAAACCAGTCTCGCAACTCCGCATAGCTATCGAAACTAAGCGGGTTCTTTCGCTCGGGATGATCCAGTGAAATCGTGGCTATACCGGTCTGTACACTGCACAGAAAATGTTTGGTTTCCGTGTTGACCATTTCACTCCCCCTTACTGTCCAGCTGTCGGGCTACAGCGTCCAGAATGTTAGAAATCTGCACCGCGTCTTCCCCAGAGACATCAGAAAACATCGCATTTATCCAAGTCTCATGATGCGTCGCCTGGGCCGCAAACTCGACATTTCCCTTGTCGGTCATCTTGACCAGGCTCGCCCGCCGATCCCCCGGAACCTGTTCACGAATGACAAATCCATCCTCGGCAAGCCGGTCAACAATCCCGGTCACATTGCCATTTGACACTTTCAGAACCGAAGATAACTCACTCATTTTCAAGCCATCTTGGTGTTGTGTCAGCGCCGCCATCACGTCAAACCTTGGCAATGTTGTCGCAAACTCAATACGCAGCTTTTCACGCACTTCGCTCTCAACTGCGCGGGTTGCCTTTAGCACCCGTAGCCACAGCCGCAGCCGGTCTTTTGATCCATTAGTTTCGATCGGGGTTTCCACGTTCAAATCTCACCTCCTGAAATAGGCAATGCAGCACCGTTCACCGATTGGGCCGCATCGCTTGCCAGCCAAAGCGCCATTTCGGCGACCTCAGCCGGTTGAATAAAGCGTCGTTGGGGATTGCCCACCAGCAAAGACTTTGCCGCCTCTTCCGGGCTTCGTCCGGTCTTGGCGGCAATATTGTCGATGGAGTTTTGCAACATAGGCGTGTCAACAAATCCGGGACAAATTGCATTCACCGTTACGCCGGTCCTGGCCAGTTCAACACCCAATGCGCGGGTCAGCCCAATTACCCCATGTTTTGCCGCGCAGTAGCCCGCCACATAGGGGTAACCCTTCAAGCCAGCAGTTGAAGAAACCGCAATAAGCCGCCCCCAGCTTTGCGTTTTCATAGCTGGCACACAGGCCTGCCAAAGGTTGAACACCCCTGTTAGATTCACTGCTAGCGTGCTCTCAAACTCCTCTGGAGAGGTCTTTTCAAACGCTGCACTTGGCGCTGCACCCGCATTGGCAATCGCAATCTCAATTGGTCCATTTCGGTCCACAGCAACTTTCAGCCCAGCATCCAAGCCAGCGCGATCCGTCACGTCACAGGACACCGGCAATGCGCCTATCTTCTGCGCCACTTCATCCAAGGCTTCAGCCCGCCGCCCTAGAATGGTTACCTTGGCCTCTGCCTCAATGAACCTCGCAGCCATTTCAGCTCCAACACCGGACCCACCACCTGAAATAACCACATGCTTACCTGCCACGGTCATGCGCGGATCACCTCCGCTTCGCGGTCGGCCAAGCGCCAAGTTTGATCGCGCCCGGCATGATATGGCAAAGGCCAATCTTGTTGGCGATCCCCAATTTTGGCAGCCTCGTGCAACGTCCAGTAAGGGTCCGCCAAATGTGGTCTTCCGATACAAACAAGGTCAGCCCGCCCCGCCATCAGGATCGAATTGACATGATCCGCCTCGTAAATGTTACCCACAGCCATTGTGGATAGTTTTGCCGTGTTACGAATTTGGTCTGAAAACGGTGTCTGGAACATTCGGCCATAAACCGGGTTAGCATCGACAGATGTTTGACCTGCAGAGACGTCAATAATATCCGCACCCTCTGCGCTGAACTTCGCAGCAATTTCTATGGCATCTTCCGGTGTCACTCCACCTTGTCCAACCCAATCACTTGCGGAAATACGTACCGACATGGGTTTATCCACAGGCCAAACAGCCCGCATCGCCCGGAACACTTCAAGCGGATACCGCATGCGATTGTCCAGGTTCCCACCGTATTCATCCGTTCGCTGATTAGACAGCGGTGAAATGAACGAGGAAATCAAATACCCATGTGCGGCATGCAGCTCGATCATATCAAACCCAGCACGCTCTGCCATTTGAGCCGAGGCAACAAACTGCTCGCGGATCTCATCCATTTCAGCTCGCGTAATCTCTCGTGGGGTCGCGTTGTCAGGTGACCATGCGATGGCCGATGCTGACACCAAATCCCAGTTGTCATCTGACAACTGCGCATCCATCTCGTCCCACCCCAACTGGGTCGAGCCTTTGCGCCCGGAATGACCAATCTGGCAACAGATTTTGGCTGAGGTTTCCGCGTGAACAAAATCTGTCACGCGTCTCCAAGCCACTTCATGCTCTAGTGAGTACAGGCCGGTACACCCCGGTGTAATCCGCCCCCCGGGGCTTACACAGGTCATCTCGGTATAGACCAACCCGGCCCCGCCCTTTGCACGCTCTGCATAGTGAATCAAATGCCAATCCGTCGGGCAGCCATGCATGGCTTTGTATTGCGCCATTGGCGAAACAACGATCCGGTTTGCCAACTCCATCTCACGCAGTTTGTAAGGGGCAAACATTGGCGCGCGCACCGGCGCAGTCACAGGAACACCCGCCTGAGCCTGAAACCAGGCCTCGGCTGACGCCAGCCATTTGGCATCGCGCAATCTTAGATTCTCATGGCTGATGCGCTGCGATCGGGTCAGCAGGGAATAATTGAACTGAACAGGATCCATATCAAGATATCGTTCCACGTCTTCAAACCACTCTAATGAATTGCGCGCCGCTGATTGCAGGCGCAGCACATCCAATCGTCGCTCTTCTTGGTAGCGATCAAAGGCTTGCGGCAAGTTGGGTTCGGAACTGACAAATTCCGCTAGCGCAATGGCGCTGTCAAAGGCCAACCGCGTGCCAGATCCGATAGAAAAATGCGCCGTTGCCGAGGCATCGCCCAGCAGAACAATATTCTCATGATGCCAGGACTCACAAAGAACCCTGGGGAAATTGATCCAAATAGCAGACCCACGCAAATGGCCTGCGTTCGAAATCAACGTGTGGCCGTCCAAATGTTCTGCGAAAATCTGCTCGCATGTTCGAATGGTCTCCTCTTTGGACATCGCCTCAAAACCCCAGGCCTCCCAGGTTTCGGCAGAACACTCGACAATCACCGTCGCGGTATCATCATCAAACTGATAGGCATGGATCCAGACCCATCCATGCTTTGTTTTCTCGAAGATAAAGGTAAAGGCATCATCGAATTTTTGATGAGTTCCAAGCCATAGGAACTTGCAGGGGCGGACATCGATGTTGGGTATGAACTTATCGGTAAACTCTGCTCGAACAGCCGAGTTCAACCCATCACACCCGACCACCAAATCGTATTCGTCCTGGTATTGAGAAGCGGGTTTAGCCACGGTTTCAAACTTCAGATCCACGCCCAGGTCGTGCGCTCGTTGCTGCAAAATCAATAACATACTGCGCCGTCCAATCCCGGCAAAGCCGTGGCCACCCGAAACGGTGCGCTGCCCCTTGTGAATAACGGCGATGTCATCCCAGTAGGCAAAATTCTGACGGATCTGTTCTGCGCTCACAGGATCATTTGAGGTCAGGTTGTCCAATGCATCGTCTGACAAGACAACGCCCCAGCCAAAAGTATCATCCGGTTTGTTGCGTTCAACTACAGTCACTTCTGCCTCGGGTTGTCGCAACTTCATCGAGATTGCAAAGTATAGACCCGCGGGTCCTCCTCCAAGACAAACGATCTTCATCAACCACACTCCATGCAAACGGCTTTCTCACCATCACGATAGGTCACCGAAAATAAATTTCAAGCTTAAAGCTTCAAGTGTAAAATGAAATTCCCGCAGCGACGCCCCCCCAGAAATGACCGCACCCATGCAGTTGCAGAAACAACAAAAAAAACACGCCAATAGAAGCATTTATCCCTGCCTATGGACTATCCTTTCAAACGGTAAAGTCACCTTTGCGCTTGATCAAATTTTCCGCAAGCATTTCTGTTTATTACTTATTAATCAACAAGCTAGATAGACATTCTAATATTTGTCTGTCCGCATCTGATCTCCAGGTCTGGATCTCCGCCTCAAACAAGGCTCGCAGCCATAAATAAGCTTAAAGAACAAGGTCTCTAAAATTATTTATAATCAACGCGTTATCTTATGCTGCTGCGGTTCTCAAATTTGAAAAAATCGCAGCGTGAACCGGAAACAAGTTAAAATTTGGCCCGAGGATAACCTTAATAATTCGTTAAAAAACAAATGCTAAACAGGCATATATGATGTTATTAACTTACCAAGTACTTGCGGATAGTTTGATCATGCCATGAACTGAGGAATATTCTTTAGTTGGATACCTGATTTTCACCGCTACTCGGCAAATTCACTCTAATTCTGCTGGAATTTCCCAAAAATCACAAATGGTCGTAAAACTGAAACTTTCATAGCAATTTACCCATATTCGCGCCAATTATGGATCCATTAGTGCAATGCATGCACATCAACGCACCCCCAACCCACCCGTTATTCGCCACAAATCAGGCCAATCTCGCACTCGCAGAAAGACACCAGCACACGTCAAAGCAAGCTGGTGTAGTTCGTCTCCCGAATTTCCTCAAAGATCGCGTAGATAGCTCATCACTGCCGGCCGCACAGACTGCTCGCCGCGATGCCGCGCATCGGTGATGATCTTACGCAAGGCATCCAGATCAACACGCATCAGCAGTGATTTCACCGGACCGATCGAGGCCGGTCGCATCGACAATGTGCGGATCCCAATTGCCGCCAAACAAACCGCCTCGATCGGGCGCCCCGCATCTTCGCCACAAAAGCTCAGCGGTGTATTGGTGGATTGGCAACGCTCAACAATCCGCTCAATCAAACTCAGGAAGCTGACGTTCAGCGTATCATACCGTTTACGGACCCGTTCATTCTCACGATCCGCCGCAAAAAAGAACTGTTTCAGATCATTGCCGCCAATCGACAGAAACCCAACTTCTTCGAAAAACTTTTGCGGCGCAAAGGCCAACGAGGGCGTTTCCAGCATGGCCCCCACATCCAGGGTTTCCGGCAACGGGTGGCCCAGCTTTCGTTCGCGCTCCAGGGTTTTCTCAACCTCGGCACGCGCGGCCCGGTATTCCTCGAACTGCGCGATAAACGGGAACATCACAGTCAAAGGTCGACCATCCGCCGCACGCATCAGCGCCTGCAGCTGCATTCGCATGACGCCGGGCTTGTCCAGCCCCACACGGATCGCACGCCACCCCAAGGCTGGGTTTGGTTCGTCCGTGGGCTTCATATAGGGCAGCACCTTGTCCGACCCGATATCCAGCGTGCGAAACACCACCCTCTTACCATGACCGGCGTCCAGAACGCGTTTGTATAGCTCAACCAGTTCCAGCCGTTTGGGCATCTTGTTACGCACCAGAAACTGTAACTCGGTCCGGAACAGCCCAACACCTTCGGCGCCCGAGCTTTCTAACGACGGCAAATCTGCCATCAGCCCCGCGTTCATCATCATATTGACGGTTTTGCCATCCTTGGTAACCGCTGGCATGTCCCGGATCGATGTGTATCTTTCCTGTGCCTCGGCCTGCATCGCAATCTTGTCACGAAATGCGCCGGAGACAGTGTCTTCAGGGCGCAGGTGAACCACCCCCTGCTCACCATCAACCATGATATGGTCACCGTTCAGCGCCTCGTTGGTGATCCGATCAACATTCACAACCAAAGGTATCGCAAGGGCACGCGCTACAATCGCTGCATGGCTACCAACTGATCCTTCTTCCAACACCACACCACGCAGGCTGCGGCCGTATTCCAGCAGATCACCGGGGCCGATATTGCGGGCAATCAAGATTGGATCAGCAGGCAAGTCAGTGCTCGATGTGCTCCCCTGCCCTGTCAGAATGCGCAACAACCGGTTAGACAGGTCATCCAGATCACTTAACCGTTCGCGCAGATAGGCATCCTGCACCTGCCCCATCCGGGCGCGTGCCTGCGATTGTTCTTTCTCAACAGCAGCTTCTGCGCTCAAGCCACGGGCGATGTCCTCTTCCATGCGCCGCATCCAGCCCTTGGAATTGGCAAACATGCGATAGGCTTCCATCACCTGCATCTGCTCTTTGTCGCCATCCATCGACATCTCGAGCATCTTATCGACGCCCACCCGCAGTTCCTCCACCGCCTCGTGCAGGCGCTCGCTCTCGCGGTGTGGATCGTCGGCAATAGGGTTGGTAATGACAACACGGGGCTCATGCAGCCAGACATGCCCCTCGGCCGCGCCTTCCTGCGCCGTGGTTCCATGCATCAGGACAGATTGCTGGTGCAACGGCGACAGGGCTGCCCCTTCGCCAACAAAGGCCCCCAGTTCAGTCATCTCAGCAATGACCATGGCCACCACTTCCAGGCCGTAAACCTCGTCGGCGGAAAACTCTCGGGCTTCTTTGGACTGAACCACCAAAACCCCAAGCTTCTCGCCTAGTCGCTGAACAGGAATACCCAGAAACGACGAGAACCGCTCTTCGCCAGTTTCCGGCATATAGCGAAAGCCCTTAGCGTTGGGCGCATCAGCGGTGTTGACGATCTTGCCGTACTTGGCGACCCGCCCAACCAGACCTTCGCCCATGCGCATCCGTGTCTGGTGTACCGATTCTGTATTCAGACCTTCGGTGGCGCAGAGTTCCAGCGTCTCATCATCGCGAAACAGATAGACCGAGCACACTTCGGTGCCCATGCTATCTGCAATCAGATGGGTAATTTTGTTAAGACGGGCCTGGCCAGCGTCATCGCCAGCCATTGCCTCGCGCAGCCGCCCCAGCAGCTTGCGGCTCTCAGATTCAGTACCGTCCGACATGGCCCCTGTTCACGCATTTTGGTGTCAGGTTGCCAGAGGTATTCAGGCAACCTTGTCCAGATCAAATGCATCATGCAGTGCTTGGACCGCAAGTTCCATGTATTTCCGATCAACCAGCACGGAAATTTTGATCTCGGATGTGGTGATCACCTTGATATTGATGCCTTCATCCGACAGCACCTTGAACATCTTGGCGGCAACACCAGACTGCGAGCGCATGCCAATCCCAACAACCGACACCTTGGCGACATCCTTGTCAGCCACCAGCTCGGCATAGTTCAACTCGCCAGCATCCTTGGTGCCCAGCAGGGCTTGCTCAGCCCGCGCCACCTGATCGGTTGGGCAGCTGAATGTCATGTCAGTGCGCCCATCTTCCGAGATGTTCTGCACGATCATGTCAACGTTCACGCCGCCCTCGGACAACGAGTTAAAGATGATGGCCGCAATGCCCGGGCGATCTGCCACCGACAACAGGGTCAGCTTGGCTTCGTCGCGGGAATAGGCCACACCGGCTACTGCATTGGATTCCATGATTTCCTCCTCGGCACAGACCAGCGTGCCCGCCTCATCGCATTGTTCTTCAAAGCTGCTTAGAACACGTAGTTTAACCTTAAATCGCATCGCCAGCTCAACCGAGCGGGTCTGCAGAACCTTGGCTCCCAGCGACGCCAGCTCCAACATTTCCTCAAACGAGATCTTGTCCAGCTTGCGGGCCTTCTCACAGATCCGTGGATCAGTTGTATAGATGCCGTCGACATCGGTGTAGATATCACAGCGCTCGGCCTCAAATGCCGCAGCAAAGGCCACCGCCGTGGTATCCGATCCACCGCGACCCAATGTGGTAATACGGCCTTCGGGGCTCACCCCTTGGAAACCGGCAACCACCGCCACCTTCATGCCTTCACCAAACTTCTGGGTGATGTTGTCAGTGCCGATCTCTTCGATCCGGGCCTGACTGTGGGCACTGGTGGTCTGAAGCGGCACCTGCCACCCCTGCCAGCTGCGTGCCGGAACATCCATCTCTTGCAGCGTCAGTGCCATCAAGCCAGCCGTCACCGCCTCGCCAGATGAGACAACTGCATCATACTCGCGGGCGTCAAACAGCGGCGAGGTTTCTTCAACCCAGCCCACCAGCTCGTTGGTTTTACCGGACATCGCCGAGACGATGACAATCACGTCATAGCCCTTGGCCACTTCAACACCAACGCGTTTTGCAGCGCGCTTGATGCGGTCCAGGTTGGCGACAGATGTGCCGCCGAATTTCATCACAAGTACCGGCATATGGGAGTGTCTCCGTGCGCTCGCGGTTTTTGATCTCCCGCCTCATAAGCGAGCCCCGAGCCAAGAGCAAGAGCACCTGATTGGTCGCGACCAAGCGCCGCTGCCTGTGCTGCCACATTCCTTGGGTTTACAGCGTCGGCGCGCGAGTGCAAAAGTTCGATAAATAGTTATCCGAGAAAGGGATTTTCATGCGATTTTTTACCTTGCTGGCTGGTGCCACCCTTCTACCCCTGTCCGCCTTAGCCAGCGGCGCAAATATCGCAGGCACCGATGGCACCCGCTCCATTGGTCACGTGCCCTGTGCCGCCCAGGATGGCCAACCCTACGCGGATTGCCCGATCGAGATCCTGCCCAAAGATGATGGGACTGTCACTTTGCGGGTCATGCTGCCCGGCGGCCAAGTGCGTTACCTGTATGTGACCGAGGGTGCGATCACCTCGACCGACAGCACCGGTTCGCTGGGGTCCAAACGTCTGGCAAACACCACCATCGTTCACATCACCCCCGAAGAACGGTTTGAAATCCCAAATTCACTGCTGGACAACAAGTAACAGCTCCAACAGATCACCCGGCATCCCACCGGGTGCTCTCAGTGTAGGGTGCGTGCTTGCACGCACCACTCATCACCCTTCCAGAACCTCTGGTGTCACATGGATCAGGGTTGGCCCTTGTGCATGGAACGCTGCTTTTACCGCCTCTTGCATCTCCGACAATGATTTAGGCGCCACGGCCCCTGCCCCATAGGCCTCGGCCAGCTTGCAGAAATCCGGATTACGCGCTTCAACCGCAAAAGGCGCGATCTGGGCGCGGGTCATGCTGTCTTCGATCTCTTTCAGTTTGCCATTGTCCCACAGGATAATCGGCAGGCTCAGCCCCAGTTCGACCGCAATGCCCAGCTCTTGCAGAGTGTACTGAAAGCCATAGTCACCTGCGATGGCCAATGTTGGAGAGCCGCGCCGCGCAACCGCACCACCAATGGCCGCTGGCAGCGCATAGCCCAAGCAGCCAAAACCACTAGGATGGTGCCAGTGTCCCGGCCGGCTCATCTGCCAGATCTGTTTGGCAACATAGGAAAGCTGGGTCATGTCCGAATAAATCATCGCATCCAGCGGCACCGCTTCCCGCAGCGCCTCGACAACAGGCAAAACACCGGGTCGCACCGCGTCCACCTCCGCCTGCCAGCGCGCCTTGGCTTCAACCACCTCTTGCGCACTCCAACCAGTTGCCGGGGGCTGATCCTTGGCCGCCTCCCACAGCGCCCGGGCAAAGCTCTCGGCATCGCAGTCCAGCTTGATCATGGCGCGCTGCGCGTCTGTTAGGACCTCGCTGTCCAGATCCACCCGCACCAGCGTCGACGTATGTCCCAAACGCTTGCGCCACAGGTCCACCTCGGACAGCTCAGTGCCAATTGCCACTACCAGATCCGCTGATCCAATGATCTCGGCACTGTCTTCGCGGGCCAGATAACTGCCAAAATCCAAAGCGTAGCTATCGCCCACTGCGCCCCGTCCAGCACTGGTAGTGAATGTCGCAACTCCCAAAGGCTCCAGAACATCCCGCCACAAAACCCCAGTCGCCCCACCGCCCAAAATGAACAGCGGACGGCGCGCGATATTCAACAAGGACACAACCGAGGCCACCGCTTCCTTGCTGGCCTCCACCCGCTGCGCAGGTATGTTCGGCGGCAAGGGTGGCTCAGCCTCAGCCATCAACTGAGCAACCGGCACCTGAATATGCTTGGGGCGTGGCCGACGCGTCTCAAACTCATCAAAAGCACGCTCAATCAGCCCATAGGCCGCATCCGCACTGCGCGCCTCTTGGGACCAGTCGGCCACCGCAGCGCCAGCCCCAACCTGATCCTTCATCTGGTGTAACTGCCCGCGCCGGGCGCCCGTCTCGTCCAAGCCGGATGAGATCACCAGCATCGGCACCGAATCCGCATAGCCCTGCCCCATCGGGGTCATGATATTGGTCAGCCCCGGCCCGGTGATCACATAGGCTACCCCAGGCTGCCCTGTGGCCCGCGCATAGCCATCGGCCATGAACCCCGCGCCCTGCTCGTGCCGCGCCAGCACATGGCGGATCCCGGCCTCCTCGATGCCGCGGTACAGCTCTTGGTTATGCACACCCGGCACACCAAAAATCACCTCGACCCCATGGTCGCTCAACATCTGAGAAATTTGCACACCCAAGGGTCGTGTCATATCAAGCTCTCCAGAAGCGGATGGTAAAAAGGACATAGACCGCCAGCAGTTCCAATCGGCCAATCAGCATGGCTGCAATCAGGATCCACTTGGCGGTGTCATTCAGGCTGGCAAAGTTGCCCGCCGGGCCAATTGTGCTGCCCAGACCGGGGCCGATATTGGCCACCGACGTGGCCGCACCGGATACGGCAGTGGTGAAATCCAGCCCTGTCAGCGCCAAACCCCAGGCGACGACGCCAATCGTGACGATGAAAAACACAAAGAACGAGATCACCGAGCTCAGAACATCATTACCAATTGCCCGCCCGGCATAGCGCGGCGTGAACACCCCATGCGGGGAACGGATGCGGTAAATCTGCGCCCGGATAGAGGCAAACAGCAGCTGATACCGGAAGATCTTGATCGAACAAGCCGTTGATCCCGCGCACCCCCCGATAAGGCCAGTGAAGAACAGCACGGTCACGGCAAAGCCGCCCCAGGCCATGTAGTCAGTGCTGGCATAGCCGGTGCCTGTCATCAGGGATACGGTATTAAACAGAGTTTCGCGAAACCCCACCTCGGTGTTGGTGATCCGGGTCATGTTCCACAACGTCAGAACTAAAACCAGCACCAACGCGGTGGCAAAGAAAACCCTGATCTGGCTATCGCGTAACAGCGGCTGCGCATGACCAGCGGTCAACTGCACAAAACGGACAAACGGCAGCGCTGCCAGCAGCATAAACACCACAGCCACATATTCAGCCTGGCCAGTAAACGCCCCAAACGAGGCGTCGTAATTGGCAAAACCGCCCGTCGCAATGGTGGTCATTGCATGTACTACCGCATCAAAAGCCTGCATCCCGGTCGCCACATAAGCCAGCGCGCAGATCACCGTCAGGCTCACATACACAACTGAAATCCTGGATGAAATCTCGGTGGCGCGCGGCAAGATTTTACCAAAGGTATCAAACCCTTCGGACCGGAAGATCTGCATGCCCCCCACCCGCAGTTCAG
Organism: Parasedimentitalea nitratireducens; assembly: GCF_057444295.1. Lineage (NCBI taxonomy): Bacteria > Pseudomonadati > Pseudomonadota > Alphaproteobacteria > Rhodobacterales > Paracoccaceae > Parasedimentitalea > Parasedimentitalea nitratireducens. The sequence goes on along the minus strand of NZ_JBYAXC010000005.1, from coordinate 206,749 downwards.
GCAAGAAAACCATCGCAACAACAATGATACCAATGCCACCCAGCCACTGCAGTATCCCGCGCCACAACAAAATTCCACGTGGCAGCTCATCCAGTCCCGAAATCACGGTGGACCCGGTTGTGGTCAGCCCCGACATCGCCTCAAAAAACGCATCCACAAACCGCAGCTCGGTTTCGCCCAGCGCAAACGGCAAAGCCCCAAACAAGGGCAATGCCAACCAAACACCAGAGGTCAACAAGAAGGTTTGCTGAATGGTCAGCCCCTGTTTCACCCCATTGGCACAGCTCAGCGCAATCACGCCGCCCGCCAATACCGTGAACACAGCACTTTGCAGGAATACCGGCCACTCGCCCTGTCCATCAAACAGGTCGATCAGCAGCGGCAGCAACATGGTTGCTCCCAAAATGGAGACCAGCAGGCCAATCACATATCCAATAGGGCGTATATCCAACATGACGCGCAGCGTTGGCCTCCGCAGCCGCAAGTGTCAAGCCAAAGACAGTGCTATCACAAGAGCTCCCGCCCCTTGCGCGGACCATCGGCTTTCGCCGATCCCCTTGCAGGGTTGGGCGTGGCACCGCGCTATGCGCGGTGCCACGCCCAACGGGAGGGTGTCTCTGACCAGAGACCGCCGACGGGCGGGAGTTCGCGCCGGTCCGCGCAGCGGCAAACCCTCTGGGAGAGGGCTTGAGGCGCGAACGGGCGGAGCCCAGGAACCAGACATCAAACGCTGTGTTAAATTGAAGTCACTTACAGGTGCCGAAACAGGCCCGGCAGATCACCCCTGATGGATCAGAGTTGAAAACAGTTTGGGGTCAAAACTGCGCGCCACAAAGGTCTCACCACTGGTCAATACGCTCACCGCATCATGGCTGTGCAGGCTTTCTTGATGGCTGGCCAACACCCGAAAATCGGCTATACGTCCGTCGCTTTGCAAGGCCTCACAAAACAAACGCGCCGCGTCTTCGACAAAGATCGGGTTGGCGGCGTTCAGCTCGGCAAAGGCCTGTTCATCTTCGCGCTTCACCATCACCTGGGTTTCAGTCGGTACCGCCTTGCGGCAGTGATCAATCAGATCCTCAAACCACAGGCAATCGGCCCCCTGCTTTACCTGCACCGAAATCCGCGCCACCGAACGCTGCGAGTGTGGAGTCGCCAACTGGCCTCGGGCTGACCGCGCATGCTCGCTCAATTCCAGCGAACAGGGACAGGTCGAGGAGTAAACATAATCCAGATGAATGATCTCTTCGCGGATGCCGTCATGATCAACAAGCTCCAGCGCAATATCGTAATACTGATACCCGGTCAGGCCTGATCGCAGGCTTTCAACTTTGGCCGGGAACGAAAACCGCATCTGAATGCGCGCATCGGGGCTGTCCAGATCGCTCAGATAGTCATCCACGGCAGCCGCCATCACTTCGAAACTAAAGGTGCGCTCGGCATGTTTATAGAAGGTCCGCATGATCCGGGACATGTTGATGCCCTTCTTCTCGCCCTCCAGGCTGACCGTGCCAGTAATCGAGGTCTCCAGCGTCAGATCACCCCCATCTCGGGTGTGAAACCGGATCGGCAGGCGAAAATTGGAAATGCCCACATGTTGGATTTGTTGCCGCGCGCCCCGGATCAGGCTCGCCGGACCATTTTGCAAATCCGGCAGTGTGGCGCGATAGGCCTCATCCGATTTGAAATCTGCAGGATACTCACGCGACAGGTCAGGATAATTGTTCAACTCCTGCCCCGGCAACAGCCGCGCCACGGCTGGGTCCAGCTGTGCAATCTCCGTCACCGTTGCACTTGCCGCCCAATTGCGCAGGACAGCCAGCGCCTCTTCGGCGGCCTCACGATCTGGCGATGCGTCAGAGTTGGGGGCATGAATATTCATCAGCACGTTTCCTTCGCGATGCCGGGTGCAACAGAGCCATAGATCTCTCTTGTAGGGCTTTAACGCCAGAAATACAAAAGTGAACCACCAAATGCGGCAGCTTGGCATTGAAAACAGCCGTTGTGCTGGCGTTCAAAGCCACAAAAGGCGCAGCCCACAGCAACTCTTTCCCGGGGCAACTCACTCTTCCAAGGCGTTATGCCCCAATTCAAGGCCGCCCTCGTATCACCCGCCCAATGAAAAAGCTTACGATAGCACTAATCAGTATCAGACGTGGTAGATACCAAGGCCCGTCCTCAGTCTCAACACGCACATCTGCCGGATCGTTTGGATCATACTTAATGTCCAGCTCCGTTCCAACAGGAACGTTATAATAGTTGGCTTTCACCTTCGGCACGGTCACCTGCGTATGACCATCCTGATCAATCCATCGAAGCGTCAGTTGGTAAACTGCTTCTCTGTCACTGGTGAGTTCCCGGCTGACCTCGATAACCTCTGACGTTGTTGCCATTGCGTCGAGCTCAAAATGAGCGCGCTGCGCGAACCAGACCGTTCCAATCAGCGTACCGGTGATCCCCGCAAACATATGGTTTGAGCCGGTACCACGCCTTGTGAAAAAACCAAGCTTCTCTCCACTTTCGGTTCGGTGCAGCATTCCTTCCAGGAAAATCATCCTCAGGAATGCCCAACAGCTCTTTACGTTAGTCAAAATCACTTTTCACTCCAAATGAACGCGCAATATCACTTCGCCTTTACGCGCATTACAAGTATGTTCAAAATAATTACATTTCAAACGCCTATCCAAAATCCTGCGGCCTCTTAAGGTACGGATACCCTGTTCAAATCAAGAGATTTCACAAGGAGCCATCATGTCCAAAATGCAAGGCGGATGCCTGTGTAACCAGGTCCGGTACGAGGTGTCAAAACAGCCCGACAGAACAACCATGTGCCACTGCACTTTCTGCCAGCGCGCAACGGGTGCCGCCTATATGGTGCAACCCGCGCTCAGCGCCTCTGACTTTGCGGTGACCCAAGGCACACCCAAGCAATACACTTATGTGTCTGCGAGCAGCGGCAAACAGATCCACATCAATTTCTGCGACACCTGCGGCACCAAGCTATTTCAAACCTTTGAACGTTTTGACGGTGCGGTTGGGCTATACCGGGGCACCCTCGATGATCCGAACTGGGTAAAGATCACCCCCGAGAACTCCAAGCATATCTTCATAGACACCGCCCAAGATGAAACCATCCTCCCGGCGCATACTCCCGTTTTCAGGGAACATGCGGATCAAAATGACGGCACGCCGAACGATCCCATCGTGCTAAGCGCGCCACAGCGGATTGAGGATCTGTAATTTGACCAGTGACAGCCCAAACCAGTCCTACCCGGCGACCGTTAAATCATCATCCTTGATCGAGGGGTGGAACGCCGCCTTGGGCAACAGTTTAAAATGCGTCCCTGTCTTGGCCGCCGCCAAAATCCGATCACAGCGGAAGGTTCTGGGCCCCTGCCTCAGCTCATCATAGGCTACCACATACCAAACCGGGTATTTCAGCAGCAGATAATGCGGCGCGATCTGCCGCTCTGAGACTTCGCCATCCTCGCGCTGGTATCGAATTTCCAACATTTCCTGATCGATAAAGCCCTGGTGTAATGCCTGCACAACCCGCTTTGGCGGCGTGCTAACCCCAGCCTGAACATAGGTCGACGCGGTCACGCCAATCAGTATGCGCGCTTTCAACTGGTTCACCTTGTTGCGCTTTTGTGGCGAAAACGACGCCTCCAATTGCCGCCGCACCGACCCAAGGCTGGCCAGAAACATGGGCGAGTTCATCTGCTCGGCCACCGCAATGCTGATCAACAGATCAACCGCCTCGCCGTAGTCCAGGTTCAGCCGCCCAACACCCCAGTTCCGCTCCAGCCGCACGCCCCCACCACGCCCGCGGTCGGCGTCAATCTGCATCCCCTGCTCGCGCATCAGCGCCAGATCCCGCGATATGGTCCGCGCGCTAACCCCGTGTGCCTGCGCCAGATCTTTGACCGTGCAATGGCTATCCTGCTTGAGCTGAACCGCCAGCAATTCCATCCGCCGTAGCCTGTCGCCTGCATGTGTCCGTGTCATGCAACAAATAGGACATAAAATGTCATATTTATCAATATGAGTGACGAGGAAACCGAGGTTCTCCTCCCCCTCAACCCCGCCGACCTGCGCGGTACACAGGATCTAAATACATGAAAATGAACTACTTTACCGTTGGCACAAACGACATGACCGCCGCCAAATCCTTCTACGACGCGCTCTTTGCCCAGTCCGGCCTGCAAAGCCTGTCACCGTCTGATCGCATGACCTACTGGATCGGCGAAGACTTCGCCTTTGCCACCGCGATCCCCTTTGACACCAACCCCGCCACCGTCGGCAACGGCACCATGGTCGGCTTCTGTGTCGGCACCCAGCCCGAGGTCATCCGGCTACACAAACTGGCCCTAGACCTGGGCGGCACCTGCGAAGGCAACCCCAACCAACGCGGCCCACGCTACTCGGCTTATGTCCGAGACTTGGATGGGAATAAGCTGTGTTTCTCTGACTAGGCTTTGCCCAAAGGTGCGCTCAATTTGTGGCAACCGATACCGATCAATGATCGAAAGCTTTCTAGAGGCCTGTCGGCAACCGCTTTCGAGTTCCGATGCCAGTTATCTCACTGCTTCGAATATCGGTTCGGCAAGAAACACACCAGGAAAGATCTCAGTTTCGGGGCTCTTTCTTGGGTAAAAATCCTGCGTGAACAGCATAACTTCATGAGCGTCGCAAGCCGTTTTGATGCGGCGCGCGAGGGCAACGATTGGATTCAAGAACTTACAAATGTCCTCGCGACGACCGCGGGAAAAATACATTCCATCCAATATAGTTTTATACTGTTTCGGGTAGAACAGGATTGTCGGCTCGCGACGATTAGGTCTCTGAAAGTCATAGTACCGCGCACCAACGCAATTTGGCCATAGCTCGTGACGAAGGAGCACTCGGCCCGGTGTGTCGATTCTCGGGTCAACAATACGAAGCGGTTCATTCAGCAATGCAGTCTCGAAATCAGTAAAATCGAGCGAATGGTTGAAAAAAAAGCGGACATCGAAAGTAGGGCCGTACCGCCAACTGGCGGAGTCGGTTTGAAATGCCAATTCATCATCTGAAAGCACAACATGGGTTTGTGGATTGAAGTCGGTCATGTTCATAAAGCCCCTAAGGGGGATTTGCTGCGTCAAAAAGCGGACCTTATCACAAGGTGCTTTATTTGGTCAAAGTGGGCACAAAGCTAACATTCGCGGCTACGAAGAAAACACCCGGTTCGTAACGGTTGCGTCACCTAATCACGAAACAGCAAATTTTATCTGACGCTCAACAGAAAAGAGCGTTCTGGCATTAGCACCAAAACGCTCTTTGCAATGTTCATCTCAGAACCCGAACCAAACCCGGCGATCTGTGCTGTCGCGAAAAGCCCGGCGTCGCCTAGCCCTGCGCCACTTCAAGCGCCTGTTTCAGGTCACCAATCAGATCCTCCGCATCTTCCAGCCCAACCGAGAACCGCACCAAACCGGGGGTGATGCCCAGCTCGGCCTTCAGCTCTTCGGGCAAACGCTGGTGGGTGGTGGTGGCCGGATGAGTGGCGATAGATTTGGCGTCGCCCAGATTGTTGGAAATCACCGGAATGGTCAGCGCGTTCAGGAACTTAAACGCAGCCTCCTTGCCGCCTTTTAGGTCCAGCGACAACACCGTGCCGCCTTTGCCACCCAACTGCCGCTGCACCAGCGCGTTTTGGGCATGGGTGGGCAGACCGGGATAAATCGTACGCTCCAGCGCCGCGTGGCCGTCCAGTGCGGAGGCAATCTTCAGAGCCGTTTCAGCCTGTGCATTCACCCGCAGCGAAATGGTCTCCAGCCCCTTCAGCATCACCCAGGCGTTAAACGGGCTCAGCGAGCCGCCAGTGTGTTTCATATAGGTCTCAAGTGGGCCACGGATAAACTCCTTGGTGCCCAGCACCACACCACCCAGCGCGCGCCCTTGCCCGTCGATGTGCTTGGTAGCTGAATAAACCACCACATCAGCGCCTTGCTCGATTGCATTGGAAAACACCGGGGTCGAGAACACGTTATCGACGATCACAGTCGCGCCCACGCTATGGGCAATCTCGGCCACGGCGGCCACGTCGATCACCTCGAGCGTCGGGTTGGACATGGATTCAAAGAAAACCGCCTTGGTCTCGGGCCGCACAGCCGCGCGCCACTGGTCCAAATCGGTACCATCCACAAAGGTCACTTCAACGCCAAAGCCCGCCAGAACACTTTCCAGAATATACAGACAGGAGCCAAACAGCGCCTTGGCCGACACTACGTGGTCACCCGCCTTCAGGATCGAAGTCAGCGCGCCATTGACAGCCGCCATACCGGATGCCGCGGCAAAAGCATCTTCGGCGCCTTCCAGCGCCGCAATGCGTTCCTCGAACATGGCCACGGTTGGGTTGCCATAACGGGCATAAATGAACTCATCCGGGCCAGTTTCGATAAACCGGGCCTCGGCCTGTTCAGCGCTGTCATAGACAAAGCCCTGGGTGAGGAAAATCGCTTCGCTCACCTCGTTGTACTGGCTGCGGCGTGTGCCGCCATGCACCATCTTGGTGGCCTTGTTCCAGCTGTCACTCATCACATGTCCTCCTGCGCCCATCGCGCAATAAAAAAACCCCAATTCGGCCAAGCGAAAAGGGGGTCCCTTACATCCTGACCTCTTTAGCGGGTGTGTTTAACGTGGCCCGCAATCCGGTAACAAATCGCCACGATATCTATGCCCCGCGCATACGATGATTGTGGGATAAGGTCAAGATCACAGGCGCCTGCCCTCTTGTGCTTGCGACGAAATTGCCCAAGATTTAGGCAACCAACAGGAGGCACCCGCATGCAGGACCCAATCCAGCTCTATTACTGGCCAACCCCAAACGGCTGGAAAGTCTCGATCGCGCTCGAGGAAATGGGCCTGCCCTATGAGCTGAACAAGATCAACATTGGCGCGGGCGACCAGTTTGCGCCTGATTTCCTGAAAATCGCCCCAAACAACCGCATGCCCGCCATCACCGACCCCAGCGGCCCCGATGGCGAACCGGTCTCGCTGTTCGAAAGCGGCGCGATCCTGATGTATCTGGCCCGTAAAACCGGACAGTTCTATGGCAAGGACGAACGTAGCCGGTTGCAGGTCGAACAATGGCTGATGTGGCAAATGGGCGGCGTTGGCCCCATGGCCGGTCAGGCGCATCACTTCCTGAAATACGCAGGCGAAGACCTGCCCTATGCCAAAGACCGCTATCGCTCCGAAGTCGCCCGCCTGTACGGCGTGCTAGACCGACAACTGGCCGACAATCGCTTTGTCACCGGTGAGGATTACACCATCGCCGACATGGCGATCTGGCCCTGGGCCTCGCTGTGGGAAGGGCAAGAACAAACTCTGGACGACAAACCGCATCTGGACCGTTGGTTGCAAGAGGTCTGGCAGCGCCCCGGCGTCCGGGCTGGCCGCGCACTTTGTGCGGAACTGCGAGGTGATCGGTCAGATACCTGGGTGCAAGAAGATCTGTTTGGGTAATCTGCGCCGACCATTCAACAAATGTACTGAGCGTGCGCCCGGGTGGGTGCCGAACGCGCCCGCCGAGGGGCGGGCGGACGCGTGCCTGCTGCTCGCGCAACAGGCTCAAAATGGCATTTATTCGATGCTCAAAAGGCTCAGGCCTCTTCTTCTTCGTCTTCTATGCCGTACTTCTGGAACAGCCCGGCCTGGCTCATAAAGAAGCCAAACATCGCAATCGATAGGCCAAAGGTTTTGAAATACACCCAGGTTTCGGTGCTTTGGGTGCGCCAGATCAGCTCGTTCGCCACAGCCAGAGCAAACAGGAAAACACACATGCGGCGGGTCAGCATCATCCAGCCTTCATCTTCCAGCGGCATCACCTCTTCCATCACCACCTTCAGGTAGCTGCGCCCGCGCAGCAGGCCAATGCCCAGCAATCCGCCAAACAGCATGTAAATCATTGTTGGCTTCATTTTGAAGAAACGTTCGTCATTGAACCAGACCGACATGCCGCCAAACAGGATCACCAGCACCAAGGTCAGGATCTGCATTTTTGAGATATGGCCGGTCAGTTTCCACAGCGCGATCGAGGACGCCACCATCAGCGGAATAAACGCCGCCGTTATGACGATAAAGCCTTTGTATTCCGTGCCGCTGATCAGAAAAATCTCATCCTTGAACTTGAGATAGCCAAGGAAAAACAGAACGATGGGGCCAAATTCCAGCGCCATCTTCAATGTCGGGTTGATCTTCTTGCCTGCCATTTTTATTCCTGTCTTCCTGTCTTGAGCCTATCCGCCCATCTCCACTATCACGGCACCCAGCGCGATCAAAGCCATCAAGGCAATGCGGCGCGGTCCCACCGTTTCCTTAAGCACCAGCCAACCGATCAACGCCGCAAACACGGTTGAGGTTTCCCGCAGCACTGCCGCCTCGCCGACCTTGTCCAAACGCGTCGCCAACATCACCGCACCAAAGGACATAAACGCCACCAAGCCGCCAAAGAAGCCGCGCAACATCAGCGGGCCAACAGTGGGCCGATCCGCCATATTGCGCCAACGCAGAAACGCAAACACCGGCAGCGCCGCGCCGTCGATCATGAAGAACCAGGCCAAAAAGGTGAACGGATCCGCCGTCGCCCGGATCCCATATGCATCATACGTGGTGTACAGCGCCACAAACAGTCCCGTGATCCCAGCCAACGTCAGGGCAATCACCAGCGTGTCGCGGTTGGTTTCAAGATAGCGCAGGTTATAGGCGGCCAGGCCAAAGATCCCCATCAACAGCACCATCACACCGCCCCACTGGATCAGGGTAAAGCTCTCACCAAACAGAAAATAGGCGCCAATCACCGTAAACAGCGGCCCGGTGCCGCGCACCACCGGGTAAACCACGGTGTATGAGCCCTTGGTATAGGCCAGCGCCTGCAGGGTCTTGTACAGAATATGAATCAGCCAAACCCAGGCAAAAATCACCCACATATGTGGTTCCGGCCAAGGCACCACAAACAGCGCAAAAGGCGCGGCCATCAAACCATAGAAAAAATCAATCGCGCCACGCGACAGCCAAGGGTCATGCCGGCCCTTTTGCAAGGCGCCAAACACCGCGTGCAGCACCGCAGCCATCAGTGCCAGCACCAGCGCCGCCGTATGGCCCGCTTCGGTGCCTTCGAGGGAGATCAGCCATTCACTCACGGCTTAGCCAGACGGCAATACCAGAACTAAGGATCATTCGTAGACAATTTCTCTGGGAAGCGAATAGGTGCTTACTATCATTGGCAAACCGTATTCCCAGAGCTTGATCTGATCCCAAGCATTATCCTTGAAAACATCATCCGCTCTCGCAGTGCCCCAGAAATAAGAAACCACGGTCTGGCTTTTACGAGGTTTTAGCTCTTGGCACACATACGACGGGTGTTCTTCATGCTGTTCTGAGGTAAAGTAGCAACGCATATATGGGTCAGCGTGCACAGTCACAAAGCCCCATTCAGCGCGTGTTTTCATCCCAAACCCTGCAACCAACGTGTCGCGGATACCAGCAATTTCCTCGGCGCTATCATGCTGCCGAAATCCCATTATCGGACCATCCTGAGCCCGTGCCAAGGAAGCCTGTAATAGGCCAGCCCCAGCAGCAAGAACCGAAACCACAAGTGCTAGTTTCATTTCTCAATCCCGGTCAGGGCCGCAGCAAAATCTTCAGGGTCAAACGGGGCCAGGTCGTCAATCTGCTCCCCCACACCGATGGCATGGATCGGCAGGCCGAATTTGTCTGCCAGCGCCACCAAAACACCACCCCGCGCGGTGCCGTCCAGCTTGGTCATGACCAGACCCGAAACATCCGAAATTTTCCGAAACACATCAACCTGGTTCAGCGCGTTCTGGCCAGTGGTGGCGTCCAGCACAAGCAGCGTGTTGTGCGGTGCGGTCTCATCCACTTTGCGGATAACGCGCACAATCTTGGCCAGCTCTTCCATCAGATCCGCCCGGTTCTGCAACCGGCCGGCGGTATCGATCATCAACAGGTCTGCGCCGTCTTCCTGCGCCTTGGTGATGGCGTCAAAAGCCAGCGAAGCTGGATCGGAGCCTTCGGGAGCGGTCAGTACCGGCACCCCAGCGCGCTCGCCCCAGACTTGCAGCTGTTCCACAGCAGCGGCGCGGAAGGTATCGCCAGCGGCAATCACCACAGATTTACCCGCCGCCTTAAACTGGCTAGCCAGCTTGCCGATGGTGGTGGTCTTGCCGGATCCATTGACGCCAACCACCAACACTACCTGCGGGCGCTTGGAGTAAATCGGCATCGGTTTGGCAACATTTTCCATAATGCGGGTGATTTCCGCCGCCAGCAGTTCCTTGATCTCGGTCGTCGACAGCTTTTTGCCAAACCGCCCTTCGGCCATATTGGCGGTGACCCGCAGCGCCGTGTCCACGCCCATGTCGGATGTAATCAGCAGCTCTTCAAGCTGCTCCAGCATGTCATCATCCAGAACCCGGCGCGGCTCGTCTGGCTTGCGGCCCAGCAGGCGCCCAACCAATCCGGGCGAAGACGGCGCCGGAGCAGGTTCAGCAACGGGTCGCGGAGCCGCAGGTTCAGCCGCCTTGGGGGCCGATGCCTCGGGGGCCTCAACCGGTGCAGGCTCGGCGGCCTGAGCGGCTGGCTCAGCCGCCTCTTCGACAATTGCATCAAGCCCCTGCTCCAGCTTCGATGAAGACTTGAACAGTTTGTCTTTTAGTTTGGAGAAAAACGCCATCATGGTCTCCGCAAAGGGTTTCTTCCCCACTTAATGCGGATTTGCGGCACATGCAAAGCGCCTCAGGTAAATGTTGTGAAAAACCCGAGCTGTGCGCCCCAATAGGTAACCCAGATGACATAGGGGGTGACCCGACGGGCCGCATGATCATCCGCCAGCACAAAGGTTTCAAAGGCCAGCACCAGATCTGATAAGATAAACAGCAGCGCAGCAGGCAGCAGCCAAACCATATCGCCCTGCCCCGGTACAGTCAGCGCCGCCAGCCCCATGCCCAGAATGATCGGGATATAGCATAGAACCGGAAGTTTCAGCGCACCCGCACGCGGTGCAAGGACCATCGCCATGACACCACCAATGCAAATCAAAACCACCGTTAACAGGATCTGCGGCACTTGCATCACCCGCGCCAGATCACTGCCCTCTAGCCCTAAATACAAGGCGATATAACCCAGATGCCCCAGTGCAAAGGCCCCAACGCCGCCCATAAAGAACTGCTCACCCTCACGCGACAGGCAAAAATCGCCCAGCGCGCAGGCTGCCAGCGCCACGATCAGTAACACAGGTGCCCCAACCCAAGCTGCCGCCAGGGCCAGCATGGCCACAGCCGCTGTTTTGGTCAGGCTGCGCAGCGCGCCCTCGGACAGGGAGGTTTGCCACAAATAGGCAATGGCGCAGAGCGCGGCGATAACGAATAGAACTTGCTCTGGCGACACAGGATGCCCTCTGGGATAGGCCCCAATGCTTGCCCCAACAGGCTCCTTTGGTCAAAGGTGACGCCGCGCCAACCAAACGCCGACGCCAAGCAAACCCATAGCCTGAAGCCGTGGAATCTGGCACAATTCGCTCATGCGCCTCATGTTGATGATTCCATTGTTATTCTGGTTCTTGCTGCCCAGCTCGTTGACCGCCGCTGAACCGATGTCAGGTGAAGAATTTGAACGCTACACCCAGGGCCGCACGCTTTATTATGGTTTTGAGGGCTCTATCTACGGCGTAGAGCGGTATCTGTCAGACCAGCGGGTGCTGTGGTCCTTTCTTGACGGGCGCTGCCAAGAGGGGCGCTGGTACGAAGATAACAGTCAGATCTGTTTTGTCTATGAAGGTCAGATAGAGCCACAGTGCTGGAGCTTTTATCAGGAGCCACAAGGCCTGCGCGCCCAGTTCGAAAACGATCCCCGCGCAACCGAACTGTTTGAGGTTCAGGAACTTGACGAAGAGATGCTGTGTTATGGCCCCGACGTTGGGGTATAAGGCCTGCGCCGGGATTTGAGTATTGTCAGCAAAAAGAACCCCTTGGGGATTTAGGCTCTGGCTTTGCCCAGATCAACCGAACCATCAGCAAACTCGACGGTCAGCGCTGCGGCTTTCTTGGCTTGGGCGGTCGAAGTGACCAGATCCTTGCCACTGTGCACCACTGCATAGCCGCGCTCCAGCGTGGCGCGATAGCTAAGGATTTCCAACTGCCGCCCGGTACTGTCCAACTGCTGGCGGGTTTTCTCCACCCGCTGCCGATGGGCGCTGTCCAACTGCTTACCCAGATGCTCTAACCGCTCCTTTTGCAACGCTAGTTTCTGTGACGTGCTGCGCAGGTTCAGTTGTGACGACAGGCTGATCAGCTTATCCCGCCGTCGGGCCACCAATTGCTGCAGCGCTTGCGGGCGCAAACCGGCCGATTTCTGGCTGAGTGCAACCCGGCGGTTCTGCACCCCACGGATCAGCGCATTGGGCAGTTGGTCGCTAATATGATCCAACCGCTGGCGCGAGGACTCAAGCAGGGTTTCCGGGCGCGGCAAAGCGCGGCCCAAGTCTTGCAGCCGTTGGCGACGCTGCTGGATGCCCTGCCCTGCGGCGCGCGACATCCGCGCGCCTTGGTCGTTTGTCCAGCTCAGCAGCTCCAACCGCACCGGCACCGCCAGTTCTGCGGCCGCCGTTGGCGTTGGCGCGCGCTGGTCCGAGACAAAATCAATCAGCGTCGTATCAGTCTCGTGCCCCACCGCCGAGATCAACGGGATTTGTGAGGCTGCGACCGCACGGGCAACGATTTCCTCGTTAAACCCCCACAGGTCCTCGACCGAGCCGCCACCACGGGCAACAATAATCAGGTCCGGACGCGGTAAGGCACCGCCGGGAGTGAATGCGTTGAACCCGTTGATGGCATTGGCGACCTCAGCCGCACAGTTTTTACCCTGCACCGCGACGGGCCAGACCAGAACCTTGCGCGGGAAACGATCGCGCAGCCGGTGCAGAATATCGCGGATCACCGCGCCGGATGGCGAGGTCACCACGCCAATGAAGCGCGGCAGGTAGGGCAGCGACTTTTTGCGCTCAACTGCAAACAACCCTTCGGCCTCCAGCTGCTTCTTGCGTTTCTCCAGCAGCGCCATCAGTGCGCCCTGCCCGGCAACCGCAACCTCTTCGACATTCATGTTGTATTTCGACTGCGCACCAAAGGCGGTCAAGCGGCCGGTGACGATCACCTCCAGCCCTTCCTCGGGCACAACCGCGAGTTTTGACACCTGACCTTTCCAGGTGGTGCAGGCCAGAACCGAGCGATCATCTTTGACGTCGTAATACAAATGGCCCGAGCGCGCAGTGAACACCCGGCCTACCTCGCCGCGCACCCGGATCCGGCCAAACGTGCCCTCAAGCGTGCGCTTTACCTCGCCGGAGAGTTCCGAGACGGTGAATTCGGGGGTATTCTGACCCGGTGTCGGGTCGTCAAACAGGTCTGACACGGGGCTGGTACTCGGCTCGGTTGGTTAGGTGAGGTCTATTTGTCGAGCCACCATAGAGGCAGCCTTTGCCAAGGCCAATCCCGGAAAGCTCAGTCACCGCCGCAGCTGGAACAGCTGCTGCCGTTACTACAACTTCCGCCGTCTGACTTATTCTTTGAAGTAAACAAATGCGTCACAGAGAAAATGCCGAAAACAAGGGCGAAAAAAAGCAGTTCTGGTTCACCTGAAAGCCAAGACAGGACTACAGCACCCAAAGCACCCAGAAGCCAAGCCCGACTAGCAGCCACGTTCCGTTGTCCCGGCCATATTTCCTTTGGCGCAGGCTCACCAAATTCACGTTGGTATAGCTCTAATGTCTGGGCATAACCTTTGTTCTCCTGAACAGATCCACCTTCTGGCGTGTGGTGCAGCTTGTTGCCTAGCACTCCATCAAAAAACCCTGCCAATAGTCTCGGGTCAGCGTCAAATGGACGTGCCAGACAGCATCCACCTCTTTTGACGGGACAACAGCATCTTGGCTAACCTGTGAAATGTATACAAATCTTCGGTATTCAAAAATTGCCTGTTGTGTCTTGCCAACCGAAAACCCAGTTTCTTTGCCAACCAGATTCCTGAATTTCAAACCCCCTTCAAACTCAGGGAACTCATAAGCCTCAATTTTCGCCCATAAGTCGGGCTTGCTTAAATGCGCCATAAAATAATGCTACTCTTGCCTGTTTCGTCGTCAGCCTCTAGACCGCGCGCAAAGCTTAGCATTTGGAGAGCACGATGAATATCCTTATCCTCGGCAGCGGTGGGCGCGAACATGCGTTGGCCTGGGCGGTGATGCAGAACCCCAAATGTGACCGGCTGATCGTCGCCCCCGGCAATGCGGGCATCGCGCAGATCGCCACCTGCGCTGATCTCGACATCAATCACGGTGGCGCGGTTGTCACCTTTGCCGAAGAAAACGCCATCAACTTTGTCATCGTCGGCCCCGAGGCCCCGCTAGCCGCAGGGGTATCCGACCGCCTGCGCGATGCGGGCCTGCTGGTGTTTGGCCCCTCCGAGGCAGCCGCCAAGCTGGAGGCCTCCAAAGCCTTTACCAAGGAAATCTGCGCCGCCGTCGATGCACCAACCGCAGGGTACGGCCATTTCACCGACGCAGACGCTGCCAAGGACTACATCCGCCAGCAAGGCGCGCCCATCGTGGTCAAGGCTGACGGTCTGGCCGCTGGCAAGGGCGTGATCATGGCCTTTGACGAAGCCACCGCGCTGGACGCCATCGACGATATGTTCGGCGGTGCCTTTGGCGAGGCCGGCGCCGAGGTGGTGATCGAAGAATTCATGGAAGGCGAGGAAGCCTCGTTGTTCGTCTTGGTTGACGGCACCAATGTTCTGTCGATGGGATCCGCGCAGGATCACAAGCGCGTCGGCGACGGCGACACCGGGCTGAACACCGGTGGCATGGGGGCCTATTCCCCTGCCCCAGTGCTCAGCGCCGAGATCGAGGCCAAGGCAATGGCTGAAATCATCAAACCCACCATGGAAGAAATGGCCCGCCGTGGCACGCCTTATCAGGGCATCCTGTACGCTGGTCTGATGATAAAAGACGGCCAGCCGCGTCTGGTGGAATACAACGTGCGCTTTGGTGATCCCGAATGTCAGGTGCTGATGATGCGCCTTGGCGCGCAGACGATGGACCTGATGCACGCCGCGTCCGAGGGCCGGTTGGATCAGGCTCAGGTGAACTGGGCCGATGACCACGCCATCACCGTTGTCATGGCCGCCAAGGGCTATCCGGGATCATACGATAAAGGCTCCGAGATCAAGGGGCTGGACGCCCTGACCGAAGATGGCCACAACATGGTGTTCCACGCAGGCACCAAGGCGCAAGACGGCAAGGTGCTCGCCACCGGTGGCCGGGTGCTAAACGTGACTGCCCGCGGTGACAGCCTGCAAGAGGCCCGCGACCGCGCCTATGCCGCCGCCGATGCCATCGATTGGCCCGGAGGCTTTATGCGCCGAGACATCGGCTGGCGCGCGCTGAAATAAGCGGTTGGTCGACACGAAAATCGCTCGGCCGTAAGGCCGGGCTATTGGGCATCAGATGATTTGACCTTTGCGTCAACCCAGACATTTGCAGCGACGCCTCAAATGTCAGATTTGAACCCAAGTGGTAAATGCTGCATGAAAAACGAATGACAGCTTCAGTGGAAACTCACCAATCCTCAATGTGAATTGAGACCGCCTCTGCGGAGCTCGATGATGGCCTGGCCGGACAATTCAATCATTCGTTTGCCGTTCCTCAGAGCCGCGTTTTGTGCTACATTAGTCGCATTCAAAGCGTTCTCACAGGGAAGGCCAACCCATGCTGCCCGCTGCTGTCATACCTACCCTGCTGCCGACAATCATTGCTTTGCCATGGACAAAACATCTCGAAGCAGCCTGTAAAGAGGCATCAAAAAAAATTGAGAAGAGCGCGAAGTCGCTACCGCGCGCGAAATTCACCGAAAAAATTGTTGAGGAGACGATTTGTGCCGAGATTGGAAAACTCGGCAAGGATCTCACCAAAAACCTTCAAACCGTCGTAAAGAAAAGTGCGGAAAAGGAGAAAAAGAAGGCCGAGGCAGTGATCAAGAAGGATCCCGCCAAAGCCCAAAAATTGAAATTAGACGGCTTCCGTGATGATTTGGAAAAAGCAAAAAAGGCCACGGTCGTTAATCCTGAAAAGCCGTTAAAATTACCGAAACCAAAGGGTGCCGCACTCTACAAGGAAGTCAAAGTCCAAGTCTTGACCAAAGACAAAGTGGAACTGAACATCCCGATATTCATAGGCGTCGACCCTTGGAAAAGCATCGAGAAGGGCAAGCTACAGTTTTTCTTTGGTCTCGGCATAGGCGGCAAATTCTAGAGCGTTTCGGCTTGACCTCAAACGGCAAGCCAATTGGGGAAGGTTGCTTCAGAATGTGATGTGCAGTGTTTGCACTGGCGTGCTGGATGGATGGCCTGGGTCAGAAATACTTGACGTTTGGGTCAGCTATGCGTGGCTCGGCTCACTGAGCAAGTTCAGAAAACCGGGCGGATCAGGTTAAAGATGTCGACATCTCACACAGGCAGCCCCTCTTCGACCGTACGCTACCCCCCTGCATAAACATTCGTAGCACAAGACTGAACAGATTTTCGGACGTTGGCTTGACCGTCATTAAAACTTCAAGTTTGCAACCACACCTGCATGACGTGATCCTAATAACGGTCGCAACTCCATCGCCCCACCTCCCGGAGCCAACACGAAATCGATCGGCAGTGGAATGCCTCGCAAATAAAACGCCGGCCAAGTCGGCCCCGCTAATTGCGAATTGGTCATCGCCGCAATTGACTTCACCCGGTCAGACCACGGAACGTTGTTGAAATCCCCTGCAATGACCACAGGCCCCTCCAGCACGGATAAGACATCAGAGGCGGCCAATTCATTCTCAACACTGTTGTGCGGCCAAGGCCACGGAAGATGCGCCGACACGACCCAGACCTTTTGACCATCTAAATTGACAGGTGCTGCCGCAATCGCCCGTTGGCGAGAACACACAGGCTCCCCCGCAAACGGATGACGCGAAATCACAGCAATCCCGATCTGGCCTGAAAACTTGCATAAATGCTGATGAGGAAAGCTTGGTTCCAGCAGCGCAAGGATGGACCTGTTCTTGCTCGACACTTCTTGCAACATCACAACATCCACATCTGCGGCCTCAATATCAGCGACCACAGACTGAACCTGCGCAGTCGCAAACCAGAGGTTTTTGGAGTACACGCGAATGTCTCCGCCCGGGCGCTGCGGCAGAAATGAGATCGCAGTGCTGATCAATGCCAAAGCCGCAATTGCTGCAAAAACCGTCCTGTCCCAAAGCGACCTGCCAAGAGCTATTCCCAAAAGGCAGGCAAGGCCAAAAACAGGCCTTCCAATTGAAAAACTGTCGGCAGCCCGGTGCAACGGCCCCAAGAACCCGACAACAGCGAACAAGGCAGCGATCCATACCAGGCCCAACAAGATCTTGCGTAACATCAAAATTGCTTTCAAAAACGGTTTCACAAACAGTCCGGGAAAAGCTGCAAGAACACAACCGGACATCTCGTGGGCTGGTATCAATTGGTCCGACCTCCGGTAGACAAAATCTAACGGCGAGGTGTTGCTGAACACGTGGCTGCCTGACCCAGAAACTTTGTTGAGAGGCCAGCGTTGCCCATTGCGCGATCAGGCGAACGCTGCCTTGACACCTTAGCAATCCAAATGTGTTTAACTATGGGTTCCTGTGCTCTTTGCATTCCAACACCAAGGGCACAGCCTCCCAGGTAACCCATGGGTTACCCCGCAACCCCAGGTCCTCCCGTCAGTTGGCTGGCATCTATCGATGCCGTCTCCCGTTGGGCCCAGCGCCGCTGCGCGGCGTAGGGCATAGACAGTTCATTCGCAACATATTCAAAAGGCTTGTGCGCAAGGCGAACGAGAGGCAGTATGTGCAAGGTCAACCTATTTGATCAATTAATGCCTTTCAAACTAACGATTTACCCTAATACGGATTTCGACAAAGCATGCAGAAATACATTTTTGCACTTTTTTCCTGTCTACTGGTTTCATCTGAAATCTCTGCAGACCCCAAAACCTCTTTCACAATAGCTACGCCAATAAAGTCTATCGAGGATACGATTGTTGATGTGGAAGAGCTTCGAACTCGTATTCGAAATATTGACCAGCATTCAAATGACTTCGATCTATCTAATATTTTGAAATTTGAGGTCGTCTCAGAACAGATCCTACCGACACTTCTCCTTTCCTGTGGAAATAAAGAAGATTTTGCTGAATTTTTCAAAAGACACGAATTTGGGAAGTTTCAGTTAACATCAGGCGAAGAAGCTTAACTGAAAGACTGCCTCACTGGTGTCTTTGAGTATGCTGACACCGAATTGGGCTTTACCGCTCCGGGATTATTCAAACGGTTCTCGACAGGCTACCTCAGTGCTGTAGTAAAACTCGGGTACCAATGTGGGTATAGGTCACAACGCCTGCTTTCGCGGTTTGCGTTGAGTGTATGGCTTTTCCATCCATTTGAAATAAAGGACATGAGCAAGTTCCGGTGCCTAGGGGATATTTCAAGTGAATATGGATATTCCGAGTCAAGCATCGAATGGGGAGTTGCAAGAATAGCCGATGAGATTTTTTATTCATTCCTTGTATTTGGAAACTGGAATGATGCAAAGCGCTATCAAGAATATCGAAATTTGGTGAGGATGAACCGAGAGCTGGAAATGTGTCGAGAACTGATAAGCAAGCCTTTCGATGATTCCGAGCTTCAAGCGGATCTTGTTATGGAAACCCGTTGCTTAGAGATACTGACTACCGAAGACGAGTGACCAAAGCATCAGCGGGTCCTCCTCACCGGCACTCCAACGCCCGGTCCATACTCGCGCGCCCTTCAAACGCCCCAATATCCCGGCTTTTGATCTCTCCACCTTCCAGCCCCGACGTCATGATCCGAGACCATGTGGCATCAACCGTCACCACCTCAGGACCATCCCCACAGTCGCGAATACCCGAGGTAATGAAATCCTCGCCGATGCGGTGATTGGTCAGCCCAGCCTTGCTGGCAACTTCAACCAGTTTGCCATCCCGCAAGCTCCAGATCCGCAATGTCTTGGCCAAATGAGGCCGATCGATATACGCCACCTCGGGCCAGCCATCTCCATCAAGATCCGCCGAGCCGATGGGGGCCAGCCAACGATGTGGGCGGCCAATGAATGGCGTTGCGGCGTAAAGCCCAGCCTCGTCATACAGCGACAACCGCGCGCCCTGTGTCAGGCTGGTTTCCACCACCATCACCAGCGTCGGACCA
This sequence comes from Parasedimentitalea nitratireducens, assembly GCF_057444295.1. NCBI lineage: Bacteria > Pseudomonadati > Pseudomonadota > Alphaproteobacteria > Rhodobacterales > Paracoccaceae > Parasedimentitalea > Parasedimentitalea nitratireducens. The sequence goes on along the minus strand of NZ_JBYAXC010000005.1, from coordinate 187,412 downwards.
TCGTCACCTTCGATGATACGCGGTTCCAGGTCTTCGAATACGTGATTTTCCGGCAGGCGGATGATCAGCCTATAGGTCTGACTGCTCTCGCATTGCCAGCACGCGTCGACCTCTAGCCGCAGGGCGCCCCACTCTACATCATCGCCTAATATGGCATGGTCATAGCGGGTGGTGGGCTCAATGAACTCGGCCCCAACAATAACATCCGGCGGCGCGGCTTGCACCGCCCCGGCAACGCATATCCCACCAAGCCACAAACACAACAGCTGCAGCGCGCGGCGGAAGGAACCGAGCCAAGGGCGGGGCATCAGACGCCGCGCCATTGGACCCGAGGCAAACATCAGATCTGTTTTTCCGGCATCTGCACAACCAGGCCGTCCAGTGCATCGGTGACCTTGATCTGGCAGGTCAGGCGTGACCGCGCTGGATCGGGCTCAAAGGCAAAGTCCAGCATGTCTTCTTCCATGTCGTCCTTGGCCGGGACTTTTTCTACCCAGGCAGGGTCCACATAGACGTGGCAGGTAGAGCAGGCACAGGCGCCGCCACAGTCTGCTTCGATGCCCGGGATGTTATTGTCGCGCGCACCTTCCATCACCGTTAGCCCATTGGCCACGTCGATGGTGTGTTCAGTGCCGTTATGCTCGACATAAGTAATCTTTGCCATAATCAGGTCTTCCCCTTTCGGTACTCGACGGTCTGTGTAGCCAAGCCCCCCCTGCAACACCAGACCCATTTGCAACGCCACTGGATCAGACCGCCATTTGTCGCCGTTTTTCAACAGTCGCGGTGCTGCATCCGCCCCTCTTCACACGACGCCCCTTTGCGCCACCGCCGGAACTAGGTTATTCTGCGCCAAACTGCCCGGCATCACTGCCACCAGAGGCTTTCGAGCATGACTTTGACACGCCCCCTTTTCCTAGCTGCGCTGCTGCTAGGTACCCTAAGCGCCTGCACCCCGACCGGGGGCGATCTGGGTGTGGTCACCCGCGCGGGACAGAATGCGCCTCCGGGGGCGCCACCAGACAGTTGTTGGGGTAAGCAGACCACCCCTGCTATCATCGAAACCGTCACCCATCAGGTGATGTTGCAACCGGCCGAGGTGCTGTCAGATGGTACAGTAACCCGCCCCGCAGTGTTTAAGACCGAAACCCGCCAGGACATCGTCCGCCCGCGCCGCGAAACCTGGTACGAGGTGCTGTGTACCGAAGAGCTGACACTTGAATTGGTTTCCTCCGTACAGCGTGCCCTGTCCGCGCGGGACCTCTATCGCGGGCCAATCACTGGCCAGCTCGACCGCCCGACACTTGCCGCCGTGCGCCGCTATCAAAAACCACTGGGACTTGATAGTAGCATCCTGTCCCTCGCCGCCGCCCGCCAATTGGGCCTTGTGGCCATCACAAAATGACACGCCAATTCAGCAGTCTACCGGAGACCTAACAATGCCAAGCGACACCCTGCCGCAAACAGGTTTTCTCAAAGGGAGCTCCTCGGGCCTGAAACAAATGCTGGAAAGCCAGGCCAGTGAAATTCGCCTGGACCCTGGCGACGTGCTGTTTGAGCAAGGCGATGCCGGAGATGCGCTGTTTGCCATCACCAGTGGGGCACTGGAATTTTCGATTCTCTCGGCTGCGGGGCGAAAACTTTCGCTCGATATCATGCGCAGTGGTTCGGTCTTTGGAGAAATTGCCCTGTTTGACCCAGGTGAGCGCACCGCCACCGCCACAGCCATTGAACCAAGCCGGGTGTTGCGACTTCGCAATCGCGATGTGCTGGCCCAGATCCTGCGCCAACCAGAACTGGCCGGAGACCTGCTGCGACTGGCCGGCCAGCGCATGCGCTGGATGGGCAATCAATATAACGAACAGGTTTTCCTGGCGATGCCGGTCCGGCTGGCTCGTAAGCTACTGCATCTGACCTCGGAAACCGGGGATGGAAAACTGGCACTGTCGCAATCTGAGCTGGCCGAGTTTATCGGTGCCACCCGTGAAGCCGTGTCAAAAACACTGGCAGCCTGGAAACGTGGCGGTGTAATTGAAATCTCGCGTGGCGGCGTGGTGATCCTTGACCGTCCAGTCCTGCAAGGCTTGGCCGAGCCCGAATTCATCTAGCCCCCATCGCCGCCTTAAACGCAGAAATGAAACCAAAAAACAGTGTTGGTGTGAACTAGATCACAGATCTCCTGCCGGGTTTGGCCCATGATGGGAATTGGTAGCGCCGTGATTGTTCCATCCCATCGGCGCGTCCGTCCAAACAAGAGCCATGTGCCCAGCGCACATGGCTCTTTAGGTTTTGATGTCGTGTAATACACATGTTGGAGACCTGTTAAGGCCGACAAATAGCCCAGAGTGGATTAAATTCACCGTGCCGAAAACGTCTGATCCTCCACATTGCTTAGGTCATGTCCGCGTAAGCCCAGTATTCTTCAGTGTTCTTATCTTGGAATAGATAAATGGCCGGCTGGCCACCTACGACAACGTTACACAGATCAAAGTCATCGGGGAAATTCCATTCAACCTGAGCTTTTCGGCAGGCTGCAATTTTACCAGTTTCGTTTTGTTTGCAAATAATTGATCCAGTCACCTCACCGACAAAAATGAGAGCGTCTTTATCTGAGAACAACCATCTATAGCCTTGCCAAGTTGAGTATCCAGGCGTTCGTGCATCGATAGTCGCGATAACATTTTGAGGCACATCTCGAGGTATATTGTAGAGGTCGTTAAAGCTTGCAGTCCACTTTGCTGCGGCTGAACCGTCGGCAATGCACCATGGGCATACCTCGCTTATGTCATCCACGCAGTAAATGGGCCCGACGTACATGAAGGTTCTTTCCTGTTCACAACACGGGCAGGAGCTGAGTTTCTCAACCACGCAACCATTCCCGATTGGGTCGGGAAAATACTCAAATCTTGGTAATTCCCTGGTGTCCTCTTAGTATACATCACTTTGAAAAATCGTCGCCAGTTTTCTGCCATGATGAAATAATTGGTGCGCAGGCTTGTGACCAGCAATATTGCCCACACAGGTATATTCCGGACACCTCTCAGCAAAGCCCTTCACCGCTTGGAATACTCATCCATCAACACCTGTAGCTCCTCCATAGTTTCTGGAAAGCGGGCAAAACTGTGAGCGGCGGGCACATTTACCCATGGCATTTTCTGCTCTGTCATAATCTCAGCAAAGGGTTCAAAAGCCCCGGCTTCGCTAAGGACTGAAGTTCGAAGATTGATCCGCTGACCTGTTTCACCAATTTGCGAATACACGAAATTCAGGCATGATTTGCAAAAGTAATGCCTGCGCCCAGTCGTGCCTCGGCCACCTTTGATCAGTTCTCCGGTGCAGGAAAAACTATCGGCTGGAAACATTGTGGTCAGTGAAAAAGCACTTGCGCAAAGTTTCTGACAATCACGACAATGGCAGGCCAAAGTCAGGAGCGGAGAAGCTGTCACACGGATCTGCACGGATCCACAAAGGCAGGCACCCTGATAGGGTGGTTTAGGAACTGTCATAAACGGTCTTTCCTTCATTACAGCTGGTCAAAAGTTAGCGGTCTACTTCGGATCGTCTACGGCGCAATTCGCAGTCGGCCCGCTCTCGTGAATTTGCGCAACAAAAAGGGGCCGAGCATGATACCCGGCCCCTTTTACTCTAAAATAGTCGTGGCTTACTTACCTAGGTTCAGCGCCACAAACCGAGGCTGGCCATTGCGGCGCACCAGCAACAACAGAGACTTGCGACCGGCTTCCTGAGCCTGGGTAATGCGATCTTCGAAATCGCTGATGGACGCGACTTTTTGCTGCCCTGCTTCGGTAATGATATCGCCGCTGCGTAGGCCTTTTTCCCAGGCCTCCGAGGCTTCATCCACCGACAGGATCACCAAGCCTTCCTGGCCCTCGGGCGCATTCAGTTCGGCGCGCATTTCGTCGGTCAGCGTACCGATGGTCAGCCCCAATATTTCTTTCTCGGCGGTGACCGGCGCCTCATCCTCTGTTGGGGGCGTCAATCCGGCAGCCCGTTCGGCGTCTTCACGCCGCCCCAGAGTGACCAGCAAAGTTTCAGTGCCACCTTCGCGGTGTACTACAACACGCACAGCCTTGCCGACCTCGGTGGCGCCAACCTGGCGTACCAGCGCGCGAGTGTCTTCGACATCCACACCATCAAAGGTCAGGATCACGTCGCCTGCCAATATTCCCGCTTCCTTAGCCGGGCCGTCAGGCACATCGGTAATCAGAGCACCCGAGGCACTGGCTAGCCCCATGGCTTCGGCCAAGTCTTCATCGACATCCTGGATACGCACACCCAGCCAGCCGCGACGGGTTTCGCCGAATTCTTTCAACTGGTCGACCACCTTGGTGACAACGTTAGATGCCATTGAGAAGCCAATGCCAATCGATCCGCCGTTGGGCGACAGGATTGCTGTGTTCACACCAATCACGTCACCGTCCATGTTGAACAGCGGCCCCCCCGAGTTGCCCCGGTTAATCGCCGCATCGGTCTGGATGTAGTCGTCATAAGAGCCGCTCAGCTCGCGGTTACGCGCTGATACGATACCTGCCGAAACTGAGAACCCCTGCCCCAGTGGGTTGCCCATGGCCACGACCCAATCGCCAACGCGGGCGGTATCGCTGTCACCAAAGTTGACAAAACTCAGCGGCATCTCCGCTTCAACCTTCAGCAATGCGATGTCGGTTTTCTCGTCGGTGCCAATCAATTTGGCAGGCAGCAGTTCTGCAGGCTGACCATCACCCGGGAAAAATTCGATTTCGATCTCGTCTGCATCAGCAATCACGTGGTTGTTGGTGACGATGTAACCGTCTTCCGAAATCACAAACCCCGACCCCAAAGCCGACGACCGGCGTGGCGGGCGGTGTTCGCTGCCACCGTTGCCGTTGCCATTGTCGTCCCCGCCATTGCGGTCCTGAAACTCGCGGAAAAACTCTTCAAACGGCGACCCTTCGGGAACCACGCCCTGTGGACCTGTACGGCCCTCGATCACTGTGGTCGTTGTGATATTCACCACCGCAGGGCTGATTTTCTCAGCCAGCGGTGCAAGGCTCTCGGGACGCGCCTGAGCCATCAAGGCCTGAGCCAGAACCATCACGGTGGTGACCAACGCCAGCCACATCAGCCGGGGACCCGCGACCAATCCATCTTGGCTGATTGAAATTGCTTTTGCCTGAGGCTGCACGGAACTACTCCTTGTCATTGTTCTCTTCCTCCTCCCCGTTAGGGCGCGGGTCCTTACAGGTCCCAAGGAGGCATAGATGACAATGTAGTCACTTCCGCGCTTGCCGCAATAAATGTTGCAAGGTTTCAAGTTGAAGTGAGGAAACTTTCAGCGCTGGCCGGGCATTCCGGCCCTTGGATGCGCTAAAATCCGCCCAGCAGGCGGATCCAGCAGAGTTTTCCGGCTAAAATCAGAGCTCAAACACCAAACTGATGAGCAATCCACAACAGAATAAGTCCCAGAACCACAGACAAGGCCCCAACCTGGCGCCGTTCGGACATTGGCAGTTGCCGCATCATCTCCAGCAACCGCTCCACAAGCGAAGGGGCCAGCACATAGGCCAGCCCCTCTACTAATAACACCAGCCCGAAGGCCAGAAAGATCATCGCCATCAGTTGGCTGCTGCCCCGGTCGAGGACTTCAGATAGTTGAAGAACTCAGAGTCAGGTGACAGCACCATCGACGAATTGCCTTCGAGCATCGACGCACGATAGGCGGCCAAAGTCCGATAGAATTCAAAGAACTCAACATCCTTACCGTAAGCCTCGGCAAAGATCGCGTTGCGTCGGGCGTCCGATTCACCGCGAATGATCTCGGCTTCACGTTCAGCCTCGGAGACCAGTTCGACCTTAGTACGATCCGCTTGCGCACGAACTCGCTGCGCAGCTTCTTTACCACGGGCGATTTCGTCTGCAGCTTCCCGCTCACGTTCGGCCCGCATCCGGTCAAAAGTCGCCTGAAGGTTGGCAGTTGGCAGATCGGTCCGCTTCAATCTCACGTCGATCACTTCCAGGCCCAGAGAGCGAGCTTGAGTGATGGCGCTATTGCGGATCCGCAGCATCAAGGTCGCACGATCCGACGACAGAATGTCGTTTGAGCTAACCGAACCCAGAACCTCACGTGTTTCAGCACGAAGAATGGAATCCAGACGGTTTTCTGCCACTGCAATACCACCTGCACCCACTGCTTGGCGGAACTGACGAACATCGGCGATGCGATAGCGTGCAAAGGCATCAACCACCAGACGACGGTCATCCAGCGGAGTGATCTCCAACGGGCCAACTTCGCGGCTCAGGATACGGTCGTCATAGGTGACAACTTCCTGGATCAGTGGGATCTTGAAGGCCAGTCCTGGCTCTTCTTTCACCGAAACCACACGACCAAATTGCAGAACCAGCGCTTTTTCGCGCTCGTCTACGATGAATATCGCCGACAGGCCTGCAACAACGGCCAGCACCAACAAGGGCAAGAGAAATGTAGTTTTCCGCATTAGTTGCCCTCCGTCCGGCGCAATTCGTTCAGCGGCAGATAAGGCACGACGCCCTGACCATTACCACCCGAGGTTTCATCCAGGATCACCTTGTCGACCCGGCTCAGAACCTCTTCCATGGTTTCCAGATACAAACGCTTGCGTGTCACGTCTGGCGCCTTGCTGTATTCTTCTAGAACCGCAGCAAAACGGCTGGCTTCACCCTGGGCTTCGTTGACCACTTGGGCACGGTAAGCTTCGGCTTCTTCCAGTGTTTGCGCAGACTGACCACGCGCTCCAGCCAGAACCTGGTTGGCATAGGCATCAGCCTGTTTTTCCAACCGGTCGCGTTCCTGACCAGCCGACTGAACGGCGCGGAAAGCATCTTTGACGGGCTCAGGCGGATCGGCCTGGTCAAAGTTAACCCGGACGATGTTGACGCCACTGTCGTAACTATCAAGTGTCGACTGGATCAGCTCTTGCAGACGGTCCGAGATGATTCCCCGGTCCCGGTTGAGAATCGGCGCAAGTTCCGACTGCGCGATAATCTCGCGCATCGCCGATTCAGACACCGCCTGAATGGTCTGCTGTGGATCACGCAGATTAAACAGGTAATTGGCCGGATCGTTGATGTTCCAAACAACCTGGAAATCGATATCGATGATGTTCTCATCTCCGGTCAGCATCAGACCGGCATCGTTGCCGCGTGCGCCCGCACCAATTGTCTCGGTTTGCTCCACTTTTACTTGGATCACCTCGGCGGTGACCAGTGGCCAAGGGGCAAAGTTCAAGCCTGGTTCGCCAGTGGCCGAATATTCACCAAGGAACAATTCAATCGACTGTTCTTCTGGTTTCACGGTGTAAAAGCTGGCCATGCCCCAAAGGATAGCAGCAGCACCCAAACCGATAATTGCAGTGCCGGTGGTGAACAGCGGCCCATTGCCACCGCCACCTTGACGATTACCACCGCCCTGGCCGCCGCCGCCACGTCCGCCCATCAGCACACGCAGTTGTTCCTGGCCTTTTTTCATCAGCTCGTCGATCTCGGGGATCTGTGGACCGTCATCATCGGGGCCTTTACCGCCACCGTTGTTGCCACCACCGTTATTTCCCCGGTTGCCTCCGCCACCGGAAGAGCCTCCGCCCCCCCAGGGGCCACCACTATTGCCCGACATATGTTCCTATCCCTTACTTACCGCAAAATGCGGCATTTGTGCTAAACTGAGACCTTGGCCGCAAAAATTCAAGCGCTGCGCACAGGTGTTTTCAGTGTTACCAATTCTTCGGACATGGTCGGGTGTACCGCCACGGTCCGGTCGAAATCTTCTTTGGTCGCGCCCATCTTGACCGCGATGCCAGCCAGCTGGATCATTTCACCCGCCCCCGGTGCCACAATGTGACAGCCCAGAACCTTGCGGCTGGCCTTGCTAACCACCAGTTTCATCAAAACACGTTGTGCGCGGCCTGCAAAGGCCTGTTGCATCGGTTTGAAGCTGGTTGCGTAAACTTCGATCTCTTCGAGCTCACGCGCTTCTTCTTCGCTGAGCCCCACCGTGCCCATTTCGGGTTGGGTAAAGATCGCCGTGGGGATCAGCTCGTGATCTGGTTTTGTTGGATTGGCTTTGAACACAGTTTCGACAAAGGCCATGCCTTCGCGGATCGCGACCGGCGTCAGGTTGACCCGGTCGGTCACATCGCCAATGGCATAAACCGACGGCACCCCGGTCTGGCTGTAATCATCAACGACAATCTCGCCCTTGCGGCCACGTTCAATACCCAGCTCTTCGAGGCCTAGGTTATCAGCGTTTGGCGCGCGACCAGTGGCGTACATCACCTTGTCAAACAGCTGCTCGTTGCCATGGGTGTCGATCACCCGGATCTGGTCGCCCTCTTGGCGCATCTCAACCACATTGGTGTTGGTCTGCAGATCAACGCCAGCCTCGATCATGCCCTCGGCCACTACGTTGCGGGCCTCTTCGTCGAACCCGCGCAGGATCTGCGGGCCGCGATAGAACTGAGTGGTTTTCACGCCGAGGCCATTCATGATGCCCGCAAACTCAGAGGCGATATAGCCACCACCCACGATCAGCAGGCTCTCGGGCATTTTGTCCAACAGGAACATATCGTTCGAGGTTACCGCCAGCTCGGAACCGGGGAAGTCCGGCACAATCGGGCGACCGCCGGTGGCGATCAGGATGTGCTTGGCGGTTTTGCGGGTGCCATCCGACAGCTCAACCGTGTGGGTGTCCACCAGCTTGGCACGGGCATCAAAACTTTCAACGCCATTGTTTTTCAGGATATTGCGGTAGATCCCTTCGAGCCGGTCCAGCTCGGCATGCAGCTTGCCCTTGAAAGTGGGCCAGTCAAAGGCACCGGGCTGGATGTCCCAACCATAGGCCTGGGCGTCCTCCACCATACCGGAATACTCAGAGGCAAAGACCATCAGCTTTTTGGGCACGCAGCCACGGATCACACAGGTGCCACCATAGCGGTCTTCTTCGGCCAGTGCCACTTTGGCACCGTTGTCGCCTGCGGCAACCCGCGCCGCACGCACACCGCCGGATCCACCGCCGATAACAAAAAGATCGTAGTCAAAGCTCATTCGCGTCGCCTTCCTTATATCTTGCGCGATCTATCCCACAGGGAGGGCGCAATTACCAGCCTCGCAGGTGGGGTCTAATGGGACGAATTCAACCTATTGCAGCAGGGGATGACGCAAAGGTGTAATGCGCCATTCGTATCCCGGCTCAATCGGCGCGATTGGCAAGCTGCTGTTTCCAGGTTTGCTGCCAGTCCGGCCAATAGTGGCCAAGCGCTTGCTGAAAAACGCGGGTGCTTTCGCGGTCTGGCGTGGCAAACCGGAAGCCGATATCGGATCGGTTTCTGTTGCTTAAGGATATGAACCCTTTTTTCCGCGCCGTGCCGTCAAATTCAATAGTGTCCAAATAACGGATGTCGTGCCAAGGCGTCCCATTTAGCCCATTGGGCGAAATCTCCGAAAGGCTCCGGCGCCTCAATAGGCTTCCAATACCGCGAAGAAACCCGTCGATACCTTTTAACATCAAGAACCACGCCCAAACGATGAGGACAATATGGAACTGAAGTCGGTCAAAAGCATCCATATAGATATACCAAGAACTCAAGGCCATGCAGAGCAAACCACCACCGATCTCGATCAGCGCCTTCGTTTTGGTTTCAAAGAGTTTGGCGGAGGGAGGCGTGGTCATGTATGGTCCGGGCTAAAGTAATTGAAAATATGTTGTTATGGTGCAGGCAGATAGTCACCTCGTCAACCCGTAAGCCTTGATACATGACCCAGCCATTTTGCCGCCCCAGCACAAAGGGCGAGTTGATCGCTGCCCTGTATGCCATGATCGAAAGCGGGTTTTGGCGACCCCAGGATCTGTCGCACTGGGCGGATGAGATCATATTGGCGACGGCCTCCCCAGCGATTTGGGTGATTGATCTCGCACAAGCGGCACCAGATACCGCCAGTCTGAATGATGTCTTTCACAAGTTCCTGTTCATTGATCATGTGAACCTCCCCGACACTTTCGATGACATCTGTGCGGGGTTGGTTTTACTTCGACATCAGCATCAGGCTCTTTTCGAAAAGGACACGCGGTTCCTGCTGGTCGATCTTGCCGATCCGGACGGCATTGCAGGGGTGCAGATTGAAGAGATTGAAAGTATCGATTTACAGAACCCACAATTCCAAGAACTTGTTACGCAGGCAGAGGTTCTGGTGTCATCAATTGACGCGAAAAACATTCTGGCGACGCAAACTCTGCTCGTCTCGGACTAAGTCTCAAAAAAAATAAGGACAGCGCTCGGCCGAGGTGGGTGCTGCCCGGTGTTCCACCGAGAAAATCACTAGAATGGAAGCACCCCATACGATCCAAGGCTCGAGACTTGGCAATACCGAAACGGCTTAAGAGCTCTCCCAGCCTTGGGTTAGTTCGTGAGAGGGCGTTTTATGGTCTTCGCCAATCAGACCAATAGTGGTTCAGCACGGTTTGAAACTGCTCGGTTTCCAGCTTGTTTTCGTTTTCAACGTGAAAGCTCAACGTGGTCAGACGGTCTTGGTCACCTCGAAACAATACCTTGGCCTTGCTACGGGCAAATGGCAGGATTTTGTAGCTACGCTTGATGGCCTCGATATCATCCCAAGCCAGAACCTGCCCCTCCCATCCCCGTGCATTCGACTTTAGTCCCTGCCCTGAAATCGAAGTGAATTTGGGAACTTCGTCTCGGTAGCTGCTGTAATGAAGGACCCAGATGAAAATCAACGTATTCAAACTGAGATACACAGTTTTGAATTCGTACAGTCCCAGAACAAAATCCAACAACAAATAAAGGCCAAAACACAGCATAAAAAACCAAGTATAAATTCTTAGTGCCGCCTTGGGCCATCGGTTAGACTGAACAAGCTCAGCTTCTGAATTTTGCACAATTTGCCTCTCTAAAATTCTCTAAATCAAAGTTGCTCTTGCCATGGTGCGTCAATATCCGGCCAGTGACGTCTCAGCGCCTCGATAAACTCAGCGGTTGCCTCTTGATCCATAAACCGCAGCGGCAGCTCCTGGCTTTCCTTTTGGCTCTGGGCGTTCTGGAAATTCACAAAGGCCTTGCCCGTGTTCCCAACCAAAGCCGGGATCTCGATAGCGCGGACCTGTTTCCATTTGATGGTTTCCAAGGTTCCTGAGGCAGACAGGAGGTCGAGCCCTTTTCGGTCGACCTTGGCGATCAGGTCGGTTTCAGCGATATAGCGAACACGGCCACCCATAGAAAACCGCCGGGGGATTTTCCCGGACACGAGGCAGTAGACAAAAACACCGATCAGCAGAACGATCAGAAAACTGGGGATGCCCATGAGCTGCAACACAGGGGTCAGCACAAACAAGGGTACCCCTGCCATCAAGGCAAAGGGCAGCTTTCCCAGAATGTTCCGAGTAGCGTGAAATTCTTGAACCTTTTGGCGTGCCACGTCTTAGTCCGCCAGATCCGTGAACAGGTTGTCGGTTTCAACAAAGTCCAGATGGTCGCGTTCGATGGTGCCTTCGTTGATGTCGCGCACCTCGACCTTGCCGTTGCCATAGCCAATGACCACGGTGTCGCAGATATCGATGAACAGCCCATTTTCCACCACACCCGGCATCTGGTTCATCACCAGCGCCAGTTGGCGGGCGTTGCCGATCCGTTGCAGGTGCAGGTCCAGAATGTGGTTGCCCTCGTCCGTAATAAAAGGACGTTCGCCATTCATCCGCAGCGTGGCCGAGCGGCCCAGAACATCCATGGAAATCAGTGTTTCCTCGATCAGTGCATGGGTGGTTTGCCAGCCAAATGGGATCACCTCGACCGGCAGGGGGAAGTGACCCAGGGTTTCCACCTCTTTGCCCACATCGGCAATCACCACCATCTGATCGGAGGCGGTGGCGACAATCTTTTCCTGCAACAGCGCGCCGCCGCCGCCCTTGATCAGGTTCATATCGCCATCAAATTCATCCGCGCCATCGATGGTCATGTCCAGCCATTTGGCCTCGTCCAGCGAGATCACATCAATGCCCACCTCGCGCGCCAGCTCAGCCGTGCGGGTGGAGGTGGGGATCCCTTTGATCTTGAGCCCCTCGTCTCGCACCATTTCGCCCAGGCAACGCACCAGCCAGGCCGCGGTGGATCCGGTGCCCAGCCCAACACGCATGCCATCCTCGACCATGTCGGCGGCCCGTTTGGCGGCAACAAACTTGGCCTTGTCGATGGGGGACAGTTCTCCGGTCATGACTGTGTCTCCGTAACTTTGGTTGTTGGGGTTATAGGCAAAGCCCGCAGGTGTTGCGAGCAACAATTCAAAGTTGCACACCACACCCGCACAGCAAAACGGCCCGCAGAGCTATTTGGCGGTGACCTTTGCCCCGTTGATTTTCAAAACGGCCTTGCCTTTTTCGCGGTCAATTGGCGTTTTCAGATCATAGTTAAAGGTCACTGATCCTTCGGGCAGCAGGCTGCTTTTCTTGAGTTTGACATCCGCCGTTGCTGTTACAGACATGCCCATCGCCTTGGCCGCTGGTGTATTGAACACCAGCCTGCAGGAGGGAATGAGATCCTTGAGGAAGGTCTGGCTTAGGTTGTCATAGGTCCAAAGCTTATAGGCTACAGCGCAGGTGAGTTGCACATCGAAGCCTTTGGTTTCCGCCAGCCCCAAAAATTCAAACAGATCCCGCGCCAAAGAGTCCCACTGGATCACATGGCGATAGATCACCTTTGCCTCCTTGCCCGCACCGCAGTCAATCGGGCCATGAAACTCCAGATCCCCAAACGACTTGCCGATGGGCGCCTTGTCCCGATTGGCCTTTTTCAGCAGGTTCTGGCTGCCTGTGATCGAACCATCCCAGCGGAGTTGCTTCAGTTCTTCGATCCTCTCCTTTTCCTTTTTGGCCGCCTCTTCTTTCAACTGCCTGGCTTTCTCGGCCTCGGCGGCCTTGATGTGAGGCGCCAGTGAAGACTTCCAGTGCTTGGAGGATTCAAATTCGGTATTTGGTTTGCCGCCATCAATTCGAGTGAGCTTGGCATATTCAACCATGCAGGTTTTTACCGCCGGATCCGACGACAGCAACTTGCCCGATGGCAATTCCACATGCCAAGCGTCCCCGGCGTCAAAGGCCTTTTTGCCTTTGTAGTTGCGTATATCCTGCTTAGCCAACTGTTTGGTCCAGGCTGCCGAGAACTGGGCATAGGTCATGAAATGCTCGTCCTTGTTGCCCCAAGGTTCTTTGGCTGTGCTAGAGTATTTCTGCTTCTTGCCGGGGGAAGTGTAATACATCGGCACATGCCGCGCCTTGTCCACCATATGGGCGCTGGCGCAGGTCCAGCTGCGCCCCGAGGCAACGGAGGCGGCCTGTTGCTCTGGGGTTCTGCTCAGTGTGATCGAGCTTTTGGAGACTTTGAAGTTTACGTTGTAGACTTTCTTCTCGGCATCCTTGGTGCCTTTCTTGGTAAGATCGGCGACCTTTTTGTCTCGCTTCGCTTTCATCACCGCATTCAACCCTGCGGCAAATTCTTTGGCTTTTTTGGAGATGTTACTTGAGGCTTTGGCCATGGCGCGCTCCCAACACTCGTTAAACAAAATACAAACAAAACAAGTTGGATTCGGAGACGGATCCGTATCCATGGTCAGAATACTATCACCCCTTGGGACCGGGCAAGTCACGCAAACCTCCATCCGGCCCACAAAGCCTAGGGATGCCTTGACAGCCTAGTTTATCACAATTGGCGCCGGAAAACGCATTGAAACTGCGTGTTTCCTATGGGAAACGTCGGAAACGGACTCTTGTCCTGCCCGACGCTGAACTAGGACTTGGGCGTAACCCGATCGTTTGTTGCCATTCACCTTTGCCGCCCTGCCCTAGCCACTCCGCCAGAAGGATATGCCGTCTAATGTTTCTCTCTGTTTTCGACATGTTCAAAGTGGGCATTGGCCCGTCGTCGTCGCACACCATGGGGCCGATGGTGGCAGCTGCGCGGTTTTTGGACATGATGCGCGCCTCGCCGTTTGAATTTCACGGCGTGCACGCCTCGTTGCATGGCTCCCTGGCCTTTACCGGGGTTGGGCATGCCACCGACCGTGCCACCATTTTGGGGCTGGCTGGCTTCCTGCCCGATACCTATGACGATGAAAAGGCGGATGCGGCCCTGGTTGAGATCAACGCCAATCATCAGGTTACTCCCGAGGGACTGGGCGCGCTGGCCTTTAACCCCAAGTCGGACATGATATTCGACTATGACCAAGCACTGGAAGGCCACGCCAACGGCATGATCCTGATGGCCACGGATGCGCAGGGCGATGTGATCCTGCAGCAGGTGTTTTACTCGATCGGTGGTGGCTTTGTTCTGACTGAACAGGAACTGGCGGATGGCAAAGACACCGATGACGGGGCACCTGTGCCGTTTCCGTTTCAGTCAGCCGCCCAGATGCTGGAGATGGCCAAGGCCAGCGGCAAGTCGATTGCGCAGATGAAGCGCGCCAACGAGGTGTCGCGGGGCTGTGAACAGAGCTTTGCCAAGGGCACCGCGCGCCTGTGGGAAGTGATGAACAACTGTATTGAACGTGGATTGGTTCGTGATGGTATTTTGCCTGGCGGGTTAAACGTGCGCCGCCGCGCCAAGGGGATTTATGACTCCTTGGTGGCCGAACGCGGCATGAACCTGACCGCGCCGCATACCATCAACGACTGGATGAGCGTCTATGCCATGGCAGTGAACGAGGAAAACGCGGCGGGCGGCCAAGTGGTCACCGCCCCGACCAATGGGGCTGCCGGGGTGATGCCCGCTACCCTGCGCTATTATCTGGACCATGTGCCTGGGGCTGCGCCTAGCCATGTTGAGGATTTCCTACTGACCGCCGCCGCGATTGGCGGGCTGGTGAAATACAACGCCTCGATTTCCGGGGCCGAGGCTGGCTGCCAGGCCGAGGTTGGGTCGGCCGCTGCTATGGCTGCCGCTGGTCTGTGCGCGGTGATGGGTGGCACGCCCGAGCAGGTGGAAAACGCCGCCGAGATTGCGCTGGAGCATCATCTGGGCATGACCTGCGATCCGGTCAAAGGCCTGGTGCAGGTACCCTGTATCGAGCGCAATGGCCTGGGTGCAATCAAGGCTGTTTCCGCTGCCTCATTGGCATTGCGCGGTGATGGCAAGCACTTTGTTCCACTGGATTCGGTCATTGAGACCATGCGCCAGACCGGATTGGATATGCATGAGCGCTACAAGGAAACCTCGCTTGGGGGGCTTGCGGTCAACATCCCAAATTGTTGAAAACGTAAACGCATCACAACCTTTACTTGCATTTTGTGGATTTCGTTCTAACCTTCAAGAATGACACGCGATCATCCCATACTTGGCATCCTGTTGATGTTGGGCTTCTGCGTCGTCGCCCCACTGGGAGACGCGGTCGCCAAGCTATTGTCCAACGCGGTGCCATTGGGTGAAGTTATTTTTGTGCGGTTTGCGGTTCAAGTCTTGTTGCTGTTGCCGATTGTGATGATGACCCGGCGGCAATGGCGGATGAACGGACGGGTGTTGCACCTGACCTTTGTCCGCACCCTTCTGCATATCGCGGGCATCGGGGCCATGTTCACCGCGCTTAAACACCTGCCCCTGGCAGATGCTGTGGCCATTGCTTTTGTCATGCCCTTTATCATGCTGCTGCTTGGTAAATACGTGCTCGACGAACAGGTCGGCATGCGGCGCCTGGGCGCCTGTATTGTCGGCTTCATTGGCACCTTGATGGTCATCCAACCCAGTTTTACCGAAGTGGGCTGGCATGCCTTGTGGCCGCTAATGGTCGCGGTCATCTTTGCCTTCTTTATGCTGGTAACACGACAGATCGCCAAAGAAACCGATCCGATTGGCCTGCAGACAGTTTCGGGTGTGATGGCCTGTGTATTGCTGGTGCCAGTGCTATTGGTCGGCGATCTCTTTAAGCTCGACGTGTTAACCATTATGGCGCCAGATCAATATGGCTGGTTCTTATTGTTTGCCATTGGCGGTCTTGGCACCGTCGCCCATCTGTTGATGACCTGGAGCCTGCGCTATGCGCCGGCCGCAACTTTGGCATCGATGCAGTATTTCGAAATTCCGGTGGCAACCCTATTTGGCTGGCTGATCTTTGGACAGCTTCCCAATGGCTTGGCCTCATTTGGCATCGCGCTAACCATAGCAGCTGGGCTTTATGTCATTCTGCGCGAACAGATTTCTGCCCGACAGGTTGAGCTTAAAAACCAGGTACCTGCTGAATAGCCTGCATCAACTGGGGCAACAGGCGTCGTGGCACAATGCCCAGCATTCCCGGCCCTTCCATCTGTAATGAAACAGGACCGATTGCCCGATTTGAGGTCCCAACACAGTGCATAGGTGAAAACTGCACTCCATCCAGCGGCCACTCCAAACCGGATGAACGCGCGTTAACCACGTCCATTGGAAACACAGAGACAATATCCCCGGCCCGCGTGGGTAGTTCGATCCTGGCGGGAACATGAAAAATCGCTTCGGTCTCGGCCAGCAAGATGCAGGGGCTCTCTAATGGCTGAACCAAGGTGTGAAAGGCCGCCAGCTGATGATCAATTCGAGCGCCCAAAAATCCGACCGCCAGTACCACCGGGGCTTTGATATTGCGTAATGCCTTATGAAAGTCGGTGCTGTCCTGTTCGGCAATCTCGTACAATGAATTTGGCGCTAATTGTGAACGCACTACATTCGATAGGGAATCTAAATCACCAATCACTGCCAGCGGAACGTGTCCTTTGGCCACTGCCAAATCGGCGCCACCGTCTGCAGCAACAAGGAAGGGAGCCACACTTAACGCAAACTCCAAATCCCCTGCCGCGACCACTCCGCCACCGATCAAGGTTACTGGTTCAGATTCTTCAACAATCACCGCTCGCTCCCGGGATTTTATGCAATAATCGATACAAGCCATAATCTGGTCACAAAAAGATACGATCAATTGCATGGATTCGGACAGAATTTGACGCTCTGCGCCTATTATGTAAACGGCAATGGCTTTGGCGAGGACAAGATTCCTATGGTACAGAATAATAAAGTTTTAACCGTTTCTTATGGAACCTTCTCCTGCACGCTAGAGGGGTTCGAAGATTCGTTTGATACCATGAAGGCCATTGCCGAGTATTTCCGCGATCTGGCATCTGATGATCGATATTTTGGCGCTGAACCTCCCCAGCCCGATGCCGATATGCTGGCACGCATTGCCCAAAAAGAAATTGACCGCCAGGTTGAAGCCCGCACCAGCGAAGGTGCCGTTCATTTGCGTGCAGCTGAACCAGCCGCGCCGACACCAGCAGCCCCTGCCGTTACAGCTCCCGTTGTTGCCCAAACGCCTGCCCCGCCCGCTGCCCAAGCCGAGGCATCGGCCATTGAAGCCGAACCTGTTGTTGCGCAGCCCGTCAAGGAAGCCGAACCCGAGGTTGTTGCACCTGTTGAAGCCGCGCCTATCGAAGAGGCCGAAGACGCCGCTCAGGACATTGCCGCAGAGGTAGTTGAAGACGTCGCCACAGTTTCTGAGCCTGTCGCCGAGGCAGAGGCAGAGGCAGAGGCAGAGGCAGAGGCAGAGGCAGAGGAAACTGTTGAAGCTGCTGTTGAAGTTGAAGCCCAGCCTGCACCACAGGTCGATGAGCTAGTGGTCGATGAGCCGGATGATGCTGTGGACTTGGCTGCCGTAGCTGCCGCCGTCGCTGCGCCAGCCGAAACAGTCGAAGTCTCGGTCGACGCCAAGGCTGAACAAGTTGCGGATCTGCCCCCAGTCGAGGACCTGACCGCCGAAGTCGAGGTTGCCGAGGAGCCTGAAGCTGAAGAGGATGCCATCCCTGCGGCTGACAGCATCGCTGCCAAGCTTCAGCGTATCCGCGCCGTGGTGGCCCAAGCCCCGCAAGAAGAAGAGTTCTCGGAAGATCAGCACGCCGACAATTTCATCAAAGAATCGGCGGTCGATATCGCCGCTGCGATGCGGTTGGATGACGAAGCTGAACTGGCTGACGAAGATGATCAGGACCTTCAGGACCAGATCGACATCGCCGAGGCACTGGACCGGATCGACCAGCGTCAGCTTGAGGCTGAGGCTGACCAGGGCGACGTCGAAGCTGAGATCGAAGCCATCGCGGATACCGAAGCCGCAGCCGAAGCATTGGTTGACGAACACGAGCCTGCTGACACCGAAGCAACCGATCTTTCTGATGACAGCAGCCTATTCGAGGATCTGGAGGAAGACACCGCCAAAGGCGACGGCGAAAAGCTGGAAGCTGAGGCAAATATACTTGCCGAGATTGCGGCCCAGTCAGCACCTGCAGAACCAGAAGCCAAGGTACAGCCAGCCAAACCTGTTGGACGTGCCCGCATTATGCGGGTGAAACGGTCGCAGATTGAAGCTGCGGTGCAGACCGGTGCCCTGCAAGAAATCACCGAAGAAGATGCGCCTGAGAAGGCCGCAAAAGAAGCGCCCAAGACATCTCTGACAGATGTTGAAGAAGCTGACTTGCTAAAAGAGCTGGCTGCCGTTGAAGCTGAACTCTTGTCGTCGGACCTGGCGGCCGAGACCACGCCCGAGCCTGAAGAAGCGCCTGAAGTGGAAACCGCTGAGGCGCCGTCAAAATCCGCTGCGGTGCGTACTGCGGCCCCGACCGTAGACAGCGATGTGTCGCGTCTGATGGACGCCGCAGACGAAAAGCTAGAGGATCCTGAACTTTCCTCCTCGCGCGAGACCTATGACCATTTGCGCGCTGCAATGGCCGCTGCGCAGGCAGATCGTGCCGCTGGTGGCACCGCAGGCAGTGGCAGCCGGGATGACCCTTATCGTGAGGATCTGGCCAGCGTTGTTCGCCCGCGCCGCCCTGCGCCAACAAAAAAAGTCTCCCAGCGGCCATCCACTGCCTCGCGCCCGGCGCCTTTGAAACTGGTGGCAGAACAGCGCATCGACGAAGCACCCGCCAAGCCAAGCGGCCCGATCCGTCCACGCCGGATTGCGGCAATGCAAGAAAGCGAAGCTGAGCTTTCGCAGAACGGCCAAGAAGGTGGATTTGCCAAATACGCCTCGGAAAGTGGTGCCATTGAGCTCAGCGAACTGCTTGAAGCTGCGGCCTCTTACATGAGCTTTGTCGAAGGCCGCGATCACTTTTCGCGCCCACAGCTGATGAACAAGGTCAAGCTGCTGAACAGCGCCGAATTCAATCGTGAAGACGGGTTGCGCTCTTTTGGCCAGTTGCTGCGCGAAGGCAAGATCGAGAAAACCAACAGCGGCCACTTTACCGCATCTGGCGAAATCGGTTTCCGCCCGGACGAACGCGTCGCGGGCTAAGCCGCCAGACATCTACCCAATAAAAAAGGCAGGCCAAGCGCCTGCCTTTTTGCTTTTTCACGCAACAGCGCCACCAAAGCAGCGCAGCGGTTCTATTTTTCCAGCGGATCCTTGGGCGCATCCGGATCGGCCTGACCAATACCGCGAAACAGCGATTTGAACGGCAGAACCCAGACAATCCCAAGCACAACAAAAACCAGCAGCTGCAATACAACCGGATAATCAACCAGCAGACCGCCCAGCACAGTTGCCACCATGATATACAGGGGCAAGCCGATCAGCAGCACCACAAGGGCCCAGCGACGCCGGGCCTTGTAGCTTAGACCTTTTTTATCAGCCATCAGTCTTCAAACGGGTCGGTGACCAGAATGGTGTCCTCCCGCTCCGGGCTGGTGGAGAGCATGGCAACCGGACAACCGATCAGCTCTTCAACGCGGCGCACGTATTTGATCGCGTTGGCCGGAAGCTCCGCCCAGCTGCGCGCACCTTCGGTCGATTCGCTCCAGCCTGGCATTTCTTCGTAGACCGGCGTGCAGCGGGCTTGTTGGTCAGCGGCTGTCGGCAGATAGTCCAGCGTTTCACCGTCCAGCATGTAGCCAGTGCAGATTTTCAGGGTTTCAAAGCCGTCCAGCACGTCCAGTTTGGTCAGTGAAATGCCGGTTACACCGGAAGTCACGCATGTTTGGCGCACCAGAGCTGCATCAAACCAGCCACAGCGGCGCTGACGGCCAGTGGTGGTGCCAAACTCGTGGCCGCGCTCGCCCAGACGCTGGCCATCTGCATCCGGGGTGCCGTCTTCGTTCAGCAGCTCAGACGGGAAAGGTCCTTCGCCGACGCGGGTGGTATAGGCTTTGACGATGCCCAGGACATAGTCGATCGATCCGGGGCCAATGCCAACACCGGTTGAGGCCTGTCCGGCAATCACGTTGGACGAGGTCACAAAGGGGTATGTGCCAAAGTCGATATCCAACAGCGCGCCCTGGGCACCTTCGAACAGGATCCGTTTGCCGGCCTTGCGCTTCTCATTCAGCACTTTCCAGACAGGGGCGGCAAATGGCAGAATTTCTGCAGCAATCTCTTTGAGTTGCTCGATCAGTGCATCACGATCGACCGCTTCAATGCCCAGACCTTTGCGCAGCGGATCATGGTGCTGCAGGGCACGATCAACACGGGCAATCAGGGTTGCCTCGTCTGCCAGATCAGCGACGCGGACCGAGCGACGGCCAACCTTGTCTTCATAAGCCGGGCCAATGCCGCGACCGGTGGTGCCGATCTTGGTGCCCTTGGAGGCTGCCTCTTCGCGGGCGCGGTCCAGCTCGCCGTGGATTGGCAGAATCAGCGGGGTGTTTTCCGCGATCATCAGGGTTTCGGGAGAGATCTCGACGCCCTGCTCGCGCACGGTGGCGATTTCGTTCATCAGGTGCCATGGATCCAGCACCACGCCGTTACCAATGACCGACAGCTTGCCGCCGCGCACTACACCCGAAGGCAGCGCGTGCAGCTTGTAGACCTTGCCATCGATGACCAATGTGTGTCCTGCGTTGTGACCGCCCTGGAAGCGCGCGATCACATCAGCGCGTTCGCTCAGCCAGTCCACGATCTTGCCTTTACCCTCGTCACCCCATTGGGCGCCGACTACGACGACATTGGCCATATCTGGTCCTTTTGTGTTTGTCTGAAACCGGCCCCCCTATAGCGGCGCAAAGAGGCCAGTGGAACCACAAATTCGTCGCAGGGGCGGCAGGAGGGGAACATTGGGCAGAAACAGCCGCAAAAAGCGGTGCGTGCAAGCACACACCCTACACAGAGCGCCTAATCAGGGAGACAAACTGCCAAGCCGTGGGGTGTTGAAAGGTAGGCCTGCTCCCAGTCTTTCTTAAGCTGATTCCGCTCGAGCGCTGGTGCGACGCCGTTATTGGCCAGAATCAGCTCCAGCGTTTCCAGCCAGGCGTTGAAGTAGTCCTCGCCGCCGTCCAGATTGCGATCCAGTCCATGCCGGGCCAGCATGGTTGAGAATGCGTCTACCCACTGCGCCCAGCTAAAGTGCTCTGCTTCATTCAGCGACACGGTGAGGGCAAAGACCTGAGCGTGCCAAGGCTGTTGGAACACCGGTTCGGGGGCTGAGGTTGTGAGGCAATCGCTCATAGCGGCACCAAATAGCTTTCCCACAGGTCCAGAACCACCTGATCATCGGGGTGTTCCGGATGGGACCAGAGCTGCGAAGCGGCAAGGCGCACAGCATACAGCGGCTCGGGGGCCTCGCCCAGATCATGGGCACTGCTGTCGGGCAGGACATGAATGCCGTGAACCCGTTCAATATACCCTCGGGCACCAGCTGCATAAGATGGCAGCCGGGTGTGGCCGCCATTGACCACTGCGCTGTCAGATGGGAGACGGCACCGCACCCCCTGCCCCGGCGAGAACCGCGGTTTGGCGCCAGTGTCGCGATCTGCCGGGCCGCCTTGGGCAAGTACTCCTGCCACGGCCTCAGCCTTGAGCACCTTGTTGGCCAGCGGGTGTGGGGCGTCGTCCCCCTGCCCCAGCAGGTCGTCGCGGCTTAGCACCCCACGTTCAACTAAGAGGGCGGCCAGGGCGGCAATCCATTTTTCGTAGTAAGAGAAGGTGGTGTAATCGGTTGGGGACAGCCGTTCGCGGGCGTGGCGCGAGATATCGATGTTCCATTTCCCCAGCGCACCGCAGGCAAGCGTCACGGCCAGCGCGCGGGCGTGCCAGTTAGTGGCAAAAATCGGGGCATCGGGATCGTCGGGCACCACAGGCCCGTCGCCGAATCGCCCGCCCATGTCATGTACGCGGGTCATGTTGGCTCTTTGGGCAGACCGGTGCCGATCATGCTGTCGCGTGTGACCAATGCCGCCAACGCATCGACATCCCAGCCTTCGGTGCCTGCTGGCCGCATTGGAATCACCAGATAGCGGACTTCGGCGGTGGAATCCCAAACTCTGACCGCAGTCTGTTCTGGCAGGGTGACGCCAAAATCTGCCAGGACGGCACGGGGTTCCCGTACTACACGGGCGCGGTAGGCATCGGATTTATACCAAGCAGGAGGGATGCCCAGCAGTGGCCACGGGTAGCAGCTGCACAGGGTGCACACGACCATGTTATGCCGCTCGGGGGTATTTTCGACCGCGACCATATGCTCGCCCTGACGGCCAAAATAGCCCAGATCATAAACGGCAGCGGTGGCGTCCTTTAGCAACGCGCTACGAAATTCGGGATCGGACCAGGCCCGCGCCACCACCTGTGTGCCATTCTGTGGGCCAATTTTGTTCTGGTAGGTGTCGATAATTTCATCCAGCGCCGCAGGATCAATCAATCCCTTGCGGGTCAGAATCGTTTCCAGCGCCTTGACCCGCAGGGCGGGATCAGGTGGTAACAGGGCATGCGGGTGATCAGGATCATCATGAGGCATGGGATCAGAGTGCGAAATGCCGCCTGCTCTGTCCAGTCTGATAAGTCTTGGACAATATGGGGTTTGTGGCCTTCAACCCGAGACACGGCAAACTCGGGTCTTGCCCCGCCCCGTAAACTTGCCTACATACCGCCCGATAGTAAGCCAATTGCCGCAGGGGCCCATGGAAAACGTTGTTCTCATCATTCACCTTTTTCTGGCCCTTGGCCTGATTGCCATCGTACTTCTGCAGCGATCAGAAGGTGGAGGCCTTGGCATGGGTGGCGGCGGTGGCGGCGCGATGTCCGGCCGTTCAGCTGCAACAGCCATGAGCAAGCTGACCTGGTTGCTGGCGATTGCTTTCATCATCACTTCGATCACGCTGACTATTCTGGCTGCGCAGAAAAATGCCGGTTCTTCGGTTCTGGATCGCACAGGTGTTCCTGCTGCAACCGAAACTGACGATGGCGCTCCGGCGGCACCTGCTGCCCCATTGGGTACAGACCTGTTGCCACCTGCCGAAGGTGACAATGCGCCACTGGTTCCAAGCGCCGACTGAGCTACCATACCTAGACAAGGATCCTGAGCCGCAACAGCATCTTGCGGCTCCCTTGCGTTGATCGCGCGAATCCTTTACTAGTGAAGTCCCGTGATGCTTTGGTTTTTCGGAACCTATTTGGGCACCTGAATTCTTATTTCTAGACGACTTCTCACGGGGGCAGCCGACACCATGGCGCGTTATATCTTCATTACTGGTGGGGTGGTCTCCTCCCTTGGCAAAGGTCTGGCTTCGGCGGCTTTGGGTTCGCTGCTTCAGGCCCGTGGCTATTCGGTGCGCCTGCGCAAGCTGGATCCCTATTTGAACGTTGATCCGGGCACCATGAGCCCGTTTGAACACGGCGAAGTGTTCATCACCGATGATGGTGCCGAAACCGATCTGGATCTGGGTCACTATGAGCGTTTCACCGGCGTACCGGCGCGCAAGACAGATTCGATCTCGTCTGGCCGGGTCTATTCCAACGTTCTGGAAAAAGAACGCCGCGGCGATTACCTGGGCAAGACCATTCAGGTGATTCCGCATGTCACCAACGAGATCAAAGACTTCCTTGATATTGGTGGCGACGAAGTTGATTTCATGCTGTGTGAAATTGGCGGCACTGTTGGCGACATCGAAGGGCTGCCGTTCTTTGAAGCCATTCGCCAATATGGCCAGGACAAACCGCGCGGCCAGTGTATCTACATGCACCTAACGCTGCTGCCCTATATCAAGGCAAGCGGCGAGCTGAAGACCAAGCCAACCCAGCACTCGGTCAAAGAGCTGCGTTCGATTGGTCTGGCACCGGATATTCTGGTTTGTCGTTCCGAGGGTCCGATCCCAAAGAAAGAGCGCGAAAAGCTGGCACTGTTCTGTAACGTGCGCCCCGACAGCGTGATTGCCGCGCAGGATTTGAAATCCATCTACGAAGCCCCACTGGCCTATCACCGCGAAGGTATGGATCAGGCGGTTCTGGATGCCTTTGGCATCGCCCCTGCCCCCAAGCCAAATCTGGCGCGCTGGGAAGATGTGGCGGATCGGATCTACAACCCCGAGGGCGAGGTTAAAATCGCTATCGTTGGTAAGTACATCCAGCTGGAAGACGCCTATAAATCGGTTGTCGAGGCGCTGACCCACGGTGGCATGGCCAACCGGGTCAAGGTCAAGATCGAATGGGTGGACGCTGAAACCTTTGACACCGAAGACGCCACGCCACACCTGCAGGGCTATCATGCGATTCTGGTGCCCGGCGGCTTTGGCGAGCGTGGCACCGAAGGCAAGATCAAGGCGGCGCAATATGCCCGCGAGCACAAGGTACCCTATCTGGGTATCTGTTTGGGCATGCAGATGGCTGTTATCGAAGCTGCGCGTAATGTGGCTGGCATCTCCGAAGCCGGATCCGAAGAGTTTGACCACGAGGCTGGCAAGAAACGCTTTGAGCCGGTTGTCTATCACCTGAAAGAATGGGTGCAGGGCAACCACAAGGTTCAGCGCAAGACCGATGACGACAAGGGCGGCACCATGCGTCTGGGCGCTTATGATGCTACCCTGGCCGAAGGATCCAATGTGGCCAAGGTATACGGCGGCAGCCACATCGAGGAGCGTCACCGTCACCGCTATGAGGTCGACATCAAATACCGCGAGCAGCTGGAAGAAGCTGGCCTGAAGTTCTCGGGCATGTCGCCAGATGGTCGCCTGCCAGAGATTGTTGAATGGGCGGATCACCCTTGGTTCATCGGCGTTCAGTTCCACCCGGAACTGAAGTCCAAGCCTTTTGCACCGCATCCGCTGTTCAGCGATTTTGTACGGGCCGCAATCGAGACCTCGCGTCTGGTCTGACCCAACGCGCGGTGCGTGCAAGCACGCACCCTTCACTGACATAGAAAAGGGCGTATCAGGTAACTGGTGCGCCCTATTTGTTTGTTGATCAGGGCTGCGAACATGGAAAGCGCTGCCTTAGGACAACTGACGTAAGGAAATCCGCTCTCCGTTAGCGATACCGAGGCAAGCGGCCAGTTGTTTTCACTACAACCACGTTATAGACGGACCGAAAGCTGAACATTTGCGGAGATCCGGGCATATGACACAAGAGAATTCTATCAATCAGGAACAGTTTGAACGAATTGCATCTGGTGAGGGCTTTATTGCGGCTCTGGACCAGTCCGGTGGATCGACCCCCAAAGCGCTGGCACTGTATGGCGTAATGGAAGACGCTTACTCTGGCGAAGAGGAAATGTTTGGCCAGATCCAGAAGATGCGCGCCCGTATCATCACCGCACCGGATTTCGACAGCAAAAAGATCATCGGCGCTATCCTGTTTGAAAAAACAATGGATGCCGAAATCGACAACACGCCGGTTGCCACCTACCTGTGGAACAACTGCGGCGTCGTGCCGTTCCTGAAGGTCGACAAGGGTCTGGCAGATGAGGCCAATGGCGCCCAGGTGATGAAGCCGATGCCCGAGCTTGATGCCCTGCTGGCCCGCGCTGGCAAGGCTGGCATTTTTGGCACCAAGATGCGTTCGGTCATTAAATCCGCCAACACAGAGGGCGTGCGTGACGTTGTTGCCCAGCAGTTCGAAGTTGGCAAACAAATCGCCGCTGCTGGCCTGCTGCCGATCATCGAGCCCGAGGTCGACATCCATTCGGACACCAAGGGTGAGGCCGAGATCCTGCTGAAGGCGGAATTGCTGAAGCAGCTGAACGCCCTACCTGCTGACACCAAGGTTGCGCTGAAGCTGACCCTGCCAAATGTGTCGGGCATGTATGATGAGCTGGCCGACCACGACAATGTGGTGCGTGTTGTGGCCCTGTCGGGTGGCTATTCCACCGATCAGGCCTGTGCCCTGCTGAGCCAGAACGCCAAGATGATTGCCTCGTTCTCGCGTGCGCTGACCGAAGGTTTGAACGCTGCGATGAGCGATGAGAGCTACAATGCAGCTCTGGGATCGAACATCGACAAGATCTATCAGGCTTCGCAGTAAGTCAGAACTAACTAAGAATTTCAAAGGCCGCGCCCATCAGAGCGCGGCCTTTTTCGTGGAATTGGAAAACCGGTTGCCAAGCCTTTGCTGTTTTCCTACCCTCGCGCTAACGTCACACATTCAACAACGGGAGGGCACAAGCTGAACATGCGTATCATCCGCCGACTTCAGCATGGTCCCCGTTACGCCCTGTAAATCCGTTTGCAGGGCCGACCACCGAACACAGCTTCAACGGTCTGCCTATTGCCGCGCTGCGGCTCCTTACTTTTATGTGACTTGATAAAACCATGACAATTCTGACGATCAATGACCTGGGTGTGACCCTGGGTGAGCCGCTGTTTTCTGACCTGAACCTGACCATCACCAAGGGCGACCGCATTGGGCTGGTGGCCGCCAATGGGCGTGGCAAGTCCACCCTGCTGGGCTGCATGTCCGCAACGTTTGAGCAAACCCACGGTGAGATCACCCGCGCGCGCGGCCTGCGGATGGGGCATGTGCAGCAATATGTGCCGGATCATGCCTTGGCGTTGAGCCTGTATGACTGGGTGCTGGCAGCGCTGCCACAGGAACAGGCCGACTATGAAAGCTGGCGCGTGGATGTGGCGCTGGATGAGCTGAAGGTGCCCTATGAGTTGCAACACAAACCGCTGGTAGAACTCAGCGGCGGCTGGCAACGCACTGCGATGCTGGCGGCCGCCTGGATCACCGAACCGGATCTATTGCTACTGGACGAGCCCACCAACCATCTGGACCTGCACCGGATTTCCCTGCTACAAGACTGGCTGAGCGCCCTGCCCCGTGACATGCCGGTGGTGATCACCTCGCATGATCGGGCGTTTCTGGATGCCACCACCAACCGGACCCTGTTTCTGCGGGCTGAGCGATCGCGGGTGTTCCAACTGCCCTTTACCGCAGCGCGGGCTGCCTTGGATGAAGCCGACGAGGCGGACGAGCGCCGTTTTGCCAATGATCTGAACAAGGCGCAGCAGTTGCGCCGCCAAGCAGCCAAGCTGAAAAACATCGGCATCAACTCAGGGTCCGATCTGTTGGTGAACAAGACCAAGCAGTTGAATGAACGCGCCGCCAAGATGGAGGCCGCGGCCAAGCCTGCCCATCAGGAGCGCGGTGCCGGGGATATCAAATTGGGCAACAGTGGCACCCATGCCAAGGCGCTGATCACACTGAACGATGTACCAGTAGAAACGCCGGACCGGCGGGCGCTGTATTCCACCGGTCAGAAATGGATTTGCCAGGGCGATCGCATTGTGTTGCTGGGGGCCAATGGCACCGGCAAGACCCGGCTGATCAAGATGGTACAGCGCGCCCTGCTGGGCCAGGACGACGCGGTAAAATGTGCACCATCGGTGGTGCCTGCCTATTCCGATCAGAATCTAAGCCAGCTGGATGACGCCGACACCCCGATGACAACCGTTGCCGGGCAATTTGATGTTGGCGACCAACGCGCACGCGGGTTGCTGGCTGGGGCTGGTGTGTCGATCCAAATGCAGGACACCAAACTTGGTGCGCTGTCGGGTGGCCAAAAGGCGCGGCTGGCGATGCTGGTGCTGCGGTTGAAACAGCCCAATTTCTATCTGCTGGACGAGCCGACCAACCATCTGGACATCGAAGGCCAGGAAGCGTTGGAAAGCGAGTTGATTGCCCACGGGGCCTCCTGCCTGCTGGTCAGCCACGACCGCAGTTTCCTACGCAATGTGGGCAACCGGTTCTGGTGGATCAACGGCAAGAAACTGGTGGAAGTAGACAGCCCCGAAGCGTTCTTGACTACAGAGATGGCCCGAGGCGGTGATTAAGGGAGGCAGGAGACAACTCCCCCCTGTGAGCTTCATTTAGGCATCAGCATTCCCAAGGGAGGTTGATGCCTAAAGCACCAGGTATTCTAGCAGCCAGATGGCGCAAAGGAAGAGCGCAAAATAGGCGCTGACTTTTGGGATAACGAGGCCAGAGATCAACAGGGTCAAGGCCGTGCCAAGCGCAGGAGCGTCCGACAAGATGCTCCCGCCCAATCCGTGAAGCGTTTCAAAAAATGTGCGCCCTTTGGCGCCAACAAAGTCTGGCAGCGGTACAAGAAACGAAACCACGAGCAAGAAGCCAATGGCAAACAGGCGGTCTTTGAAGCTTACCGTCTCGGCGGGCTTTTGAACCTTGGCGGCTTTGGGTGTTTTGGAGCTTTTTGCTCGTTTCGAAGGAGCTTTTGGCTTTGTGTTGTTGTTAACGGGGGAGTGCACTTCCCGTTGCCCAGATCCAGAACAAAAGGTGCATCTGTGTTTTTCACGGGTTGTGGAGTTTCCAGACCCTCCGCAAGGGTTACAAACCAGCCTATCAATACTGCCATCTGGCCCCGTTACATGCCCTCGTGACCCAGAGCCACTACAGGCACGACAACTTTCAGGCCCACCTTCGGTGTAACCTCTGCCAGAACATGGGCCGCAACTTGTATGGGTAATCATGTTCGCCCTTGGGTAATGTAAATTACTTCAAATCAACCTCAATAAGCCACAGACCTTAACGGCCCGCAGCAGAAAATCCACCCCAAGTTCACAACAACTGGCAACGTCAGCACAGTCTCGAAATAAGCGGCTTGCGGATTACCGGATCACATGCACCGAGCATTTGGCGTGTCGCACTACGCGGGCAGCAGTGGAGCCCAGGAACAGGTCCTCGAACCCCGGACGATGCGAAGCAAGCACGATGCAGTCAATGCCATTCTCACTGGCAAAATCCACGATGGCGCGCCCTGCATGGCCGGAAATCAACATGGCCTCGGCACCGGGAAGCGCGCGGGCGGACTGCAGTAGGGCTTTCTCGATTTCGTTGCGGGTTTTTGCCAGCACTTCATTGGGGATTTCGGCAGTCACGTAACTGGGAATAGTTTCCATCACATGCACCACAGTGAACCGGGCATTGTCATCCGCCAGTGCCTTGGCCGCGAGATAGGATGCCTGGGTATCGTGGCGTTCGTCAAACAGGACCGGAACAAGAATATGCTTATACATGGCGAGCCTCCAACTTGGGTTAGATTTGAGGCTAGTGTAACGGCAGCACCCATTTGGAACCTTGAGTTAAGTCAAACCGTATTTGGTTGAATAGAAACCGGAATTGTATTTTTATGGGCGTTATTTCAAGCTGGTACAGGAAAGCGTCCCAAATTCTCTGTGTACTATTCAATTGTCAGCAAGGGACAAAATGCGATTATTGCTGAGAAGAACACTGCTTATTTTTGGCTCCCTCCTGACTGCGGTGATTTGGCTTTTTGTAACACCGCGCATTTATGAGCGGCTACATTTTATCAACGCCGAGGCTTCAATTGGCTTGAGCGAGATGCCGATAGATCGCTTGACGCATTCCGTTGTGAACTGCCTGAATTACCGAAACCGCGCCCGAGTGTGGTGGGATTTGTATTCACCAGAGATCTTGAAAGCTCACACAAGCTTTGGTGCCCCTTGGCGCTCCACTCAGGACTTCATTGGTGGACGCATAGGATGGCATATCACCTGGGAGGTGATACTTTCCATCGAGGCAGGCAAAGTAACAGCCTATGAAACCTACGGGGCAGAAGGCTTCCTCGACGGGGATATTTTTCGCATGGCGCTACCAACACGGGTCATTGGCGCGCTCAAGCGCTGTGGCGTATATTATGGTGGCATCTACCCCGGCAGAATTCCGAACTATTTAGATTGATCCGTCGCTGACTGTGATACCAAAGAAAATTAGCGAGAGGATCGCAACCCAGACAGTTTCCTCCCGAGTTCAAAAATATACTGGTAGCCCCACGACCCGGAACAGGCTGTTTTTTGCGATATTAGCTTCCCCTAACGGCACAACCGACACAGAGGGAAAGCTAGCTGGAATAGCAAGCATAGCCAGAAGACTTCCTAAAAGTCAGCGCCTAAGTACCTTCGGCTTCTTTCCGAGATCGCGCTTTCCGGAACCAGCGCCCGCATCCATTCTTCCAGTTCTTTTTGTTGATCTGTCAGATTTTCACCTGAATTCACCACGTGTTTGCTCGACGGCCACCAATGAACAAACCAAGACGTCACGGAAACAGTAAAATCTCCAGATGGCTGGTACCCAACGTTGAACTGGAAAGCCGGATTACCGGTTTGCACCGTACAGCTGTGGTAGTGTCTTCCTTCGTTCAATACCTTGCACTCTCCACCAAGCAGCTCAGCTTTTTGATAGACCTGCAGAACGACTGCCGCCCTGTTAGCATCGGTGAGGTAATGCTCGGATACCTGAAGAGTTGAGATTATTCTGGTTTGCACGCAGGCGCTCAAGCCAAGTGCGACACATAGCATCGCGAGCCAAATAGAAACTTTTCTCAACCTCATCCTAAACCGCGCCTGTACAAATCATTCATTAGAAAATGTAGCCAGGAATAGATATGGTCCCAAAAATATGTAGTGCGACTGACATTCATTTACGCCGCTCCATTTAGCCCTAGGTATCCTCCTAAGCCGTTAGAAAGTTTCCCTATGGTCATAACCGGTATAAGTACGGGTCGCTCTAAGTATCGCGCTCTCTGGAACCAGAGACCGCATCCATTGTTCAAGGTCCTTTTGATGATCTGACAAATAGTTTCCCGAAATCACAGCCTGCTTGCGCGGAGGAATCCAGTGACCCAAAACTGACTTTACCGAGACACTATAGTCGCCCTTGGGCCCATACCCAACGCCAAGCCCAAAACTTCGACTTCCGCGAAATGCTGTTGTGCAGCTATGATATTGTCGCGAAGGGTCCAGCAATTTGCACTCCCCACCCAGTTGATCCACTTTGAGGTAGACCTCTTGCACAAGCCTTTTGCGGGTTTCGTCGGTTAGGTAGTCATCTGAAATGAGCAAGTGGGAATTGATCATGGTTTGCACGCAGGCGCTCAAGCCAAGCGTGACACCCAAGATCGCCACATTTTTCAGCGCCTTCCGCAAGCTCATGCCACAACACCTTCTCCCAATTTCTTTTATAAAAAATATCTAAAATCACATAGCAAACATATGGTTTTGTTCACCTATTTCTACGGCACATCGCAGACACGAATTGCCCGTGTCACTTAAACACCGGTTTCCTACCACCCATCTGCGCCGCGATCACTTCCATCTGTTCTGGTTTGCCAATCAGCTGAACCTGTTCGGATGACTCGGCCAATAACACCGCCTCGCGATCCTCTGCTTCGGCCCGTTCGATCAACCGTTTGGCAGCGCGGATGGCGTTGGGGCCTTGTCCTGCGATCTGTTCTGCCAGTTCCTGCGCGCGGGCCAGCGGGTCGTCGGCCAGTTCCGTTACCAGCCCCCAATCCAGTGCCTGTGACGCGGGCACCACCTCAGCTGTATAAGTCAGTCGGCGCAGCACATCGGAGCGCAGCAGGCGGGGTAACAGCACCATGCCGCCCATGTCGGGCACGATGCCCCATTTCATTTCCATCACCGACAATTTGGCATCTGGCGAGGCGACACGAATGTCAGCGCCCAGCGACAGTTGCAGACCACCGCCATAGGCGGCTCCTTGGATGGCAGCGATCACCGGCACAGGCACCCGGCGCCAGATCATTGCAACCTCTTGCATGTCATTGGCATCGTGATGGCTGCGGGTCATCAACCACTCTTCGGGGTCGACCTTGCCCATCTGGGCAAAGCTCATCAGATCAAGCCCGGCGCAAAAGCTTTTGCCCTCGCCCGACAGCACCACCGCGCGTGCATCCGAGGCGGCCACCTCTTGCCCGGCTGCGATGATGGCCTGAACCATCTCAGGGTCGAGCGCGTTCATTTTGTCACCCCGTGTCAGGGTCACATGGGCGATGTGATCCCTGTACTCAACTGATACCCGTGCCATGATGGTGCCTCCTGATCTGATCTCGCGATCACAGTGCCGTGGAACGTAATATGCTTCCAGCCTGACGCTGGGGCATTAGGGCTGGGTTATCGGCGGCATGTCACCCACCGGCATCCGGGCAAAACCGTCACTGTCGAGTGTCATGATGTAAAACTGATCGCCGACAATCCTTCCCCCGGTTGTGATGCCAAGCCGACCATCCGGATCTTGCAGGGTGCGCAGGATGTTCCCCTGCCCGTCAAGCTGCACCATCATGCCACGGTGAATTGGCGCTGGACGTACCATCGGGCCCAGCCGCCAGACAATCTTGCGCAGAAACGGATAAGGCATCAGCGCCTCGGCCGGAACGCGCGGGCTGGCAAAGGCCAGCCAATAGGTGCCATCGCCCTGTGCCTCGATATTGTCGGGATAGCCGGGCAGGTTCTCCAGAAACACCTCTTGCTCCCCTGCCTTTGGCCCAGTCAGCCATAGTCGGTGTACCCGCGCCCGACCGGTTTCGTTGATCAGCAGAAAATCCTCATCCGGGGACAGCGCCACCCCGTTGGTATAAACAAAGCCGGTGGCGATTTTCTCAACCGTGCCGCCCGGTGTCCACCGCGCGACATAGCCAGTGTCGGACTGTTCCCAAACGGTCATCACCGAAGTGGGTTTGGTGCCGCCCAGAAATTCAGGATCAAACCGATCCGAAGAGTTGGAGAAATAGATGGTGCCGTCCTGCCCCACATCCAGCTGGTTGGCATAGATGATCGGCTCACCACCGATCTGATCAACCAAGGTTTCCAACGTGCCCGGGCCGGTCCAGCGCAGGATGCCGCGAAAGCTGTCGGCAATATAGAGCGCCCCATCAGGCCCCGCCTTAAGCCCCAAGGGTCGTCCGCCCAGTTGGTCAACCACAACTGGGGTTTCGCCTTCGATTTGATACAGGTTTCCATTCAGGTCGGTGGTAAAAACCCTACCGTCGGGCATCACGGCCAGATCTTCGGGCCCTATTGTGCCATCTGGCAGCGTAATCATCTGCGCCTGATCTAGAACAGTGTTTGTGGCGAACTCACCGACAAAGCCCGGTGAGGTTGGCGGTTCATAAACCTCTGGCTCCATCGGCACTGGCCAGAAAAGCAGATAACCAAGGCCAAGCGCTATAATTCCCCAAACAATACGCATTCGAAACTCCAGATTTTTTTTCCACACTGCGCGCGGCTTGAGTGTCAGGCAAGCCTTGTCGTCCCTTCAACGATAGGATTATCTGCCCATATGACAGATCCTCGCTATACCCCGCTTGCCCAATCCCTGCCTGCAACCGTGCCGTTTGTTGGCCCCGAAACCCAGGAACGTGCCCGTGGCACGGCCTTCAAGGCGCGGTTGGGAGCAAACGAAAATGTCTTTGGCCCCTCGCCCAAGGCTATTGAGGTCATGCAGGCGGCATCGGGCGACATCTGGATGTATGGCGATCCGGAGAACTTTGAGCTGCGCCAAGCCCTGGCGGCGCATCATGGCATTTCACCTGACAACATCATGGTGGGTGAAGGCATCGATGGATTGCTGTGCTATTTGGTGCGGTTGCTGATCGGAGAAGGCGATAATGTGGTCACCTCAACCGGGGCCTATCCGACCTTCAACTATCACGTCAGCGGCTTTGGCGGCGTGCTGCACACTGTGCCCTATGTGAATGACCACGAAGATCCCGCCAGCCTGTTTGCCAAAGCGGCTGAGGTTAATGCCAAGATCGTCTATCTGGCCAACCCCGACAACCCAATGGGCAGCTGGCACTGCGGCGAAGATATCGTCAAAGCCATGGAACATCTGCCGGAGGGCTGCCTGCTTTTGCTGGATGAGGCCTATGTTGAATGCGCGCCCGAGGGCACTGCGGCACCGATTGATGCGAATGACCCTCGCGTGATCCGCACCCGCACCTTTTCCAAGGCCTATGGGATGGCCGGCGCGCGAGTGGGCTATGTCATGGCGGCCCCTGAGCTGATTTCTGCGTTCAACAAGGTGCGCAATCACTTTGGCATGAACCGCGCCGCCCAGGCAGGCGCTCTGGCCGCGTTGCAGGATCAGGACTGGCTGCAACACGTAGTGTCCCAGATCACTTCGGCGCGAGATCGCATCGCCGAGATTGCCAGCGACAACGGGCTAACCGCCCTGCCCTCGGCCACCAATTTTGTGTCCATTGATTGCGGGGCTGATGGGGCGTTTGCCAAACGGGTTCTGGATGCGCTGGTGGATCAGGGGCTGTTTGTGCGGATGCCATTTGCAGCCCCACAAAACCGCTGTATCCGCATCAGCTGTGGCAGCGAGAGCAATCTTGACGCCTTTGCAGCGGCTTTGCCCCTAGCACTTGATAAGGCGCGCCTATCGGATTGAGCCGTTTTTACGTAAGCCTCGCGGCAGTTTTACCGGACTTTCAGCGGCCTCGGACTAGATTGTATTGCACAATCCAAGAAAAAGCCGAGGCTCTCATGCACGATCAAAAGCTGCCCCGAAAACCTGATCTTCTTGCTGCTGCCATTACCTTTTTGGGCATTAATATGATGTGGATCTTCTTTGTGATCTGGATGCTCTATGGACTGGTTCCTGTGCTGGTTCTGGCCGTGTTGATCAACCACTTCATCGACCGTTTGGAAGAGCGCCTGAAGTCGTAACCTGCGCAATCCAGCCCCATTCCCCTGTGCCTTGTTCGACTAGATCAAACTGGCATGTCGACCGCATGGTCCAAGGTGGATAACTCAAATCCTCTCTTCAAACTCCAATTCGTCAACGGCGTAGCCGGCCCCTGCATGCTTGCACCGTTCGTCTCAGATGCTTAAATGTCGCCAACGACCCAGACATGTGCTGAAATACAACAACATTCCCGGCGAAAGTTCCCACCTATGAGCAGAAAACCAATGTCTTCCCGCGCGCTGATGGGCTGGTTGTGGCGGGGGTACTTGCGTCACTACATACCTCTACTGGGGGTCGCCATTTTATTTATGCTGATCGAAGGCGGGGCCGTTGGTGCGCTGAGCTACATGATGCAGCCGATGTTCGATCTGGTCTTTGTTGCGGGCAACTCGGATGCGCTGTTCTGGGTGGCGTTTACATTTTTCATAATCTTCACCCTGCGCGGTATGGCAAGTGTTGGCCAAAAGGTCATTCTCAGCCAAATCTCGCAAACCTCGGCTGCGCATCTGCGCAAAGATATGTTGGCCCGTTTGATCCGCCAAGATCCGGCGTTTCATCAGATCAACCCACCCGGTTTCTTGATCCAGCGTGTTCAAAGTGATGTCATGGCGATCAACCAGGTCTGGCAGGCTGTTATCACCGGTGCGGGCCGCGATATGGCCCAATTGGTTGCTGTAATCGGGGTTGCAATCAGCGTCGACTGGCGCTGGACCTTGATCATGCTTGTCGGGTTGCCGCTGCTTTTGTTGCCAATTTCTGCCATCCAGCGGTATGTACGCAAAAAGGCCAGCCAAGCGCGGGATATGGGGGCCTCGTTGGCGACCCGGCTGGATGAAATATTTCACGGCATGGTGCCCATCAAGCTGAACAATCTTGAGGACTATCAGACCGAGCGGTTTGGCAATCAGACCAAAACCTTTGTACGGGCCGAAGTTCGCGCCTCGTTTGGCACGGCTTCGATCACCGGCATGATCGATATCATGGCCGGGCTCGGCGTGATGGGCGTGGTGCTGTATGGCGGAGGCGAGATCATTTCGGGTGAAAAAACTGTTGGCCAGTTTATGACCTTTTTCACAGCCATGGGCCTGGCTTTTGACCCGATGCGCCGATTGGCCTCGATCAGTGGAACCTGGCAGGCGGCCGCAGCTGCGCTAGAACGGATCAAGGAGCTGATAGATGCTCCTATCTTGCTGCAATCTCCGAAAAACCCAGTTGCGCAGCCCTCTGGTCTGCCGAAGATAGAGCTTGGCAATGTTGACCTGAACTATGGCGAGGCCAAAGTTCTGCGGGATCTGACGCTGGTAGCCGAAGCGGGCAAGACAACCGCCTTGGTTGGGGCCTCGGGAGCCGGGAAATCCACCATTTTCAACCTATTGACCCGTCTGATTGATCCGCAAGCGGGCAATGTGACCGTGGGTAGCGTTGCTGTCAGTGACATGGCACTCGAGAAACTGCGTGATCTGTTCTCGGTTGTGACCCAAGAGGCATTGCTGTTTGACGAAACCCTGCGTGAAAACATTCTGCTGGGGCGCACCGATGTCAGCGATGAGCAGCTACAAAAGGTGCTGGAAGCCGCTCATGTCGCTGATTTCCTGCCCAAGCTGCCGGACGGTCTGGACAGTATGGTTGGCCCACGTGGGTCTGCCCTGTCTGGCGGACAGCGTCAGCGCGTGGTGATTGCCCGCGCCCTGCTCCGTGATACTCCGATTTTGCTGCTGGACGAGGCGACCTCGGCGCTGGATGCTCAGTCTGAAAAGGTTGTGCAACAGGCGCTGGACCAGCTTTCGGGTGGGCGCACCACTCTTGTCATTGCGCACCGGTTGTCGACCATCCGCAATGCCGACAAGATTGTGGTGATGGAACGGGGGCAAGTTGTTGACCAAGGCACCCATGACGAGCTGCTGGAACGTGGCGGGGTCTATGCCGATCTGTACCGGC
This sequence comes from Parasedimentitalea nitratireducens, assembly GCF_057444295.1. Taxonomy (NCBI): domain Bacteria; kingdom Pseudomonadati; phylum Pseudomonadota; class Alphaproteobacteria; order Rhodobacterales; family Paracoccaceae; genus Parasedimentitalea; species Parasedimentitalea nitratireducens. The sequence continues at coordinate 150,710 of NZ_JBYAXC010000005.1, read as the reverse complement.
TGCAATTCCAGGACGGCAAAACCTTGGTCGACCCGGTTGGTGTGGCTGCACAGGCACCAACCGTGACCCAGGATTCAACCATTCAGCCCAGCTGGTGGCGCCGGATCAGCCGCAAAGTGTTTCGTCAGTGATCTGGTAAGGCCATGGTGAAATCGCGGTTTTTGCGGTTTCCCTCATCGTTTATTGCTATATCACTATCCCACTCTCTGACCCCTTCGATGGAGCCCCATCATGAGCCCACGTCGCGTTTTTCGCCTTACTGGCCCGGACACCCGCGCCTTTCTGCAAGGGCTGGTCACCAATGATGTGGCCAAAGTGGATCAAGGATTGGTTTACGCCGCGCTGTTGACCCCGCAGGGCAAGTATCTGGCGGATTTCTTTTTGCTGGCCGAGGGTGAAGGCATCTTACTGGATGTGGCTGAGGATCTAGCAGATGGGCTGTTGAAGCGCCTGTCGATGTACCGGCTGCGCGCTCAGGTCGAAATTGAAGTGACCGATCTACAAGTCCAACGCGGCACTGGCCCAGCCCCAGCCGGGGCGTTGACGGACCAACGCCACAGCGATCTGGGTTGGCGGCTCTACGGGACCGAGGGCGGCGATGATGGCAGCGACTGGGCGGCAATCCGGGTGGCCCATTGCATTCCCGAAACGGGGGTTGAGCTGACCACCGACAGTTTCATTTTGGAAGCTGGGTTTGAAGCCCTCAACGGCGTTGATTTCCGCAAGGGCTGCTATGTCGGCCAAGAAGTCACCGCGCGTATGAAGCACAAGACCACACTGCGCAAAGGGCTGTGCCGTGTTGAGATTGATGGTGAGGCCGCTGTCGGCAGCGAGATCACCAGCGGCGGAAAAGTCGCAGGCACACTGTTTACCCGGTCTGGCGACCACGCCATTGCCTATTTGCGCTTTGATCGTGCCAAAGGCGAGATGCAGGCGGATAAAGCAACGCTTCGGATGGTCGATCCGGGTTGAGCTTTGTCGCTGTCCGGTCCACGATCAGCTTGAACTGGTAAGGATCGGGACCTCTATTGCTACAGCTTTATCTTGCGATCTGGCGGGTGAGCGGCCGTCGTCAGCTGGTGCTGATTGCCCTGTCGATCTCAATCGCTGCTCTGGCGGCGGTGCCATTGAAGTTTCAGCAGAAGATCGTCAACGCGCTGACCGACGGCGTGGCTACACCCCAGACAGTGTTCTGGCTTGGTGCGGGCATGTCTTTGGCCATCCTGCTTAGCCTGGCATTGAAGTGGCTGATGGGGGTGCGGTCCGGAGTACTAGGCGAAGACATCATCCGACTTCTGAGACGGCGGCTATATGCGGATACCAATCGCTGCCAGACCGATCCCAAGGCGATCAAAACCGGCACCTTGACCACTGCGATTTCAGCCGAAGCCGAAGAACTGGGAAAGTTTGCCGGCAGCGCCTACTCGGAGCCCGTGGTTCAGATCGGGACACTGATCAGCGTGATTGGCTTTATCGCCGCAACCCAACCGGGATTGGGTACAATTGCGCTGTCGATGATTATCCCGCAGGTGGTCCTTGTTCTTTTCACACAAGGTAGGATCAACACGCTGGTCGCCGATCGTGTTCGCATGCTGCGCCACGCCACCAATCAAGTTAGCACAAGTGACGTGGCTGAGATCAGCCAAGCGGTGCTGGATGAGTTTGACGACATCTATGAAACCCGTCGGCGCATGTTCATCTGGAAGCTGTCGACCAAGTTTCTGCTCAGCATAATCAATGGCGCTGGGACCGTGGCTGTACTGATGCTGGGCGGCTGGCTGGTACTGCAGGGCCGCACCGATGTAGGCACTGTGGTTGCCGCCACACTAGGTTTGTCACGCCTGCAGGCCCCCACGGCCTTTTTGATCGCGTTTTATCGTCAGGTCAGCGCCAACCGGGTAAAATTTGAACTACTGCGTGATATTCTGCCGCCGCGTCACAACACCCATTAATATCAAATAGATATTCTGCAGCCTAACTGGCAACGAGCAAACCTGTTTGCCAGCTGGGCGAACAGGTTGATTTTTAGTCGAACAAAAATAGGAAGCCCCTTCCTTTTGTGCCACCGTGCAAAAACCATCTCAGAGGACCCAATTATGCGTTTATTGATTGCAACGGCTATCGCTGCGACATCGGCCCTGCCCGCCACGGCAGACTACTGGAACTATAACGATTGGCATGTCTCGGTTGAACGTATTGATACGGGTGAGGACCTGCGCGTGACCTGCTATGCGCATACCGGCGGAGATGGCGATCCGGTTTGGGCGTTGGAAATTTCCAACGGCGATGCAGGGCCGCCAGATTTCTTTCCGGTGCCGCGCTTGGTTGAAATTGCCCCCAGACACTATGATACGATGATGCAAGACCAGCAATCCGTCGAATTCCAATTCGACACCGGCAGCGCAATTCACGGCAAAGCCTCTGCTTTTCTAAACGAAGACGGCTTATTCCAGGCAGAAAGCGCACCACACTATAACGCTGTGCTGTTAATGCTAATGGCCATGCGCCGAGGCAGCACTGTTGATGCCGTGACAAATCAAGAAGTCATCGCCACCGCCTCGCTGAGCGGCTTTACCGCAGCCTATGGCAAAATGATGGATGAGTGCGGATTTACGCTGGCGATGAATTAGGCCACCCGTAAACGGTTTGCAAAACAACTGCGTGCGGTTCACGCCATCGATTTGGACCGCTCGCCGAAAGGTACACGTGACGAGCATTCGTCTACTGGGTAGATTTGCCATGGCCTACGTCTTGTGATTGGGCCTATCACTGCATTCTTCATCGTTGTCTCTTTCTGGAACTCCAGTTACAGGGTCTTCAGATGACAACCGTTTTAATGCCTGTTGTAGGATCAAAGCGGCCTTGTCCCGCTCATCTGATGTCATTTGGTTGGTGTTGAGTTTGATCGTGAGCGATGGAAGGCTTTCGTAGAAATGCCCAGTTTCGCGCTGGTCTTTATCTGCGGCATCAACAACCTGGTAGGTGGTGATTGGATAAGCAATGCCCTTGACCTCAACCTTATCGTGGTCCTGGCAGCAGATTTCGTCTGACACTTGAGCAAAGGTTTCATACGATATCAGGATCCCCCCCGGAGGGGCAATGGCTTCCAACCGCGAGGCCGTATTCACCGCTCCTCCGATGATCGTATAATCCAAGCGATCATCGCTACCGAAGTTGCCAACTGTGCAATATCCGGTATTGATCCCCATCCTGACTTGTAGTGGTTTTTCTATACCCGATCGATGCCAAATATCAGCCAACTCCCGCATGCGGCGTTGCATTTCAATCGCCATTCGCACACAGGTCAACGCATCCTGCTGTACGCCTTTGGTTTCGGGGTCTCCAAAGAAAATCATGATGGCGTCCCCAACGTATTTATCGATTGTCGCCCCATGCTCTAACGCGATCTGGGACATCTCGGTCAAATAGTGGTTCAGCAGCTGCGTAAGCTCCTCAGACTCCATCCGGTCTGCCGTTTCTGTGAATGCAACGATGTCCGAGAAGAACACCGTCAGCTTCTTTCTCGCCGAGGTACGCACCACCTTTTGATTGCCTGAAAATATGGAATCGTAGATTTGCGGCGATAGATATTTGGCGAGCTGGCTGGACAACTGCTCCATTTGGCGACTTTTTATGGCCAGTTCCTCGGTTCGCTCGATGACCCGCTCTTCGAATGTGTCACGGGCGGACCTTAGTTCGGTTTCGTAGTCCAGCTGGCGGGTCTGCATTTGGTTATAGGCGTTGATAACCTGCCCCAGCTCATCCGTGCTTTTCCAGATCACTTTCTTCGGACTGCCTGCTGTGCGCTTCTCATCGATTGATGACAACAGCCGTTGCAGCGGTTGCCCAACAATACGGCGCAGCGCAAACAGCGCCGATGCAACCTCGATTGACACCGCAACCAGAGCAACAATAGCGGCGATCAGCAGCCGTTTTCGGGTGTTCTCCCTTACGAATTGCCTGGTGGCAGTAAGCTCCAAGGCTCCGATCAGGCGGTTGCCATTTCCAGCATTGTAAAGGATGTCTTGGGTGAGCGGAATGAGTTCAGAAGATGGGGCATCATCGGGCACACTTCCAGCCGCACTCATCTCGATTCCTTTTTCATCAAGCACCGTTGCTGAGAAAATCTCAGGATTGGTGACAACAGCCTGAAGGCTTAGAAGGATCTGATCACGATCAAGGTTCCAAACTGGATTGGAAAGCGCGGCGGCCTGGGTCTGGATTATACCTTCTAGCGTCAGCTGTAGCTGATCTACCGATGTCCTATGGGCAAGCAGTTCGATCACGGAAAACACCCCGGTAACAGATAAGAATATCAGCGGGATGGTAATGCGCAGGAATTTACTGCGCAGTGTCTGGAGCGCCTTTTGCTTCGATCGCATGGTGCCCTTTCGTAGATCAGCGAAGCAGACCGCAACTGGGCCGGACGAACGTTGTGTTCGAACTACATAATAGGGCGATTTGGGCTGAACGGCCAAAATACATGGATCAAAAGCCCGCCGATTACAGTGAAAGGAATATCAAAATGCGCACGCTACACGCCATCTTCGTTTCACTTCTGCTTGTCATGGCCGGTTTTTCAGCCACTGCGCAGGACACTCTCCGGATTGGCTATTTTGATATTCCGCCACATGTTACTGGGGTCACAGATGGTCGACCTCGTGGAGCCGCTATCAGTTACTTCGAAGAGCAAATTGCACCGCGTTTGGGATTGCCATTCGAATGGGCCACAGAAGTGACCGCGCCCACCCGACTGATGAGCCAACTGAGCGAGGGGGAAATCGACGCTATGATTTTTCTGGGGAAAACAGATGAGCGCACGCAGATATTTCACTATCCCAACCCCTATCTCATTATCCCCGAGGCCATCGCCCTAAAGGTAGAGAACCCGCTTGAGCGGATCAGCTCCGTTGACGAACTTTATGGGCAAAGGCTTGGTTTCTTAGTTGGGGGGCGCATCCCAGAACCGCTGCAATCTGACCAGATCACATATGATCTGATCGCCGGGAAACGTCTGATGGAACGCAATGTTGAAAAGCTTCTGATGGGGCGCATTGACGGAATATATGCTCCGCTTTCGACTGCAGTTTCGAACATTCTTGAGGACACAGGCGCGTTCGATGAGGTCAAGCTGGTGCCCATCGACTTTCTAGCCCCAGTCGAGATTTACACCGTTTTTTCTAAGCAAACCGTCCAGCTCGACACAATTGATCGCTACAACGCGGCACTGGCAGCTGCCAGCGCCGAGGTCGAGTACAAAAAATATCTGAGAAGCTACTTGAAAAACGCCCCAGATTAGGCGCGAAAAAGATTTTTCATTTTACGAAGTCAGATAAAAAAGGCCCGCCAACGCTGCGGTTGCCGGGCCTTAACTGAATGGCACAAACGCTTAAGCGCGCTCGGCGTATTCCATGGTGTCGGTGTTGACGACGATCATTTCGTCTTGGCCAACAAACGGAGGCACCATCACGCGGACGCCGTTGTCCAGAACTGCTGGCTTGAATGACTTGGCTGCAGTTTGGCCCTTAACCACAGGCTCGGTCTCGACAACCTTACAGATAACCTTTTGTGGCACAGTGGCGTGCAGGGCCTCTGTTTCGTGGAATTCCACCACGATGGTCATGCCGTCCTGCAAGAAGGGACGACGCTCGCCCAGCAACTCGGCAGGTAGTTCAATTTGCTCGTAAGTTTCGGTGTCCATGAATACCAGCATGCCGTCGCTCTCATAGAGAAACTGCTGGTCTTTTTGCTCAAGACGAACTTTTTCAACCTTGTCGGCGCTGCGGAAACGTTCGTTTAGCTTTGAACCGTTACGTAGGTTACGTAGCTCAACCTGAGCAAAGGCGCCGCCCTTGCCGGGTTTGACGTGATCGACCTTAACTGCGGCCCAAAGACCATCGTTATGCTCAAGCACAGCGCCGGGGCGGATTTCGTTTCCGTTGATTTTGGGCATAAGAAAAAACCTGTCCGGGTGTTGATGATTTGTTAACCGCTCCTATATCTGGCGGGGCGCTACGTGGCAAGACAACGATATTTTGTGGTTAGCAAGAAAAAGGTATGCAAAATTTGCATAAGAGCTATGCAACAAGAGCCTATCCGAATCGATCTAGATCAGTCATAAGAAGCGCCACGCCAAAATTGCAATAGCAAGAACAACAAAGGAAACGAGATGAGAGATTTCGTTGACGGCACAGCCTTTAATAACGAACAAGGCAACCGTGCCCGTAAACTGTTTGCAGCTGTTGTCCTGGCTGCGTTGGATGATGCCATTGCCGATGACAAGAAATACGGTAATGGTCCCGAGCAAATCGCCCGCTGGGCACGTTCGCGCGATGGTCGTGAAGTGTTGTCCTGTGCTGGTATCGACCCAAACGAGCGGGTTGTATCCGGGCTGATGGACTTTGTTGGTCGCGGGGTTCGTACCTCGGTGGCTCTGTCTCGCGAAGAAAGCGAGCGGCGCAATGCGGCTCAGGCCGAAGCTGCCTAAGACAAGACTGCCAAACCAACTATAGAAAAGCGCGTCCTGGGGGGCGCGTTTTTCTATTTCAGAACACCGTTTTTGACCGCTCGCAGACTTCCCTCGGTGTTTAAAATAGGTCATGCCAAGGGCAACAGGGGAGACCGGCATGGCAAAGGCAATCATGATACAGGGCACCGGCAGCAATGTCGGCAAGTCGATGATTGTGGCCGGGCTGGCGCGGGCCTTTGTGCGGCGCGGGTTTAGTGTCGCACCGTTCAAGCCGCAGAACATGTCGAACAATGCTGCCGTCACCCCTGAAGGCGGTGAAATTGGCCGCGCGCAGGCCTTGCAGGCACGCGCCGCCAAGGTGCCTGCCCATACGGATATGAACCCGGTGCTGTTGAAACCTGAGAGCGACACAGGCGCCCAAGTGATTGTCCAAGGCAAGCGACGTGGCACCCAGGCCGCCGGATCGTTCATGCGCGACAAAACCGGGTTGCTTGAGGCAGCGCTGGAGAGCTTTCACCGACTGGCGGATGAGGCGGATCTGGTGCTGATCGAAGGGGCCGGCTCCCCTGCCGAGACCAATCTGCGCAAGAACGACATCGCCAACATGGGATTCGCCTGTGCGGCGGATGTGCCGGTGGTTTTGATTGGAGACATTCATCGTGGCGGCGTAATTGCACAGATCGTCGGCACCCATGCCGTATTGGACCAACAAGACCTGGATCGCGTTGTGGGATTTGCGGTGAACCGCTTTCGTGGCGACCTAAGCTTGTTTGATGGTGGGCGTGATGACATTGCCCAGCGAACTGGCTGGTCCTCGCTGGGGGTGATTCCGTGGTTTTGGGAGGCCTGGAAGCTACCGGCCGAGGATATGATGGACATTGCCTCGACCGAAGGGGGGGCCTGCAAGATCGTGGTGCCCCAGCTAGAGCGGATGGCAAACTTTGACGACCTGGATCCGCTGGCGGCAGAACCCAACGTCACGGTTGAGATTATTCCAGCCGGTCTCCCCCTGCCCGGTGATGCGGATCTGGTGCTGATCCCCGGCAGCAAATCGACCATTGGCGATCTGGCCTATCTTCGGGCGCAGGGCTGGGACATCGACATTCTGGCCCACTATCGCCGTGGCGGCCACGTGTTGGGCCTGTGTGGCGGTTATCAGATGCTGGGTAAGGTGATTGACGATCCCGAAGGTGTGGATGGCAAATCTGGCAAAGTTGCCGGGCTGGGCTTGCTGGACATTTCCACCACTATGGCTGGTGAGAAGAAAGTAGCCCTGCGCCAAGCTCATACATTGCACGGTAATGAGCCGGTCACAGGCTATGAGATCCATATGGGCCATAGCGAAGGGCCAGATTGCACCCGAGCTTGGCTAACCATCGAAGGCCGCCCCGAGGGGGCCGCTTCAGCTGATGGTCGGGTGCGCGGCTCTTATTTGCACGGGCTGTTCAGCTCGGACCTGTTCCGGGCCAAGTTCTTGGATGAGTTAGGACATGAGGGTGTTGCAGGCTATGACGACGGTGTAGAGGCCACGCTGGATGCGCTGGCGGACCACCTGGAACAGTATATGGATCTGGATCAACTGCTAGAGCTGGCCGGGCCGATCAGGCCCTAAGCCTCGCCGCAGACCTTAGCCGAGGTCTTGCACTGCCAGGGCTCGGTGTATTTCGCGGCGAACCAGTTTGCGCACGTTGCGTGTGATGCGTTCGCCCAGAGCGCCCTGCAACTCTTCGCGGACGATATCGGCAACCAGCTCGCGCAGAGACTCTTCGTCTAAAACGGCTTCGTCGGCGACCAGACTATCAAGAACCTGCTCTTGTACCGACTCTTCAGCCAGACGCTGCGCATCCAAGGCAATGGCTTCTGGCGAATCGACTTCAGGCGCAGCCTCAGCTTCGGCCTCGACTTGGGTCATACCCTCGTCAGCCTCATCAACAGCGCCCATATCCGGGTCTGCGGTCTCTTCCTCAAGGTCTTCCCAAGCAAGTGTCTCTACCGGGGTCCCTGCATTTTCTTCGCCCGGCTCGCCATCCGGCTCCCATTGTTCATCGGCCTGGCCGATAACAGCTTCGAGTGCGGCAATCTTTTCAGCAAAGGTTACAGTGACCGGTCGCGCGATGTCCGAAGACTCAGCTTCACAATGCGGGACAGTGGTAGGAACTCCGGCAGCGGCAAACAGAGTCGCTGCGGGATCCCGCCAGGGGGCCTCCTCCTCCGTGGCTTCTGGCCTCTCCGCCTTATCCACGGCGAGAGGAGCAGATGGTGCGACAACGTCATCTTCATCCTGCGATGACTGCTCGGGGGAGTGTTCTACCGAAGTTGCAGCCCACTCATCCTGCTCCAAGGCAGGCACGTCTTCGGTACCATCCTGTTGCGCCGGGGCAAGGTTTTGCAGCGCTGCATCAAGCTCGGTCTCGGTTACACGAATCTCGGATTGTTGCACGGCCGGCGCGCCATCTTGCTCAGCAGTGTCCGCAACCCTTAGAGAGGGCGTTAATACCAAGCGCGGGGCAGATTTCTTGGCAAGCTCAGGAGCATCTACCAAAGGCACATCGCGGCCGTCCTCGCTCACCAATCGGCGAATCGACGACAACACATCCTCTATTTCGGCATGGGTTACAGGTTCCGACATATCTTGCTCAACACTTTCGCCTAATAAGCGAAGTGTAGCGAGATTAGCTTTATCGCACAACCGATAGAACGAATTGTTAATTCTTTCCTAAGGTCTGCCCAGAGCCTTCATCACCCGATCAAGATCTTTGCTACGCTGACTTACATGGGCAGGCGCATCTTTGACCAGATTGTAATACAGCGTCGGGTCATAGATTTCGACCGCCAGCCCCAGATGTTCGGCGGTCAGCAGCCCCTGCGAACTGAGCAGGCCAAAGGCCGCAATCACCTGATTGGCGCGTGCTTGAACCCGAGAGGTCTGAGCGTCGAGCAGTTCTTGCTCGGACTGCAATACGTCCAGTGTAGTCCGCGCACCCAAAGTGGCTTCTTCGCGGATGCCGTCGAAAGCAACCTGAGCAGCACGGACACGTTCGTTCGAGGACACCAGGCTGGCACGCGAGGTTTCAAGCACCACATAAGCCTGACTGACAAGCTGTACCACGGATCGTTGCACGCTGATCAAGGCACCTTTCTGGGCATCCGTCTGCGCGATGCTGGCACGTCGGCTGGCCGCCAATGAGCCACCGGCATAAATAGGTTGTGACAGGGTCAGGCTCGCCCCTGATGTGTCTGTTCGACCAGAGTTACCCCAGGCTTCGGAATGAGTGGCGTTGGCACTGAAAGACACGCTCGGTCCCATGGCCTTGGACGTGCTTTCAGCGGTTAGTTCCGCGGCTTTGACCGCGTGTTGCTGCGCCAGCAACGACGGGTGATTACGAACTGCAACAGCTGTTGCCGCGTCCAAAGACGCCGCGCGTTTGGGCAAAGTAGGTTGCCCGGCCAGGCTGCTAGGGGCGTGGCCAACAACTTGGATATAGACCGCCTGTGCTGTCAAAAGATCACCGCGGCTTTCCGTCAAGCTTGCCTGGGCTGCTGCCACGCGGCTTTGCGCCAGTGCCACATCGGTTCGTGTAACTTCGCCAACGTCAAACCGGTCCTGCGCGGCTTTCAATTCTTCCTGCAACAGACGCAAGTTATTGCCACGCAAACGAACAGTGTCTTGCTGCAAGAGCACGTTTACATAAGCCTGCACCGCCGAGAACAGCACTTGCTGTTCGATATCCAACAAGGATTGGCGGGTCGACAAAACGGTTTCCTGAGCCGCCTGCTGGGCGAACTGCGACGCGCCGCTATCGTACAGCAGCCAGTTTAGTGTGAGCCCTACGGACACCGCACTGTTGGCGGATGTCACTGCAGTAGACCCAAACGCAGAGCGATTGTAGGTCCGGCCCGTTGAAAGCGTGTAATTGATGACAGGGCGTAGTCGCGCAACCGAAATGGCGACGTTTTCATCGGTCGCCCGCAACAGTGCGCGGTTTTGCTCCAGCAATCCGCTGCTCTTGTAGGCGCCAATCATGGCGTCGGAAATGTTGTCGGCCTGGGCCACCTTGGGAGGCAGGGCAACAGCAACCAGGCCGCCCGCAAATACAACGCTCTTAAGTAGTCCCTTAACCGCAATCTTGCGCATCTGTCGCCTCACCCGTGCAGAGCCTTTACGGCCCGTTCATTTATATCCCAGACGGCGCAGGTTTGCGCCGCTGTCAAAACACTTGTGTCGTCACCGCCAATAATACAAGCGGTGCACGCCCGATCCCAAAAGGATCAGAGCGCAAATTCTTTGGCCGCGGCAAAGCCGGGCAGAACCGGAGCGCCAGCATTAAAGGCAAAACGCCAGGAGATTTGCTCACCCGACTTATAGCCTATTTTGACCTGCCCCAAAGCGCCATCCATAAAGATTGTAGCAACACGGCCACCGTCTTTAAGTTGTGCCAGCAATCCAGCAGGCAGCTCTTCGACGCCGCCTTGTACCAGAATCACATCATAGGGGCCGTGTTCAGCTGCACCCTTGCCAAGATCACCGACGTGAACAACCGCATTGTCTGCACCGGTCTCGCTCAACTGGGTCTGGGCCTCGGCTGCAAGCTCTTCGTCGCTTTCGACGGCAATGACCATTTGCGCGATACGCGCAACCACCGCCGAGGAATATCCCATGCCGCAAGCCACATCGAGCACCAGCTCGTCGTTCTGCACGTCCACCGCATCCAGCATCTTGGCCAGGGTCCGTGGCTCAAGCAATGTGCGCCCCTGCCCCAGATCGATATTCTGGTCGGCATAGGCAGCTTCGCGCTGATCACCGGAAACAAAGTTTTCGCGTGAGACGCTGAGCATCGCCTCGATAATCGGATATTTGGTCACGTCCGACGGGCGGACCTGATTATCAACCATCATGCGACGGCGTTCGGCAAAGTCAGTCATATGCTAAACTCTTCTGTTCAGTCAGTTGTCAGTGGTTGTGCCACATCCCCGCAGGCGCGGCAACGGGGCGTGTGGCAAATATCGCCGCCACACCGCAGCACATCTATTTCTTTTTCACAAACTCGGTCAGGATCACAATCCGCTGGCCCTCGACCCGGCCTTCGATATGTTTGGGATGGTCCGAAACCAGCGAAATCCCGCGTACTGCGGTGCCGCGCTTGGCGGTGAAGCCTGCGCCTTTGACCACCAGATCCTTGATCAGCACCACGGTATCGCCTTGGTTGAGCGCAGCGCCGTTGCTGTCTTTGTGTTGGCTGGCAGTCGCAACATTGTCGACCCAGGCGCGGGCCTCGTCATCCAGCCACAGCTGTTCGCCCAGATCGCGGGCCCAGTCGTGTTCGGACAGACGTGCCAACAGCCGTGCGGCCATCACCTGAACATGCACCTCTTCGGACCACATAGAGGAGGACAGACAGCGCCAGTGGTTGGGGTCCAGATCGCCTTCGATCTGGGTACGGCAGATCTCGCAGATCGCGGCCACCGCGCCGTCGGGTCCGCCCGAAACCGGGAAATCAGTCAATTGGGTGTCAGCTGAACATAGGGCGCAGGTCATCGCAGGGGCTCCGGAAATCAGGGGTCAGAGCTGCTATAGGTCAGGCCAGCGGCAATGGAAAGCAGCGCTTGATCAGGGCGCGCAGTTACCGCAGAATGGAGTGGCTGGATTTTCATCAAGGCGGGTATCATCGATGTCGTCACCGCAGATCTGGCAAAAGCCATAACTGCCCTCGCGCAGACGGGCCAAAGCCACATCGATCTGATGCAATTCATCGGCTTCGACGCTTTCCAACACCTCACCGTCCTGCCGCACGGGCTCCCGTGGTTGCCAGCTCAGCGGGAGAGCCAAAGACAATCCACGCTTTGCATCGGCCAGTTTCTTGGCCAATCCCCGGCGCTGTGTTTCAAGCGCGTATCTGCGGGCGGCAAAATCCATCTCCTCAACTCCCCTTCCCTATCCACACCCCCACCTGGCGCTAAAGGAAGCTTAGGTCGTTGCCCCTTCGCAATAAACTCGCTGGATATGAGGATGGCCCCGCGCATCCTTTTGCCACCTCGCACAGGACATCTGGCCCTGGATTGGGAATACTGCTAGGTCTACATCCATCCAAAGACGGAGACCAAAATGACCAAATTCGCCATACTGGGCTTGGCCCTGCTCAGCCTTGCCGCCTGTGAAACCACCAAGGGCGCAGGCAAAGACATTTCAAAATTCGGCTCGGCCGTCAGCGGCGCCGCACAGGATTTTCAGGACGCGATTTAAGCGTCTTATAGCTATCAAAAGCCCTTGATCGCCATAAAATTGATTATAGCCACACTTCACCCGGCTGGGTGGAGTTAAGTGGCGTATCAGTATGATACTTGGTAGTTTTTGGGGACACCTCTAAGGGCAGCATCCAACAGATGCATGCGCGAGGAACAGTTTAGTCATCGGCTACGAACTGAGATTGGGCAATCACCTGCCTTGGAGCCAGACCCCGAGTAGCATAGCCATTTATCAATTAGGCTTCACGTTCGATCTGGAACTCATTAGTATGTTCCAAGTTCTGCGTGGCCGAACCCTCATTGACTTCTTCGGTTTCTTCGCCGTCTTCCTCAACACGCCGCTCCATCACTTGGCTAAAATCAATGGACGATGCGAAGAAACTTGCCGCCGCCAAAGTCGGGACCACATAAACCATCTGCCCAGTAAAATAGGCCGTTGTATACGACGGCAGTAAAACAATTGCTGACTTGGCAAGCGCCGTTTTGAGACTGTTATTCATCGCTGATCAAAATTCTCAAATCAATTATGAGGTGCAAGCATGTCACAATCATCGCCCTACAGGCAATACTAAGCAAAAAACAAAGTTGGAAGCCAAACGCTGACGAGGACATTTCTAGCCAATCAACACCGGATCACCTGAGATCTGGGTCGGGCGCAATCCTGATGTAGTGGACATAAGAAAGGTCGCTCTGGTGGAGCGACCTTTTTATGGAATTGCTGTTTTTGGCGAGGGTTCAACAGAACGCTAGGGTGTGGGCACGCGATTGGCTGTGCCAATCTCTTTCGCCCACCGTCACTCAAGTTGAACAGCCTTAGCTGTCCATTTTAAGTGCGGATATAAACGCTTCCTGCGGGATGTCCACTTTACCAAACTGGCGCATCTTTTTCTTACCCTTTTTCTGCTTGTCCAACAGTTTACGCTTACGGCTTGCGTCGCCGCCGTAACACTTGGCGGTCACGTCTTTGCGCAGAGCAGACAGGGTTTCACGGGCGATCACTTTGCCGCCGATAGCCGCCTGGATCGGGATCTTGAACATGTGGCGCGGGATCAGGTCTTTTAGCTTTTCAACCATCGCACGGCCCCGGGCGTCTGCGCGGTCGCGGTGCACCATCATCGACAGCGCATCCACCGGCTCGTCGTTGACCAGGATCGACATCTTGACCAGATTATCCTCGCGGTAGCCGGTCATCTGATAGTCGAACGAGGCATAGCCCTTGGTCACCGATTTCAGACGGTCATAAAAGTCAAACACCACCTCGTTCAGCGGCAGGTCATAGACCGCCATGGCGCGGGAACCGGCATAGGTCAGGTCCTCTTGCAAGCCACGACGATCCTGACACAGCTTCAGCACATCGCCGAGGTATTCATCAGGCACCAGAATGGTCGCTTTGATGCGCGGCTCTTCCAGGTGGTCAACATGGGTCAGGTCGGGCATGTCGGCGGGATTGTGCAGCTCGACCATCGTGCCGTCGCGCATAAACACGTGATACACCACCGACGGCGCGGTGGTGATCAGGTCAATGTTATATTCACGTTCGATCCGGTCACGGACCACTTCCAGGTGCAGCAAGCCCAGGAAGCCACAGCGGAAGCCGAAGCCCAGCGCGGCCGAGGTTTCCATTTCAAAGGTGAACGAGGCGTCGTTCAGGGCCAGCTTGTCAATCGCGTCGCGCAGGTCTTCGAACTCGGCGCTATCGACCGGGAACAACCCACAGAACACCACCGGCTGTGCGGGTTTAAAGCCGTCCAGCGCAGCTTCGCAGCCCTGTCGGTCATTGGTGATGGTGTCGCCAACACGGGTGTCACGCACCTGCTTGATCGAGGCGGTCAGAAAGCCGATCTCGCCCGGGCCCAGCACGTCGATGGTTTCCATCTCGGGGCGGAACACGCCGATACGGTCAACGCTGTGCAGGGTGTCGTTGGACATGAACTTGACGCGCATGCCCTTTTTCAGCTCACCGTCGATGATGCGGACCAGAACGATCACGCCAAGATAGCTGTCGTACCAACTGTCCACCAGCATCGCCTTCAGCGGTGCGTCGCGGTCACCGGTTGGGGCGGGCAGCTCATTGACGATGGCTTCGAGAGTTTCGTGGATGCCCTGCCCGGTTTTGGCTGAAACCTGAATGGCGCCTGTGGCCTCGATCCCGATAACATCTTCGATCTGTTCGGCCACGCGGTCACAGTCGGATGCCGGCAGGTCGATCTTGTTCAACACAGGCACGATCTCGTGGTCGGCCTCCATCGCGTGATAGACATTGGCCAGCGTTTGCGCCTCTACCCCTTGGGAACTGTCGACCACCAGCAGCGAGCCTTCAACCGCACGCATCGAGCGGGAGACCTCATAGGCAAAATCAACGTGACCGGGGGTGTCGATCAGGTTCAGAACATAGTCCTCCCCGTCGTCCGCCTTGTAATCGATCCGCACCGTGTTGGCCTTAATCGTGATACCGCGCTCGCGCTCGATATCCATACTGTCGAGCAGCTGCGCCTTCATATCACGGCCAGCCACCGTGCCGGTCTCTTGGATGAGCCGGTCAGCAAGGGTGGATTTGCCGTGGTCAATATGCGCCACGATCGAGAAATTGCGGATTTTGGACAGATCAGTCATGCTTGGGGATATGATTTGGATTTAGCGATTGGTCAAGGAGAATTGAATGCGTGCTGCTGCACCGGTAGACAAGGCAATTGACCTCACATTGGAGCTATTTGACTGGCACCGCAGATACGTAGTCGCACGCACGTTTCTACGGGCCATGCCATGCATCTTCTCGGTACCATTTGAAACCGAGGACAATGACGCACCCGTCACACCTATACATCTATTAAATCTTTATCGCGCAGGACTGCTTTTGTGCGTCGCGGCCAAGTTCGGCCCTTCGGCCACAAGAATAAATAGCCTGGAAAGGCTCCGCCTACCAGGCGATGGCGCAAGGTTCGACATCTCTATCAGCGCCAAAAACGCGGCTCGATGTTCAGTTGTCTCAGTTCAGCACTCGACCGAGCGCTGCAGCGAACTATGCCTTGCGGACGCAATGGACGCGACAGCTAAGTTCGAGAGAGAAAACGCGAAGCCAACCGACTTCTTTTCTTCATCACTCGAAATGCTACAGCAAGATAGTGATATTGATCCTGACCCCGACAACCTGAGTTTTACAACTCCGCTTTGGAATAGCCTGATTGAGTTTCCTTCTATGGATCGTACCTATTCTGGTGCTGGCATTCCCAAAGCCTCTTCCTCAGAGCAAGCGGGCCCTGATTTTCTAAATTCAACCTTCTGGCATGCATGGTACTATGGGATTTTGACTGGAAATCCTCTTGATTGGGATCTGCAGCGACGCGTTGCTTTGATCAAGGATGAAACCTGGAACGCAGGCCCCAAAGCCGTCGCCAAAGAAATCGAGCGCATCCAAGCCGAAATGCTGTCTGAACATCTGCCAATGGCAGAAACAATTGAGGCCAACCCCGAAACAGGCAAGTTTCTCGCTGTCCCGATTCCCATTGAGAACCCCATCACCCTCTCCGCCCTTCTATCGCAGATCGAAGATGCGCTAGAGGATTGCATTGGCGGGCATAATGGGTTGGCGCAACACTCGGGCTCAGTGAAGAAACTCAACCGTGTTCTGACCAAATACCGGGATGATCCCCAAAACGCGGAACTCACCCTGACCCGCGTAGCTGGCAGCCTGCGCAGTCAACTGCACGACACGCGGGAACTGCCAGATAACGAGGATAACCTCGCATTGCTGGATGCGGTCGAGGAAGGCGTACGCGGCATTCGTGCCAACCACCCAGAGGTGGCAAAGAACCGTGAGCAACTGGCACAGCAGGCCATGAAAGCCTTGGCGCCAGAGGACAAGGAACTGTTGGAACAGGCCCTGCCCGTTTTGGCAGAAATCAGTGAGCCGGAATTGGCCGAAGATTTTTACGCAGACATTCCCGAACTCATCAATGACGCGGTCCTGCCCCTGCCAGATGGCGCGCCACACCTGCCCGGTGCAGATGTGACAGCGCGTGTGTTTAGCCGGGCGTCTAAAATGGCGATTGCAACTGAAAAAGGCGCAAAGATCTTTGACAGCAAAGAAATCAAAACCGCGCGCTTGGCACACCTTGGATACACAGTCCTCGATTTGCTTTATAGCCTTGTTCAAATTGGCCTTCGTATACTTGGCATTATCTGACGATCAAAGGTCCGCGCCTGACCCTGGGTGGGCGTGAAGCGCTCGCCGTTTTGCCGAAGGCAAACCTTCGGTTTGACGGGAGGGTCGGGCGCTGACCGGCTGTGCCGCCGGTCAAAGGTAATAGCAAAGTACTGGTGAACGCTCCCCAGTCATCAGCCCGAATGGGATAGAGTTCGGCCCCACCGATTCACCCCTGAAATAATCCCCCAGATCACTTCCCCAAACGCGCCTGACCTTCCCCCCGGGAAGGCGCGTTGCACCTCCCCAAGGTCAGGCACTTCCGTCAGTATTCTGCTTAAACCTCGCCCATGGTGACAACATGCCTTGGGCTCCGCCCATTCTCGGCTGAATGTGCCCCCGGACACATTCCCGGACGCCGCTTACTGCAAAAACAGGCGATTTCGTGTATACTGGCCCTCCAGACTCGCGAACAGCCCATGCCAGCCGCTAGGAGGACCTGCCCATGAATGCCATCCAAACCGCTGAATTTGCCCGCGCACTCTATAGCGCCCACGGGGACAAGGCCGAGGCCGAAGCCGCCCACAAGGCCCAGGAATGCGTCGAGGCCGGAAAAGCCGAGAAAGCCGATGAATGGCAGGCCATCCGCCGCGCCATCCGATCGATGCGCGGGCCCAATCAGTCCTGATTTCCCCTGCCCTCAGATCGTTCTGGCGAATTTCTGCCGATTGGTATCATCGTCTTAACCACGATTGAAACGACTCGAGCCTTTCGCCATAGTGCCGCGAAATGCGGACGCCAAGATCCGTCATATTGAACTGAGGGCACTGAAAATGAAGCTGCTGCTGATCCCCCTGCTTTGCGCAGGGATGATGACCGTTACTTCAACCACCCCCGCCGAGGCCAGCGCTGTTGAACGCGCCTGTCGCCAATCGGACCGCTCGACGTCTAGCCGCGAGCTGTGTAGCTGCATTGGCAAGGTGGCCAAAGTTAGCCTCACCAATTCCGAGCAACGCACCGTGGCAAAGTGGTTCAGCGACCCGCATCAGGCGCAGGTTGTCCGCCAGTCCGACAGCCGCAGCGACGAGCGCCTGTGGCTACGTTACAAGGCTTTTGGCGAGCGGGCGGCGCAATTCTGTAGCTAATCCAAATCTGGACAAATCTGTCCAGTTTACGCAAATTCCCCCATAGGCAGTTAAATACCGCAAACTCTCTCCCCAAGGCGGATTTCTCCCCTTGACCCATCGGGCATGGGGTCTCACAAATGCGCAACAAAAAGAAGGGGAGCGCGCAGATGTTGATGAAAGGGGTTACCCTACGGGGCTTGGAGGTTTTTGAGGCCCTGGCCAAAACCGGATCCGTCGCACAGGCCGCTGAGCTGACAGGGCTCAGCCAGCCGGCTGTGAGCCAACAACTGCGCAACCTGGAAAAAGCACTGGGCGCAGATCTGGTCGATCACGGGCGCCGCCCCATGCTGGTCACCCCAGCCGGGCGCAATTTCCTGAACCGCACCGAGGCCGTATTGTCCGAACTGCGTCTGGCACAGAGCGAGCTGACAGTGATGGACCTGACCCATCTGTCGACACTGTCGATTGGCTTGATCGATGATTTCGACAATGACCTAACACCACGCCTTGCCACCATTCTGGCCGATAGCCTGACCCAGTGCCGGTTCAAGATGATCACCGCCTCTAGCCACGACATCAACAAGGCAATGGCGGCGCGTGAGTTGCACATTGCGGTGGCGGCCAGCACAGGTGAGTTGCACGAGGGCATTGTCGAGTACCCTCTGGTTCAAGATCCGTTTATCCTTGTGGCCCCCAAAGGCATGTTTCGTGACCCCAACGCCCAACCAGAGCTTCTGAATGAACTGCCCTTGCTGCGCTATGGACATGACCAGCTTATTTCACAACAGATCGAGGCGCATCTGGCCCGGCAGCAGCTGGAATTCGAAGAGCGCTTTGAAATCGGCTCTCACCTGGCCTTGATTGCAATGGTAGCACGCCGGGTTGGTTGGGCGGTGACCACACCACTGGGATACATGCGTGCGGTGCGGTTCCACGACCAGATTGATGCCTTTGCGCTGCCGTTTGGCAGTTTCTCGCGCCGAATCTCACTGTTTGCCGCCGCCGATTGGGCCGACCGGGTGCCGCGTGATGTTGCCCAGACCATGCGCCATCTGGTGCAAAGTCAGATCATTAACCCAGCCATTGGCCAACTGCCCTGGCTGGCCGGACAGCTGCAGGTTATCGAAGACTAGATCTCAAGCGCTGCTTTCAAACCCTCTGAGGCCTGCTCGATCAGATCCAGGCAGCCCTCAAAATCACGGGTGTAATAGGGGTCTGGCACATGATCAGCGCCAGATCCGTTTGCATAGTCGGTGAACACCTGCACCGGCGTTTGACTGCCAACCGGGCGCAGGCCTTCTACATCGCTGTGGTTTTCTTGATCCATCACAATGATCAGATCGAACTGGTCAAAGTCTGAGCTGCCAAATTTCCGCGCCCGCAGGTCTGACACATCCAATCCACGCCCCTGCAACGCCTGCTGCATAGCCCCATACGGCGGCTTGCCCACGTGCCACGAGGCGGTGCCTGCACTGTCGGTCTGCACCTCGGGGGCCAATGCGCGAAACACGCCCTCGGCAGCTGGAGAGCGGCAAATATTGCCCAGGCAGACAAAGAGAACTTTTTGCGGCATTATGATCAGGCTTCCATTTTAGGATCAGAGATTTTGATATGAAACCACTTTGCACCGTTCTAGGCCTCGTCGCCATCACTTCAGGCGCTGTTTTCGGCAATATCGCCCAGGCAGAACCCGTTCCATCGCAGTATGAAACTGACTGCGTGATGAAAAGTTGGTCGGGTTATCTGGCCCCGTACGATCAAGACATCGAACTCATCGAGGTTCTCCCCCACACAAACAGTCAAATCCTGGCCTATGCGCTGTCCCCCGTGGTGGGAAATTATGCCAAGGCCTATGTGTTTTTGTTGGATGACGGCAACTGTTACCGCAAGGTAGTGTCCATTGGATCTTACGCAATGACAGCCATGCTCCATGATGGCCCCAAGCGGCTTTTTCATGCCGACCTGTACGAGGAAGAAACCCATTCAACCTTGGATTTTTTTGAAGGCAAGCCAAGCTATGAAACAGTCAAAGACCTGGCGCTAAGAGTGTTGCAATGACAAAAATCGTAATCCTGACCGGTGCAGGGATATCCGCCGAAAGCGGGTTGGGCACATTTCGCGACGAAGACGGGCTCTGGGCTAAGCACCGGATTGAAGATGTTGCCACGCCCGAAGGCTTTGCGCGGGACCCGGCGCTGGTACATGGATTTTACAATGCCCGCCGCATGCAGGCCGCCGCTGCACAGCCAAATGCCGCGCACAAGGCACTGGCCCGGCTGCAAGCAGAACACGCCGACGAGGTTGTGATCGTCACCCAGAATGTCGATGGTCTGCATGAAAAAGGCGGTGAGGCATCGGTCCTGCATATGCACGGTGTTCTGGATGGCGCACTCTGTGCTGCCTGTGATCACCGTTGGCCCGCCCCTGCCGAAATGCAGGTTGGTGAACAATGCCCTGCCTGCCAAGCCCCAACGGCGCGCCCTGACATCGTTTGGTTCGGCGAAATGCCCTATGACATGGATGCCATCTACGCGCATCTATCACAGGCGGATCTGTTTGCCGCCATTGGCACGTCGGCGCAGGTTTATCCGGCTGCGGCTTTTGTGCACGAGGCCCTGACCGCTGGAGCCCATACGGTTGAACTTAACCTTGAACCCTCAGCCCTGGCGTCCGATTTTGCAGAGACCCGCTTTGGCCCAGCCTCACAGATTGTTCCGACTTGGGTTGATGAACTGCTCGCCAAGCGCTGAAACGCAAAAGCCAGCCCCAAAGGGCTGGCCGGGTGCGAAGGAGGGCGGCAGCGCCGTCGGACGTCGCGCCCACGCTGGCTGCATATTAGTGGTTGGAGTGATCCATGCCACCTTCAGCAGGCTTGCGCTCCAGATCAACGGGGACCTCAACCACAACGTCACCAGCCTTTTCGAAGGTCAAAGTGATGGTAATAGTGTCGCCCTGTTTCAGTTCCTGGGTCAGGCCCATCAGCATGACGTGATTGCCACCACGTTGCAGCATGTGTGTCTCGCCGGCTGGGATGGCAAAGCCCTCTTCGACATGCATCATCTTCATCACGCCATCAGCGGTTTCCATATGAGTGTGCAGCTCGGCACGTTTGGCGGCATCAGTACTGGCACCAATCAGGCGGTCGTCTTCGCTGGTGTGGTTCATCACCGCCATAAAGGCAGCGCCTGCCATCTTGTTCGACGCACGCGCATAAGCGTCATCGATCATCATCTTCGACATGTCAGCAAAGGCAGCACCAGCCAGAGTGAAAGTGGCAACGGTTGCAAGAGCAATGGATTTGAAAGACATCTGGTCTCTCCTTCTTTGGAAGTCTGATTTTGATAGAGTTGCTTGGAGTTCAGACAACAAAGGAGGTGCACGAGCGCGCAGGCCGAGCAGTGTCCCACCCGTATGCATGGGCTGTTCGGCTAAGACATCACTGGGCGCAACAAGGACAAATCCAATTTCAACTGCATGGCGCGGATCCGCCACGGCATCCAGTGCCAACGTCACACAGTCCGGGCAGAAATGGGGCGCAGACGTCGGCTGGCCCTGATCATCTACATAGACAACCTCGAGACCGGTGCCGGTACATATCACCATCTGGCCCGTGGCATCCTGCATGGTCCGCATCGCTGCCGCATTATGGGCGGTGAGCGTCAGTGCAAGGGCCATCAACAGGGCCGCATATGTCCGCAAAATGTGCTTCATCACCGCATCATATGACTCTGCGGCACTGGTATCGCAACCCGCAAAACTGCCGCAGCTTGCGCAGCCGCAACAAACAAGAAAACGCCGCAGAAGATTTCTCTTCTACGGCGTTCAAATTCTTGGATCAGTGAATTGATCAAGCTTCGGCAGTAGCGGCCTTGGCGATCTCTTTTTTCACTTTCAGAGCTGTTGTCGACAGCTCATCGTCCTTGGCTTTGGCCAGGAACGCGTCCAGACCACCACGGTGATCAACCGAACGCAGAGCAGCAGCCGAAATCTTCAGCTTAACGCCACGGCCCAGAGTCTCGGACTGCAGGGTTACGTCGTTCAGGTTTGGCAAAAACCGGCGACGGGTGCGGTTCTTAGCGTGGCTTACGTTGTTGCCCGTCATCGGGCCTTTTCCGGTCAATTCGCAACGGCGCGACATGGGATTATCCTCGTTTTCGTCACGGGGAAGCAGACCCCGTCGATGTAAGAGAGCGCCGCCCAAGGCCGCACTCAGAAATTCGTTGGCTGCTCTTACGCGGAATCATTAGGGGCGTCAAGCGCATCAGGGGGTGCCTCGGTCATCATATCGTTCATTTCTGCCAGCAACCATTTTCTGAAAGCGCGGATCGCTGGCGCATTGCGTCTGCGCTCGGCATAGACCAACCAAATGGAGAAGTTATCTTCGGCCACGATATCAAAGGGTTGGATCAGCTCACCCGTTCGCAATTCCTGTTGATAATACAATGGCGTCAGCAGGCAAACCCCGTGTCCGGCCTTTGCGGCCTGCGCCTCAATCAGCTGAGACCCCAATGAGTGCCTATGACCACGGTCTGGCTTGGGCGGCTCTAGCCCCGCAGCCTTGAACCATACACCCCAACTTGGATCGCCGGCATCAATCAGCGGCGCAACTAAAAGATCCTCGGGGCTGGACAGCGACCCATACCGTTCAACAAAGGCGGGACTGATCATCGGGGTCTGGTAGGCCCGCATCAGCATCTCGGCGCGCACGCCCGGCCAAATCCCGTTCCCGGTACGGATTGCGACACTGGCTTCGCCCGCTTCCAAATCCGCCATCTTTTGGTTCATATCGATTCGGGTTGCGATTTCCGGGTGTTCTGCCTGGAAACGCCACAATCGCGGCCCAAGTACGCTGGCAGCAAAGGTTGCCAGCACGGAAATAACCAACGTCTCATCGTGGCACTGGCGCAGATCAGCAAAGGCTTGCCGCAAAATTTCCAGCGCTTCGCCTGAACTGGCGGCAAGTTGCGCCCCCTCGGATGTCAGCTTTACCCCCCGCGGCTGGCGATGAAACAGGGGAAGTCCTGCGCGATCCTCTAACTGCTTGATTTGATAGCTGACAGCCGCCTGGGTCATGCCAAGTTCATCTGCTGCACGGGTAAAGCTGCCGTGGCGTGCCGCAGATTCAAACACCCGAATGGCGGCCAATGGCGGCAAGGGATGGGGAGACGACATAAAACCTCCTTATGCATAGTAGCGGATATTCAATTGGTCACTTTGGTCGCCAGCAACCATGTAGGTCATGAGAATAACGAAAGGAAGACCCCAATGACAACTCGTAGCTTACCGGCACTTACACAAGTTTCGCTTTTGTCTCTTGTGCAGAATTTCCTATCTCGCAAGCGCTCGACCACTGGAGAAAAACAACTTCAGGCGCGCGCATCGCTGCGAGATCTGCCCTGCCACATCCAAAAAGATATCGGCCTGTTCAATGACGTCGGCACACCACCGAAGCCCTTTAACCTCTGGTGATGTTCAACAATGTCAGGACACTCTCTGCCGCCTTGGCCGAGGGAACTGTACCCTCGGCAACCCGAAGCGCCAGCCGGTTGATCTCGGCCTGCGCTTTGGGCGTTTTCAATTGCGCCAGAACCGCCTGACGCAGCTCTTCATGGAACCAGTATTGGGCCTGGTCTGCTCGGCACTTGTCCCAAATTCCATTCTCTTTGCGCCAATTGATCAGCACCTGCATCTCGTTCCAGGATTCATCTAGCCCCTGCTCTTCAACCGCCGAAACCATCATTGCCTTGGGAAAGCTATCAGGGTCACGGGCGCGTTTGCGCAGCAGGCGCAGGGCCCCGGCATAATCGGCACAGGTGCGGGTTGCGGCGGGTTTCAGATCTCCATCGGCTTTGTTCACCAGAATCAGGTCTGCAATTTCCATAATGCCGCGTTTGACACCCTGCAGCTCATCGCCACCGGCAGGTGCCAGCAGTAGCAGGAACAAGTCCGACATCTCGGCCACCACAGTTTCCGACTGGCCCACGCCTACGGTTTCAATCAGCACCACATCAAATCCGGCTGCTTCACACAGCGCCACTGCTTCGCGTGAACGTCGCGCTACGCCGCCAAGGTGGGTCTGACTAGGGGATGGGCGAATGAATGCGTTGGGTTCACGAGACAAGTGTTCCATCCGTGTCTTATCACCCAAGATCGAACCGCCCGACCGGGTTGAGCTGGGATCCACGGCCAGAACCGCAACCCGCAGCCCCTGCCCGGTCAGCATCATGCCAAAACTTTCGATAAAGGTGGACTTGCCGACGCCTGGCGTACCCGACAAGCCAATACGCAGAGCCTGCCGTTTGTGCTGGGCCAGCAGGTCCAGCAGTTCGGTTGCCTGAACACGGTGGTCAGCCCGTCCGCTTTCAACCAGAGTGATGGCCCGCGCCAGCGCCCGGCGTTCTCCGTTCAAGATCCTTTTGCTCAGCTCTGCAATATCCATGCCCGTGGTCCCGGCTGCCAAATCGAATTTGCCATACTTGGCGTCAGCTTGCGGCGAATGTCCAGAGACCTGATGCCGCGCCGCTGGACCTTGGCTGCGCCATTGGCGATAAGGCAGGCATGATACGCCTGCCTATTGACGACGCCCTGCCCGACCTGATTGCTGCCCTGAAACAAGGGGGCCGTGCTGTGCTACAGGCACCGCCCGGTGCAGGTAAGACCACCAAAGTGCCACTGGCAATGCTAGAGGCGGGCCTGACCAAGGGCCGTATTGTCATGCTGGAACCCCGCCGACTGGCCGCCCGCGCCGCAGCTGAGCGCATGGCCGAAACCCTAGGCGAACAGGTCGGTGAAACCGTCGGGTACCGGGTGCGCGGCGATACCAAGGTCAGCAAATCCACCCGGATCGAGGTGGTGACCGAAGGCATCCTGACCCGGATGCTGCAATCAGACCCGGACCTGCCCGGCGTAGGCGCAGTGATCTTTGACGAATTCCACGAACGCTCGCTGAATGCCGATCTCGGGCTGGCCCTGTGCCTCGAGGTGGCAGACGCACTGCGCGACGATCTCATCCTGATGGCCATGTCAGCAACACTTGACGCGGCCCCCGTCGCGGCTTTGATGCAAGCGCCACTGATCACATCCGAGGGACGCAGCTTCCCGGTCGAAACCCGCTGGCTCGACAAACCGCTGGGACCCAAGGCTCGACGGTTGGATGCGCTGGTAGATCTGGTGCAACAGGCTGAGAAAGACACCCGCAACATAGGCGGCGGCATTCTGGTGTTCCTCCCCGGCGAGGGTGAAATACGTCGGGCTGTGGCTGCACTAAATGGCCGCCTGTCGGGCGACTGCGAGATCCGCCCGCTGTTTGGCGCCCTGCCCTTTGCCGAGCAACGCGCCGCCATTGCACCCATAAAATCCGGCCGCAAGGTGGTACTCGCCACATCAATCGCCGAAACCTCTCTAACCATTCAAGACATCCGCGTGGTGATCGACATGGGCCAAGCCCGTCGCGCCCGGTTTGATCCCGGCTCAGGAATGTCGCGGCTGATCACCGAGAAGGTCACCCGCGCCGAATCCACCCAACGCCAAGGCCGCGCTGGCCGTGTGGCCGAGGGCATCTGTTACCGGCTCTGGACCAAGGGCGAGGAAGGTGCGCTAGCGGCGTTCCCGCCTGCAGAAATCGAAGCTGCCGACCTGACTGGATTGTCCCTGGAGCTGGCGCTGTGGGGCGCTGCTCCGTCGGATCTGTCATTCCTGACCCCACCACCCGAAGGCGCTATGAGTGAGGCCCATTCCCTGCTGCAGATGCTCGACGCGCTGGACCAGAACAATCGTATCACCGACCACGGTCGCGCGCTGGCCCGCCTGCCGCTACACCCGCGCTTGGGTCATATGCTCACCTTGGCTGGGCAAGATGCGGCTCCGCTGGCTGCGCTATTGGCTGAGCGGGATCCACTGCGCGGCGCCCCCAGCGACCTTTCACTACGTATGGACGCAATCCGCGACCCCAAGGGTTTCATGCGCAAACGCCCCTACCAACTCAATATGTCCGTGGTCGAACGGATCAGGGGAGAAATCCGCCGCCTGAAGAAACAGGCGCCCAACACCGCAAGCGACCTGAATACAGCGGCCTTGGCTGCGCTGGCCTATCCGGATCGTGTTGGCCAGCGCCGCAAAGGCGACAAGCCGCGATATGTACTGTCCGGTGGCAAGGGGGCAGTGCTGGACGATGGCGACCTACTGGCGGGCGCACCCTTCATCGTGGCGCTGGATACTGACGGCAACCCGCGCGAGGCACGGGTGCGACTGGCAGCGCAGATATCCCAATCCGAAATTCGCGAACTGTTTGC
Source organism: Parasedimentitalea nitratireducens (assembly GCF_057444295.1). NCBI lineage: Bacteria > Pseudomonadati > Pseudomonadota > Alphaproteobacteria > Rhodobacterales > Paracoccaceae > Parasedimentitalea > Parasedimentitalea nitratireducens. The sequence goes on along the minus strand of NZ_JBYAXC010000005.1, from coordinate 124,439 downwards.
AAACCAGATCAACTGGCAGGATGTCTGCGACTGGTCGAAACGCGAGCGCCGGGTGGTATCAAGACAGCAGGAACGCTTTGGCGCCATGGTTCTGGATGACCGGATCTGGAAGGATGTGCCCGCCGACGCCGTGGCCCAAGCGATGCTGGACGGCATCCGGGATCTTGGCCTACGCCTGTCGGGCGCAGCTGCTCGACTGGCCGCGCGTGTGGAATTGGTGCGTGCCGAGGGCCATGACCTGCCTGATTTCTCGGCCGACGGGTTAACGGCCAACCTCGAGGACTGGTTGCTACCTATGGTAGGCGGTGTCAAAACGGCAGACGACTGGAAACGCTTTGACTTGCTGCCCGCGCTACGTGCCGCACTGAACTGGGAACAGACCCAACTGCTCGATCGCGAGGCTGCCAGTCATTTCACCAGCCCGCTCGGCAATCGCATTCCCATCACCTATGCTGACGAGGGCCCCGAGATCGAGGTGCGCATTCAGGAACTGTTTGGCGTGACCAAACATCCCACCAGTGGCGGCATCCCCCTAAAGGTCACCCTGCTCTCCCCCGCACGACGCCCCATCCAGATCACCCGCGACCTGCCGGGTTTCTGGTCCGGATCATATGACGATGTCCGCAAGGACATGCGCGCGCAATATCCCAGGCACCCCTGGCCCGAGGACCCAACACAGGCAGATCCAACCTTGCGGGCGAAGAAAAGAAGATAACAAGGTAAGTAATTGTAGTACAATATGTGCAATTTACCGCCTGAACTGACCGATTTCAGGTCAACTCGGTGCAGATTGGCGTCATTTCTGAAGAATTTGGCTTAAATGCTCATATTCAAGTGATGCTCAAAAATGTAAGTTATCTACAGACGACAAAAACAAGAACAAAAAAACAATCAGAGTAACGAGGCACAGAGTAGCTTCTTTATTCCCCCTACAGCCGGTGCCGAGACGACCTCTTTAACCGGACTATTAGGCCTCGGGCCTAAAATGGGGGCAGCGTGTGAAATCCCTCCCCGGCGCGCTTGCCCCCCTTCTCTCATCCTGAGCCGACATTGCGCCAAGTGCTATCGCTGTTTAGTCTTGGGTCTTTGCGGCCGAACGCAGCGCTGGCAGCCCAATCCCCACTGCTTCAAACCCACCATCTGCAGCCAAAATCTGGCCGGTAATGAAACTGGCTTTGTCCGACAATAAGAAGACAATCCCGGCTGCAATCTCCTCTTCTTTGCCATAGCGGTTCAAAGGTAGGGCGTCGTGATAGGCGGCAATGATTTCAGGTGAGTGCACCGCCATCGCCAACTTTGTCGCCACCGGCCCCGGCGCCACTGCATTAACCCGAATACCCAACTCACCCAGTTCAGCGGCCTGTTGCAACGTCAACTGCGCCAAGGCTGCCTTGGACGTGCCATAGGCCACCCGCAGGGTGCTGGCGCGCAGTCCGGAAATCGATGTGATGTTGACCACAGCCCCGCCGTCATCCGCCGCCAGCAGTTCTGTAAAGGCCTGGGTCATCAAAAACGGGCCGTCCAGATTGGTGCGCATAACCCGCTGCCAGCGCTCAAATGTGGTCTCCCGAATCGGGCCAAAGTCAGCAACACCGGCATTGTTCACCAATCCATCCAGCCGCCCCAGGCTCTCGGACACCTCACTAACAACACGGTCAACATCCTCAGGCACCGATACATCCGCATCGAAACCAATAACACCCGGCAACTCTGTCACCGCCTTGGCCAGCGCCTCGCTGTCGCGATCCAAAATTGCTACGTTCCAGTCCTCAGCCATCAGTTGCTTGGCTGTTGCAAAGCCAATGCCCCGCGCGCCGCCGGTGATCAGTGCAGATTTCATCAAAACTTCCTTTGCGTACCAACAATTAGGTGCAGGGCACCCCAGCGTCGGTCGTTTGTCAATCCAGCAGGTTACCGGCGAATGCCCCCAAATATGTAACAGTCCTAAGCGTAATATTTTGCCTTCATTGCATATTCAGGGTCAGAGCCTATGCTTGGGGCATACAAAAACAAACCGAGGCAAGCCGTAACGGCTTAGAGCACTTATGACGCGCGTACTCACCCGCGCCTGGGAAGAGATTCTCAAGCCACTATTCTTCAGGCCCAAACGCCTGCAGGTCGCAGCCCTTTGCTATCGCAAAACCGATGACGGCCCCGAAGTTCTGATGATCACCAGCCGCGGCACCGGCCGCTGGATCCTCCCCAAGGGCTGGCCGATCAATGGCAAAGACGGCGCAGAATCCGCCCTGCAAGAAGCCTGGGAAGAGGCTGGTGTTAAGAAAGCCAAGATCAAAGGGGCTCCAATTGGCCACTATGATTACCAGAAGAACCGCGGCAAAGGCCGATCAGAGATGGTCCAGACGCTGGTCTATATTGCCCGTGTCACCAAACTTTCAAAGTCCTACCCCGAGCGTAAACAGCGCAAACGCCAATGGGTGCGCGCCGAGGAAGCCGCCAATCTGGTACACGAACCAAAGCTACGGGAACTGCTACGCCAATTGTAAATGTTTTATGACAATTGCAACACTCGCATGACAAATCTCTTGCGAGAATCCTGAGGGGCGGCTAGGCGCGGTTTCGACCACTGTACTCGGGACTGATACGATGAGCGATGAACCACAGCGTAGACAATGGAAGACACTGGACCGCGATCTGAACAGGATCGCCGTCCTTGAGAATGCCACCAGCTATGTCTCTCGGCCCATGGTGGCGCCAGGCATAGCCCTGGTCTTTATCGTTTTGGCCAGTGTGGCCGCAGCTGTTTTACTGGGCACAACACCAAACAGTTTTGTCGTTGTCGCAGCAGCAGCTTTTGGCGCCTACATGGCTGTTAACATTGGCGCCAACGATGTCGCCAACAACATGGGGCCAGCCGTTGGCGCCAATGCGCTGACCATGGGGGGCGCGATCCTGATCGCCGCCATCGCCGAAAGCGCCGGCGCTTTGCTGGCTGGCGGCGATGTTGTCTCGACCATCTCCAAGGGCATTATTGATCCGCAGGTCATGGAATCCAGCGATGTCTTCATCTGGGCGATGATGGCGGCGCTGATCTCCTCTGCACTCTGGGTCAATCTGGCTACCTGGGTTGGCGCACCTGTTTCCACCACTCACTCGGTTGTTGGCGGTGTCATGGGCGCAGGCGTTGCTGCCGCCGGTCTCTCCGCCGTAAGCTGGGGCACAATGAGCAAGATTGCCGCCAGCTGGGTGATTTCCCCAGTTCTGGGTGGCTTGGTCGCTGCGGGTTTCCTGGCGCTGATCAAAGCGCAGATCATCTACAAAGAAGACAAGATCGCCGCCGCCCGCAAATGGGTTCCCATCCTGGTGGGCATCATGGCTGGCGCATTTGCCTCTTACCTGGCGGTCAAAGGCCTCAAGCGGATCGTCAAGATTGACCTGCAAACCGCGCTGCTGATTGGTCTGGTATTGGGCACCGCCTGCTGGGCCATCACCAAGCCGCTGATTGCCAAGCAATCCCAGGGACTGGAGAACCGCAACAAGTCGCTGAAGATCCTGTTCCGCATCCCGCTGGTGATCTCGGCCGCTCTGCTGTCCTTTGCCCATGGGGCCAATGACGTGGCCAATGCAGTGGGCCCGCTGGCCGCCATCGTACACGCAACTGAATTTGGCGACTTTGCCGCCAAGGTATCGATCCCGACCTGGGTCATGGTGATTGGCGCCTTTGGTATCTCGTTTGGTCTGTTCCTGTTTGGTCCCAAACTGATCCGCATGGTCGGCAGCCAGATCACCAAGCTGAACGCAATGCGCGCCTATTGTGTGTCGCTGTCGGCAGCCATCACCGTGATTGTTGCCAGCTGGTTGGGCTTGCCGGTGTCATCCACGCACATTGCAGTTGGTGCGGTCTTTGGTGTTGGTTTCTTCCGCGAGTGGCACATGGAGCGCCGGGTACGCGACCATGCAGCAAAGAACCCAAAGAAGAAAAAGCAGCTGGCCCCAGAAGAACGCCGCCGCCGCAAACTGGTGCGCCGCAGTCACTTTATGACCATCATCGCAGCCTGGGTGATTACAGTCCCCGCCGCAGCCGCTATGTCAGCTGTGATTTACCTGCTGCTGAATATCATGGTTGGCTAATTCAAGTGCCAAGCCTGATCAAACAAAGCCCTCGCAGTATCGCTGCGGGGGCTTTTTGTTAGGCAGAATATATTAGGTAAAGGCTGATATCTCGTCGAGCACATCCTGCGTAGGCAAGACCCTGCCAAAGCCCGCATGCAGTGCCGACAGTATGACCTCCAGCGCCACCTCGGCGTCGATATCACCACCATGGCGTGATGGCAGTGCAAAGGCGATCAGAGCATCTTCGACCACCAACACCTCGAAACCAAGGTTCGCCGCTGAGCGCGCAGTGGAATTCACGCAGAACGCGGCAACGCCACCCACAATCACCATGCGATTGGTGCCAGATTGGCGCAGGTGATCTTCAAGCCCGGTGCCGACAAAACCGGATGACCCGGTCTTCCAGAACACCGGCTCGTCTGGGAGGGGAGCAGTACATTCCATCGGCTGACCACTGGGAAGATCGCGGCGAAACTTGCTTTCAGCGCGTGGATCATCGTGCATGACGTGGCAGACTGGCAAACCCGCCCCACGAAAGGCCTCAATCAGCGCAGCCATTTTCTGTTCGGCATCAGGGGTCGCACGGGGACGGCCTGCCGCGGTGGCATTGGCCATCTCCATTTGCATATCAACAACAAGAAGGGCTGTGGTCTGATCCATAGGTCTTCGCTCCAATACAACTTGGAGCGAAGGTTGCAGATCATGTGCTAGATGGCCAGTGCATGATCACATTTTCAGACCGCCACAGCGGCCCGTTGTCTATCTGTTCAGTAACCGGAGTACCGCCAGCGGCACAGTAAAACTCAAGCGCGGACAAGTTTTGTCGGACCACAGCCAAGACCAAATCACCTTTGTCACATTCCTGTGCCCAGTGCTGAGCCAAATTCAGGAACTGGCGACCCAGCCCCTGCCCCCGTACTGTTTCATCCAGATACAAATGCGTAAGTTCAATCGCATCCGCAAACCCATCAAACCCTGACACGGCAAGATCGCAAAAACCCACGTTCTGCCCTTGTGCATCCTCGGCCAGTAACGTCAGAGCGTGTTGACGATTGCCCGACAGCTTCCCTGTCCATTGCTCTTTACGACGTTCAAAGCCCAAGGCCTCGATCGCCGCTTGCGGAGCAATATCCCCATAGGTCTGACACCAAAGGCGCAGGTGAAAGGCTGCAATCGCCTCGCAGTCTTCCAAACATGCTTTGCGCAGAAAAAGCTCGTTGCGCTGAACCTTTTCCCCAGCCAACAGCCGGGCCAATTCGGCCCGGCTCGCGAGCAATCCTTCTTCAACCATCACAAAATCCTCAGCCGCCCATGCACCAGCGCATGATGGCCTTTTGGGCGTGTAGTCGGTTTTCAGCCTCGTCGAATATCACCGACTGTGGGCCGTCCATCACTTCCGAGGTGACTTCCTCTTCGCGGTGGGCAGGCAGACAGTGCATGAACAATGCATCCGGCTTGGCGTGGCTCATCAGTTCAGCGTTGACCTGATAACCGCGCAGCATGTTGTGGCGCCGCTCTTTGGACGACTGACTGTCGTGCATCGACACCCAGGTATCGGCCACAATCAGATCGGCGCCTTCAACGGCTTTTTGCGCGTCCCGCTCGATCACGATTTTCGAACCAGCCTGACGTGCCAGACCGATAAACTCATCCTCGGGGTCCAACTGCGATGGGCCTGCAAAGGTCAGATCAAAACCAAACTGACCTGCGGCATGCAGGAACGAGGCACAAACATTGTTGCCGTCGCCAGTCCAGACCACTTTCTTACCCTTGATCGGACCGCGGTGCTCTTCGTAGGTCTGAATATCAGCCATGATTTGGCAGGGGTGGGTGCGGTCGGTCAGACCGTTGATCACTGGAACCGAGGCGAACTCAGCCATTTCCATCAGCACAGTCTCGTCAAAGGTCCGGATCATGATCATATCGACATAGCGCGACAACACTCGGGCGGTGTCGGCGATGGTTTCGCCGTGCCCCAGCTGCATGTCTTTACCGGACAGCACCATGGTTTCGCCACCCATCTGGCGCACGCCAACATCAAAGGACACACGGGTCCGGGTTGATGGCTTTTCAAAAATCAGCGCAACCATGCGGTCCTTGAGCGGCAGGTCATCATCCAACGCCGCCTTAGGGCGACCAAGGCGGGCGTCTTTGGTGGCTTTGGCCTGATCGATGATGGCCCGCAAGTCAGCCGGGTCGGTTTTGTGGATATCAAGAAAATGGTTCATAACGTTTCACTTTGTTTCTGGGTCACGCCGGGGGCTCTGCCCCCGGACCCCCGGGATATTTCTGGCCAGATGTAGATCAGGCCTGTTCAATCTGTGTTGCGGCTTGGTCAAGACGGTTCAATGCTTCGGCGATGTCATCATCAGAGAGCGTAAGCGGCGGCAGAAGGCGGATCACATTGTCGGCGGCGGGTACGGTGATGACCTGGTTGTCATAGCCCGCGTTGACCACGTCGATATTGGTTGCCTTGCATTTCAGGCCCAACATCAGGCCGGTGCCGCGCACCTCTTCAAACACCTCGGGATGGGATGCAATCAGCCCTTCCAGCTTCTGGCGCAGTAGGCCTGCCTTGCGGTTTACCTCAGCCAGGAAATCAGGATTGGTGACATGGTCCATCACCGCGCAACCCACGGCGCAACCTAGTGGATTGCCACCGTATGTGGAGCCATGGGTGCCTGCGGTCATGCCACTGGCTGCCTCTTCAGTCGCCAGCACCGCGCCCAGTGGAAAACCGCCACCGATGCCTTTGGCCACCATCATGATGTCTGGCGTAATCCCCGCCCATTCATGGGCAAACAGTTTACCGGTCCGGCCCACACCACACTGAACCTCATCCAAGATCAGCAGCAACCCGTTGTCGTCACAGATCTGACGCAGCGCCTTAAGTTCGGCATCGGGGACCGGGCGAATGCCGCCTTCGCCCTGCACCGGTTCGATCAGGATGGCGGCGGTGTTTTCCGTGATGGCATTGGTCACGCCATCCATGTCGCCAAAGGTCAGGTGTACAAAACCGGGCAGCAGTGGGCCAAAGCCTGCGGTCATTTTCTCGGATCCCGCGGCGGCGATACCAGCCGAGGAACGGCCATGAAAGGATCCATCAAAAGTGATGATTTCGACCTTTTCCGGCTGCCGCTTGTCGTGGAAATACTTGCGCGCCATTTTCACCGCCAGCTCGCAGCTCTCAGTCCCCGAGTTGGTAAAGAACACGGTGTCGGCAAAGGTATGTTCCACCAGCTTGTCGGCCAGCGCCTGCTGTTGCGGAATCTGATAGAGGTTGGACACGTGCCACAGGTTTTGCGCCTGGGATGTCAGGGCATCAACCAGTGCCGGGTGCGCATGGCCCAGCGCATTCACCGCGATACCGGCCCCAAGGTCCAGAAATCGGCGCCCGTCATTCTCGATCAGCCATGCGCCCTCGCCTTTGACAAAGTTCAAAGGAGCGCGGTTATAGGTTGGCAGAACGGAAGCGATCATCGGGATCATCCTTTTTCGAAATAGAAGCCCAAGAGGTGCAGTATGCTGGGCAGTTGGTCAACGATGTTGAGAAGGGTTGCGTCGTTTTGTGACGCATAGATCAAGGGGCCGAGGCGCAAATTAGCGTCGGCGTCGCAGCGAGGTGCCCAGTCGGGTGATATATGTGCGTTTGATCATGATTTGGGTCCATAGCGGAGGAATGAGCGGAAGAAAAGCCCTTTTGCGCAGGACGTGTTGACATTTCGGCGGCCCAAGCAATTCATGGCGCCATGATATCATTATTTTCGACGCGAAATTATCGCCTGCTGTTTTCTGCTTCTGCTATTTCCAACCTTGGCGACGGGGTGTCCGCATTGGCCTTTCCTTGGTTGGCAACTCTGATCACCCGTGATCCGATGTTGATTGCACTGGTTGCCTTTGCCACCCGCCTGCCCTGGCTACTGTTTTCGATCCCGGCTGGGGTCTGGACCGATCGGGTAGATCGGCGGCGGTTGATGGTGCAGGCCGATCTGGTGCGGTTTCTGCTGACCGCGGGTGTGATCAGTGTGATCATGTCGGCGCCAGATTTCCCCATTGAGAATGGCACCCCTTACATCCTTGCACTGTGCGCGTTGGCCTTTTTGTTGGGCAGTGCCGAGGTAGTACGGGACAATGCAGCCCAGACCGTGTTGCCAGCGGTGGTCGCCAAGCATCAGCTAGAACAAGCCAACGGTCAGATCTGGAGCATCGAGCAGATCATGGGGTCCTTTGTCGGACCGCCGTTGGCCGGTTTCCTGATTGCCTATGCAGTGCCTGCACCTTTCTTTCTGGACGCGATCACTTTTGCCGGGGCGGCTGCGTTGGTTTGGTGCATGCGGCTGTCACCGGAAAATGCACCGGCTACCCCACGTCGTTCTTGGATCGCTGAAGCACGGGATGGCATTCACTGGCTGTGGGGGCACAGGGAAATCCTGCAACTGGCCATCATGTTGGGCTGCATGAACGCGATGAGCATCATGGCACTGACCATTCTGCCGTTGTTTGGGCAGGAACTGTTGGGGCTGAATGCGGTCCAGTACGGATTGTTGATCACCGCCGAGGCCGCAGGTGGCGTGGCCGGAGGGCTGATCTGCCCGGCGATTGCTGCACGGCTTGGGGTGCGGCGATCACTGATGCTGGCGCTACCGCTGATGATGGTGGGCTGGGGCATGATCGGGCTGATGCCCAATGTCTGGATGGTTGCTCCGGCGCTGTTTATCGGGATGTTTGCTGGGCTGTTGTGGAACGTGGTCACAGTGTCCTATCGCCAGCGGCGCATACCTGATGATCTGCTGGGACGGGTGAACAGCCTGTACCGGTTCTTTGGTTGGGGGATGTTGCCGCTTGGTGCGCTGCTGGGTGGCTGGATCGTTTCCGCAGCAGAGCCAAGCCTGGGCCGCGAGATGGCGCTGCGCCTTCCCTATCTGGTCAGCGCAGGTGGAACGGGTGTCATATGGATCTATGCTTTGCAAAAGCTTCGGCTGTGAGCTGATCAAATAGGCTTGCATTGTGGCACCGGTTGGCGCACCGGTGGCGCATGAACAGACCAATCCAAAACAACCCGCCGCTAGCGGCGATCTTTGTCCTGGTGGCAACCACATTTATTGCTGGCACCACGCTGATCGCCAAGGCACTGGGAACCGATGCATTGGGCACGCCACTGCACCCTCTACAGGTCAGCCATGGGCGGTTTCTGTTTGCATTTATCGCGATTTCATCGACCGCTGCGATCCTGCGCCCCAAGCTTACCCGCCCCAACTGGGGCCTGCACATCGGGCGAACAACGTTTGGCTGGGCCGGTGTCTCGCTGATGTTTGCCGCTGTGGCCTATATCCCGCTGGCCGACGCAACGGCGATTACTTTCCTGAACCCGGTGTTTGCCATGATGCTGGCTATTCCACTGCTTGGCGAAAAAGTTGGCCCCTGGCGCTGGGGCGCTGCGGTGATTGCCTTGATCGGGGCAATGGTATTGCTACGCCCTACACCCGATAGTTTTCAGCCCGCGGCCTTGTTGGCGCTGGCTGCAGCGATGATCATGGGGATGGAACTGATTTTCATCAAGAAACTGGCGGGCCGTGAATCACCACTACAGGTGCTGTTGGTCAACAACACCCTTGGGGTGCTGATTGCCTCGGTCGCGGTGATCCCGGTGTGGCAAATGCCCAGTCCCGAACAATGGGCCGCTTTGGCGACGCTTGGCGTGTTGATGGCCTGTGCCCAAGCTTGTTTTGTCAACGGAATGGCGCGGGCAGATGCTTCATTCGTGGCGCCGTTCAGCTATGCCACGCTGATCTTTGCCACGCTCTATGACTTCTTTGGGTTTGGCGCGATGCCAGATGCGGTGACCATTCTGGGTGCCGTAATCATCCTGACCGGAGCGGCAGTACTGGCCTGGCGAGAGGGGCGGCTAAGGAAAGCCACCCTCCCGGCCAAAGTCAGCTGACCCGCGACGCGTTGGCAGTGAAGATGCCAGCGGCAAACATACAGGACGCGCCGGTTCTGTTTACCGCCCGCTGGGCACGTGGTTTGCGCAACCGTGCGCGTAGACCAGAAGCAAAAAACAGCCACATCAAACCATTCAGCGTAGCGACACCAAAAAAGGTGAAGGTGAGAATGGCGAACTGCTCGAACACCGGCAGCGAAGTGTTCACGAACTGCGGAACAAAGGCCATATAGAACACTGGGCCTTTGGGGTTCAGCGCACTTACAAGAAATGATTGACCAAAAATAGACCATAGTGATTTTCCAGCAATCGGCCCTGTGTCTTCGACTTCGCTGACCGGTGCTGTCCACAAGCGATAGGCCATCCAGATCAGATATGCCGCCCCCGCGATTTTGAGGAGTGAAAACAAGGTAACCGAGGTCGCCAGTATAGCGCCAGCGCCCATCAAGGTGGCCGACATCGCCACCAAGGCACCCAACGCCTGCCCGGTAACCGTGCCCCAGCCTGTACGCCGTCCGCTGCGAAGCGCATGGTTCACAGTCAGAATGATATTGGGCCCGGGGATCACCACCACAATTGCGCTGGCCAGAACAAAGGCAATCCATGTCTCAAAAGTCATAAGTATTTTCCGTTTTCAGTCAGGCCGAGATTTGCACGACCCATGGGGGCTGTAAATGACCGTTTGCGAACCAACAGTTCTAAGCCTTCAACCGATACCCCGAGCGCAGCATCGCCCAGCCAACCAGACAAACAACGAATGTCGCTCCGCTACAAACCGCCAGCCCCAACAATGGCGAGCTGTCTGAGGTGCCAATCATACCGAATCGCACACCGTCGATCAGATAGAAAACTGGGTTCATGTAAGACACGGTTTGCAAAATCGGTGGCAAGGCCGACACCGAATAGAAAGTCCCGGACAAAAATGCCAAGGGCGTAACAATGAAATTGGTAATCGCTGCCATCTGGTCAAACTTGTCAGCAAACACACCGGCGACGATGCCTAGACCACCCAGGAAACAGGCCCCAAGGGTCACAAACACCAGTGCGACTAGCGGATGTGCTGGCCAGACACCAAGTGTTAGCCCCAGCCCCACCGAGATCCCCAGCGCTACCAACAACCCGCGCACAACGCCGCCAGCAAGATAGCCCAGCAGAATCTCAAACCCCGACAGTGGTGGCATCAAGGTGTCAACAATATTGCCTTGAACCTTAGTAATAACGATAGAAGACGATGTATTGGCAAAGGCATTCTGGATCACCGTCATCATCAGGATGCCCGGAGCCAGGAAGGTCAGGAACGGAACTCCCATCACATCGCCGCGATTTGGTCCGATGGCGATGTTGAAAATCATCAAAAACAGGGCGGATGTTGCCAAAGGCGCCAGCAGAGTCTGGGTCCAAACCACCAGAAACCGGGTGACCTCTCGCCCTGCCAAAGTGCGCAACCCCAACCAGTTGATGCGGCCAAATCGGCGCTCACCCAAGCCGATGCGATACCCGGTGTCTGACATGATGGCTCCTGATTTCTGTGTTCTGCATGCATAACCCGACTGCAGCTGGGTGCAAGATGGCTTGTAACTCACGTCACAGTGATTAAAATAGGGGCCAGATACAGATGACTACGGCGGCCGCAGGTTTCTTGGGGCCGCTTTTAGCTTGGAAAGGCAACATATGTCCTGGACAGACGAGCGCGTAGAACTGCTCAAGAAAATGTGGGGCGAAGGTCAGTCGGCCAGCCAGATCGCCAAAGAGCTGGGCGGCGTGACCCGCAATGCGGTTATCGGCAAGGTACACCGGTTGGGCCTGTCCAACCGTAACTCAACAGGCGCCTCCAAGGCGGCCGAGCCCAAGGAGAAGCCCGCAGCCGCGGCTAAACCGGTGCCCAAGCCCAAGGTGCAGCCCAAGACCGAGCCTGCACGTCCGATTACGCCAGCACCGGCCAAATCGGCAGACGGCAAACCTAATCTGCCTGCCCGCAAACAGATCATCCCGGCTGGCCAGCCACTGCCTCCGCAGCCATCCGCCAACGAGATCAGCCCCGAGGCTTTGGCCAAGGTCAACGAGATCGAGAAAAAGGCAAAGCGCCTGTCGCTGATGGAACTGACCGAGCGCACTTGCAAATGGCCAGTGGGTGACCCCGCAACCGAAGACTTCTGGTTCTGTGGCCTGTCAGTGCAGCAGGGCAAACCCTATTGCGAAGCCCATGTTGGAGTGGCTTTCCAACCAATGAGCGCCCGCCGCGACCGGAAACGGTAGTTTCCACCAAACATCTTAGTTTCCAAGCGGCGCCTGTTGGGCGCCGTTTTCTATTGCCCGGTTACAAGTTGTAGTGCTCAATGTGCCAAGCACTGCGCGTCCTTTCCTGTTGGACAGATCAGGAAGCGGTGCCTGGCAGCCAAAAGGACTTTGCAAAATGAGCGATCCATTTTTCCACCCGGTTTCTGGGTTTGATCTTCCCCGCTTTGCGGGCGTACCAACGTTCATGCGGTTACCCCATGTGCCGCTGGATGATGCAAGACTAAAGGATGTGCAGATTGGTCTCATCGGCACCCCTTGGGATGGCGGGACAACCAACCGGCCCGGGCCACGTCATGGCCCCCGACAGTTGCGTGACATGTCGACAATGATACGCGCCCAGAATGGCGCGACTCAAATCCGCCCCTTTGAACTGGCGAACTGCGCCGACCTTGGCGATGTGGCTCCTAACCCAGCCGGACTGGAAGACAGCATGGCGCGGATCACTGCATTCTATGATCAAATTGTCCAAGCAGGGATTTTGCCTTTGACCGCTGGCGGCGACCACCTGTGTTCCTTGCCAATACTACGTGCTCTTGCAAAGACCGCTCCACTGGCAATGATCCATTTCGACAGCCACACAGATCTATTCCACAGCTATTTCGGTGGGACGATGTATACACACGGGACACCGTTTCGACGCGCCATCGAGGAAGAACTCCTAGACCCTAAGCGCGTTGTACAAATTGGAATTCGGGGCACGACCTACGACAGCGAAGACCGTGATTTTGCCAAAAGTGTTGGCGTTCGGATCATCCCCATCGAAGAATTCCATGCGCGTAGCGTCGAGGATGTGATGATTGAGGCAAAAGAAATTGTTGGCAGCGGCAAAACCTATGTGTCCTACGACATCGATTTTGTCGATCCAGCTTATGCACCCGGCACCGGCACCCCCGAAGTTGGCGGCCCCAATTCATATCAAGCGATCCAGGTGGCCCGATTGCTGGACGGCGTGAATATTGTGGGAGCAGATCTGGTTGAAGTTTCGCCACCCTTTGACAATGGCGGCGCGACTGCATTTCTAGGTGCTTCGATCATGTTCGAAATCTTGTGTAACATGGCCGATAATCTGACCACGAACTAAACGCGCGCGCCAGTAGTCCGAGTGAGCACTGGGGCGGCCAAAATCACCGTCAGTTTTTAGCGGGTGCCGTTGAGGTGAAGTTCGGGATCTTGTTACCTGAGGCACCGTTGTCTTCGATCTCCGGCCAATTGCCATTGGCCTTGGTGATATTACCGGGAATATCCTCTTCCCAGAAGCCAACCACCACATCAGTTATATTCAGATACAGTTTATCGTCCACGATGCGCCATAGGTTGGGGTTGCCGGGCACCTTGCCGCCCTTGGACACCCCATAAGCGCAGTGACCATCATACTGAGGCACAAAATAACCGGGGTTCAGCAGGAACTTGTCGCGGTTGGCTTCGGTTGCAAAGGCAAATGTTGCACCGTTATGTTCAACCGTGATGCTAGACTTACCGGGAACGCCCGACGTCTGCATTGTGCCAACGGAAGATTGAGACAACCCGCGATAGGCAACGACATCATATCCCGACACCGCGTAACCAGTGCCATCAATATACTGGTCTCCTGCAAACGCAGGCAGGCTTAGGGAAATTGCGGCCAGGGCGGCCAGGGTAAAGCGCTTCATAAAGTTATCCTTTCACAGGGGAAGACAGCCAATACATGCTCGTGGTGGCGTCTATTTAGGGTGACACTAGGCAAATCAAACCTGCGACGAAACAGCTCTCACGACCCTGTGTTCATCCACGATCCAGCGTGATCAAATGCACAAAGATGTTACAAACGACCTTCCAGTCATTGGAATATTGTAAATGGATCTTAAGTCAGGCGATGCAACTTGCTGCAAATGCAGTAATACTGAACAGAACAACAGTTTTAGAACAAGGCCAGCAAATGAGTGATTCCGAATATACGCCAGCGAAGGTCTGGACCTGGAACCAGGAGAGCGGCGGCAAATTTGCCTCGATCAACCGACCGATTGCAGGTGCTACCCATGACAAGGACCTGCCGGTTGGCAAGCATCCCCTTCAGCTTTACTCGCTGGCCACCCCCAATGGGGTCAAGGTCACCGTAATGCTCGAAGAGCTGCTGGCACTTGGCCATACCGGGGCCGAGTACGATGCCTGGCTGATCAATATTGGCGAAGGCGACCAGTTTGGCTCCGGCTTTGTTCAGGTCAACCCAAACTCCAAGATCCCAGCCCTGATGGATCGCAGCGGCGATGAGCCCCAACGGGTGTTCGAATCCGGTTCAATCATGGTGCATCTGGCCGAGAAGTTTGGTGAGTTCCTGCCCAAAGACGGCCCCGAGCGCACCGAGGTGATGAGCTGGCTGTTCTGGCAGATGGGCAGCGCCCCTTATCTGGGCGGCGGCTTTGGTCACTTCTACGCCTATGCGCCGGAAAAATGGGAATATCCCATCGACCGTTTCTCGATGGAGGCCAAACGTCAGCTGGATGTGCTCGACCGTCAGCTAGCCGACAACCTGTTTATTGCAGGCGACACTTACAGCATCGCCGACATGGCGATCTGGGCCTGGTATGGCCAATTGGTTCTGGGCCGTCTGTACGGCGCTGCCGAGTTCCTGGACGTGGAAAGCTACACCCACGTCATGCGCTGGGCCAAGGCCATCGACTCGCGTCCCGCCGTTAGCAAGGGCCGCATGGTCAACCGCGCCTTTGGCGAGTTGCACACACAGCTGCGCGAACGCCATGATGCATCTGACTTTGAGTTCCGCACCCAGGACAAGCTGGAAACAGCTGCGGAATAAAGTCTTTTGCCCGGCGGCAGCGCCGGGCATCCCCTATTTCAGCTTTGGAGGGTTCTCGGGATCACTCCCCGGTATCTTGGGCTGATACACCTTTGGCTCTTCGGGCTGCGGCAGGTCAAATCGCAAACCGACCTTGGCCAGCTTGGCAGCCATGTCGTCAGTCGCAGCAAAGAACCCCACATCCATCGCCCCTGCTTCGATCCCTGAAAAGGTCAGCGCCTCGCTTGCAGCCTTGGCCAGCGCCGATTGCGCGGGTTCTTTGGCATCGACAAATCCCAGCAGATGACCCTGCCCGCCGCCCTCGTAACGAACGCCCACCAGATAGGCTGACGTGGCCAGACCCGCCGCACTGGCCAGTTTGGCATCCAGCGCCGTCAATAACACTTCGGGCAGACCGGTTGGTGGCAGGATCTCGGTAATTGCTGCCTCAACCTGGTCTGGGGCATGTTCCAGTGTCTGGTGCAGCCAATCCACCGCCTCGGCAGGGATCAGGATGGATGAGGGCGCCACTTCAAGGTTCACGCCCAGCCCAATGCCCTGCCCCGCCAGCATCTGCGCCACCATGCGGCCAGACAGTGCCACATAGGGCACCACCCGGTCGGCAAACTGCGCCAAACGCTCTTCGCGGTCAAACAACAGAACAAAAGAGCCATCCGCCAGATCGAACATCTCAGGCGAGATATTGTCCCCCTTGGCCTCTTTGCTCAGCATTAGAAACAGTTCAGAATCCGCCAGCCGCTCATAAAACCGCATCCGCGCGGCGTCGTCCTCGGGCGCGGCTGTCATCGCGGCATGGGCTTGGTCCAGCGCTGTGGCTTTGGTCATTTCAACACCTCTTTCACCCTGGCCTGCAGTTCCGGCACCAGCTCGGATTCGAACCAGGGGTTTTTCTTTAACCACCCGGTATTGCGCCAGGACGGATGAGGCAAGGGAAAGACATGTGGCGCATGATCGCGCCAATGGGCCACCAACTCGTTGACCGGGGTCTTCTGCCCCAGATGATAGTGTTGCGCATGGGCACCCACCAGCACCTTCAGCTTGACCTCAGGCAACTGGGCCATCACCCGTTGATGCCAGGTGTTGCGACACAGCGCAGGGGGCGGCAGATCACTGCCCTTGTCATTGTATCCCGGAAAACAGAACCCCATCGGCACCACCGCAACGCTGTCTTTGTCATAGAAACTGTCTACATCCAGCCCCAGCCAGTCGCGCAATCTATCCCCGGATGCATCGGTAAAAGGCCGCCCGCTTTCGTGAACGCGAGCTCCGGGGGCCTGCCCCGCGATCAACAGCCGCGCCGTTGACCGGAACCAGACCACAGGTCGCGGTTCATGCGCAGTGGCCGTCGCCGCAAATTTCTGCGTGCATAACCGACAGGCACTAATCTCATTTTTTAGAGACCTCAAATCCTCCACCAACCTGCCCCTTCACCACTCAATTGTCGCCAAACTGGAAACAATGGTATTTTGTCCCAAAGTGGTTTACCACCAGCCTAGTTCCTTGGAGAGCCAGTATTTTGCACCTTCGGCTCAGATAAAGACGTTAATAAAGTATTGATAAACTATCCTACAATTCGACATAATATGGTCAAAATCCACACGTAAGCCGTTAACACACCTTTGATATAGAAGACCGTAATGGCGCGATGCCGAAAGCAACAACCGTGAAAAGAGCCTCATCCCGGGGGCCGGACGGGCAGTACCGGAACACTGATGATTGAGTTTGTAAATGTCAGCAAGTCCTTCTGGACTGGCACCCAGCACAAGGTGATCCTGGATAAGGTCTCCTTTCGGGTGGAGCTTGGCAAGTCGTTGGGCGTGCTGGCCCCAAATGGCACCGGCAAGACAACACTGATCAATATGATGGCGGGTCTCGAACAACCCGACGAGGGCGAAATCACTCGGACCAGCAAAGTGTCCTTCCCATTGGGGTTCATGGGCGGGGTTGTCAGCCGATTGTCGGCGTTTGAGAACAGCCGCTACATCGCCAAGCTCTATGGTCTGGATCCAGACTATGTTGAAGCCTACTGCCGCTGGCTTTGTGGTCTGGGTGAATATTTTGATCAGCCGTTGGGCACCTATTCGTCAGGCATGCGCGCGCGGTTCAGCTTTTCGTTGATGCTGGCGCTTGATTTTGACATGTACCTGATCGACGAAGGCATGCCCGGAACCACCGACGTCGAATTCAACAAGAAGGCAGGTGCCATCCTCGAAGAGCGCCTGCAAACCACCACCATCATCATTGTCTCACATCAGGCAAAGACGTTGGAAAAATTTGCCCGCTCGGCCGCAGTGCTGCTGGATGGGCAATTGCATATGTTTGAAACCTTGGAAGAAGCGAAACAGCTCTATGACTACGAAACCCAAGGCTAAGAAATTCCGCATCCGTCGCAATCCCGGAACACCGGCTGCGACAGGCGCGACACAACCGATCAGCAAACCAGCTGCGCGGCCCACGACGGCTGCCAGCGAACAACCGGCACGTGCCAAATCCGTGCCCGGCCCCCAAGATAGTGCCGCAACGGCCTCGACGCAGATACAGCCCGGCGCAGGTGATAAGCCCGCGAAAAGCGGTCAGGTCAGTTCGGCGCGGGAAACCAAGCTGGAAACCGACATTGACACCATTCGCCACGAAGGCCTGACCGGGCGCCAGTTGCGTATGGCACGACGGGTTGCACAGAAACACAATCTACCAGCCACTTCGGATTTCGACGCGGTGCGACTGCTGCGCCAAAAGGGCATTGATCCGTTCAAACGATCCAACATGCTGGAACTTGTTGTGCCGCCGAACAGCGCACAACCCGATGGCAGCCCCGAAGCACCTGGCGCAGTCCAGCTGCCGCAAACCGTTCCAGCAGCCAAGACCAACCTGCCCTCAACCGAACTCAGCCCGGCAGAGCGGCGAGATCGTGACATCCAGACGATTCAGCGCGACATCAGCAAACGCCGCCGCCGCAAACTGGTATTGCTGGCCGCACGCCTGTCCTTTTTCGTCATGCTCCCGACGATCCTTGCCGGGTATTATTTCCACAAAGTGGCAACCCCGATGTACGCCGCCAACTCAGAATTTTTGATCTTGCAGGCAGACAACGCAGGTGGTTCCGGCATGGGGGGACTACTGAGTGGCACCCAGTTTGCCACCAGTCAAGATTCCATAGCGGTACAAAGCTATTTGGAATCAAAAGAAGCGATGCTCCGCTTGGATGCAGATATTGGGTATAAATCCCACTTCACCCAAGAATCGATCGACCCGATCCAACGGTTGGACCCTGAACCCACCAACGAAGAGGCCTATAAAGTCTACAAGCGCAATGTCAGAGTTGGCTATGATCAGACCGAAGGGTCGATCAGAATGGAAGTGACCGCCGCTGATCCCGAGGTCTCGGCCCAGTTTTCGCGCAGCCTGATTGCCTATGCCGAGGAAATGGCAAACGGTTTGTCCGTCAACAAACGCGGCAATCAAATGAAGGACGCCGAACAGGCGATGGAAATTGCGTTTCAAAAACGTCGCGACGCACAAGAGGCCCTGGTTCGGCTGCAGCAACAAGGGTCGGTGCTGGATCCCGAGGGTGTGATCATGTCGCTGCGGTCGCAGATCAGCACCTTTGAACTGAAGGTTCAGGAAAATGAGCTGGAACTGGCTGCGCTGCTGGACAACGCACGGCCCAACAAGGCCAAGGTTGATGGCACGCGTGCTGATATCGCGCGCCTTCAAGCGGTCATTGAACGACTGAACCAACGGATGATCAATGCCTCGGCAGGCGAAAATTCGCTGGCCAGTCACAGCGTGCGCATCCAGATGGCTCAGGCGGATCTGGCAACCAGGGATCTGATGCTGCAATCGGCTTTGCAGCAAGTGGAACAAACCCGTTTAGAGGCTAACCGGCAGGTACGTTATCTGACCACCTCGGTGCAGCCCGTGCCGAGCGAAGAACCGTCATATCCGCGTAAGTTCGAAAATACGATTTTGGCTTTCTTGATCTTTTCCGGTATCTATCTGATGATTTCGCTTACAGCGTCCATCCTCCGTGAACAGGTTTCATCTTAAGATCATGAAAAATATCCAAGTCGCCGATCTCACCATCGGTAATGACCGTCCTCTGACTCTCATTGCCGGTCCATGCCAACTGGAAAGCGCCGATCACGCTCAGATGATCGCAGGCCTTTTGAAAGAGGCCTGTGACAAAGCCGGGGCGCAATATGTGTTCAAGGGCTCATTTGACAAGGCCAACCGGACCTCGATCAATGCCAAGCCTGCGCTGGGTCTCGATAAAGGGCTGGCCGTATTGCAATCGGTCAAGGACACCATCGGTGTTCCAGTGCTGACTGATATCCATGAAGCGGACCAATGTGAGCCGGTGGCTCAGGTCTGTGACATCATGCAGATCCCTGCCTTTTTGTGCCGCCAAACCTCCCTTTTGCTCGCAGCTGGCCGCACTGGTGCTGTGATCAATGTGAAAAAAGGTCAGTTCCTGGCGCCATGGGAAATGCCCAATGTGGTCACCAAAATCGAAAGCAGCGGCAACGAACGCATCATGCTGACCGAGCGCGGCACGTCGTTTGGTTACAACCGGCTGGTTGTTGATATGCAGGGCCTGCCTGAAATGGCGCGTACCGGCTATCCGGTGATCATGGACGCAACCCATGCCGTCGCCCAACCTGGCGGGCTTGGCAGTGCCTCGGGTGGTCAGCGCGAGTTTGCCCCGGTTTTGGCGCGCGCGGCTGTCTCCACCGGGATTGCCGGGGTTTTCACTGAAACCCACCAAGATCCAGACAATGCGCCATGTGATGGCCCCAACATGATTTATCTCGACCAGATGCCAAAACTGATCGAAACCCTGATGGCCTTTGACGCACTTGCTAAGGCCAACCCCATTTCCATCTAAGTTCAGAGAAAAGAGCTTTTCATGACCAAACCAACCGCCCCGGTGACACCAAACACCTGGAACTTTCTGCGCGACCCAATGATAACCCCAACCGGGTTTCGCGAGTATGATGCGCGCTGGAAATACCCGGATGAAATCAACCTGCCCGGCATCACCGCGCTGGGTCTGGGACTGGGCACACAGATGCACGCCCGTGGTATCGATCCGGTCATTGCCGTCGCCAATGATTACCGCGACTATTCGCTCAGCATCAAAAACGCGCTGATCCTGGGCCTGATGCAGGCTGGTATTCAGGTCAAAGACATTGGCCCTGCAGTCTCCCCCATGGCTTATTTCTCGCAGTTTCACCTGAATGTGCCTGCAGTCGCCATGGTTACCGCCAGCCACAACCCCAATGGCTGGACCGGGGTTAAAATGGGCTTTGACAAGCCTCTGACCCACGGCCCGGATGAGATGGGTGAGCTGCGCGACATCGTGCTGAATGGTGAAGGCGTGGCGCGTCCTGGCGGCTCATACGAATTTGTTGACGGCGTCAAAGAGGCTTATCTTGACGATCTGGTTGGTGACTTCAAAATGTCCCGCCCGCTCAAGGTTGTCTGCGCCACCGGCAATGGCACTGCCGCAGCATTCGCGCCCGAGCTGTTTGAACGCATCGGCGTCGAAGTGGTCGATAGCCACAACCGGCTCGACTATACCTTCCCGCATTACAACCCCAACCCCGAAGCAATGGAAATGCTGCACGACATGTCGGACAGCGTCAAAGCCTCGGGTGCCGATATGGCACTCGGGTTTGACGGCGACGGTGACCGCTGCGGTGTGGTGGATGACGAAGGCGAAGAGATCTTTGCCGACAAGGTTGGCGTCATCCTGGCCCGCGATCTGTCCAAGCTGTATCCCAACGCCACCTTTGTAGCGGATGTGAAATCCACCGGGCTGTTTGCCTCTGACCCTGAGTTGCAGAAAAACGGCGTCACCGCGGATTACTGGAAAACCGGGCACAGCCACATGAAGCGGCGCGTCAAAGAACTGGGCGCGCTGGCAGGGTTCGAGAAATCCGGCCACTACTTCCTGGCTGAGCCAATTGGGCGCGGCTATGACTGCGGCATGCGGGTGGCTGTTGAGATCTGCAAACTGATGGACCGCAACCCGGACATGAAAATGTCTGACCTGCGCAAAGCCCTGCCCAAGACCTGGTCCACCCCGACCATGTCCCCTTATGCGGCAGACACCGAAAAATATGACATTTTGGCCCGCTTGGTCGACAAACTGGTTGCCAAAGTTAAGGCCGGTGAAACCCTAGCTGGCCGCGCCATCAAGGAAGTTGTCACCGTAAACGGCGCCCGCGTTATCCTTGATAATGGCTCTTGGGGACTGGTACGGGCCTCGTCAAACACGCCCAATCTGGTGGTGGTCTGTGAAAGCTCCGAAAGCGAGGAAGAGTTACGCGCGATCTTTGCCGACATCGACGCCGTTATCCGCACCGAGCCAGCGGTTGGCGAATATGATCAGACCTTCTGATATTTGAACAATAGTTTCCCCTGCCTTGCGGCAGGCGATTCGCGCGCCCGCCTTTGGCGGGCGCGCTTGTTTTGTGCAGGTGACATCTCAGAACAAAAGCCGCTGCGCTTGAACGAAGGTTTTCAAAATTTGCTGGGGAGGCGGTGTAAGGGGCATTCTGCCCTAACACGCGCCATTGCAATTTTGGAGAGCCCTATGTCGCGTCAAGGACAAGCCGGGCTTTGCCCGGTCGCCCAGGCTGGCCTGAGCGATCCTTGACCCGCCGCCGAGCATTAGACAACGCCTAGTTGCCCTGGAGCAGGTTCAGCAAGGCATCCTTGGCGCGTTTCTCCAGCTCGTCCTTGATCACCTCTTCGACGTCTTGGTCCGGGGTTATTTCGGTGTTCAGCTCTTCGCTCAATTTTTGACGCAGTTCTTCTTCCAACTGGCTTGCGGCCTCATTCTCTAGCGCGGCTTCAAGGTCTGGGCGAATTTTGGGATCAGCCCAAGGCCCGGTGATCTTGACCGGGACCGACAATCCCTTGCCGCTGTTTGCGTTGAGCAATGTGGGTGTGAACAGATAATCCAGATCCTGAGCCCCAAAACCAATGCGCCCTTTGCCATCTGCCCGCACCCCTTTCAGCGAGGTCAGCAGATCGTCATTGTTCAGGTTTCCGTCACTCAAAGTGTAGCTGGCCGTTAGCCCGTCAAACACCGTGCTGCCGCCATTGCCACTGCCCGAGCGCATCAGCCCTTCGAGGTCAAAGCCAGTAAAGAACCCCTTGCCAATTTCCAGCCAGCCCTTGCCGCTGAGCGAGCGCATGATGGCATCCTGTGAGTTCCCAACGCCGAGAAACTGCAACTCCCCCAGCGCCTCGCCATTCAAACGGTCATAACCGCCCAACTGCCCCAGCGCTTGTTCCAGCCGGATACCAGAGTAGGTCAGGTTGCCGCCAACTGACAGCCCATTGCGATTGTTGGCCACCAACTGCCCCTGCACTGTGCCGCCGAAAACCGAGGCAGGATGCATTTTGAAAACGGCTCGTGAATTGTCCAGCGACAGGCTCAGCTTACTGGTGCCCAGTTTAACGCTGCCGGTGTTCAGACTGGCAATATTCAGATCCAGCGTGCCATTTGCCAGAGCGAGGGGTGAGGCATCAATGGGATCGCGCGACCAGCCAGTGTCGCCACTGTCACCCGTAGCATCCCCGCCGCCAGAGCTTGCAAGGTCAGACAGATCCAGATCCCCCGCCTCCAGCTTGGCTGTGAAATAGGGTACCGCCCCCAATTGCAGGTCTACCGCGCCTTGCAGGGTGTTGCCATCCAGATCCAGGCTCAGATCGCGCATCGCAATCCGCCCGTCTGGCGTTACGGTCAAATCCGTTCCCAGAACCACGACCTGCCCAGCACCACGTGGCAGATCGACCTGGCCCAGCCCAGCGGCGCGCAGCACTTGTTCTGTATCGTCTAGCTTGGCGGTAAACCTCCCTTCGGCCTGCCCCGAGACCCCAGCGCGACCATCAAACCGGGCAATCCCCCCCGGTGCCATCAGCGTTGCCCCAACCGAGGACACCTGACCGCCAAGGAAGGCTGCAAAGCTGCCAATCTCACCCTCAACTTTGACCACCTCCCCCGCAGGGCGCAGCGTCAGCGACAGATCAACGATACCTTCGGGATCGGGCCACTTCAGCACAAGATCCATATCCTGCAGCGTCACCGATGCGTCGCCATGACCTGTGTAGGTGACACTGGCTTGGCTCAGCATCAGTTTTTCAATGCTCATCGACGTGGGTGAACTGTCCGTCGTGGCCGTGTTACCGGTTGCAGAGGCAGCGCTGCTTTGCGGGGTCAGCAACCAATTGCCCTGACCCGCCGCATTGGTGCTCAGGTTCAGATGCGGGGCCACGGCGGTCAGCGACTTGATCCGAACATCACCGCGCAACAAATCTGGAGCCGAGACACCAATCGACAGGGTCTTGGCCGTCAGCATCGGCTGATCTCTGGCCCAATCCGCATTGGACAGGCTCACGCCCTCGGCCCTAACGCCCAGCACCGGCCAAAGGCTCAACGCCACTTCACCACGAACCTCGAGCTTGCGCCCGGTCTGCGCCTCGAGCTGATCCGCTGCCAGCTCGGCCAGCTTGTCGCCGGGCAGCATCAGCAAACCGCCAATGACCACCACTGCGGTGATCACCAAGGCAACAAATATCCGAAACAACAATCGCATGACCCAATTCCTTGTCAGTTTGAGGCTAGCTTAACCTGCTGAGAAATGGGTGCAATGAGGAGCAGGTATGGTCAATAGGAAACCAGTTTCCAGATCAAGAGGTTGAGCCTCGCCCACTTCCAAGGCGGTCGCCATTGTTCGACAGCTTTCTCATGAGCCACGACGAGTGACGTAGCTTCAGTTCGTCTTTTGTTTTCAAAAACAAAATTGCCCTTGTAGAAATTTCATCCAAACTCTTTTCAAAAGCGTTTGGCACAAATTCTCTTACATCATCAAGCTCAGTCCCCAAATGCACAAGATCGATAAGTTCTTCGTTTACCTCAAGCTCTCTTAGAATACGCATGGTGGCCGGTGAGAAAATGAGACACTCTGCATCATCGATTTCGGTTGCTCCCGTTCTGATCGCCTCGACCATACCAAGGACAAATGTGGCAACGGTTTTTTCGGTAGCGGCTATATTCAATTGGTCGGTCCTTGGTTTCCTTTGTACTCAGCATCGCTCAAGAGCTTTCTCATGAGCCACATCGAATGATCTAACTTCAATTCCTTGTTTGACTTCAAAAACGACGTTGTCCCTAACGCTATTTCATCCAAGCACTCTTCAAAAACGCTAGGTCCATATTCATCGAGATCCTCAAGCTCGGTCCCCAGATGAACAAGATCTATGAGGTCTTCGCTTACCTCTAGCATCTCCAAAGTCTGCATCGAAGCTGGTGAAAAAATGAGCATCTCTGCATCCCGTAGTTCAATTGCTCCTGTTCTAATCGCCTCGATCATCCCAAGGATCAGAGTGGCAACGGTTTTTTCGGTAGCGGCTATGTTCAATTGATCTGTCATTGATGTCCTTTGTGCAAAGGTAATGGTTGATGAATAGGCACTGAGATCGACTGGTTTCATAAGAGAACCGTGACCGACAAGATTTCAGTTTTGCTGTGCAGGGTGGATGAGAAGCAGAACTGTTTCGCTGCTTTAGCAATCGAGGCCACATCAATCTGCCTCGTCATCCCAAATGGACCTGGGCCACACGTTAAAGGTGCGCATCGCGCGTGGTCAACCAAAATTTGGCGCAGTGCCTACCCTCAGACCAAAACACAATTCAACACCCCGGTGCACAGGTGGTGCACGCATGGTGCACACATATCACCCCCGTATTTCTTGCCTATTGCGGCATTCCTGATATATGCGCGCTCATGACCCAGAACCCATCCAGCAATCCGCCAGAGCTCCGCCCCGATCTTGCCCCGAAACTGCAAATCGGTGAGGCACCGCGTGACGGCCAACCGACGCTGGGCATGGTGTCCTTGGGCTGTCCCAAGGCCTTGGTCGACAGCGAGCGGATCCTGACCCGACTGCGGGCCGAAGGGTACGGCATCTCGCCCGACTACACCGGCGCCGATGCGGTAATCGTCAACACCTGCGGGTTTCTCGACAGTGCCAAGGCCGAAAGCCTGGATGCCATTGGCGAGGCGCTCAAGGAAAACGGCAAGGTGATTGTCACCGGCTGTCTGGGGGCCGAGCCGGATTACATCCGCGAACACCACCCTCGCATCCTGGCGGTGACTGGCCCTCATCAATACGAACAGGTTCTGGACGCTGTACACTCGGCCGTGCCGCCTGATCCGCACCCGTTTGTGGACCTGCTGCCAGCCACTGGCGTACAGCTAACCCCCAGGCATTTCAGCTACTTAAAGATTTCCGAGGGCTGCAACCACAAGTGCAAATTCTGCATCATCCCCGACATGCGCGGCAAGCTGGCGTCACGCCCAGCCCATGCAGTCCTGCGCGAAGCCGAGAAGCTGGTCGGCGCTGGCGTCAAGGAACTGCTGGTGATCTCGCAGGATACCTCGGCCTATGGGTTGGATCGTCGCTATGATGTGAATCCGTGGAAAGACGGCGAGGTGCGCAGCCACATCACCGACCTCACCCGCGAGTTGGGCAAACTGGGCGCGGCGCAGGATCTGTGGATCCGCCTGCACTATGTCTACCCCTACCCCTATGTGCGCGAGCTGATCCCGCTGATGGCCGACCCGGACAACGCGGTGCTGCCCTATCTGGACATCCCGTTCCAGCACTCGCACCCTGATGTGCTGAAACGCATGGCCCGCCCGGCGGCCGGTGCCAAAACCCTGACCGAGATCGCCGCCTGGCGCGAGATCTGCCCCGACATCACCCTGCGCTCGACTTTCATCGTTGGCTACCCGGGTGAAACCGAGGCCGAGTTCCAGCACCTGCTGGACTGGATGGACGAGGCGCAGCTGGATCGTGTCGGCTGTTTCAAATACGAAAACGTCGACGGCGCGCGGTCAAACGCCCTGCCCGACCACGTGGCGGAAGAGATCAAGCAAGAGCGCAGGGAACGCTTCATGGAGAAGGCGCAGGCGATTTCCGAGGCCAAGCTGCAGGCCAAGGTTGGCCAGACCATGCAGGTCATTGTGGATGACATCGACGCCGACGGCATCGCCACCTGCCGCACCAAGGCCGACGCGCCCGAGATTGATGGCAACCTGTTCATTGACGAAGGCACCGACGGGTTGAACGTCGGTGATCTGGTCACTGTCGAGGTCGATGAGGCTGGAGAATATGATTTATGGGGTAAACTCGGATAAAGAAATGGTCTGGAAGGCCATTTCCCGAGTTTACGGGCGGAGCCCAAGACATTGGCCCAACAACGCTTTACTCACATTTAGCAAGCTCAGCCACGCTCGCCTAACCACTTCAAATCCCAACGCTAAAACCGCCAACCAATGCTCAGCCTTTAAATTTTAAGCCTAGGGCAGCGCCCGACCGAGGTGGGTGCAAACGCACCCGCCTGGGGGGCGGGCGGGTGCTGCCCGGTGTTCCACCGGAAATGTGGAATTGTATTTCTGTCATTGGCAGCTTGGTGGAGGAGTGGGACAGCACCTATCTGGCCCATGTTGGCACCTACGAGGTTCTGGAAGGCAACTGGAACCCCACCCGCAGCGTATTGTTTCAATTTCCTGACATGGGCAGTGCCCGCGCCCTGTTCAGCTCAGACGCTTATGCTCCGTTGAAGGAGTTAAGGCAGCTCTGTTCGATGGGGCATGTGGTGATTGTGGCAGGGGTTTAGAAGGGTATTGCTGGGTTTGAACAATGAATGCCAAGGTCAAATGTTGTATCAAGGCCGGTATCCATGAGTGAGTGACAATTTATTAGGAGGGGCTAGTGGGTGAATTTTACGAGACAGATTACTGTTGAAGCGGATTCAAACGGTAATTATAACTCTCGGAAACGCTTTAAAAGGGTCACAAAATGAATAGCTCTGAGAGCCAACAGTTTGAAAATATTACAGATGACTCCCTCGTTCAACTGAGCACTTTTGAACGCGTTAAGTCTGCGGTTGAACACATACTGATTGCTAAGAAAAAATCCTCTGAAAGCAAAACATTAAGCGGCCCTGAAATTCGCACCGAAGCAAGAAGTTTGTTTCCAGAAGCATTCCGAAGTGTTGCTGACAACACCTTTTCACAATACCTCTCCAATCTAGCTAAAGAGCCTGAATCCCACCTTTTTTCTGCCGGAAAACGAAAAGGTTACTACTGGCTTAAAGAGCGTACTGCCGTTGAAATCGTCGATGAACCAGAAGCGATTTCGAATACCGCCGACACTTCTGGTAGAGCTCCGAAAGTTGAGCGCGAAAAACGAATTTATCCAGTTATTGAGAGCTGGTTAATTACTCAAGAGTATCAAGCAAAAGACATTTCCAGTTTAAAGGGGAATGGAAAGTGGGGTAACCCTGACGTACTAGGCATTAGAGTTTTGGATACATTCGACGGTACAGCTATTGAGCTTACGTCTATCGAAGCCAAGATATCTAGTGGAAATTGGCAACAGTTTATTTTTGAGGCAATTTCACACCGCAGGTTCGCCAACCGAAGTTACTTCGCTTTTCTCCATCCGGAAAAGCTGAGAGATAAGTTGGATATCAAGAACTTCAGGTACTACTGTGAACTTTATTGCATTGGAATATTGGTTTTATTAGTTGACGAGAAGCGATTTGACGAAATTACAAAGGGTGCAGCAAGTGAGGATCTGACTAGTGATGATGTTGACATCATCGAACTTTTGCCTGCGCCTCACAACGCTGTCCCACCAGAAAAGCAATTCGAATTTCTGCAAGCCATTGGTGTAAACAACAAAAGAAAACTTATGCAGTTTGGTTTCTCAATCGAATAAAGTCTCTGTTGCAACTACGGTAAACTTTTAGGTTTTCAAATTAATCCCTCTCCTTCAAGAGTGGAAACCTTCAACCGGCAGGATCCTCAAACCAACCCCACCAACACCACCACACAGGCTACGCCCACCGCAACCGCTGCCACGGCCACCCCGGCACTGCCCGCATCCTTGGCCTGCCCGGCCAGCGGGTGCTGCTCCCTAGAAATATTGTCCACAATCCGCTCAATCGCAGTGTTGAACAGTTCGGCCGCCAGTACCAGCACACCCAGCGCCAGGATCAGCGCACGCTCGCCCGTTTCCAGCGGCAGCCACAGGGCAAAACCGCCCGAGACCAGATTGACCCAGACCCAGCTGCGAAAACTGTGTTCGTTGATCCAGGCGTCACGACAGCCAGCCCAGCTCCAGACAATGCGGTATTTCAATCGGTTCAAAAAATATTTCATGGCAGCAGACTGGCGTGGAGGCACGGCAGTTACAAGCCCACTGACTTGACGATGGGCGCAGTCATATCACGTCAATGTGGAACACCAACAACAAGGGAGATCCCCAGCCATGTCATCCCCGCCAACCATCGCGCAAAAGGCGCCCTTTGCCGTCGAAGTGACTGAAGGGAAAACCTATTTCTGGTGCGCCTGTGGCAAGTCCTCCAAGCAGCCCTTTTGCGATGGCTCCCACAAAGACACTGAATTCAGCCCTCAGAAATTCACAGCTGAGAAAACCGGAAAGCTGTTCTTTTGCGGCTGCAAACACTCCAGCAAGGCCCCACTCTGCGACGGCACTCACAGCAGGTTATGAACACACCCCTCCCGCCCGCTGTGCGGCATCACAGATGCCTACAGCCGTTGGGCCCAGCGCCGCTTTGCGGCGCCATGCCCAACATCGCAACGGGGTTTGGCAAAGCCAAGGCACGGCGCGAGGGCGGGAGCCATTGGTTTAGGAAATATCAGTCGGCCAAATTCAGTACAGAAGCGGCACACTTGATTACAGCTATGACAAAGAGCCGAACGTACACCTCTAGATCATTGTACAGCTGTGAACCGGTGCCACGTTTCTACTCGCGCTTGCCCAGCTCACCCCTAAGTCGCATCAGGGCCACAGCGTTGCGGCAGCTCTGCGGAGGGGTTTCGGCCTGCGCATTGACCTCCAACCAAGCCTGACACTGCTGAGGAATATCGCAGCCACGGCATTTGGTGATCATCTTGGCCCAGGCCTCGTTATCTATCTTGTTGTCCTCAAAGGCCTGAGCCAAATCGGCGCCAACGGTTTTGCCCATTCGGCCCAGAAGGCGCAGGTGCAATAAGGGGTTGCCCAAAACTTGCATGTATTAGTCCACCCAAACCGGTCAAACCTGCTCGTGCAGGTAATCAAACAGATCACGGTTGCGGCAATAGTTTGGAGGCGTGGCCAGTTGCGTCTCAGGGTCGGCCAAGACACTAGCGCAGTGATCCGGCTGCGAGCATTTGGCACAGCGTAGAACGGCCTCAGAAATCTCGTCCAGCAGCAACCTGCCCTCAAGTGCTTGCTGCTGTAGATCCAGCCCCACAGATCGGCCCATCTCGTCAAAAAGCGCCGCGTGCTTTTTCAAGGTTTCTGTATCGTGCATAGCTCTCTCCTGGTCCGGTTGCGTCCCAGATTGGATAGCAGCACGAGGGAAATTGACCTTGATTCAGGTCAATCGCGCATTTGTACGGTTAGTCGTAGCCTTGATCTGTCATGTATTCGCGCACTGCATCCTGCACCCGGCGAAACCTATCACCGCCCAGTTTCTTGCCGCCATACCAGCGAGTAACGATGATGACATGGCTCTGCAGGTCGGCACGTTCCAGCATCCGCAAGATCACCATGCCAGCGCCGCTTTCGCCATCATCCGCCTTGAGCCCGCCAGTGGGCAGCAAAGCCGCCCAGGTGTTGTGGGTGGCTTTGGCATAGGATTTGTCGGATTTCAGTTGCGCCAATACAGCGTCGATCTCGGCGCGCGTGGTCACTTTAGCCCCCGTTACCGCATATTTTGAGCCGCGATCGGTCAGGACCACGCCAAGCTGCACCAGCGCGGGCTCAGAATTAGAAAGTTGTGTCATAAATTAATTCAGCCTGTATTTTCGAATGGTCGCCTGCACCGCCTGTACCCGATCATAGTTCGAGGGATGAGAGCCAAGGAAGGTATCGCCCGGATCCGGTAGTCGTGCAAAGAATTTAACGCCGACGCTGGGGCGATAGCCTGCCTTATGGGTGATGATTGTGCCCAACTCATCTGCTTCCAGCTCAAAATCCTTGGAGTAACTGCGGGCACCAACAATTGCGCCTAGGTCTTGTGCATCAGCTATGTCGCCGACACTCCCCCCCGCAGCAGTGATCAAGCCACCAAAGATGATTGCCCCCGATATTGCATTCTGCTGCAGACGTGCCAAATGACCGCGAATGTGGTGAGCTGCTTCGTGAGACATCACAAAAGCCAGCTCATCCCGATTGGACAATTCCGCCAACATAGCCTGGGTAAAAGTGATCACCGGACGCCCTGAACGGGTGAGGCTCTGATAGGCATTGGCCGGTGCCCTATAGTTGGGATCAACCCGGATCAAAAAGTCGCAGTTCAGCCCCGTTGTTCGGCTTTGACACTCACGTTCGGCCACGGGTTCAACCGACCGCACCACCGCTGCAAAACCCGCACTATCCAGATGTCCTGTCTGACCCAGCCCTTGTTGCTTGGCCGCTCCCCGAGCCCCCTGCCCCGGAAACGGCGGTGCCGAGATCTCACAGCCTGCAACAACTAAAACCAGCAACAACACTAAGCGGCGCATGCAAAACCCTTTGGTTACTCTGGTTCATAATAGAGGGTGTTTTGCGCCGGCTTCAATCGCGCTTGGTTTGCCTATGTTCATTTTCGAGCAAAAACACCGCAATGTCGCGAAGGCTTGCCAGCGCCATTTTCACAGGGCAAGCTGGGGTTATGTTTACCATAGAGCATGAATTTGACGCCACTGTGATCACCCTGCTGGACGAAGGCGAAGCCCCTTTGCAGGAAGATATCATCATCAATTCCTTTGCCGAATGTGTCACCATCGAGCAGTATGACCCACGCACAGACCGCACTCAGGTGATTACCATGTCACAAGAGCAGCTACGGGATCTGTCGGTGGCGCTGGACCTGCCCGAGGGCGTGTATCAGCTGCGGGAAACGCCGGAATAGACAAATAGCTTATCACGCGCGCTTTGCCCCCGCTTTAGTACCAAATGCGACGGAGCAACATTCATGGCGTGAGCCAGCAAGTTTTGCACACCGTCGTTGCCCTTGCCGTTCTCGGGCACTGCGGTGACAGAGATCCGTATCACTCCGTCTCGAAGCTCAACCGCGTTGCGCCTGGCCTTGGGGGTGGCGCGTACAGCAATTTCCGCGCCCGGCTGCGCCAGATGCCTAAGGTTGGGCAGGTCTTTCTGTCTCGGCTTTCCCATGATGGGACTGTTGCCCGTCTTGGCCATCTAAAACATGGACTTTATGTCTTGGGCGGGGATATTTTCTGCCAAATGAAGCAGATCCTCAATTTTGGCCGCGCTTTGACGTTTCTCACTTGAATTTCTGCCCGTGGCTGCCGAAATGGGAACCACTTGATGTAATAAGGCTTTACATATGCCCCCTAAGAATTCTGCCGCGCTGGACTTTTTGCTGACCCGCAGGTCGCGCCCCGCCAAAACTCTGGTTGCCCCCGCACCAAGCCGTGAAGAGTTGGAGCCGTTGCTGACCGCCGCCGCACGGACCCCGGATCATGGCAAGCTGGAACCCTGGCGGTTTATCGTTGTCGAACGCGGTGCCATGGCGCGGTTGGCAGATGTAACGGCTCAGGCCGGTGAACGACTGGGCAAGTCGACCGCAGATATTGCCAAGGCCCAGAGCCAGTTCGAACTGGGCCAACTGGCGGTGGTTGTTGTTGAAATCCAAACCCCAAGTGAAAAAGTACCGGCGATCGAGCAAAGCTATTCTGCTGGAGCCGTTTGTCTGAGCCTGCTCAACGCGGCCCTTGCTGCTGGATGGGGCGCCAACTGGTTGTCAGGCTGGGCGAGCCATGACCGCGGCTTTTGCCAAGAAGCTTTTGACCTGGCCAAGAATGAGCGCATAGCCGGGCTGATCCATATCGCCACCGAACGAGCAACCCCTCCTGAACGGCCACGCCCGGATCTGGCAGCAAAAACGACCTGGGTATCGGAATGATTTTTGACTCATTTTTTAAGGCGGTCTCGCAAATTGGCGACCCTCGATTTCGCAAGGTTCTGCTGCTTGGCGTTGGCCTGACGCTAGCGTTGCTGGTTGCGGCCTATGCCAGCTTTCTGGTGTTGATCCAATGGATGGTTGGCCCCGATGCTGTGGTGCCGGTACTGGGTGAAGTTCGCTGGCTGGATGACCTGCTGTCCATCGGCTCGCTGATCTTTATGTTGATCTTATCGATTTTCCTCATGGTCCCGGTGGCCTCGGCGATTACATCGATGTTTCTGGACGATGTGGCGCAGGCCGTTGAAGACAAACATTTCCCGCATTTGCCCAAGGTGAAAAAGACCCCGTTTGTGGAGGCGGCCAAGGATACCGTGAACTTTCTGGGCGTGCTGGTCACGGCCAACGTGCTGGCACTGATCCTTTATGTGATTTTTCCACCAGCTGCCTTGTTCATCTTCTGGGGCATGAACGGATTTTTGCTAGGCCGTGAGTACTTCACATTGGTTGCAGCACGCCGTTTGGGTATGCCTGAGGCACAAAAAATGCGTCGCAAATATGCGGGAACCATTTGGATGGCCGGTATTTTGATGGCGATGCCACTGACTATCCCGTTGATCAACTTGGTCATTCCGATCCTGGGTGCGGCAACCTTCACGCATGTTTTCCATGCCCTCCAACGGCGGGGATGACGCTTAGCTGATGGGTTGCTAGGGTGCGGCATTGATTTGTTTGCAGAGTAATTGATTTGAGAAGCACCCATGGCTAATACCGATACCAGAAGAGCCCGCATTGCAAAGATCGTGATCGGCTATCCCATTGCGGTTCTTATTGCGGGGCTTGCGATAAACCTGTGGGGGTTCGGTATTGCCCCTGCAGTGATTGCCCTGCCCGCGTACGACATTGTTTCAGCACTGGTTATTGCAGGGGCTTTGCTTGTCCTCAATCATGCCTGGCTGATGACAACAACCGAACTGACGCGGCTAAAATTCCGGATGTATGCGACACCCGAGGAATGGGAAAACAGCAAAACATCGCCTCAGGATGCCCCTGAGCTGGGGTTGCAGGAACTGGAACGTCGCCACAATGCGCACCGAAATACGACTGAAAACACTGTCTATTTTGCGTTCTTAGCCGGGGTTCTGGCGATAACCACGCCAGTAATCCTGGCGGCTCAGGTTTGGATTGTTGGATTTGCCTTGGCGCGGTTGGGCTACACCTACAGCTATATATCAGGACGGGATAATATGCGCGGTGCATTCATGAGTTTGAGCCTGCTGGCCATGTTTGGCATGGCCAGCTACCTTGTGCTGAGCTTGATCATCCAGACCTGATTACAGGTTGGGCTCGTTATAGACGCCCATCCAATCAAAATCGCTGATGCTGATAACACCTGACAGGATGATCCCCGCAATAACCGCCCACAATACTGCAGCGACAACGGTGGTGATAATGGCTTTTTGCTTAAGGTAGTGGTTTTCGGGTGCACTGGAATGTGTGCCCGGCACCACTTTGCCCTTGTCACCCTGGGTTTCCAACCGAATGGGAATAATCACCAAAAAGGTCAGAAACCAGATCACTGCATATAGGACCAGTGCCGATGTAATTGCCATGTCGCGCGTCTCCGTATTGAGTCATCCCGCGTTCATCGTGCGGGATGAAATAGTCTTAGACCTGTTCAAGTTCGACCAGGCAGCCGTTGAAATCCTTGGGATGCAGAAACAGTACTGGCTTGCCATGAGCGCCAATCTTTGGCTCACCCGTGCCAAGTACCCGTGCGCCCTGCGCCAGCAAATGGTCCCGTGCGGTCAGGATATCATCGACCTCGTAGCAGATGTGGTGGATACCACCAGCCGGATTTTTCTCAAGGAAGCCATTGATCGGCGAGGCCTCGCCCAGAGGGTACAAAAGCTCGATTTTGGTGTTTGGAAGTTCGATGAACACAACTGTCACGCCGTGGTCAGGTTCATCCTGTGGTGCGCCGACAACGGCCCCCAGGGTGTCACGATATTGCGCCGAAGCCGCCTCAAGATCCGGCACTGCAATAGCCACGTGATTCAACCTGCCAATCATTATCATTTCTCCCGTTTATAACTACGCTGAGGTTATGCGGGCTCGCTGGTGCCGGGGCAAGTGCGCCAAAGCGCCCATTTCAGTTAACACGTCCAATTTTCAGAAGCGTGCGGCGCGTTAACTCAGAATTAGCCTAGATTCCCTAGCGTCATGGCATCTGCCGATAGGAGCAAGACTTATGGACGATTCGGAACTGTTTGCCGCTGCCCACCGCCAGCCTACGTCG
The DNA here is from genome assembly GCF_057444295.1 of Parasedimentitalea nitratireducens. Classification (NCBI taxonomy): domain Bacteria; kingdom Pseudomonadati; phylum Pseudomonadota; class Alphaproteobacteria; order Rhodobacterales; family Paracoccaceae; genus Parasedimentitalea; species Parasedimentitalea nitratireducens. The sequence continues at coordinate 90,035 of NZ_JBYAXC010000005.1, read as the reverse complement.
CGACGCCCCCTGCTGGGGTTGACCATTCTGGTGATTGAGGACAGCCGATATGCATGTGAAGCCATGCGCCTGCTGTGCCTGCGAAGTGGCGCGCGTATTCGCCGGGCGGACAGCCTGAAGTCAGCGCGACGGCATCTACAGGTCTATCGCCCATCAGTTCTGATCGTGGATCTGGGATTGCCTGATGGGTCAGGCGCCGATCTGATCAATGAAGCCGTGTCGGCCAACCCGCGTGTTAGCGTTGTCCTGGGAACCTCGGGCGATGACACAGGCGAAGACGCCACGATGGCAGCAGGCGCTGATGGATTTTTGGCAAAACCAGTGACGTCACTTGCATCGTTCCAAGAAGCAATATTGTCACGTCTTCCAGCTGATCGCCAACCGGTTGGACCACGCAATTTAAAGGATGAAGTCATTCATCCAGACCTGCTGGCCTTTCAGGATGACATGGCCCATGTCGCCGATGTGCTGAACGATTCCCAAGAAGATAAAATTCTTGATTATGTTGCCCAATTTCTGGGTGGAGTGGCCCGCAGTGTTGGCGACACCTCGCTGGCCGATGCCGCGGCTAGGCTGACACATGCCTTGTCTGCAGGACATCCCGTCACAACCGAAGCGGCACGAATTGCCGGTTTGGTACAGGACCGATTGAACCAAAAACTGGCGATCTAACATGTTTGAAGTCGTCTTGGTCGTTGGTGTAACCTTGGCCATTGTTCTGTATGGTCAAGCCCGCCATGCGGCGGGCGAAATTCGCCGTAACCGATCAGAGTGTCTTATCCCGCTGGATCACCTGGCGAAAGATCTCTAGAAAAACCTCTCTTGAAACCACACCCTTTGAATTTGGTGTGGTTTCCCCGCTTTCACATGATGATGTGGAGCGATGGGTTCGGTCTAGATCTTATGCAGCTGCGAATCACCCTGCACGGGCGAGCTCTACTGCAAAACACTGCGCCCGCGAACATCCCGCGATCGCTCAGTAAATTGCCCTCCTACAAAACAAGACCGGGATCTGCCCCCATCTCAAGTCCAGGGAACACAACCTGTTCCAGAATCTGTTGGTCAACACCGATCAAACCCCGAATAACCCAGGCGGCCTGCGCGCGCACATCTGCTGTTGGCATCAGATCGCGCCGATCAAGCAGGTCCACCTCGCTTAATCCCGGCCAGCGGCCATAGACGCGCCCTCCACGAATGGCACCACCAGCAAGCAACATGGCACCGCCAGTGCCATGATCTGTACCAGCTGTCCCATTTTCACGCACGGTACGGCCAAATTCAGTCATCGCCAAAACAGCCGTCTTTTCCCAAATTGCGCCCCCCACGCCGTTGCGCAGGCTAATAATCGTGTCCGACAATCGCCCCATCGCCGACTTCAGCCCGAATGCCTGCCGGGAATGGGTATCCCAACCATTGATCGAAAAGGCCGCAACCCGTGTCTCGGCACGCAACTGTTTGGCGGCAAACTCGGCGATTTTGAGATGCGACTTACCCTGGCTAGGTAACGGCATGGTCATCTCCATCATACCCGATTCATCTCCCGCCAGTCCGGCCCCCATGACTTCATCTTTTGACAGCTCCAGCGCCTCGGACAACGCAGCTTGGAACAACGGATCGTCATGCATGAGCTGCTCGACAAGCAATTCAGCTTGAGGGCTCATGACCAAGGCAGCGTCAGGTGCCCAGTCCGACATGGGCGCGCCACCTTGCAGCAGTTTCATTTCTCCGTGACCAATGGCAAAAGCGGTGCGGTTTTCAACTCCTTGCATCTGCTGCAACACGCGATTTAGCCAGCCATCGCGGACTTGCCCAATACCAGAGCTCCCCGCCTCAAGAAGGTCCTGTCCCTCAAAATGGCTGCGTTGGTTACGGTAGGGCGTAGAAACGGCCTGGACGAACCCCAGCTCGCCTTTGCGCCATAGTGGCATCAATGGCTGCAACCCTGGATGCAACGCGTGGAACCCATCCAGATCCACCCCACCATTTTCCGGACCACCTGCAAGCTTGGTGCGAAGACCGGCATAGTTCGGGTCTCCATAAGGCTGCAGCATATCCAGGGCATCAACACCACCACGCAGAACAATAACCACCAGCCGGGTCTCCCAGGGGGCGGACGCAAAACTGACAGGTGTCAACAAGGGGCTCGCCGCTGCCGAACATCCGGTGAAGGCCGAACGGATCAGGAATTTACGGCGTGTCAGGTTCATGTCCATATTCTCCTGTTAGCGACGCTGAAACGCAGGGGAAGACAACACAAGGCCAATGGCCTCGGCTCGTGTTTCGGCAGATCTGGCCGCAAACCGAACCCGGCCATCCGCATAGTCACGCAGGCTGGTCTCGGCAAACCGATCTGGCTTGGGGAGCGGCTTGACCAACCGCTGTGGAGCTAACATGGCCCAACGGATTCGCGCGGCCAAACCTTGTGGCGTAATCCAGGCTGCATCATCTTCTGGCCACCCATCAGGCCCACCTGGATGCTCCCAATTTTGCCCCATCATAGTCAGTGGCCTGATTAGTGTTCTGTTTATCATGCGAGGCTTCATTCCTAAGAAATGAGGTCTGCGAAAGGCCAGCGCCCGACAGGCGCTCGCGACAAAATCAAATGGTGGTTTGACATTGCGCAACTCAGGCACCCAAGCCGCAGGATGTTCCAGTAGAGCAGCATAGACCTGCATTAAATCCCCGTTCGTTTGGAGAAACCGAGCGGCAACATGATCGACCAATCCCTGATCTGGGGTATCGCCAACAAAATGAACCACCAGTTTGCGGGCAATATGATCTGCCGTCGCAGGGTGCACGGCCAGGTCCCGCAATAACGCATGAATGGGTTCCAATTGCGCCGGGTCGCCACCGTATTCAATTCCCAATATGGTTTCTGACCCCGGCTCCGCCAGCTTGGGACGAAACTGAAATCCCTGTTTTCCGTTAAAGATCATCCCGGTAAACAGCTCGGCCAGTTGTCTGACATCCTGCTGCGAATATGGACCATCCACACCAAGCGTGTGCAACTCCATCACTTCACGCGCCAGGTTTTCATTCAACCCAACCGGTCCCTTGCGGTTCTGCAGCTGCTTTGCCCGGATGCTGCCGGGACCAATTGAGCGAGTTTGATCCAAATAATGCAGCATCGTCGGATGGGTCACCGCAGAAATCAGCAGGTCGGAAAATTGACCTGTCAGATGAGGTCGGATAGCGCTTTCAACGTAAGACGCCCCAGTGTAGCGAAGCAGCCCGCCTTTGCCCTCTGCCGTAAAGTGATCCGCCCAGAATAAGGTCAATCGCTCGCGAAATCCGTCGGTTGTTCGGCTGTATCGCAGTAAGGTTTGGCCAAACCAGTGAAAGCGGTCTTGTCGGATCATGCCGTGCAGAGCATCAAACTGATCTTTGAGTTCGGCATGAGCCGCGGTTCCGCGCGCCTTGCGCACTTTGCGACGCATTTCATTAAAGGCAGCCAGCTTCGGAAGCTGATTTTTAAAAGCTTCAATAGGATAAGCTGCTGCCATATGGTCGGGACCGGCGGTGCTGTGCAAAAGTCCCTGAATGGTCTCGCCAACAGGCAAGTCTGGAGACAGCCCGCATCCAAACCGGATTTCCGAAAGTTCAGGCGAAAACATCTATAGCCTACCAATCAATCTGTTTGGCATGACAGTACCAGACCTGTGGCGGCATGGCAGCCAGCTCTGGTACATGCGCAAATCTCTGCTTATTTTCGCCCCAACAGTCCGACGGCTTTAGTCCAGTGCCTGACTAAGAACGCTCAACAAATGTTTGTGGTTGGATGGATTCAGGAAATATCGAAAATCCTGTCTGCCTGAGTTGAATTCACTTCGTACTTGACCCGCGGAATCCAGAACCATCGAACGCGGTATATATTCACCATCTTCCGCATAACGGGCACTGGCCTCGGGCTCTAGATCGCGGTCTACCAGGACAAAAACAAAGTGCTCGGCCATCTGTTCGATCTTAGGGTGGAAAAAGGCCTGCCTGTACTCCCGGCATGCGGGGCACCATGTGGCGTGCACCAACAGGAAAATCTGTTTGTCATCTTGTTGAGCCTTGGCCAGACCTTCGGACAAATCGTGCCATTCAATACCGGCGTCATTAAAGCCAGTGTTTTGCGGACCGGCCCAAACAAAAGAGGCTGCCAAAGCGGCAGCCCCAAATGTGAGTGTTGAAAGCAAACGCATGTCGCTTACTGATCCTGTGGAATGACCCGCAGACCCAGCTCCATCAGCTGATCCGAGGTCGGATTGCTTGGGGCGTTCATCATCTGATCTTCGGCGCGCTGGTTCATTGGGAACATCACCACTTCGCGGATGTTCGCCTCGTCTGCCAGCAGCATCACGATGCGGTCGACACCCGCAGCGCAACCACCGTGTGGCGGGGCACCGTACTGGAATGCGTTGACCATGCCGCCAAAGCGTTTTTCGACTTCGTCCTTGCCGTAACCAGCAATTTCAAAGGCCTTGAACATGATTTCCGGGCGGTGGTTCCGGATCGCACCCGACACCAGCTCGTATCCGTTACACGCCAGATCGTACTGATAGCCCAGCACCTTGAGCGGATCGCCCAGCAGCGCATCCATGCCACCTTGTGGCATCGAGAACGGGTTGTGCTCGAAATCAATCTTGCCGGTTTCTTCGTCTGCTTCGTAGATCGGGAAATCCACGATCCAGGCAAAGGCAAAGCGGTCTTTGTCGGTCAAACCCAGCTCGTCACCAATGACGGTACGGGCACGACCGGCAACCGCCTCAAACGCCTTGGGCTTACCACCCAGGAAGAAGGCCGCATCGCCCACATCCAGACCCAGCTGCTGACGGATCGCCTCGGTGCGCTCGGGGCCGATGTTCTTGGCCAGCGGACCGGCGGCTTCGTTACCCAGAGTGATCTCGCCGGATTTGACCAGAGCATTCACTTCTTTGACGGTGATGCCACGCTCCTGAGCAATCGAATCCGGAGACTGCTTGCGCCAGAAGATGTAACCCATTCCCGGCAGGCCTTCGCCCTGGGCGAACTTGTTCATGCGGTCACAGAACTTGCGGCCACCACCACCGGGGGCTGGAATGGCGCGTACTTCGGTGCCTTCGTTTTCCAGCAGGCTGGCAAAGATCGCAAAACCAGATCCACGGAAGTGGTCAGACACAACCTGCATCTTGATCGGGTTGCGCAGGTCGGGCTTGTCCGAGCCGTACCACAGCGCCGCGTCTTTGTAGGAAATCTGCGGCCAGTCCTGATCAACCTTACGGCCGCCACCGAACTCTTCGAACACGCCCTGCAGAACTGGCTGGATGGTGTCGAACACATCCTGCTGCTCAACAAACGACATCTCGAGATCCAGCTGGTAGAAATCGGTTGGCGAACGGTCGGCGCGTGGATCTTCGTCGCGGAAACACGGCGCGATCTGGAAATACTTGTCGAACCCGGCAACCATCATCAACTGTTTGAACTGCTGTGGGGCCTGCGGCAGCGCGTAGAACTTACCCGGGTGCAGACGTGATGGCACAAGGAAGTCACGCGCACCTTCGGGCGACGATGCAGTGATAATCGGGGTCTGATACTCGCGGAAGTCTTTCTCCCACATGCGCTTGCGCATCGAAGTCACAACGTCCGAGCGCAGCTTCATGTTGGTCTGCATCGCCTCGCGGCGCAGATCCAGATAGCGGTACTTCAGGCGGGTTTCTTCTGGGTATTCCTGATCACCAAACACCATCAGCGGCAGTTCTTCGGACTGGCCCAGAACTTCGAGACCGCGAATAAAGACTTCGACTTCACCGGTTGGGATCGCCTTGTTGATTAGGCTCTCGTCACGGGCCAGAACATTGCCTTCGATCTTGATGCACCATTCCGAGCGCACTTTTTCCAGATCAGCAAACACTGGGCTGTCTGGGTCAGCCATGACCTGGGTGATGCCATAATGGTCGCGCAGATCGATGAACAGCAATCCGCCGTGATCGCGGATACGATGGACCCAGCCGGACAGGCGAACGGTCTCGCCAACGTTGGATTTGTTCAGTTCAGCGCAGGTATGGCTGCGATAGGCGTGCATGGCGTGACCTTTCGTCATCGGGTCGTCATTCGGAGTATGCGCCTCAGGGCGCGGAATTCGTCTGGGCCGATACACAGGGTTGCGGCTCAGATGTCAAGCAAAGCGGGTGAAATGGGCCATATTCAAGCGGAGAAACTGTGAAGCCGTGTTTAAATTAGCGGCCCGCTTGGACCGACATAATCCACAGCGATCTCTCCTCGAAGAGAATTTGCCAAATAGATGTATTGGGCGTGCCTTAGGTCACGAACAGTAAGGACTGCTTCTTTCACCGTGCCTCGGTCGAGCATCCGCTGACGAAACACTCCTGGTAAACATCCACTTTCCAGAGGTGGAGTGACAGTTGGTCCGTTTCGAAGCTTCACAAAGACATTTGTTATCGTGCCTTCACAGACTTCATCACGTTCATTGAGGAACAAGAGTTCATCAACACCATCCGGCAGACTGGCGCGTTCTTGATCATAGATATGCCGATTGGTTGTTTTATGTTGCAGCCAAATGTCATTTGACTTGACCCGATTTTCGGCAATCTGCACCCGCCAATGGCCTGCCTTTTCGGGTATTGGGCCAGATGTCAGGTCCAACTGACCATTCTGTGAAAGCGTTAATCGACAACGGAGCGCCTCATCACCAACAACCTCGCCAAGCTTGTTTTCGATGGCCTTTTTATCACACCGCAATCCGAGCGCCTTGGCAGAGGCCACCATGCGCGCTACGTGCATCTTGCCCCGAACGATCCCCAGCCCTGGATGATAGCCAAAGGTTTCAATCAGGCGGAAGCTCGGATCGGATTTGACTGCCTCAATTGGGCAAATCGGCTTTTCCATAGGGCTTCCTCATATTCCGCCTCGGCGGTGCTGTCCCAAACGACGCCGCCGCCAACATTCAAAGTGGCGCGGCCATCTTCGACCATTAGGGTGCGGATCGCCACATTGAATTCTGATCGCCCATCCGGAGCCGCCCAGCCAATCGAACCGCAGTAGATATCACGCGGCGAGGGTTCCAACTCGCTCAGGACTTCCATGGAACGGATTTTCGGCGCGCCAGTGATTGAACCGCAGGGATACAGCGCGCGCAAGATGTCACCCAATCCGGCATCCGGGCGCAACTTGGCCCGTACAGTTGAAACCATCTGATGTACGGTTGCATAGGTTTCGACCGAAAATAGACCGGGTACGTGGACGCTGCCTATTTCAGCAACTCGGCTGATGTCATTACGCAGCAGATCTACGATCATCAGGTTTTCAGCCCGGTTTTTCTCGTCCGATCTCAAAAACGCACGACGTTGGGCATCCTCGATCGGATCAGCACTGCGTGGCTGGGTTCCTTTCATCGGGCGGGTTTCGATATTTCCGGCAGTATCGGTGCGAAAGAACAATTCGGGACTGCGCGATAGCAAATCGGGCAACCCATCTTGCAACACCAGTGCGCCATGACCAACGGCCTGCACCCCACTCAATGCAGCAAATAGATCTTCGGACCTGCCATAAGCTGCCGCGTCAATTGGAAAGGTCAGGTTGGCCTGGTAGATGTCACCGGTTCCAATATAGCGATTCACCGTCGAAAACCGCTCAAGGTAGTCGTCAAAACTCCAGCGCGGTTTTAGTTGCCCCAGCCCTGCGTCGAAGTTTGGCAACGCGGTGTCAGGCCGTATATTCGCAGGCGCATCATAAACCCCGAAACAGATCAGTGGCAGACGACGTTTGGCGGGCATCAAATGTGCCAGTTTCGGCTCGAGTGCATAGCCCAACTCATACGATGCATATCCCGCCAGCCAGAGACCATCATCACGCGTCGTATCCAACGCTTCCAGCGCTGCGGGCACGGCACCTGGGTCATCCGCACGAATAATCCGTCGCGGTGACTCGAATTCTGTTCCCGCCCCCATGGGCCCTTGATCAAAGCGGATTCGCACTTAGTTGCACTCCATTAGTCTGTAACCACGCTATATAGATGTTCGCATATCGCACAAAGAGGTGATTGCGGCAATTTCGAACCTATTTACGATCCCTCTTGCACCTTTCCGCGCGGTCCCTATAACGCAGGACAATTTGGGCGCTTGGGGGCGCCGCTGACTCGCGCAAAATCGAAGGAACATGGCCATGCCAAAAAGAACCGACATCCAATCGATCATGATCATTGGTGCGGGGCCCATTGTTATTGGCCAAGCCTGCGAATTTGACTACTCGGGCGCACAGGCCTGTAAGGCGCTGCGTGAAGAAGGTTACCGGGTCATTCTGGTCAACTCGAACCCGGCCACCATCATGACCGACCCTGGCTTGGCTGATGCGACTTATATCGAGCCGATCACCCCCGAGGTTGTTGCTAAGATCATCGAAAAAGAGCGCCCCGACGCGCTGCTGCCGACCATGGGCGGGCAGACAGGCTTGAACACCTCGCTGGCGCTCGAAGAGATGGGTGTGCTGGAGAAATTCGACGTTGAGATGATCGGCGCCACCCGCGATGCCATTGAAATGGCAGAAGATCGCAAGTTGTTCCGCGAAGCTATGGACCGCCTGGGTATCGAAAACCCGCGAGCTACAATCGTCACCGCCCCCAAGCTGGAAGACGGCAAAGCAGACCTGGATGAAGGTGTGCGCATTGCCCTTGAATCGCTGGAAGACATTGGCCTGCCCGCCATCATCCGCCCAGCGTTCACAATGGGCGGCACCGGTGGTGGTGTAGCCTATAACCGCGACGACTATGTTCACTTCTGCCGCACCGGCATGGATGCCTCGCCAGTGAACCAGATCCTGGTCGACGAAAGCCTGCTGGGTTGGAAAGAATACGAGATGGAAGTTGTGCGCGACACCGCCGACAACGCCATCATCGTTTGCTCGATCGAGAACATCGACCCGATGGGTGTACACACCGGCGATTCGATCACCGTGGCCCCTGCCCTCACCCTGACCGACAAAGAGTTCCAGATCATGCGGACCCACTCGGTCAATGTTCTGCGTGAAATCGGTGTGGAAACGGGCGGGTCAAACGTTCAGTGGGCGGTAAACCCAGCTGACGGCCGCATGGTTGTGATCGAGATGAACCCACGGGTCTCACGTTCCTCCGCTCTGGCCTCCAAGGCAACCGGTTTCCCAATTGCCAAGATCGCCGCGAAACTGGCGGTTGGCTACACACTGGACGAGCTGGACAATGACATCACCAAGGTGACCCCAGCCTCGTTCGAGCCAACCATCGACTATGTTGTCACCAAGATCCCGAAATTTGCGTTTGAAAAGTTCCCGGGTTCAGAACCCTACCTGACCACCGCGATGAAGTCGGTGGGTGAGACCATGGCCATCGGCCGTACCATCCATGAATCAATGCAAAAGGCACTGGCGTCGATGGAATCCGACCTCACTGGGTTTGACGAAGTCGACATTCCCGGTGTCTCGGTTGGGCTGTGGGATGACGCGGGTTCTGAAAAGGCTGCCGTGATCAAGGCGATCAGCCAGCAGACCCCGGACCGCATGCGCACCATTGCCCAGGCCATGCGTCACGGGCTGTCAGATGAGGAAATCCACGGCGTCACCATGTTCGACCCTTGGTTTTTGGCACGTATCCGCGAAATCGTCGATGCCGAGGCTGAGATCCGAGCCAATGGCCTGCCAACAGACGAAGGCAGTGTTCGCAATCTCAAGATGCTTGGATTTACCGATGCCCGTCTGGCCAATCTGACAGAAGCAGCCGAATCAGATGTGCGCAAGGCCCGCCGCGCGCTGGGTGTCACAGCGGTATTCAAACGCATCGACACCTGTGCCGCCGAGTTCGAAGCGCAAACGCCGTACATGTATTCCACCTACGAGGCCCCAATGATGGGCGAGGCGGAATGTGAAGCACGCCCAAGCGACCGCAAGAAAGTGGTTATTCTGGGTGGTGGCCCCAACCGGATCGGCCAAGGGATCGAGTTTGACTATTGCTGCTGTCACGCCTGCTACGCACTGACCGACGCTGGTTATGAAACCATCATGGTGAACTGCAACCCGGAAACCGTGTCGACCGACTATGACACCTCGGACCGATTGTATTTTGAGCCGCTCACATTTGAGCACGTAATGGAAATCCTTGAGACCGAGAAGCAAAACGGAACCCTGCACGGTGTGATTGTTCAGTTCGGCGGTCAGACACCGCTGAAATTAGCCAATGCGCTTGAGGCCGAAGGTATCCCGATCCTTGGAACTACTCCTGATGCGATTGATCTGGCCGAAGACCGCGAGCGGTTCCAGGCACTGGTCAATGAGCTGGGCCTGAAACAGCCCACCAACGGCATCGCCTCGACTGATGAGGAAGCATTGGCAATTGCCGGTGAAATCGGTTTCCCGTTGGTCATCCGCCCCTCCTATGTTCTGGGTGGCCGCGCGATGGAAATCGTCCGCGACATGGCGCAGCTGGAACGCTACATCGCCGAGGCGGTTGTGGTGTCCGGCGACAGCCCTGTTCTGCTCGACAGCTACCTGTCTGGCGCGGTTGAACTTGATGTGGATGCCATCTGTGACGGCAAAGACGTGCATGTTGCAGGCATCATGCAGCACATCGAAGAAGCTGGCGTGCACTCGGGTGACAGCGCCTGTTCTTTGCCGCCTTACTCGCTGTCAGATGAAATTCTGGCCGAGATCAAGGAGCAAACCTATGCCCTTGCCAAAGGGTTGAACGTTGTCGGCCTTATGAACATTCAGTTCGCCATCAAAGACGGTGTGATCTACTTAATCGAAGTGAACCCGCGCGCCAGCCGGACCGTGCCGTTTGTGGCCAAAGCCACCGACAGCGCCATCGCTTCGATTGCGGCGCGTGTCATGGCAGGTGAGCCGCTCAGCAACTTCCCGATGCGTGAACCCTACAAGGCCGACGCCAAATATGACGACGTGCTGCCATTGGGTGATCCAATGACACTGGCAGATCCCAACATGCCCTGGTTCTCGGTCAAAGAGGCCGTTATGCCCTTTGCCCGCTTCCCCGGCGTTGACACCATCCTGGGTCCAGAAATGCGCTCGACCGGTGAGGTCATGGGTTGGGACCGTGACTTCCCCCGCGCCTTCCTCAAGGCGCAGATGGGTGCTGGCATGGTACTACCGTCGACAGGCAAGGCCTTTATCTCGATCAAGGACGCCGACAAGGGTGCCCTGATGCTTGAGGCGGCGCAGGTTCTGGTCGAGCAGGGCTTTACCCTGATCGCAACCCGCGGCACCCAGACCTGGCTGACCGGTCATGGCGTCGAATGTGAGCTGGTCAACAAGGTCTACGAGGGTCGCCCCCACGTGGTGGACCTGCTGAAAGACGGCCATGTGCAGCTGCTGATGAACACCACCGAAGGTGCGCAGGCGGTTGAGGACAGCAAAGACATGCGCTCGGTCGCGCTGTACGACAAGATCCCCTACTTTACCACTGCCGCCGGTTCTAATGCAGCCGCGCTGGCGATCAAGGCGCAGGCCGAGGGTGAAGTTGAGGTAAAATCGCTTCAGGGGTAAACAAACACCCCAATTGAAAAATAAAGAAACCCCGGTCCATGTGGCCGGGGTTTTCATTGTCAACGGGCATTCTAGGCAAGTTTTCAAAGCTCGACTCCAGCATCGAACTTCATGCCTTCACTTGCGCCACTTCCAAGCCCGGGGTGGTAGTCTCGACAAGTCTAAATCATCGCGAAAAAGCTCAAGCAACTCACCGTAAGCCGGTTCAACGAAGGCTTTGAATGCAACGTTTCCTTCTACAAACCTATAGATCCCCTCAAATGCGAGCAGCCACTCGCCAACGCCATAAAATCGGCGGCTATTGGCGGTAAACTGGCCAGTCTCTTCACATTGTTCCAAAACCAGCTTCAGAGAGGCAATGACGTTCTTTTCCGATCTACTGTTCATCATAGTTCCAAGTAAGCTCACCTGCCTCTACAATTTCAACGCCCATATGCTCTACAAATCCGTCTCTGACGGTTCGCTTCCATTTTTGTACTCTTGGTGACGGGCTATTCGGATTTACATCGTCAGCCAACAAAACCCATTCAGCAAACTGAGCTGCGGTTACAGGCCCACTACTTGGCGTGAAGTGATTGACGTGCAGCCTTTTTCCATTTTTGACACATCCACAGAACCCATGTTTGGTGCAAACAAAGTCCAACAACGCGTCATAGCGATTTTTCGGCATAGGTGATCGGTACGCAATGGCTACCGTATGGCACGTGCTTGTGCATTAGTGTGACGATGTCGAACACTTCATCCATACAGGATAATTGTCAATGTTAGAGTGCCTGAACTTGAGTTCCTCCAGCCTCGCCGTACGCCTTCGCTCTCAACATGCCACCTACTCGGCACCGCCGGGCTGCGCCTGACCTAACTACAGAGCAAACCTGTAGCCTTCCCCAGCGGAACCTTGCTGCCGACCTTGACCTCCACCTTCTAAAATGACCAAATCGTAAGCACTTTTAAAAAACCAGAGCGCCAAGCTATGTTTACTCCAGCCATTACCGGCACCGGGGTCTTTACCCCCTCTCAGATCATCACCAACGCTGAACTGGTCACGGCGTTTAATGCCTATGCCGACAAGATGAACAACCAGAATGCCGAGGCCATTGCCGCAGGTGAGATGGATCCGATGGCGCATTCATCTGAGGAGTTTATTCTCAAGGCATCCGGTATTGAACAACGCTATGTGATGGACAAGACTGGCGTGCTGGATCCGGACGTCATGTACCCGCAGTTGCGCCAGCGCAGCGATGACGAGCCGTCGATCATGGCTGAAATGGCGCTGGATGCGGCGAAGAAGGCACTGGAGCAGGCTGGGCGCTCGGCGGCGGATGTGGATCTGGTGATCTGTGCCGCTTCGAACCTGGAACGGGCCTATCCGGCTGTGGCAATCGAAATCCAGCAGCTTCTGGGCTGCCCCGGCTTTGCCTTTGACATGAACGTCGCCTGCTCCTCGGCCACCTTTGGCATTCAGGCCGCAGCGGATATGGTACGCTCGGGCTCGGTTCGCGCGGCGCTGGTGGTCAACCCTGAGATATGCTCGGGCCATCTGGAATGGCGCGACCGCGACTGCCATTTCATTTTTGGCGACGTGGCCACTGCGACGCTGATTGAGCGAAAGGAAGACGCCACCGGCGCCCATTTCGAAATCTTGTCGACCCGTTGCGCCACCCAATTTTCGAACAATATCCGCAACAACAACGGCTATCTGCGCCGTTCACGCCCTGACGGGGTACAAGACCGCCGCGACATGCAATTCATGCAAAACGGTCGCAAGGTGTTCAAAGAAGTACTGCCCATGGTGAGCCAGCATATTTCTGAGCACATGGCAGACAACGGTATTTCCAACACCGACCTGAAGCGGCTGTGGCTGCATCAGGCCAACAAGGCGATGAATGATTTCATTGGCAAAAAGGTGCTGGGTCGCACGCCAGAACCGGGCGAGCAGCCCAATATCCTGCAGGACTATGCCAATACATCCTCGGCCGGGTCGATCATCGCCTTCTCGCAGAATTCCGAGGATCTGACTGCTGATGATCTGGGGCTGATCTGCTCATTCGGGGCTGGTTATTCGGTCGGATCAGTGATTCTGCGTCGCCACGACTAAAGTCTCTACCGGAATTCAATATCCAGAAGCCGTCCTCGTGTAATCCCGGACGGCTTCTTTAATAACAACTGAAAATGCTTTTTGCGATCTGAGCAATCGAATTAGACGTTTCAGCCGCTTTCTTCTTCCAAGTGCAGTTTCATGTCGATCAGCACATGTTGCAAATTCACAGTTTCGCGCAACAGGCGCTTGGCCTCGTTGACAGTGATGATGCCATCTTCCATCGCCGTTTGATATTCGCTCATCAACATGGCGAATCGCTGGCTCAGGGCAATGACATCCGCATTCACCCCACCTGTACTGGGTGAGTTCGGTTTGCGATCATCGTAGGACAAAGTGATGTTTTTCAGATCCGCCAGCGCTGAGGTGACATGAGGATAAGAGGAGGCCTCTTCCAGTTTGGCAACGGCATCCACCGGCATAAATCGGTCCGCATGTTCAGCGTTATCCGAGTAGTAACGGCCTAATGTTGCCTTGGATTTCCCAGTAATCTGACAGGCCGCTTCAATGCCCACATCCTTGACCAGAGCCTCGGTGTGCTTTTTCAGATAAGTGCCAATTTCCGCCATTAATAATATCCCGGCTTGCGGTGCGGCGTCCCATGGGGAACCGCCCGATCTTTTTCCCATTATGGTCTTCTATGCTAAATGCGATACCTTTGCTATCCCTCAGGTTTTCAGGGATTTTTGAAGAGTGCAATGGTGGAATTTCTCCATCTTGGTACCCAACAGGGACAGGGAGTGAGTGAGTATCCTGATCCTAGGCTGATTTTTGGCCTTAGAGCGCTGCTTGTTTTGCCCTATTCCGTCCATCCCCAGGGTCGTTCCGCCCGGTATGGAAGTGCAATCAGGCAGCGCTTGCTTTGACTCTTATTTCCCCCCGCAATTCTGAGTTCGCTGCTAATTGCTGTTTCATCCCTTCGCGTCTGGCGATAAACCCCCGGCATGGCAAAACTCTACTTCAATTACTCGACCATGAATGCGGGCAAGTCGACGGTGCTGTTGCAGGCGTCGCATAACTACCGCGAAAACAACATGGACACCTATCTGCTGACTGCGCAGTTCGATGATCGTGCAGGCGTAGGCCGAATTGCCTCGCGCATAGGCATCGGCTGTGACGCTGATCTGTTCGGTACTGACGACGATCTTTATGCAATGGTAGAACAGCGACTGATGCTGGGCAGAGTTGCCTGTGTCTTTATCGACGAGGCACAGTTTCTATCACATGATCAGGTCTGGCAACTGGCCAGGGTGGTGGACGATCTGAAACTGCCAGTTTTATGCTACGGGCTGCGCGTTGATTTTCAGGGACAACTGTTCCCCGGCTCAGCCGCCTTGCTGGCTCTGGCCGATGAAATGCGTGAGGTCCGCACTATTTGTCACTGTGGTCGCAAGGCCACCATGGTGATCCGCCAGGATGATGACGGCAATGCCATTACCGAAGGTGATCAGGTGCAGATTGGTGGCAATGAGACCTATATTTCGCTGTGCCGTCGCCACTGGCGCGAAGCCGTCGGGGACCTGCCTGCCACCTAACCCTGGCGCGTTAGGCAGGTCACAAGATCAACTGCGCTTAAGCTCCAGTTCACACCCGGTTGGGCAGTTCTTGGCCTGCAACAAAGGCGGCAACGTTGTCCAACGCCATGTGGCCCATGTTGCTGCGCACTTCCTCGGTTGCGGTGCCCAGATGCGGCAGCAGCGTAACATTATCCAGATCGCGCAGGGCCAATGGAACCTTTGGCTCGAACTCATAGACATCCAGGCCTGCACCTGCGATCCGACGATCTTGCAGCGCTGCAATCAGCGCCGCCTCGTCCACAACTTCGCCACGGGCAATATTGATCAGATGCGCTGAAGGTTTCATCACCGTCAGCACGTCGGCGTTGATCAGATGATGTGTCTCCGCGCCACCGGGCACCGCCACAACCAGCACATCTACGGCCGAGGCCATCTCGGCCAGGCTGTTGGCACGTGTCGCGTCGAAATCCAGATTTTTGAGACTGCGGGCGATGTAGCTCACGCTCATGGCAAAGCCAAAATGACAACGCCGTGCAATAGCCTGACCAATGCGTCCCATACCCACAATGCCAACGTGTTTGCCGGTCAGATGCAGCCCCAGCATCTGAGTTGGATGCCAGCCCTGCCAGTCACCGCATCGCACCAACCGCTCGCCCTCAGCCGCACGCCGGGCCGACATCAACATCAGGGTCATGGCAATATCCGCCGTCGCATCGGTGACGGCGCCTGGCGTGTTTGTTACCTCAATCCCCGCCGCCATGGCAGCAGCCACGTCGATGTGATTGTAACCAACCCCAAAATTGGCCAGCAGCTTGCACCGTGGCTCTGGCAATTGAGAGAAGATACCCGCATCAAATGCATCCCCCAGTGTGGGGATCACCACATCAAATTCAGACAAGGCGCGGACCATCTCGGCGGTCGTCATCACCGTGGTATCGTTGCGGATCTCAACATCAAATTCGGCTCTGGCCCGTGCCTCAACAGCATCCGTCATCGGGCGTGCAATCAAAACCCGCATCAGTGCATCCTTCCACCCAATGGGACCGGCCCATCTGGGCCTATCAATCGGATCTCACCACTTTCATCCGGCAGCCCCAGCACCAATACTTCGGACATGAACTTGCCAATCTGGCGCGGTGGGAAATTCACCACAGCCATCACCTGCTTCCCGACCAGTGTTTCGGGCTGGTAGTGTGCGGTGATCTGGGCCGAGGTCTTCTTCTCGCCAATCTCGTCGCCAAAATCGATCCACAGTTTGATCGCTGGTTTGCGTGCCTCCGGATAGGGTTCGGCACGTATCACTTTGCCCACACGCACATCTACTTTCAGAAAATCGTCAAATGCAATTTCAGCCACGAGACAGCTCCTTGGACCGTTCAGTAGCGGCGGTGACCGCGTTATTCAGTAGCGTAGGAAAGCCATTTTCTTCATTCATCAGCACTTCAAGTGCGGCCTGAGTGGTGCCATTGGGGCTAGTCACGTTCACGCGCAGCTGGCTGGGGCTTTCATCTGCCGCCTCAGCCAAGGCCCCTGCCCCGGCAACCGTTGCCTTGGCCAATTGCATCGCCAGTTCAGCAGGCAACCCCTGAGCCTCACCCGCAGCAGCCAGGGTTTCGATCAGGTGGAACACATAGGCCGGACCAGAGCCGCTGACGCCGGTCACCGCATCCATCTGCGCTTCGCTGTCCAGGCGTACAACCTGCCCTACGGCCTTCAGCAGCATTTCGGCGCTGTCCAGATCATTGACAGTTGCGGTGCCGTTGCCGATAATCGCCGATATCCCTTTGCTGATCGCCGCGGGCGTATTGGGCATGGCTCGCACAATTGGCGTGCCTGCTCCCAGTATATCCTCGTAGGTGGCAATTGATGTGCCAGCCGCAACAGATACAAACAAAGTCTTGCCGCCGCCCAGCAGTTGAAGGTTCGGCAGCGCCGCGCCCATCATCTGTGGTTTGACAGCGATCAGAACGATGGCCGGAGAATCTGGCAAAGGTTGGTTGATATGTACACCGCTGGCCTGCAACCAGTCGGATGGGTAGGGATCAATCACAGAGACCGAGCTTGCGGGCAATCCACCCTCTAACCATCCCGCCAGCATCGCTGAGCCCATTTTGCCACAGCCCAGCAGCACCAGCCCCCGTGCTGCAATATCTGACATATCCATTTGATCGCCCTTCCCTGTACTTATTAGCTCAGGGCAGAGTGTTACGCGCGGCCATAGGCCTCTGCAATGGCGACTTGCATCGCTTCCTTGGGCGATTGGTCACCCCAAACCATCATCTGAATGGCTGGATAGTATCGTTCAGAGCTGCTGACTGCACTGTTGATCATGGTATCGATCTGTTCTGGTCCAGCCAACTGCCCACCTGACAGCATCAACCCATAGCGATAGATCATCAGCTTTTGTTCGGGCCAATAGGTAAAAGACCCTGTCCAACACTGATCATTCATACAGTTGATCAATTCGTACAGCTTGGGAATTTTGTCCTCGGGCGGATCCATTTCAAAGCTGCAAACCATACGGAGCGTTTCGTCATAGTTTGACCAGGCCAGCGTGAGCGAATAGGTCCGCCACTGCGC
This sequence comes from Parasedimentitalea nitratireducens, assembly GCF_057444295.1. Classification (NCBI taxonomy): domain Bacteria; kingdom Pseudomonadati; phylum Pseudomonadota; class Alphaproteobacteria; order Rhodobacterales; family Paracoccaceae; genus Parasedimentitalea; species Parasedimentitalea nitratireducens. The sequence goes on along the minus strand of NZ_JBYAXC010000005.1, from coordinate 72,338 downwards.
CTCAACCGCCATGGCAATCTGATCGTCACCAAGACGATCAAACTCCCAATCGTGATTGGATGCCAGATGTTCGACGATATCAATCGGGTGAATATCATCTTCCAAATGATGTTCGGAAAGGGTCATGAGCCACCTCACTGAATCTCTAGATACAAGGGCACCGATGCCCTCAATCACTAGGTGATTACTCTATTGGCCGGGGTTTAGTCCCCGTATCCATACCAAATATGGTGGAGCTACTGCGGCTCTGTGGCAACCCTTAATCTTGGGGATAACTGCAATAAGTTGTGGATGACTGGCTTTTAAGCGCAATATACGGGCAAGCGGCTCAATTTACAACTCTTGCCACGTTATGAGGGGCACGCCCAGCAATTCTTTTGCCAAAAGTACTCATTTCCAACCTTTGCAGGCTGGACCAAGCGCTGCCATCTCCCCAGTGGGCAATTCATAGGGGGCACAGGCAGCGCTGGCAGGCGTCAGCTTTTGGAGCCTGCCTCGATTGCATCCAGACGCGCCTTGAGCGCTTCGTTCTCTTCCCGGGCTTTCTGGGCCATTGCACGCACGGCGTCGAACTCTTCACGGGTCACAAAGTCGCGATCAGCCAACCAACGGTCCATCAGGCTTTTCATCGCGGTTTCTGCTTCATCCTTAGCCCCTTGGGCCACGCCCATGGCGTTGGTCATAAGCTGCGAAATGTCATCCATGATCTTATTTCGAGTCTGCATCGTCTTCTCCATATCCGGCTTAACCCCTATATGGGCAAGCAATCGACCGACGACAAGACGTTGACTTTATTACCTCAGCACAGGCATTCACTCATCCATGCAAGCATTGATCCAATTTCCCGACCTTTCGCCCGAGATTTTCTCAATTTCCATAGGCGGCATGGAGTTTGCCCTGCGCTGGTACGCGCTGGCCTATATCGTTGGCATTGTCATTGCCTGGCGGTTGGCAGTGGCGGCCTTGAAGCGGCCCACTCTCTGGCCAAACCAAAACCCGCCCATGCGCCCTGAACAGGTCGAAGACCTTTTGACATGGATCGTTATTGGCGTGATTTTGGGCGGGCGTCTGGGATATGTCCTGTTTTATGGGTCCGGGAGTTACCTCACAGACCCGCTTGAAATTCTGCGCGTTTGGGAAGGCGGCATGGCGTTTCATGGCGGTTTTGTCGGTGTCATCGCGGCTTGCTGGATCTATGCCGCCCGTCACAACATCTCCAAACTGGCCATGGCTGATCTTGTCGCCCACACGGTTGCTCCAGGTTTGCTACTTGGACGGCTCGCCAACTTTGTGAATGCGGAATTGTGGGGCCGACCTACTGACCTGCCATGGGGCGTCGGCTTTCCCGGTTCAGCGGCACAAAACTGTGGTCAGGCCTTGGGCGAATTTTGCGCGCGCCATCCATCGCAACTGTACGAGGCCCTGATGGAAGGTCTTGTGCTGGGTGCTCTGCTGCTGTGGCTGGCTTATCGCCGTGGCGCATTTCACAAGCCCGGCCTAGTGCTTGGGGCGTTTATGGCAACCTATGGCGCAGCACGTTTCCTGGTGGAATTTGTCCGCCAGCCAGATGCGCAGTTTGTCACCCCAGGCAACCCGCTTGGGCTGGCCTGGCAGATTGATGGCTTTGGTCTCACACAAGGACAGGCACTTTCGCTGCCGATGATCATACTCGGCATCATCTTCATTCAACGTGCGCTGACTAAATCTACGAGGCTGGCATGAGCCTACGCGACCATCTGATTGCCCGGATCGACTCTGACGGCCCGCTTTCGGTTGCGGACTATATGAATGAATGCCTGCTGAACCCAAAATACGGCTATTACACCACCCGCGACCCGCTAGGGGCCGCCGGGGACTTCATCACCGCACCGGAAATCAGCCAGATGTTCGGCGAGTTAATCGGGCTGTCGCTGGCGCAAAGCTGGCGGGATCAAGGATCACCGAGCACATTTACCTTGGCTGAGCTGGGCCCTGGACGTGGCACCCTGATGGCCGACCTCTTGCGCGCAACCAAAGCCGTGCCAGACTTTCACGCTGCAGCACAGATTGTGATGGTTGAAGCCTCTCCCACACTGCAAGCGGCCCAGCAACAGGCACTCGTCGATTATGATGTTCAATGGCAGGATGAGGTTACATCACTTCCTGACCAGCCTTTGTGGCTCATCGCAAACGAATTCTTTGATGCCCTCCCCATTCGCCAATTCCTGCGTGACGGCCCAGACTGGAGAGAAAAACGCATTGGCCTGCAAAAGGGAGAGCTGTCCTTTGGACTTGGCCCGCTGACAGCACAACCTGCGCTGTCCCACCGGCAGGACGACACCAAAGACGGCGATTTGGTAGAAGTCTGCGAAGCAGCAGTTCCCATTGTTGCGACAATCTCAAAACACATCGCCCAACATGGCGGTGCCGCTCTGATTATCGACTATGGGGATTGGCGCGCCCTGGGCGATACCTTGCAAGCGCTGCGCAGCCACAAACCCGCCGATGCGCTGACCTCTCCTGGCGAGGCAGACCTGACAGCCCATGTCGACTTTGAAGCCTTGGCAACAGCCGCTAAATCCGCAGGCTGCGCCTTTAGCCGCGTGACCCCCCAAGGTGTTTTTCTTGAGCGCCTCGGCATAACCACTCGCGCTCAGACCTTGGCTGCCTCCCTGTCAGGTGATGCTTTGGATAACCTTATCTCAGCACATCGGCGCTTGACGCATCCGCAAGAAATGGGAAATCTGTTCAAAGTACTGGCTCTCTATCCAGACCAAGCCACACCGCCACCGGGATTGAACGCATGACGCTGGAAATTCTCACCTCTGAAACCCTATTGCCGATCCGGCATGGTTTTTTCACCCGCCGAGGTGGGGCCTCTTCTGGTGTGTTCGAAGGACTGAATTGTGGGGCCGGGTCAACTGATCAGACCGAAGCGGTCAAACTCAACCGCACCCGGGTTGCGCAGGCGATGCAGGTTGATCCAACTGCGCTTGTTGGCCTCTACCAGGTTCACTCACCTGACGTGGTCACAATAACCGCCCCCACCATTGACCGCCCCAAGGCAGACGCTTTGGTGACAAATGTGCCCGGCGTTGCCCTGTCCATTCTCACGGCTGATTGCCAGCCGGTTCTGTTTGCGGACACCGCTGCTGGTGTCATCGGAGCAGCCCACGCTGGCTGGCGCGGCGCATTAGATGGGGTGCTTGAGGCAACTCTCGACGCGATGGAAGCTCTCGGAGCGGAGCGCGCAAACACTGTTGCGGTCATCGGCCCAACTATTTCCCAACGCTCTTACGAGGTTGGTGAAGAGTTTTTTGAGGATTTCATTGCACAGGACCCAGAGTACGGAAGGTTCTTTGCCAATGGGAACACCGGGAAATATCTGTTCGACCTTCCAGGACTTGGGCTGCACAAGCTACGCCAAGCCGGAGTGAGCAGCGCCGAATGGACGCGTCATTGCACCTATTCCGACCCGGACCGGTTTTATTCCTATCGTCGTGCAACTCATGCCAAAGAGGCTGACTACGGCAGATTAATCTCCTGCATCTGCCTCTAGCGTTCCCCCTGAACGCCTAAAACGACCAGTTGGCTGCCAGATATGCACAATGGAATGGGGCATTTTTGTAAAATTGTCGCCACATTTCATAGCGCCGAGACATCGTTTGTGTCGCTTTGCGAGGGAAATCTTTGTTTATCAAGGCCTAGCACCAAGCCCTTCTTGTTAATCCAATTTTAATAAAATTCCCTTTACCGGCCACATTGGCGGCGTATTGCCCCTTCATAACCAAGGCAGTCACAGCAACAGGCGGGCTAGATGCCCGGCAGGAGAAGAGCAATGACCGCAAAAAAACGGTTCTTAAACTCGATCATTACAACTGCAAAAAGCAGTGAAATTGCAATGCCTTGGACACGCGGACAGGTCCGCCGAGTTTCGATTAACCGCCGCCGTGGGAAATCTTTGAACGTTACAATGAGTACATCCCCGGTTGCCAAAAGCGCTTAGCGTTACCCAAGTTTTCCCTGGTGCCAATTGCGCCAGGGCCCTGCTTCGGAAGCTGCCCATTGCGAAGCGGGATCCGGGGCCCACTCCAGTCCAATCGGGGGGGGGTCCCGCAACAACCAGATCTTAGGAATTTTTGGCGATAGTCTAGGCAAAGAAGAAACAGTCAGACGAGGCACCCAGTTTTTGAACACACGTTAACCAATATCGTCTCGTTTTTTTGACAATTCGACATAAATGCCCCCATTATCTCAACCATTCCTACAGTTTTCGTGTGCAGTTTGGATTTTCGGTGGGGGCCGATCTGAATATGCCTTATAAGTGAGGTCCAATTACTATGACCATCCCCCAGTCGCTGCAGCGGGCAGCGAAAAACGCAGCTGAAACAACGGCCCTGTTGCAGGATCCTGCATCCCTGCGCGCGACCAACCGCCCCCAATTGCGGCGTTACGAAGTCAGCAGCCTTTTGCCCAATGGCAACATTGTCGAAACCCGACATATTGCTCCAGCGCTCCCCCTGTTCGAAGAAGCGTTTTGCGCCTTTTGCCGCGGATCGGTGGTCGACACGGCCAATGGTCCCATTGCCGTCGAAGATCTTTTGCCTGGCGATGATCTTGTGACCCAAGATGGCAGTCTGCAGACACTCATGTGGAAAGGCAGCACCAGCCTGATCCCTGGGCGATCCGACAATCGCGGCCGCAATCATAAGCTCACCAGTTTCATGGCCGACAGTTTCGGCATGCAAAAACCGATGTCCTGTGTGATGGTTGGCCCGGCGGCCCGACTGCTACGCACACCTCCCCACTTGCGTGCAGTCGCAGGCAGTGATCCATTGCTGACCCCAGTCGATGAGTTTCACGATGGCATGCACATAGTAGAAACAGCACCGCCAGCTCCGGTGCAAATGTTCCACCTCTGCCTTGAAAACCATGCAATCATCAAAATTGGCGGGCTAGAATTTGAAACCTATCATCCAGGTCCCAAAACGCTGCAGCTGATCAGTCACGCCATGCGTACGCTCTATTTGAACATGTTTAGCCACATCGAGCAGCACGCGGACTTTGGCCCCTTGATCCACGCACGGGCTGGTGACGGCCAGATCGACGCATTGACCGGCTAAGCCTCCCTAAAATGGACGTGCCAACATCAACCAAACGATGGCTAAGACGGCGACAAAAGCAGGGATGCCACAGGCAAACCAAATCGCGAACAGGCGGTAGTAATCCGCTGGCAAGGGGGTATCCGATTTCACCGCCTGCAGGGCCAGGTCGCGCAGGCGGATCTGGATCCAGACCACCGGCAACCAGAACAGCCCGATCAGCACATAGAGCGCCAGTGACATCGCCAACCATCCCTCGGTCAGGCTCCAACCCAACCGCCAGGCGAGTAATGCTCCGGTAATCGGTTGCACGATCACAGCGCTGGCCGTGAACAGCATGTCTGCCAACACCACCACACCGGCCGTATGGGCAATAATCTCGGGCTGCTTGCTGCGATGGGCCATCAGCATGAAAAACGCAATCCCCGCCCCGGTGCCTATCAACACACATGCCCCCAGCACATGCAGCCAGCGCAGGATCAGATCCAGTTCCATCATCGGGCCTGCACCAGTTGATGGGTGATCAGAGATAACAACATGGCTGGCAGAACCTTGACCATCGGCCCCAGCGGATCGGCCCACAGGCCCGGTGTCAGCACAGCTGCCGAGACCATGTAAACCAGACATACCGCAGTCATTACCAAGCAAGTCCGAGCCGCCCAAGGGCGCCACAAGATTAAGCCCCCGAGTGCGATATCCACCAACGACCAAGCCACAACCGAAGCCACTGCTGCCCACATAGGCCAGTCCACTGCCGTCAAAGTGCCCGCAGCAACACCAACCTTCCACAGCCCAATGATTCCCGACACCAGCCAAAATAGGGACAACACAGCAACTGAAACGGGCATCAACAGATCCATCCGCGCAGCCAGCCTCTGCTCACGTCCCACTGGCAGATCAGCATAGATTTTTGCCAAGGGGCTCATCTGTTGCCCCGTGACACGCTTGTAAGGCTCCGGATCACCGCTGATGCCCAGTTCCAAAACCTGAATGGCAGTGGACCGCAACGGCGATCTCCATCCCAGCTTCCCAAGCAAATCTGCCCCACGCCCAGTCAGGCGTGTCATCCAGTTTGGAATTGGCAGGCTCAGTTTAGCAGGTGCAAATCCCAGCCAATGGCGGGTTTCCCCCACCACCTGCAACAGGCTTTGCGCCTCGTCTTCAACCAGATCATAAATCCCCGGCGGCAGGGTGCCACTGGCCGCAGCAACCACCGCTTCGGCAACCTCGGTCAAGGCCACGGACTGCACTGGAACTTTGGCCAGCGCAATGGGTTGCAGAACCGGCACAGCTGCCAGCATCCGCAGCAGGGCCGTACCGCCGTGGGCCCCCTGCCCGATCACCAACCCCGGCCGCAAGATCCAAACTGGCGAACCCGTTTCGCGCAACGCCTGGTCGCCACGCCCCTTGCTGCGCATGAATTCGGTGCTGGCCGCCCTATCGGCCCCCACGGCCGACAGTTGCACCACGCCAATATCCAGCTGCGCAGCTGCTGTTCCCAGCGCCTTAACCGCCTGGAAATGCACCGCATCCAGATCATCTCGGGTACTGTCCTGCAGAACCCCGGCGCAGTTCACCACCCAGTCAAACCCCGCGAGCATCCTCTCCCAGTCGCCAACCGCTTGCATCTGGCGCATATCAAGGTGGGTAAAATCCACCCCCGGCAAAACCCGGGCTGCCGTCCCTTGGTCGCGCCCCGCCGCACAGGTATCTACCCCTTTGCGCATCAGGGCCCGAACAACCTCGGCCCCAATAAAGCCATAGCCCCCCAGCACCAGAACACGCGCGGCGCTTTGTCTCTTTTCCTCGGCCATGCGGCCCCCTATCTATGCCCAATCGAAATACACATGCAGGCCAGCCCATGCCCGACACCACCCTGGACAACCCCTTGAAACGCTTTGATATCACCGCGGATCAAATCAATCACGTGGTGACTGTATTCTATGCGCGAATTCGCCGCCATGCTGTATTGGGTCCGGTGTTTGCCAACCACGTCGCCGATGATGACTGGCCCGAGCATGAAGACAAGATTGCCCGATTTTGGCGCAATGCGATTCTGCGTGAGAAGAGCTATAACGGCAATCCAATGCGGGTGCATCTGACCCGCCCGGATGTCAAAGCCGAGCATTTTCCACTGTGGCTGGAACTGTTTCATAAGGTCCTTCACGCACATTTGCCAGACCATCTGGCGCACAGCTGGGGTGCCCTTGCTGACCGCATTGGCGAAGGGTTTCGAGCCGGGCTTGTTTCGATGCGCCAACCCAAGGATGAACCGCCCAAGCTGTTCTAAAGATCAAACCCGCTTAGTCGCCCTTGCCGAACAATCCTGTCAGAGCCCGCTTCACCACAGCCCGTACTTTTGGCTTGCGATCCTTGCCAAACGGCATGGGGCGGCAAACCTCCATCGCTGCGATCCCGACACGGGCTGTCAAGGCGCCATTGACCAACCCCTCTCCAAACCGGCGTGACAGTTTGGACAGCACGGTTCCACCCAGAACGGGCTCCAGCAGATCATCCCCCACCGCTACCGCACCGGTTACAACCAAATGAGACAACACCGCGCGGGTCAATCTCCACGAGCTAAAGAACCCACCACGCCCGCCGTAGATTTCAGCCACGCGTCGGATCATCCGCATCGAAGACACCAGCGCAGTGACAACATCCGCCAAGGCCAGTGGGACCAGCGCCGTTACTGTGGCGACCTGCCGCGCCGCGGCTTCTACCTCTCGCAGCGCCATGGCATCCAAGGGCAGCAGCAACTCTGTCTCGGTCAATTGCAAAACTGCGTCTGCATCCATCAACTCGTCCCGTCGCTCGGTCAGCCTTGCCCCTCCCCAAGACAACTCATCACGATGGGCGTAAAACCGGCTCATCGCGGCGGCATAGGTCTGGGCCGCAACCAAATCCTTGTTTGCCTCGGTCGCGCGTTGGCGCATTCCATCTACCCGGCGCAACCGCGCCAGTGCAGCCAGCTCGCGCGCGCCCATAAGCAAAGCCAGTATCAGGGCAACGCCAAGCCCAACAGTTACCGCCCAACCCAACACAGGCACGCGCAGGATCAACCCTGTGGCAAAATCCCAGGCAGCCACGGAAACCACCGCGCCCATCAGTGCAACCAGTACCCCCCAGAACCATCGCGCCAGACGCGAGGGCTTACGTGCAGCAAGCCGGGCGGCTTGCTGCAAAGCGGACGTCTCAGGTACATCAGTCAGATCCGGCACCACCGGGGCCGCTGTCACATCCGGTACCGCCTCGTGGTCTTCCAGGTTGAAAATGACGGGCTTATGGCTCATTCACTAACATCCTCTCCAGAGCCACCATGTTGGGCCCACTGCAAGAAGACATCCGGTAGCCCTTCATCGTTCTTGGATCCGTCGCCACGGCCAATTTCGATGAACCCCTGCCGTTGATAGAACCGGCGCGCGGCCACATTGGCCTCAAATGTGCGTAGGACCAGCTCTGGGCTGACAGATTTGGCTTCAGCCAGCAATGCGCGGCCAAATCCTTGCCCCCGCACATCATCTGCCAGATAGAGTGAACACACTTCGGTTCGGTCCCGTGCCAGAAATCCTACCACCCGCCCATTATGTTCAATAACTGTGACCCAATCGCGTTCAATCATGGTGCGACAAAGCTTGGTGACCTCTTCCACCGAATACAACTTGGGCATCCAAAAGGTGCTTTGCTGAAAGTGATGCACAATCACCCCGGCCAAAGGCGCGTCTTCCACTGTCGCCTTGCGGATCACCCTGGTCATAACTGATCACCGATCAAAAACTCAGCCGCCCTGTCTAACCGGATATGCGGAGGGCCATCCCCTGGTTTCAAAGTCAGCTTTGCCGGAGCAAAGGCCATGGCTTGATAGTCCCCGTCCAACCAGTTTTTGGCTCCCGTCCGCGCATGCCCGAGCAGCTGGCCCGGATCTTCGGGGAGTGCGCCAGCATAAAATGCTGCCTGTTTCCCGCTGTCGAGCAACGTGCCGCGCACACAGGGTAATTCAGCACCATCGTGACTGCGCATTTCTTCGGTTGTAGCCCGCAAAGACGCCAGAGCAAGTGCTGCGGTTTCGGCGCCAGCGAACTGCGCCCGATCCCGCGCATCCCGCGTTAGTGCTTCGATAATATCCGTCATTTTTCTGTGTTGATCATGATGCAAATGATCTGCTTTGGTTGCGGCAAACAGTATTTTTTCAACTCGTTTGCCACGCAAAAGCCGCGACAGCAATGCATTTCCACCTGGGCGGAATGCGCACAAAATATCAGACATTGCGTGGCGCAAATCTTCCAGCGCACGCGGCCCTGAATGGATCGCACTGAGCGCATCCACCAACACCACTTGCCGGTCAATTCGTGAGAAATGATCGCGAAAAAATGGCTGCACCACCTTGCGCTTATAGGCCTCGAACCGGCGCTGCATTTCACGGTGGATCGATCCGCGCTGCGATTTACCGACAAATGGAACTGGCGCAAATGTCAGCACCGGTGAGCCCGCCAGATCCCCCGGCAAAATGAACCGCCCCGGTGTGCAATCATAAAACCCATCTTCGCGCGCTGCATTCAGATAGGCGGTGAACCCTTTTGCCAGTTGCTGCGCAGTGCCTTCGTCATGGGATTTGGTGGCATCAACAGTTTTTGCCAAATCCAGAAATTCTCGGGCACAGCTTCGATTGCGAATCCGTTCTAATACCTCGGCCGACCAATCGTCATAGCTCTTGTCCAGCAAAGCCAGATCCAGCAGCCATTCACCGGGATAGTCGACAATGTCGATGTGCACTGTGCGCGGCCCCTGCAGACCAGACAACAACCCAGAAGGCGCTACCCTCAGGCTCAGCCGCAGCTCAGAAATTGCACGTGTACTGTCTGGCCACTGTGGTTCAGGACCGGTCAGCATGGCTAGGTGAGTTTCATAGTCAAACCGTGGCACAGTATCGTCCGGCTGCGGCTGCAGGAACGCCGCATTCACCCGCCCATCACGCACGGCAGCCATCTGCACCATCCGGCCCCGGTCCAACAGGTTCGCCACCAAAGCCGTAATAAACACGGTCTTTCCAGATCGCGCCAAACCCGTCACACCCAGCCGGATCGTTGGCTCAAAAAACCGTTCCGAAACGGAATCACTGACGCTCTCAACACCACGAGCAATTCCGTCGGCCAATGAAGAGATTACCAAATCAGCACCCTATCCCAATACCTTACCTGTTAAGATAGTCAGCCAAGGCCCGCGTTACCAGCCCGATACGACCAACAAAGACGGGGCTTGTACGGTTTCGTCAGGCGCGCTAATTCCCCGCCATGCCACGTTTTGCTTTGAAAGTTGAATATCAAGGGGCGCCTTTTGCCGGATGGCAGCGCCAAAAAGATCAGCCCTCGGTGCAGGGCGCGATCGAAACGGCTTTGGCACGGCTGGAGCCCGGCCCCCATACCATTGCCGCCGCCGGGCGTACCGATGCTGGTGTACATGCACTGGGTCAGGTGGCCCATTGTGATCTGACCCGCGACTGGGATCCCTTTCGCCTGTCCGAAGCTTTGAACTATCACCTCAAGCCTGCGCCTGTGGCAATCGTTGCCTGTGTTCAGGTTGCGGATGACTGGCACGCGCGGTTTTCAGCGCTGGAGCGCCAGTACCTGTTTCGTATTCTGACCCGCCGTGCCCAACCCACCCACGATGAAGGCCAGGTATGGCATCTGAAACACGATCTGGATGTTGCCGCCATGCAAGCTGGCGCAGATATGTTGCTGGGGCGGCATGACTTTACCACCTTCCGTTCAACCATCTGTCAGGCCGAAAGCCCGGTCAAAACGCTGGACGAATTGCGGATCGAACAGGTTGATGGCTTCTCTGGACCGGAAATCCATTTCCATGTCCGCGCCCGCAGTTTTCTACACAATCAAGTTCGCAGCTTTGTCGGCACACTGGAGCGTGTTGGCGCTGGATCGTGGACACCCCAGGACGTAGCTGACGCCCTAGAGGCCCGCGAGCGCGCCGCTTGTGGCCCGGTTTGCCCCGGCCACGGATTGTATCTGGCGCATGTTGGCTACCCTGAACCGGTGTTTGACTAACCCCTCCTTACCCCCTGCATTGCCTTCGCCCAAAGTCCAGCTATCTCGATAACTGGAGACAATAGGCTGTGCGCAAACAGCCAACACCACATGGGATAGAAACCACAGGTGAGACCATGCCCGACGAGATCCAAACCCTTGAAAGAAAAGTTCAAAATCTGGAAAAAACGCTGACAGCTAAGTTGCAAGCCAACAAGCAAGAGGATGCCAAACGCGCAGCCCAGATCGTAAGTCAGGCGGATCAATCTGCCCAGAACGTGCAAACATTGGTAAAGAAATTCAACGAGATCGACAGCCATCTAAAAACCAACGACACGCAGATCAAGGCCAATACCGACGACACCGAAGGCAACCGTCAAGCTCTGATCAGGGCGCGAAAATATGTCGACACCGAGGTCAAGGGGATCGGTTCTCAGGTCAAGGCCAATGCCGCCGAGGCTGAAGAGAACCGTCTAGCTCTGGTGCGCGCCCGCAAATACGTCGACGATCACGACAACACGCTGGAAAAAAAGATCACCGAGCTTAAGAAAATCATCTCAGAAATGGAAAAACGGCACGTCAAACTGGTTGATACCCAGATCAAGAATTACGACAAACTGATCCGCAAGGTTATCTCACAAGAAGTGGCAAAGGTTGCCAAGGGCAAGCGATAGGCAAGACAGCACTTCCAATAGTTGGGGCGGCTTTCAAAGACCGCCCTTTGTTTGACATGCTATCCCTCTAAGGGGGCAATGGGCGTCAAACAGAAGCCTATTGCGAAACCATAAGTGGCTTGCCAGCTTCACCAAACTGGAACACGACAAATTTCGAACGCTCAGTCGTACTCAGGTTACTCCCAACCATCCCAACGTTTGGCAATTCATAAAATGCCTGCCCCGCAGTGTATTCCACTGGATCTTCTCCATCCAATTTTATGCTCAGCGAACCTTCCATTACGTAGACAAACACATGGCCGGGGTGAAAATGGTGATCCGTTTTCCAACCTGGGTCGACATCAAAATGAACGACATTTGCCTCGGTATTCGGCATCCCTTCAATCAAGGTTTTAAGCGCAGGGGTGGATATCGTTTCCGCAAATGCAGGCGCGTGAAAAGCAACTGCCGAAACGCCAAGTGCTACGCTTGCTGCGATAAATCGCTGTGCCATATTGTCCTCCTGAAAAGCAAATCCGGTTCAACACGATGAACTCACGGATGCGTCATCGTATCATACTTTTATGCTTTTTTCGAGTGAGGCTTCTCTAGATTGGGATTGTTAGGGGCGACTTGGCCTGCCCCAATATTACATCTTCTCCTGCGTGTATTTCTTCAGCTCAACCCGCGCCACTTGGCGTCGGTGCACCGCATCCGGACCATCCGCCAGCCGCAGCGTCCTCACATGGGTCCAGGCCTGGGCCAATGGCGTATCCTGAGAAATCCCCTGCCCGCCAAACATCTGCACCGCCTCATCAATCACCTTCAGCGCCACACGCGGAGCCACCACCTTGATCTGCGAAATCCACGGTGCGGCTGCACGGGCATCCCCCTGATCCATGTACCAAGCCGCCTTTAGGCACAGCAGACGCGCCATTTCGATCTCCATCCGGCATTCAGCAATAATATCGTAATTCGCCCCCAGCTGCGCCAGCTTCTTGCCAAAGGCCTCGCGCTGCAGGGACCGTTTGCACATACGTTCCAAGGCAATCTCAGCCTGACCAATCGCGCGCATACAGTGATGAATGCGCCCCGGCCCCAACCGGCCCTGCGCAATTTCAAATCCGCGCCCCTCGCCCAGCAGAATATTCTCGGCAGGAACCCGCACGTCCGTAAACCGGATATGCATATGACCGTGCGGGGCGTCGTCATGGCCATAGACCTGCATTGGCCGCAGCACCTCGATCCCCGGAGTATCAGCAGGCACCACAATCATCGACTGGCGCTGGTGCTTGGGCATCTCCTCACCCGCAGTTTTCACCATGACAATATAGACTTTACAGCGCGGATCCCCGGCCCCACTGGCCCACCATTTCTCGCCGTTCAGCACATAGTCATCGCCGTCCCGCACACAGGACATCGAAATATTGGTGGCATCCGAACTTGCCACATCCGGTTCGGTCATCAGATAAGCCGACCGGATCCCCCCGGCCAGCAGCGGCTTCAGCCAGCGTTCTTTCATCGCCTCCGAGCCGTACCGCTCAAACACCTCCATGTTGCCCGTGTCCGGCGCAGAACAGTTGAACACCTCGGCCCCGAGTGGGGTCTTGCCCATCTGTTCGGCAAAATAGGCGTATTCCACGGTGCTCAGACCAATGCCCTTGTCACTGTCGGTCAGCCAGAAATTCCACAGCCCGACCGCCTTGGCCTTGGTCTTCAACCCTTCCAGAATTTCAACCTGTCGCTCGGTATAGCTCCAGCGATCACCTTTACCGATCTCGGCATGATAATCGTCTTCCAGCGGCATCACCTCATCCCGGATCATCGCCGTGACCCGGTCCAGCAACGCACGGGTTTCCTCCCGCATGCCAAAATTCATATCCATCCGAACCAGCCTCCCAACAACCGCTCAAGCTTTGCAAGCAAGCATGTCTCAGACACAGCCGACCTGTCTACCAAAGTGACGAAACGTAACACCAAGCCCGCTCTTCATCTGGCCAAAAATATCCCTGCCAGAGACACGCCCTTTTGACAAAAGGGCCAAAAAGCAAAGCGGCGGGCCATTTGGCCCGCCACATCATTCCAATTCAACTGCGGTGCACCAGCGTTAGCCGATGAATTTTTGGTAATCCGCTTCATCCATGTAGTCATCCATCACTGACAGATCCGAGGCCTTGATTTTAAAGAACCAGGCCCCGCCCTGGGCGTCTTCGTTCACCAGACCGGGTGTGTCGGCCAGGCTCTCGTTGACTTCAACAATCTCGCCATCCAGTGGCGACAGGATGTCTGACGCGGCCTTGACAGACTCAATCACCACAACCTCTTCGTCCTTGGTCACTTCGGTGCCGGCTTCAGGCAGCTCGATGAACACAACATCGCCCAACTGCTCGGCGGCGTGTGACGTAATACCAACCACGATCAAATCGCCCTCGGGCAGCAGCCATTCATGTTCTTCGGTGAATTTCATCTTCGATTTCCTTCAGATCCAAGGATTTTATGTTGCCCATAGGCTACCAATCGCAATGCCACCGATCAAGCTGCAAACGCTGAAAGCCCCTGATCGATGGGTTCAAAACAGGTTGAAATACTCTGCCTGTTCCCATTCGCTGACCGTGTTCAGATAACGGTTCCATTCAAACCGCTTCAGATGCAGCAGATAGTCCACAAACTCATCGCCCAGAGATTGGCGGAACAGCGTGGAGGATTGAAACGCCTGCAACGCATCCCCTAGTGAACGCGGCAGCTGATCCCCTTCGCCTTCATACGGGGACAGTGTTGGGGCTGGCGCTTTCAACCCCTGCTCAATTCCAGCGGCTCCTGAAACAAGCTGTGCAGCCAGTGCAAGATAGGGGTTGGCCGAGGTGTCCGGCGCCCGGTTTTCCACCCGGCTTGCCTTGTCCCCTGCCTGCAGCAACGCACGCAACATGGCTCCGCGATTGTCCTCGCCCCACTGGATACGATTTGGGGCTAGTTGATAGGGCAGATACCGCTTGTAGCTGTTTACACTGGGCGCAATCATCACCGAGGCTTCAGCAGCGTGTTTCAGCAACCCGGCGATCCAGCCATTGGCCTGCGACGTCAAGCCTCCACGCTCATCGGGTATAAACAGGTTTTTGCCAGTCTTTAGGTCCACAAGTGACTGGTGAATATGCCAGCCATTGGCACAGGTATTGGCCAGTCGGGGTTTCGCCATGAAGCTCGCATGAAGCCCACGCGCAGCACAGACCTGTTTGACCATACTGCGGAACATCACCAGCGCATCAGCCTGCGTCATCGGGTCGGCAGGATCAAAGGTAAACTCAACCTGGCTTGGCCCCATCTCTACCTCGACCGAGCGTACGGGCAGACCCAAAGCCTGCGCATGGCGGCGCAGATCATCCAGAACCGGCTCCAACTGACCATAACGGTTTTCGGTCAAAAACTGATAGCCCTGCGCCAGATTGCGGGTCTCAACCGGCGCCCCCGGCATGCCAGATTGCTCATGCCCCGTCGCGCCATCAAGCCGCTCAAATATGTGAAACTCAACCTCAAGCCCGATTACGGCAGCCATCCCCTGATCTGCAAGCTGGTCCACTGCCTTGCGCAACACCTGCCGGGCGCTAAACGGAATGGGCTGGCCATCACGATAGACCACGTCGCAGAAAATCCAGGCTGAATGAGGTGACCATGGCAACACCCGGAATGTTTCAGGGCACGGCACCAACAGCACATCATTGGCGCCCTGCATTGGCCCGGCCTGAACGCCATCCTCACCCGACCACACATCATAGGCCGTACGGTGCGAGGTGTCTTTCAGCAATAATGTTGAAGGCACCGCGATCCCGGCATCAAACACCGAGCCAAAAGCACTGGCGACTATGGTTTTGCCTCGTAAAATCCCGTGTTGATCGACAAACAAAACCCGTAGGGTTTCGATATCACCCGATTGCACCTGCGCCACCAGATCCGCCGCTTTGGCGATATCATCGGCTGACAACAACCCCATCTTGGCCAGTTTCCCAGCCTTGATTTTCTCCAGCATCCCGCGCTCCCTGCACTCGGCCTTTTTAGACAGCAGCATCCCAGGGGCAAGCCTCACGGCGTTCCGTATCAGACGTTTGCGTGGCCTTACCCCAGTCGCCATCTTTGGCAATCGCGTCATTGGACACTGGTCCAACGACGGTTGCAAGGTCCAGCCCTGTATGCATCGGCAGATCTTGTTCGCGGCCCTCTTTGACGGCGGCAATCGCAGCACGCAGCAATCGACGATAACGGATGATGCCAACATCGGTCTTGCCCAGATGCTCTTGCGTGCGGTCCTGGATCGCCCCCATGCTTTCAACCGCCCATTGATCGTGCACGTTGATGTCCAACCCCATACCGGTATAGGTCTCGCTATCCTGCTCCGCAGCATCATAGCCATAGTTGTTGCTTGCATTTTTCAGCGGCGCATAATCCGGCAGGCTGTGTTCTTTCAACCGCTGTTCCCGCATCAGGTCCTTATCCACCGGGGCATCAAAGCTAGTGAACATCGAGAACCAGTAACAGTTTTCATCATCCACCGGCACATGCCACTGGGTAATGGTCATCTCGCGCGACATCGGGATACAGATCGCCTCGGGGAAGATCTGGTTGGTCACCCGCACATGGGTCTGCCCGCCGCCCAAGTGACGCAGGGCGGTCAGCTTCATCCCGTAATCAGTCTCTTCCACTTGGATTTCAGGGCGCGGATAATCACGCAGAAGCTTGGTCATCGGAATGTTGGTATCCGCAGCACTATCGCGGAACTGCTTTCCATAGCTATCGGCCGGATCTTCATCCTGTAGGAACCGGTGCAGGAACGAGGCATGGGCCGGGTCAATACCAATCTCAAGCGCCTGCAACCAATTGCACTTCCACAGCCCTTTGAAGGCAAAGACATGCGTGTTTGGCGCACGAAAGCAGTCAAAATTCGGAAAGGCCGGCGGCTCCCCTGGACCCATATAGGCCCAGATGATGCCGTTCTTTTCGACCACCGGGTACGAGGTCGACTTGATTTTCTCATGCATCCGGCTGCCCTCGGGCTCTCCGGGCTGTTCCACGCATTGACCCGTGCGATCAAAATGCCAGCCATGAAACGGACAACGCAGCCCATTGTCCTCTAGTCGACCAAAACACATGTCCGCGCCACGATGTGGACAATGGCGACCAATCAGCCCCAACTTGCCCTCGGTATCGCGGAACAGAACCAGCTCTTCTCCCAGCAGTTTCACCGGCACCACCGGACGCCCTTGCTCCAACTCGTCCAACAATGCCGCGGGTTGCCAATAGCGACGAAGCACTTCACCGGCATCACTGCCCTTGCTTACTCGGGTGAGACTATCGTTCATTTCCTGGCTGATCATGCGGGCTCCTGGCTGGCTGTCGACATTGTTTGGACTTGACCACGTTCGTTTAACGAACTAATTGACCTATATACGATCATCGTGCAAGAGCCATGCAGGTCTGTCAAGACTGGCGGGGAACAAATGAGGTTGAAATGCCCACCACTGAACAGGACCGAAATATATCATCCAGCTTTGCCAAGGGCCTAGCCGTTTTGGCAGTCTTTGACGCCGCCACCCCCAGTATGAGCCTGGCAGAAATTGCCCGTCGCACTGGGCAAGACCGCGCAACGGCACGGCGTGGCGCACTCACGCTGGTTCAGGCGGGATACTTGCGCCAGGATGGGCGCATGCTGTCGCTGACCCCAAGGGTTCTGGTTCTGGCTGGAGGCTTCCTGCAAGCCAATCAATTTGGTCGTCAGGTGCAGCCTCTGCTGGATCATCATGCAACCAAACTGGGCGCTGAAATCACACTGGCAATGCTGGACGGCGACAAGGCGCTGCTGCTGGCACAATCGACAGTGGACCATGGCCCGGTCACATATGGCTTTACAGCCGGCGCACATCTCCCCCTGCTCCACACCAGCCTTGGTCGAATGTTGCTGGCCTGCCTACCGCCAGAGGACGTCGAATCTCAGGTCAATCGCGTCACCTTACCCAGCTACACCGAGCAATCAATCCAAGACCCTCAGGAAATCCTCGCCCGGATCGCACAGGCCCAAGAGGATGGCTTTGTCGTCACCGACAGTGAATTCGAGACTGGTATTGTGGGGTATGCCGTTGTGGTTTCACGACCGGGCTTTACGCCAGTGGTGTTGGGCAGCTCAGCCCCCCGTGGCCTGGGAACACACGATCCGCATGAAAAGATACTGCAAGAGCTGCAGCGTTGCGCAGCAGAGCTTCGGCAAGCAGGTGCCCTAGAAGGGCTATAACGCCCTCGCCAGCCACACATAAGTAGAACGTCGTATTAGGGTTGAATAACCCAGATGCCATCTGCGTTTTTACAACGACGCGTGTGGATCAGCACTGGCTTGTCTTTACCCGCTGCCATGGCCTCGTGACGCAACCACACGCAGTTGTCGGCAAACTTATCCAGCGTAACCGTGCCAGATGCACCGGATGCCTCATTGGACCACTTGGCCGAGGAACCCGTACGGGGCGCGCCTCGCTCATACAGCCCAGCAGCATACTGCCCCATAATATCAAAATCTTCGCTGCTAAGCCCTGTTTCCGCCAAAATACGTGACAGTGACTTGGCCTCTGCGGAAACCCCAAAGGCAACCAAAACAGCGCAGGCACAAAGAAGCTTTTTCATAATTGATCCTCAACAGTCCACCGCCACCAACAGTGGCTTTTCTCCAGCGTTACACCGCCTTTTACCGATTGTCCAAACCTCGCCGCGTGATATTCAAAAAATTCCGAAGAATGCTATCGCCCGACAGTCCCTTTCGGTCGACGAGCCGCGCTCGCATAGTTGCACCAATCTTCTTGGAAAGGACCCGAACATGGCATCGCCCACCTATCACACTCCGCACGGCGGCCACCCAGGGCAAGAGCAGCTGCTGACAGATCGTGCCATGTTCACCGACGCCTATGCGGTGATCCCCAAGGGAACAATGCGCGACATCGTGACATCGTTCCTGCCGGGCTGGGGCGGCATGCGTATGTGGGTGATCGCCCGCCCTATGAGCGGTTTTGCCGAAACCTTCTCGCAATACATTGTTGAGTTGCAGCCCGGCGGAGGCTCGGACGCGCCAGAAAGCGACGGCACGGCTCAGGCCGGGCTGTTTGTCACCCAAGGCAACCTGCAACTGACCATCGAAGGAGAGGCCCACGCGTTGGAGCCCGGCAGCTTTGCCTATGTCCCTGCCGACAGCACCTGGACCATCCGCAACACCGGCACTGATCTGGCCTCGTTCCACTGGATCCGCAAGCAGTGGAAATCTGCACCCGGCGTGAGCAAACCCGCCGCCTTTGTGGTCAACGAACAAAACATCGAACCCAACGTGATGCCCGACACTAAGGGCCGCTGGGCCACCACACGCTTTATGGACCCCGAGGACTTGAGCCACGACATGCATGTCACTGTGGTCACCTTTGAACCCGGCGGTGTGATTCCATTTCTGGAAACCCACGTGATGGAACACGGTCTGTTCGTGCTCGAAGGCAAGGCGGTCTACAAGCTGAACCAGGACTGGGTCGAGGTTGAGGCCGGTGATTTCATGTGGCTGCGCGCCTTCTGCCCGCAGGCGTGTTATGCTGGTGGACCGGGTCGCTTCCGCTATCTGCTCTACAAAGACGTCAACCGGCACATGCCCTTGGGCTAACGCGGCGCGCGGATTTCCATTGCATATGGCGCGCCTCCCGCTAGGGTTGGGTGACGTATTTTAAGCCGGAGAATTGGTATGTTGAAGCATGTGACCCTCGCCGCAGCACTGGGACTAGTACTGACGCCAATGGCGCAGGCCAAAGACACTCAGGGCAAGCAGGTCACTGTTCTGGGCCGCAACTGGGTGGTAACAGCGGTCGAAGACATGCCTGGGCGCTACCGCGCTGAACGGTTGAACGTTGAACTGATCCCTTTTCGCCCACCAGCAATGATCGGCTCACGCCAAGCGGTACGGGCGTTCAAGGCCGCCACCGGATGCAGTGCCAACGTCGACACCATGGTGCGCTCAATCGACGGCTCCTATTACGCCCAGATGATCTGCCCTAATTAGGCTCTTCACAAAATGTGATCAAATTTTCACCCGTGATGGATTGAGCCAAATCACATCCCCTGCCATAGCTATGTCATGAAGATTGCAATCAATGGATTCGGCCGCATTGGCCGCGCGATTCTGCGCCAAATCCTGACCACGCCGCGTGGTGAGGGTGTTGAGGTTGTGCGGATCAATGACATCGCCCCACTAGAGATGTGCGCCTATCTGTTTCAATACGACAGCACCTTTGGTCCCTTCCCACATGCCGTTGAAACCGGTGATGAAACCCTGAATGTGATGGGGCGACAGATCCCCATGAGCCATCAGGCCGATCTGACCCGGGTTGATCTAAGCGGTGTGGACGTGGTTCTGGAATGCACCGGCATTGCCCGCACATCCGATGTGGCAAGCCGAGGGCTAGCAGCGGGGGCACGTAAGGTCCTGATCTCAGGTCCCTCGCCCGCTGCCGAGCAAACGGTGGTTCTTGGCGCCAATGACGCAGAGCTGGTGGGTCGCCAGATCGTCTCTAATGCATCCTGCACCACCAATGCGCTGGCTCCACTGGTGAAACTGATCGACCAGATTGCCGGGATCGATACGGCGCATATGACGACGATCCACTGCTATACCAACTCGCAGCCCATGGTAGACGCCCCGCGCGGCGATATGGCCCGCTCGCGTGGTGGCGCGCAGTCGATGGTCCCCACAACCTCATCAGCAACCCAGCTGATCGATACGGTTCTGCCCCATTTAGCAGGCCGCATCAGCGGCGCAGCTGTCCGGGTCCCAAGCGCCAGCGTCTCAGCCGTAGACCTAGTCGTGCAGCTGTCCCGTCCCTTTGGCGAAGACACATTCCAGGCAGCACTGAAAGAAGGTGTAGAGGCTTCTGCTGTCCTCGGCTGGACCGATAGACCGTTGGTCTCGTCTGACCTGCGTGCGCGCCCTGAATCACTGGTCATCGCCGCCCCCGAAACCCGCATGGCAGGCGACCGACAGGTGCGCGTGTTTGGCTGGTACGACAACGAATGGGGGTTTTCGGCCCGTATGTTGGATGTCGCCAAGCAAATGGCGACTTCTTGAACGCAGCCCCCGTGCAGCAGCAATGTAAATCGGGTAACTCCCCATAGCACGCTTTGAAATCACCGAAATGCACCCCGCATCAAGGATTAGGTATTCTGGCAACCCAGCGTATTGAGTTAAAAGTTGTTCTAACGTCATATCCCACACTATGAGGGGCTAATTCAAAATCTCGACACTTAACTAAGTCCTTAGGCTAACCTCTCCCTCACACCCAGATTTCAGCTGTTGGTGCTAGAAATACAGCCTTTCGCAAGTCGTCGTTCTCCAAGAACTCACGTGGCTTTTTGTTGCCCTCTTTTATCGGTCGATATTCTGATGTCTCTTCAATGGTAAGCAACATGCCATTCGAAAACGATATCTGCATGGAGCGCTGCTGTAACTCGAGCGATGTTATTTCTGAGCCGATCAGACTTGGGCTAAGCTTATCAGCACCGTTGGTTATCCACGGCTTGGGCCTGTCATAGTTCTCGAAAAAATGGTCTTGGATCAAAACACCATCGACCATTATCCACTCTCCGGCACCCCAGATTGCGATAACCAGCCACTCATTTCCAAGCCGCAGTCCAAAAAAGCCCGGTCCACCCATGCCATAGGTACCGACATGTGTCAGAACCTCATCAACTTGACGACCTGTAATTTGCTCGGCTGAGAGTGCCTTTGGAACAAACGGTATCAGACATCCGCTTGGCCCCATGGCTCCACGCTTGTCTTCCGGTATCGGTTGAGATGGATCTGGTATCTCAAACTCATAGATCAGGGACGAGCTCGGCTCCATATCCGCGAACTCACGTTTAGAGACCCAAGCCAATAAATGGTGTGAAAATGGTAGCTTTCCGTTTATCGCAAGACGGACCAAAAAATTTCTGAAGTATGTCAACTGACTGCTCTTTCCTGAAGGTTTTCAAATTAGACGAAACTCACGTGGGTCGCGGCCCATGTCAAGTTTGGGCTTAATCCGAACCTTAGCCGGACCTGCGTTGCACATACTTCCTAGCGACCTCCTTCATGCATCAATTTTACGAATTAGGGGCCACCAACCGGCAGCCCCTTCTTCTTTGTAAAAATACTCTGGGGAGCGCGAGGGGTTGGCCCCTCGCACCGCGCCCTTTTTATTCGCCAGGCAGGCTGCCTTCTCCGTGACCGGCATGTCCACCCGACACTTCATCTGTAGCCTCGTCAGCCAATTCTTGTGGCAGCACCAGGTTCAGAACGATGGCGATCAGCGCAGCTGGCAAGATACCCGAGGCCGCCAGGATGCGCAAAGTATCCGGCAGATACTGCAGTGCGTTTGGCGCGCCAGGCTTGAGGTTCATCACCTCGAGCTGCAGGCCAAAACCGATGGACAAGGCAATGGCAAAGATCACCATGTTGCGGCGGTTCCAGTTCACGTCGGACAGCATCGAAATACCAGCCGACACCACCATGCCGAACATGACGATCACACCACCGCCCAAAACTTCGATTGGGATGGTACGGATCACCGCGCCGACCTTGGGGATCAGCCCGCAGACGATCAGGAAGATCGCGCCAATTGTCACCACATGGCGGCTCATTACGCCCGTCATGGCGATCAGACCCACATTCTGGCTGAACGAGGTGTTAGGCAGCCCGCCAAAGAAGCCAGCAACCGCAGTGCCAACACCGTCGGCATAGGTCGCGCCCTGGATCTCCTTGTCGGTGGCTTCACGGCCTGCACCGCCCTTGGTGATGCCGCTGACATCGCCCACGGTCTCAACCGCGCTGACAAAGGACATCAGGCAGAACCCGATGACGGCTGCGGTGGTAATCTCAATCCCGTATTTAAAGGGGTTGGGCAAACCAAAAGCATCTGCGCGAGCCCAGCTCTGACCGATACCTTCAAAAGTGACGAGACCAAAGAACATCGCATAGACATAGCCAATCAGGATGCCGATCAGCACCGCAGAAACCGACAGCATGCCACGGGCAAAGAACTTGAATCCGAGGGTCGAGAAAATGACCACCAAGGCCACCGACCAGTTCAACGCGCTGCCGTATTCTTCTTTGCCAAAGACTTTGGCCGGTACACCGCCAGCGGCATATTCAATGCCGACCCGCACCAGATAAAGACCAATCATCATCACCACCAGGCCGGTCACCAATGGCGGCAGAGCAAAGCGGATGCGCCCAATGATTGTGCCTAAGGCCGCATGGAACAAGCCGCCGACCAATACGCCGCCGAAAATAACCGGTAATGCCTCGGGGCCCTTGCCGATAACCAGCGGGATCATGATTGGAATAAAGGCAAAGCTGGTGCCCTGCACGATTGGAAGGCGGGCGCCAACTGGCCCCATACCGATTGTTTGAATCAGCGTCGCAATGCCTGCAAAAAGCATCGACATCTGGATCAAATAGCTCATATCCGGGAAGCCCTGCGCGCCTGCGTCAGAGCCAAAACCAAAGCCAGCGGCTCCGGAAATAATAATAGCAGGCGTGATGTTAGAAACAAACATCGCAAGCACATGCTGGATTCCCAGCGGCACCGCTTGCATCAGCGGCGGGGTGTAATTTGGATCGCGCAGCTGTGCTGGCGTCCCTATGGAACCAATTGACATAATGTCCTCCCTTTTGGTCGTTCCTTGTTGGTCCTTGCTGCCTCTTTTTGCGGGCGGCTTTGGATCCTGATTGGTGGTTAGTTATGGCGGTGACACGGAATAAGGCGTGTCAAACCAATGTTCTTCAAGATTGTCGCCATCGCCGATCCTATCAACAACAGCAAACATTCCCGGTGCCGACAGCGGAGTCAGCACCCCGTGCCAAGTGCCGCGATGCAGGTTGATCGATTGCCCTGGAGCTGTTTCAAACGCCAGCGGCGTGCCCGGCTTGCCGTCTTGGTCAGGGGCGACAATGACCAGAAAACTGGTCTGCGACATCGGGATAAAGGCCTGACTACCATCCGGGTGGCGTTCGACCATTTCCAGTGAGTAGGGAAAACTGCGCGGTTGCGCATCAAACATCGAGATCCCGGCACGGCCGCCGTGGAAATCCATATCGGCCAGATCATGGTGGCGACCACATAGGCCCTGATTAATCAACTTGTCCGGCTGTGGCTTTAGCTCCAGTACGTCGCCAAAAGGGGCAAAGGCAGCGGCGGTCAGCGGTTGGGTGAGGATTGTGGTCATATGATTTGACACTCCACAATAGCGATGCGTTCGCCCGTGGTGGGCGCGTAAGCGCCCGCCTGGGGCGCGGGCGGGCGCATCCCGGATCGCGTGCGATCCGGGAAGTAAGTTAAGAAATTGGTTGCCGCTGCGATAATCACGACGGCAAAACATCCCGCAACCGGAACTCGGCAATCCGCTCAACTTGTTTGCACGCCTCAGCGAACTCAACCTCGCGACTGTTATCGATACGGCGCAAGAACGAGGTCAAAATGCTGGCCTTGTCGTGATCTCGCACCGCGATGATGAAGGGAAAACCGTGTTTCGTCACATACTCACCATTCAACCGGGTAAAGGTCTCGCGTTCCTCGTCCGTCAACATATCAAGCCCGGCGCCAGCTTGCTCACCAGTGCTTTCAGCCGTCAACCGCCCTGCTGACGCCAGCTTGCCAGCCAGATCCGGGTGCGCTGTCAGCACGCCGAGCCGCTCCTCTTCGCTGGCACTGCGGAACATACGTGACAGCGCATTATGCAACCCACCAGCCGTGTCATGCGCGCGCCCTAGCTCCAAATCAAAGGCCCGTTCGGCGATCCAAGGCGAGTGTTCAAAAATCGAGCCATATTTACCTACAAATGTCTCACGTTCCATCTGGCTGGGGCGTTCATAGCGCTGGTGCGGATGGGTCTTGGCCCAGTGCTCGGCAATATCAATGCGACGTGGGCACCACACACCCTCGAATCCTTGGATATAGTCGATGAACCGCTTCAACCCGGCAATCTTGCCCGGACGCCCGATCAGACGGCAATGCAGCCCGATGCTCATCATCTTGGCCGCGCCTTCCCCGCCCTCGGCATAGAGCACATCAAAGGCGTCCTTGAGGTACGAGAAGAATTGCTCACCGGTGGTGTAACCCGGCGCGGTGGCAAAACGCATATCATTGGCTTCGAGCGTGTAAGGGATGATCAGTTGATCCCGCTCACCCTCTTCACGCCAATGTGGCAGATCATCGTCATAGGTGTCCGAGATATAATCGAACCCGCCCTCTTCACTTACCAACCGCACTGTATTGGAGCTACAGCGACCAGTGTACCAACCGCGCGGTCGTTCGCCGACAACCTCGGTATGCAAGCGCACCGCCTCGGCGATGGTGGCACGTTCTTCCACTTCGGACATGTCCTTGTGCTCGACCCATTTCAATCCGTGGCTGGCGATTTCCCAGCCTGCAGACTTCATTGCCGACAACTGGTCAGGGCACCGTGCCAAGGCACTGGCGACGCCATAGATGGTGACCGGAATGTCTGCCCCGGTGAACAATCGATGCAACCGCCAAAATCCAGCCCGTGCGCCATACTCATAAATCGATTCCATATTCCAATGGCGCTGACCCGGCCAAGGCGCGGCACCGGGAATGTCCGACAAAAACGCCTCAGACGCAGCATCCCCATGCAGAACGTTATTCTCGCCGCCTTCCTCAAAATTCAGCACAAACTGCACGGCCACACGGGCATCGCCCGGCCACTGTGCATTTGGAGGAGTTGCGCCATATCCGATCATGTCGCGCGGGTATCTGGTCATGGTGGCTGGCCTTTCAACCTAAAGAGTTACCCCTTACTATGGCAGAAAATGATCGGGGTTTTTCAAATTTTCCCGAATACACTGTCAAGATTGCCATGTTTGCATGTGCGCCCGCTCTACGGCAGGACTGAAACGGCAAAAGGAGACCATACAATGACCGGCTATCTGACCACGCATGTTCTGGACACGGCCCGCGGCTGCCCGGCCGAGGGACTGAAGATCACCCTCTACCGGATCGAGGGCGAGACCCGCAGCAAACTGGCCGAGACCGTAACCAACGACGACGGCCGCACCAATTCGCCAATCCTTCCCCAGGGTGACTTTGCGATTGGCACCTACGAGCTGGTGTTCGAGGCTGGAGACTACCTGCGCGCCACAGGTCAGGCCAAGGATGATCCGCTGTTCCTGGACCTGGTGCCTATCCGCTTTGGCATGAGCGACGCGGAGGCGCACTATCACGTGCCCCTGCTGCTGTCGGCCTATGGATACTCCACCTATCGCGGCAGCTAATCCTTACGGGCCAAACCCTCTCAGGTGATATCGTAATTGAGCACCGCACCGTGTTTGGCCCCATGACCGCTGGCTTTGTCCAGTTTCTTGGCAGCGGCGGTAATGCGCTCGGCAATTTTCTTACCGCCATAGCTGGCGACATAGAGCTTGATAAAGGCAGCCTTGCCAGCCTCAAACGCCTTATCCTCGTCATCACCCAGCCCGACACCTTCGATCTTCATAATCTCGTCGCCCATGGTTTTAGCCAGTTTTTCGGTGGCAACCATGTGTTCGCGTTCATGCTTGTCCAGCTTGCCCAAAAAACGGTCCCATTCTTTCTTGGCCGTTTTGGTCAAAGTGTTCCCACTCAGCTTTGGCAGTTTAATGGTGCCTTCGACCTTCATCGTCATGTTCTTGACGCCAACACGCGTCTCGATCTTGCCCGTCTTCAGACAGCGCCCGCCCCGCACCTCTGCATCCCATTTGTCGGCAACGATGATCGTAGTTGCCGTCAATGCCGCAACCTTTTTTTTGTCATTAGGATCCTTGGGACCAACCTTAAGCACATGATCCCAAACCTCTTTCAGGGTCTTGCCCTTTACGGAATAGGTGGTGATTTTCGGCTTGCTTGATGTAACTTTGTTGCCCATCGCGAACTCCAATACTCATTAAAAACACTGTGCCAACCCAGCCAAGACACACATAACAACCTGCCTGTCTTCTAACCCGCTTCAAGGGGAAATCTTGTGCATCACACGCCAAGGCGGGCCCAACTGCACCGACATGCAGCATTAGACCCACCAGTATCTTTAGTTCAGCCGTCTCTAGCCACCGCACCGCGCGTAGCGCGGTGCCACGCCCAAACTCTGCAATACGTCGACAGACGCCTTCAGAGGCGGGAGACCCTCATAGTATTCTCACGCAGTCCTCAATTCGGCCCGCTCTAAGGCGAAACTCATCAACGGATCAAAAAATCCCCTGACAAATAACCATGACCACACCGCTGGCCAGCCAGTATCCGGCATCCGTCGCCCGCGCATAGGCGCTGTTTTTGCGGAACATACCGCCGGCATAACCCATGACCGAAAACGCAACCACTGCCAGGATAATGGTCAGCAGGGCGTTGGAGACGGCAGTCACTCCAACAAGCCAGCTGAACAGAAACAGCCCCAGAAACTGACTGATCATGGCCCCTGCTGGCATCTCATTTGCCTCGCCCATCTGAACACCAACGCCTTCAGCCCATTTGGGTCCAAACAACTTGGGTGAGTACCACGCCCATCCCAACAAGAACGCCGCGACGGCTCCTGAAATAACGCCTGCCCAGCTCACGCCCTCAAACAACTCTGCCATTGGAAATCCCCTAGTTGATAATACGGCGCGATCTGCGCCAACTAGTAATTAACCCACAAGTTAATCATCAGTCAACATGGGACAGAAAATCCTACCGAAGAGTAGCACCTTATTGTGCGTTGCGATGTTGCTCTACCCGCGCCTCAGCCTCACGTACCGCGCGCGCCATGCGTTCGGTCATGAAGTCCATGAACAGCCGAGTTTTAGGGTCCTGATGCCGCCGGTGGGTATACAAGCAGGCCATCTGTACCGGCACCGGCGGCGTCTGCGTGACGACCGGTACAAGACTACCGTTACACAAGTGATCTGCCACCTCGAACACCGGCTTCATCGCAATACCGTGCCCCGCCAGCGCCCAATCTGTCAGCACATCGCCATCATCACATTCGTACCGACCCGAAACGGCGTATCGTTTGGGTCCCTCATCTGTTTGCAGCATCCACTGAAATTCTGCCGCACCGGGAAAACGCAGGTTCAGGCAATCATGGGTACCACTCACTAGTTCTGCCGCTGTATTGGGCACACCTTCCCGCGCCAGATACTCCGGCGAGGCACACAGCACCCGCTGACAGTCGGTAATCTTGCGAATACGTAGATTGCTGTCTTCCGGCTGGCCCAGGAAAAACGCCATATCCAGACCTTCGGTGGTCAGATCCACTGTCCGATCTGTCATCCGTAGCCGAAAACTAATCTCAGGGAACTGCTCCAGAAACTCGGGCACCTGCGGCGCAACCAACCGTCGCCCTGCCCCCAAGGGAGCCGCAATGAACAAAGATCCGCGTGGCACCTCAGTCAGGTGCATCACCTTGGCCTCGGCCGCATCCACCGTCTCCAGCACGTTCACCGCGCCACCATAAAACGCCTTGCCCTGTTCGGTGGCCGTCAAATTGCGCGTGGTTCGCTGAAACAGCCGTACCCCCAAATAATCCTCAAGCTGCGAGATTCGTGCCGAGGTCACCGCTGGTGAAATCCGCAAATCACGGCCCGCTGCCGACATCGAACCAAGTTCATAGACCCTTACAAAGGTCCGTATGTTATCAAGATAGGACATTGTTCCATTTTTTTTGATACAGTTTGATAATATACGGGAATACCGAATAATCCAAGCTTTGCCTAGAGTGTCGGCAGATAACAATAAGGGGCGTCCAATGTTTGAATTGGTGATGATGTGGGATTGGCTGGGCTTTGCAGTGCGCTGGCTACACGTAATAACGGCAATTGCCTGGATCGGTTCTTCGTTCTATTTCATTGCCTTGGACCTGGGCCTGCGCAAAGCGCCTGATCTTCCGGTTGGGGCTCACGGCGAAGAATGGCAGGTCCACGGTGGCGGTTTTTATCACATCCGAAAATATTTGGTGGCCCCGGCAGAAATGCCTGATCACCTGACCTGGTTCAAATGGGAAAGCTACATGACCTGGCTCAGCGGCGCGGCGTTGCTGATGATTGTCTACTGGGCTGGTGGTGAACTGTACCTGATCGACCAAGCCAAGGCTGAGTTGGAACTATGGCAGGGTATCGCAATTTCGGCAGCCTCGCTGTCGGTGGGCTGGCTGGTCTATGACCGGTTGTGCAAGTCCGGCCTGGCCGAACAACCCACCCTGTTGATGGTACTTCTGTTTGTGCTGCTCGTGGTGATGGGCTGGGCGCTGAACCAGGTGTTCACCGGTCGTGCCATGATGCTGCATCTGGGTGCATTTACCGCCACAATCATGACGGCCAACGTGTTCTTCATCATCATGCCAAACCAGCGCATCGTGGTGGCAGACCTGCAGGCCGGGCGCACCCCGGACTCCAAATACGGCAAGATTGCCAAGCTGCGTTCGACCCACAACAACTACCTAACCCTGCCTGTGGTCTTCCTGATGCTGTCCAACCACTACCCTCTGGCCTTTGCCAGCGAGTACAACTGGCTGATCGCAGCGCTGGTCTTCCTGATGGGTGTAACCATCCGCCACTACTTCAACACCCACCATGCTCGCGCTGGCAACCCGACCTGGACTTGGCTGGTCACTGCTCTGCTGTTCCTCGGCGTGATCATCCTGTCGACCTTTGGGCTGGAGTATGAAGGCGACGAAGGGCAAGAGGCCAAACTGACCGGCACCGCGCTGGTGATGGCCCAGACAGAAGGCTTTGAAGAGGTCCATGAGATGATCATGGGCCGCTGCTCGATGTGCCACGCACGCGAGCCGTTCTATGATGGCATCCGCCGTGCGCCCAAGGGCGTACTGTTAGAAACCGAGGCAGACGTGGCCCGTCAGGCCGAGGCGATCTATCTGCATTCGGGCGTAACCGACGCCATGCCCCCAGCAAATGTGACCTTTATGGAGCCCGAAGACCGCGCCGCAATCCGCCGCTGGTTCCGTGCAGCGCAGTCGTAACTGCAAGCGACATCTAAGCTTTGTTCCGCCCGGCCACCTGGCCGGGTTTTCTTTTTCAGGGCACCCAAATCTAGCGCCCCAAAGGCGATTTCCCGGCTTCTACCACCACCCATGGTGTGATACCCCTGATCTCAACCCATGAGTCTCTGTATATTTGCGAGGCGGGTTGTGTATTACAGGCAGCCCGGAGCCCGCCGATGTATTTGTTTTCCAGCCCGCGAAAATTTGCGCGTGCACTGTTTTTCAGCCTCTGCGGGCTTGCTGCGCCAGGCTTTGCTTGGGCTGCCAGTACCACGCTTTCCGCTCCGGGCGCTGATGAAGAGCTGACCCAGCGGTTGCGCGGGGCCTCGGCAGTGTTTTCCGTCCCCTCGGATATTGATGTGCAAGGATTGCTTGCGACCGCCCTGTCTGACTATCGCACTCTGGTGCAGGTTCTCTATGACAGCGGCTATTTCTCGCCCGAGGTCAGCATCCAGCTTGATGGTCGCGAGGCTGCAGCAATCCAACCGCTCTACCCGCCACGATCCATCGACACCATCACCATCACTGTAAATCCGGGCCCTCGGTTCACCTTTGGCACCGCGCTTGTCACCCCCTTGCCCGAGCCGAGCGAGGTGGAGATGCCCGACGGCTTTGCCAACGGCGAGGTGGCCACCACAGGTGCCATTCGCGATGCCAATCAAGCCGGGCTCAAAGCTTGGCGCCACGAAGGTCACGCCAAGGTTGTCCTGCAGAACCAAGACATCACCGCCAACCATGCACAGGCACGCCTCGATGCTACCCTGCACATGAACCCTGGCCCTCTTTTGCGGTTTGGCCAATTGAACCAAGCGGGCGAAACCGCTGTAAATCCCGATGCCATCCGCCGCATCGCTGGTTTCCCCGAAGGTGAGGTCTATCACCCCGAATCCCTGGCCAAGGTTGGCACCCGTCTGCGCCGCACCGGCACGTTTTCATCCGTGTCTCTTACCGAGGCCCAACTGGCCAACCCCGACGGCACACTGGATATCACCGCCACCTTCGAAGACCTACCACAGCGCCGCCTGACATTCGGGGCTGAACTCAGCTCAAGCGACGGGCTAGAGCTGACCGGCAGCTGGATGCACCGCAACCTGTTTGGCAATGCCGAAAAACTGCGGTTTGAACTGCGTCTTAGTGGACTGGGCGGAAACAGTGATCTGGATGGGCGCATTGCCCTGCGACTTGATCGCCCTGCCACGCTTGGCCCGGATGACAACACCTATTACCTGCTCGAAGTCGAGCGCCTGGACGAAGAACACTACAAAGCCACCCGCGGCCTCGGCGCCATTGGTGTACGCCGGGTGTTTTCAGACACCCTATTTGCCGAAGGTTCAATCGGATTTGAGTCGATCCTTGCCGAAGACGTGTTTGGCAAACGCCGGTTCAAATACATCGAGGGCAGTCTGCGTGCTGAAAGTGACCGCCGCAACAACCGCGTCAGCGCCACGCGTGGCTATTATCTGGATGCGCGGTTTGTGCCTTTCATCGGTATCGACGGCAGCAAATCCGGCGCACAGGTAATACTCGACGGTCGCCTCTACTACAGCCTCAGCAGTTCGGACAGTGTTGTGTTGGCGGGGCGGATGCAATTGGGGTCGGTCATCGGCCCGTCCCTCGCAGATGTCTCGCCAACCAAACTGTTCTTCTCGGGTGGGGCCGGGTCGGTGCGCGGACACGAATACCAATCGCTTGGGGTGCCTGTCGCAGGTGGCACTGCAGGCGGCAAAGGCTATCTTGCCCTGTCTACCGAGGTACGCGGCAAAGTCACCGACAAAATCTCATTGGTGGGTTTCTACGATCTGGGTCTTGTGGATGAAAACAGCTTTGTCTCCAGTTCCTCTCAACGCCACTCGGGCGCCGGGATTGGGGTTCGCTATGATGTGTCGGGCATTGGACCGCTGCGTCTGGATCTGGCCTATCCAGTTGATGGAGGCAGCACAGATGGCTGGCAATTCTATATTGGTATAGGACAGTCGTTTTGAACAGGTTCATCACATATACCCTTGCCGGGGCACTTGTTGCTGCTCCCTTGTCTGCACAGGATCAGAAATCCGAAGAGTCCGGTGGATTTCTGGTTGGCTTCCTAGAGGACACCCTGTCTGACGATAATCGCCAGATCAGCGTCATCGGACTCGAAGGTGCGCTGTCCTCATCGGCCACAATCAAACAGATTACAGTCTCGGATGAAGATGGCGTCTGGCTAACCATCGACAACGCGGTGCTTGACTGGAATCGGCTGGCACTGGTTCAGGGACAGTTTTCCGTCAACGCATTGACTGCCGACTCCATTATTGTGGCCCGCGCGCCCAAACCAGTTCCACCAGACCCAGAACTGCCCACCCCCGAGGCCAAACCCTTTCAGGTGCCCGAACTGCCCGTGGCGGTGGAGCTGGGCAAACTCTCGGTCGGTAAAATCGACCTGGGCCAAGACCTGCTGGGCACGGCTGCCAGTCTATCGCTGAACGGCTCGCTCAAATTGGCAGACGGCGCGCTGGACAGCGACCTTCTGGTGGCACGGCTCGACAAACCCGGTGACGTGCTGAGGCTGGATGCGGCTTATGTCAATGAAACCCGCGTGATCAGTCTGGACCTGACACTAGAGGAAGCCACCAATGGTTTGGTTTCAGCCGCGCTGAACCTGCCCGGCCGCCCAACCGTGCGCCTGTCGGCCCAGGGCACCGGCCCAGTTGACAACTTCAATGCCAATATCGAGCTCGACACCAATGGAGCCCGCCGCTTGGGCGGGCAAGTGGTTCTTTCTGCACTGGACACAGGCGACTCCAAAACCCCGAAAGGCATCGCCTTCTTGGCAGATCTGGGCGGCAATATCGATCCCCTTCTGCCTCCAGACTACCGGCCCTTCTTTGGCGAAGGCATTCGCGCCAACCTAAAAGGCGACACCGACCCGGACGGTCGCATCACGCTGGACAATTTAGTGCTGCGCACGCAGGCGCTGCAACTGACCGGAGCACTGGCCCTGGCACCGGGTGGCGTGCTCGATACCGCCAACATCAAGGCCGCTATCACCCCGCCGGCGGGCCAAGCCGCTGTTTTGCTCCCACTGGCGGGTGGTACAACCACAGTAGCCGGGGTTGAGCTGACCGCCCACAAAACCGCCAGTTCCGACTGGCGTGTCAATGCCCTGCTGGACCGGCTCAGCCACCCGGCCCTCTCCCTGACTGAGGCGCAGTTCAACGCCACTGGCACGCTGGACCAAGCAGATGGGTTGGCCATCACCGGCGACATTCAGGCCGCGCTATCGGGTGTGAAACCTGTCGATCCGGCCTTGGCACAGGCTCTGGGCAGCAACGTCACCTTTGACGGAACTCTCTCGGCTCAGGGTGATGGCGCCCTGCAGATCACCGATATGGCCCTGCGCGGCAGCGACTATCAGGCCAGCGGAGACGTGCAGATCGAAGGAATGGAAACCGGGCTGAAGATCACCACGGATCTACAAGCAGGCGCGGCGGATATGGCACGGTTTTCCGGACTGGCCGGGCAATCTATCGGCGGTGCGGTAACCGCCAACATCAAAGGCCACGCCGCGCCGCTGTCAGGAACATTCAACATTGATCTGGCCCTACGCACCAAGGATCTCAGCAGCGGAATCGCCCAGATTGACCCGCTGATTGCCGGGGTTAGCACGCTGAACCTGCAAGCCGCCCGCGACACCATGGGGCTGCGGGTGGATCACTTCGACATCACCAACCCCGCCCTGTCAGCCCGCGCCAATGGCCAACTCAGCAGCACAACCGGTACGCTGACACTCAACGCCCGCCTGAACGAACTTGCCTCGTTGATTCCGCAAACTTCGGGGCCCCTGTCATTAGATGCCGATATCACTCGAGATGGCACAACGCTCGCGGGTAAGCTCCAGCTCAAAGGCCCCAATGCCTCGGTTGCCACACTTGACGGCTCTGTTGACCGCAACGGCAATGCCGACCTGACTTTTGACGCCGCACTGGAAGAGCTGCAACGCTTCCTACCCGAACTTGGCGGCACGCTGACCGCCAAGGGCACCGCCAGCCGCCGCTCGGGGATCTGGCAGGTCGACAGCGGTGTTGTCGGCCCGGCCGGTATTGACGCAACAGTTGCAGGCAGCTGGAACGAGGCCACAGCCAGCGCCGACATGCATGCCAAGGGCAAGCTGCGCCTGGATGCGGCCAACCTGTTTATCAAACCCAATTCGGTGCGCGGATTGGGCGAATTCGACATGGCCTTACGCGGCGCACCTGCGCTGGAAAACCTCAGCGGCACCCTCACAACGTCGGGCACCACGCTGGCGATCCCTTCCGCCAAGCAGCAAATCGAAGCCATTGCCGCCACCATTTCCATTGCGCAGTCGCGGGCCAATATTCAGGTCTCGGCCCAGCCCCGCGCCGGTGGAGGTGTTCGCATTACAGGGCCAGTCTCGCTGACCGCCCCTTTCGACGGCAATGTTCAGGTCGCACTTGATAGCGTGATCCTGACCGATAATTTGATGTATGAAACTGTCCTGAATGGCGCACTTGGCTATACCGGTCCCCTCGCGGGCAATGGGCAGTTGCGCGGTCATATCAACGTTGGCGAAACCAATATTAATCTGGCTGCGGCTGGAGGGTCCGTCACCTCAGCCCCCATTCCGCCTATTCGTCACATCAACGAGCCCAGCGCCTCGCGTCGCACCCGCGTTCACGCCGGTTTGATTGATCAGGCCCAACCGGGCAGCGGACCGGATATTGGTCTGGATATCATGATCAACGCACCGGGCCGTATCTTTGCCCGTGGGCGTGGGTTGCAAGCCGAGTTGGGTGGCCAAATTCATGTGCGTGGCAGCACCACAAATCTGGCGCCATCCGGCCAAATCGGCCTGATCCGAGGCAACTTCAACTTGCTGGGGCGCCGGTTGGAACTGGACGAGGGCAAGGTTACGCTGCAAGGCAATCTGGTGCCCTATCTAGACTTCAAATCCACCGCCAGCACCTCCGAAGGCTCGGCCACCATGGAAATTTCAGGCCTGATCGACGCGCCGGTGATCAAGGTCTATTCAGATCCTGCCCGCCCCAGCGAAGAGGCACTGGCCCTGCTGCTGTTTGGCGACAATATCGAGGATCTTTCACCGCTGGCTCTGGCCCGTATGGCGGCGTCCATGCGTGAACTCAGCGGCCGTGGCGGCAAAACCGAAGGCGCGCTGCGCGATGAAACGGGTGCGGATGAAGCCGAACTCAGCTTTGATGGCTTGGGATTGGGCGGCTATGTCGCCGATAACATCTACACGGACTTCAACGTCAACACCAAAGGCGAGAGCGAGCTGAACATCAATCTGGATGTGACCAGCAATGTGACCGTCACCGGTACTGTTGAAAGTGATGGCGACACCGGCTTGGGGCTGTTTTTCAAGAAAGACTATTAGACTTTCAAACGAAAATTCAGCCTCTCTACGCTGTTTGATTACAACGCCCTGCCGCCTGGCCGTAAGGCCGGGCCGCGCCCGCCCCTCCCCCTGGGAGGGCGCATTCGCACCCACCCAGGCTCGGGCGCACCCCTATTCATAAACACAGGGCATAAATCAAATTGTTGGCTGGGTCCTTTGCACAGCTTCTAGCGCCACCCGCGCTGACCCGCTTACACCAGCCGCATCGTCGGTGATCAACCACAGCGGCGTCTGCTCACTTTGCGTCTGAAGCAATCCACCCGCCTGCGAGAACCCCTCTAGAAAATGGGCCTGTGCAGGTGATCCCAACACCCCACGCGCTACACTGCCCGCAAAGAACAGCCCCTGCCCCGGCATATAAGTCGGGATCAGATTGGCAGCAAACAGCCCTAACAGTTCAGCCCAAGTCACAACGGTTCTGGCCGCAGCACTGTTTTGATCCGCCAAATACTCCTCCATCAACTGCGCGCCACCTGCAATCGCCCGGCCGCTCATCGCTTGATGAAAGCGCACCAGCCCATGCCCCGAGAACAGGCTTTCGACACTTGGAAACTCATCAGGACAATGGCCCAATGAAGTTTCCAGCCTGGTAAAAACCGAGGCTGGCAGACTGGCATGGCCCAGCTCCGCTCCTGCGGTTTGATTCCCCACTACCAGTGACACATTGAACCCTGTGCCAATGCCGACCACCAATGACTGATGTCCCTGTTGCGCGCCGGCCCGCAATGACGACAGTTGTCCTGGGCTCAGCACCGGCAAGGAATACCCCAAAGCCGCTAGGTCATTGATCAGATCCATCCGCGCACCCGACGGCAATTCCAATCGGGCGGCCAAACCACCGGCATCCCCGTGCCAATCGCGATTGGTCAACCTGTATTCGTCGCCATAGACAGGGCCAGCGACCGCGATACAGGCACCTTGAATGTCAGGGAGATCCGGCTGTGCGCGATAAGCCGTCAGCACATCTTCAAGGCTGGTATAGCTGTCGTTGTCAAAACTCTTCAGCGCAGTGACCCCAATCTCAGGCCCCGCCAATGCCAATCGCGTGTTGCTGCCTCCAACATCACCAACCAGTACCGTGACATCCAAATCCATCCAGTTGCACCCTTGTTGCAAATTCTCAAAAACAAATGGTGCTGCATCTCTCCCTCAAATGCAATTGATCCGGGCACAAATGCTTGCAGACACAGCGCATTTGCCTAATTTGGCGCCAGTAGTCAGCGATGGGCACTTGCAACAATGGAAAACACCATAAATTCTCTGTGGCAACGGATCGGTGGCAAACTGGCGCGCATGCGCCACCAGGCCCGGCTGCGCGCCTCACTGCGCCAAATCCACGGGCCCTCAACCCCCACTGCCGCCGCAGACGAGGTCACCGTTGTTACACTGGTTCGCGATGGGGCCTATTACTTACCAGCCTTCTTTGACCATTATCGCAGCCTTGGCATCCGCTATTTTGTCTTTATCGACAATGGCTCAACCGATGACACCCTGGATCTGATTCGCGCCCAACCCGGTACAGTGATCCTGCAATCCGACCTGCCGTGGGGGGCGTTTGAAAACGACTTTCGCCGCGCCGCCGCCGAACGCTATTGCCGCGATCGCTGGTGTCTCTATGTGGACATGGACGAGATCTTTGATTTCCAGGGCCGCGACCAGATCGGCCTGGCGGGCCTGATCAAATATCTTGAGCAGCAGGGCTATACTGCCATGATGGCACAGATGCTTGAAATGTTTCCCAAGGCGGCGCTGAACTCAGTGGCAAAACTCCCCTACAATCAGGTACTCGAGCAGTTTCATTATTGCGACGTCACGGATGTGCACCGCCTTGACTATACCAATCCAAAGACCGGAATTTCCTATTTCCTTCGCCAAAACACGCTCAGCGTTCCCGAAACACAGATCCTGTTCGGCGGGGTGCGCGGCACGTTTTTTGACGAAAACTGCTGTCTCAGCAAGCACCCCTTGGTGTTTGTCGGCGATCAAGTCCAACCCGGCGTGCACCCGCACTGTTCCGCAAATGTAACTGTCGCCGATGTATCCGCCGTCATCAAACACTACAAATTCGCCAATGACAGCGCCGCCCGCGACCGCGCTAGCCTGGCAAGTGCCAGCATCCAGCATGGCGAGGACAAGCTGCGCGCCCAGCGCATGGAAAAGGTTCCCGACCTGTCGCTCTGGTCCGAAACAGCGCAGGATTATCCCGGTGTCACCTCGCTCCAGTCCCAAGGTTTCCTGATGGGATCTGACAGCTACAACGCCCATATTGCAGGGGAAAAACAATGATCGGCGCCGTTGTGATTGGCCGGAATGAAGGCCAACGTCTCATCGACTGCCTAACCTCACTACAGGACCACGTGCAACAGCTTGTCTATGTCGATAGCGGCTCCACCGACGGTTCCGCCACCGCCGCCCGTGATCTTGGCGCACATGTCATTGATCTCGACCTGTCCCAGCCCTTTACCGCCGCCCGCGCCCGCAATGCTGGGCTGGCGGCACTGAGCCAGGATTGCACTCTGGTCCAATTTGTTGACGGCGATTGCATCGTTGATCCCACTTGGGTCGAAACAGCCAGCACTTTTCTCGCCGGACACCCTGACGTCGCTGTTGTCTGTGGCCGCCGCCGCGAACGCTTCCCCGAAGCCTCAATCTACAACCGCCTATGCGACGACGAATGGAACACCCCGGTGGGAGAAGCCAAAGCCTGTGGCGGTGACGCCCTGATGCGCATCGCTCCCTTGAACGAGGCCGGTGGCTACCACGAAGACCTGATTGCCGGCGAAGAGCCTGAACTCTGTGTGCGCCTACGCGCTGCAGGATGGCGTATCTGGCGGTTGGATGCAGAGATGACCTTGCACGATGCACAAATGCACCGTTTTGCCCAATGGTGGACCCGCACCCGGCGCGCCGGATACGCTTTTGCCGAGGGCGCAACACTCCACGGCGCGCCACCGGAACGGCACTGGGTGGCGGAAACCCGCAGGGCTTTGCTCTGGGGTTTCGGTCTTCCGTTAGCGATTGCATTGTCCAGCCTGCTCGCCAACTGGATGCTGTTGGCTCTGTTAGTCTACCCACTTCAAGTTCTCCGCCTGTCGCGGCGCATGGGCTGGGGAGGCGGACTCTTCACGGTGCTGGGCAAATTTCCCGAATCCTTGGGCGCGCTGGAATATCACTGGCATCGTTTCACTGGCAAAAAGCACGGGCTTATTGAATATAAGTAGCCTCTCGACACTGCGCCACACACAGAAATCAAGGGATGTAGAGTGTCTTCACAAAGCCCAAGACCAAAGATCAAGCTCTCTAGATTGCGGGACATTGGCTGGTCGCTCTGGGACCCTATCGGCCTGCTGCCAGCTGGTGAAACCTGGGACACACCAAACATCCAACCTTTTGCCAATGAATATGACAGCTACCTGCTGAATGCAGCGAGCCAACTTCGAGCTGGTAAACCTGAAACTGAAGTCGTCCGGTATCTGGTCCAGATTGAAACCGAGCATATGGGGCTTGGGACAGACTACTATGGAGCCAAGCAAAAACGGGCTTTGGCCGTGGTGTCTGCCATCTTTGCCGATAAACACCTCTGGACGTGAAGAGCGCTAATATGGCTTTCCACAGGCCTCTTAGAGATTTCCCTTACGCGCCCGCCAAGCCAAAACCACCTGACGCGGCAAAATCGCTATGCAGCGCGCATAGCGTGGTACCATACGCGCCGGGCTGCTCAGCGCACGCCACAGCCATTCCAGCGCCAGCTTGCGCATCCACAGGGGTGCGCGGTGCTGATGCCCGCCCAAGAAGTCCAACCCTGCCCCGATTGAGGCAAAGCCAACACCCGGTGCTAGAGCGCGCCCCCGCGCTGCCAGCAGCTCTTGCTTCGGAGCACCAAGTGCCAGGAAACACAGACCAATACCTCTGTCTTGCAACAGCTTCAAAATCTCCGCCGCCTCGTCCCCTGCCGGGTCGAACACGCCTGACGGCGCATGGCACAAGGCTATATCCAGCCCCGCAACCTTGTCTTGCAAAGCCCGCGACGCATCCGCTAGCGCAACCTCCGTACTGCCCACCAGCGCCATCGGAACACCTGCCTTGGCCGCCCATTGGCACAGTGGCTCGATCATGTCCGATCCCGGCATCAGCTCTACCTGGTGCCCCGCCAGTTTGGAGAGCCAGACAATGGGGCGCCCATCCGCCACCACCAGATCCTGCTGTGCATAGGCCTCGAGGAAAGCCTGCGAGTCCCCCATCTTGACCAGATGATCCAGATTGACGGTGGCCAGCGCAAAGCCCTGCTTCTGTTCAAACCGTTGCTGAACCTCAACCTTCAACGCCGCACGTGTGGGCATACTGATCGCTATGGCTTTGCCGTGAAATTCAAACTGCACGTGGGCCTCTCCGTAAAAATCCACTCATGGCATACGCTGCCCGCGCCCACAGCGCTAGCCATCAGTTGCAACCAATACAAAACGTTGTTTGCACGCCATGACTTGGCCGTAATCAACCGCTAGACTGCGCCGCATACCGCAACCCAGCAGGCCTTCCTCTCTGATGCCCAACGCTCTGGCTTACATAATGCTGATGGCCTGGCCACTGGTCACGGTCTGGCTGTTTCGTCGCCTATCTGTCGAGCGGGCTATTCTGTGGAGCATTCTGGCTGGCTACTTGTTGCTCCCGCCTTTGGCTGAATTTGATCTGCCGCTGGTGCCCGACATGGATAAATTCACCATTCCCTCGGTTGCCGCCTTTCTGGTTTGCGTTCTGATTGTGAAAAAGCCGGTGCCGCTCTGGCCCCGGCATCTGATCGTGCGCATCCTCGTCGCAGGCTTCATGCTCAGTGTCATTCCAACAGTCTTCACCAATGGCGATCCGATTCTGTTCCGCGTTATCCAAAACTCGGAACCCATTGTCTTTATCACAGATTCCCTGCCGGGCCTGCGCTGGCGCGATTTGGGGTCTGTTATGATCAACCAGGCCATTGTTCTGTTGCCGTTTTTCATGGCACGCAAATACCTGTCGACCCACTCCGGCATGCGCGAACTGCTACTGGCGCTGATGCTGGCCGGGCTCGTCTATACGATCCCCTCGCTGATCGAAATCCGGCTCAGCCCGCAGATGAATGTCTGGATCTATGGCTTTTTCCAGCACAGCTTTGAGCAAATGATGCGCCAGGGCGGCTTCCGGCCCATCGTGTTCCTGCCCCATGGGCTGTGGCTGGCCTTCTTCATCATGTCCTCGGTGCTGGCTGCCGCCGCGCTGGCGCGCTCTGCCGCCGGCAAAGACCGCACGCGCTTTGTCATGGCCACGGTCTATCTGTTCTGGGTTCTGGTGCTGTGCAAAAGCATGGCCTCGCTGGCCTATGGGCTGGCCTTTACCCCGGTGATCGCGCTGGCACCACTGCGCTGGCAGGTCCGTCTGGCGTTAGTTCTGGCGTTGATCGCGGTAATCTATCCAATGCTACGCAATCTGGGCCTGATCCCCACCGAGGCGATCCTAGCCCAGGCCGAGGCGATCAGCGCCGAACGCGCCCAGTCGCTGGAATATCGCTTTGATAACGAGCGTATTCTGCTGGAACGCGCCGCTGAAAAGCCCTGGTTTGGCTGGGGCGGCTGGGGCCGCAACCTGATCCGCCACTTTGAGACTGGCGAGATCCTATCAATCCCCGATGGCCGCTGGATCATCACTTTTGGAGCCTTTGGCTGGATCGGCTACATTGCAGAAATGGGGCTTCTGGCTGCCCCTTTGGTCCTGTTGGCCGTCGAGGTCCGCCGCAAGAGCGATCAGAACATTTCTGTCTATGTCGCCCCCATCGCTCTGATGCTGGCGGCAACTATGATGGACATGCTGCTGAACGCAACGCTGATCCCTTTTACCTGGCTCTGCGCCGGGGCTGTTTTGGGCTACGCCGAACGGCTACGCTTTCCTGATTTTGACACTGCCCGACGCCCTCTGTTCGGTGGCAAACAGGCCCTGGCCGGTGATACCGCAACAGGACCGCGCTCAATCATGTAATGCCGCATTGTTTCCGCTTTTGCGGCCCAATTGAACACATTCTGTTCATAACCGGGCCGCATAGGTTGACGAAACTTGCGGGGCTGCCGGTGGGGGAATTGCGGCCTGCATTTCCATTCCAGTCAGCATTGGTAGACGCTCGACCCGGAGAAACTCTCTGGTTGGATAAAATTTACACCCTTTGGGTTGGTCACGACACTGGTGGACACTATGTACGTGGCGGACGCGCGGGTACCTTGGCATAGGGTTACTTGGTCAGACGATGACGACACAGAACAGCACATCTCGCTCTGGGGCCCCGGCAACCGGAGATATCGCCATTGTCGGGCAATCCGTCTGTGTGCCCGGAGCCGACTCTGCCGCCGAGTTCTGGAGTAATTTGAAAAACGGCATTGAATCGATCACTGTGCTGGATGAGGCAGCCCTGCTTGACGCTGGTGAGGGCCCACAAAACCTGGCCCACCCCAACTATGTTCCTTCGGCTGCCCTGTTGCAGGGGTTCGATCAATTCGACGCTGATTTCTTTGGATTCAGCCCCAAAGAGGCGGCCATTTTGGACCCGCAGCATCGCAAATTTCTTGAAGTTGCCTGGTCGGCAATGGAAGATGCCGGGCATCCACCAGAAAGCATCAACGGGCCAATCGGTGTTTATGCGGGCTGTGGCATGGGCAGTTATTTCTATTTCAATATCTGTTCGAACCCCAATCTGGTTGACGATGTGGGCATGTTCCTGCTGCGCCATACCGGCAACGACAAGGATTTCCTGTCGACCCGCGTCAGCCATGTGTTCGACCTGCACGGTCCATCCATCAACATGCAAACCGCCTGCTCCACCTCGTTGGTGGCGGTGCATTACGCCTGCAAGGCCCTGCGCGAGGGCGAATGTGACATGGCGCTGGCGGGTGGCGTGACCATCGAACTGCCACAGGGCCGCGGCTATCTGTTCAAGGAAAACGAGATCCTGTCGCCGGATGGCCATTGCCACGCCTTTGACCACCGAGCCCAGGGCACGGTGTTTGGATCTGGCGCGGGCGCGGTTGCGCTACGACGTCTCGAAGATGCCATAGCCGATGGCGACCACATCTGGGCGGTGATCAAAGGATCCGCCGTCAATAACGATGGCGCCGCCAAGGCGGGCTATCTGGCACCCTCAGTCGACGGTCAGTCTGCGGCTGTGCGCATGGCGCTAAAGTCCGCAAATGTGTCAGCGGATACGGTGGACTATGTCGAATGCCACGGCACCGGCACCTATCTGGGCGACCCGATCGAGGTTTCAGCCCTGACTGAAGCTTACCGCGACAGCACCGATGACACCGGCTATTGCCGCATCGGTTCGGTCAAAACCAACATCGGCCATCTGGACACCGCCGCTGGCGTGGCTGGGTTGGTGAAAACCTCCATGGCGCTGCATCACCAGCAGATCCCACCCAGCTTGGGATACGAGGCCCCAAATCCGGCAATCGACTTTGAAACCTCGCCGTTCCGGGTGAACGACACCCTGCGTGATTGGACCTCGCACAAGGGCCCGCGCCGCGCTGGCGTCAATGCGCTGGGTGTGGGCGGCACCAACGCTCATATGGTGCTGGAAGAAGCCCCAAAACGTGTCGCGTCGGAAGAAAGTGACTTCCCGTTTCATATCCTGTGCCTTTCAGCCCAGTCTAAAGGCGCATTGGAAGGCAACGCCAAAGCACTCGCCGCACATCTGCGCGCCAATCCAGATCTGGACCTGGCGGATGTCGCCTGGACCCTTAAGCAGGGCCGCCGTGGCTTCTCTAAACGCCGTGTGTTGGTTGCAGAAACCGTTGCTGAAGCGGCTGAGATGCTGGAGGCAAACAACCCACGGCAAGTCTTCAATCACGATCATCTTGGCGATGCCCCAGAAACCGTCTTCATGTTCCCCGGCGGTGGCGCGCAATACGCAGGCATGGCACGCGATCTGTACGAGACCGAGCCAGAATTTGCCGACTGGATGGATCGCGGGTTGGACCACCTGCAACAGCAGCTCGACTATGACATCCGCGCCCTGTGGTTGCCCGAGGATGGCCAGGAAAAGGCCGCCAACGCCCGCCTGCAACAGCCCTCGGCCCAGCTGCCGCTGATCATGATCATTGAATATGCGCTGGCCAAACTCTGGATCAGCTGGGGCGTCAAACCCGCCGCCTTGGTTGGCCATTCCATGGGCGAAAACACCGCCGCCTGCCTGGCTGGCGTGATGTCGTTCGAAGACTGCATTGATCTGGTCCTGCTGCGCGGTCGCCTGTTTGACACGGTGCCTGCTGGCGGCATGCTGTCGATCTCGCTGCCACTTGATCAGGTGCAGGCGTTGATCAGCAATGACCTCGATATTGCCAGCGTCAACGCGCCGAATCTAACAGCCGTATCCGGCCCACAGGCCTCGCTGGACACCTTGTCGGCCAAGCTCGGCGAGCAAGACATCGACCACCAGCGCATCCAGATCGACATCGCCGCCCACAGCCGGATGCTGGATGGCATCCTGAACGACTACCGCGCCTTCTTGGGCAAGCTAACGCTGAACCCGCCGCAGATCCCGGTGATGTCTAACCGCACCGGCACGGCACTGACCGATGGACAGGCCACCGACCCAGAATACTGGGCAGGTCAGCTGCGCAACACCGTGCATTTTGCCGATTGCATCAACACATTGGCCAAGGTGCCAAACCGAGTGTTCCTTGAGGTCGGACCGGGCAAGGCGCTCAGCTCACTGGCCCAGATGGCCCCCGACGTGGCCCCGAACCAAGTTCTCAGCAGCCTACGCCACCCCGAACAGGACGTGGCGGATGACAGCTATTTCTTTGGCGTGATCGGCCGTCTGTGGGCCTGTGGCGTCAATGCCGACTGGGATCAGATCTGGGGAGAGGCCCGCCGCAATCGCCTGCCCCTGCCCACCTATGCCTATCAACGCAGCCGCTATTTCATAGAGCCGGGCAAACAGGCCGCAACCGAAGACACACCGCTGCCCGCCCGTCACGTTGATATCGCTGACTGGGGATACCGCCCCGCCTGGCGGCCCCGTCTGGCCGATTGCGTGCTGGATGTTGAAAAAGAACTGGCTAGCGGCCCGCAAACCTGGCTGTTCTTTGCAGATGAAACAGGTGTTGCGACTTCAGCCGCCGAGCCCCTGCTCGCGGCTGGCCACAAGATTGTGCAGGTGCGCCCCGGCGACAGTTACTCCAAGCTGTCTGACACCTCTTACGTGCTCCCTCCGGAACAGGGGCGGCATGGCTATCAGGCCCTGCTGGCAGATCTGGGTGAGGCTGACCTTTTGCCCTCTCGCATTGGTCACTTCTGGCTGGTCAGCAAGGATGAGAACTTCCGCCCCGGCTCCTCTTTCTTTGACCACAACCTCGAGGCTGGCTTCTACTCGCTGACCGCGCTGGCGCAGGAACTGGGCAATATCG
This sequence comes from Parasedimentitalea nitratireducens, assembly GCF_057444295.1. Taxonomy (NCBI): domain Bacteria; kingdom Pseudomonadati; phylum Pseudomonadota; class Alphaproteobacteria; order Rhodobacterales; family Paracoccaceae; genus Parasedimentitalea; species Parasedimentitalea nitratireducens. The sequence continues at coordinate 27,671 of NZ_JBYAXC010000005.1, read as the reverse complement.
ACCTGCCCACCCCGGTGCATCTGAACATCTTCACCACCGGCGCTGCACAACACCGCGACGAGCCTCTGCCCTACCCCGAAAAGGCGATGATCGCTGGCCCCGCCGGTGTCATCCCGCGCGAGCTTCCGGGTCTGACCTGTGCCACCGTGAATATCGAACTGCCTGAAGACAGCAGCGGCTGGCGCAGCCCTTTCAAGGCCGATGAAGATACAGACATCACCCCTCGCATTCTCGAAGAATTGATGGCTGAACCCACTAACCTCACTGCCCTGTGGCGTGGCGACAAACGGTACGAACAGACCTGGCGCCCGGCCCCGTTGCCCAAGGCGGATACCCCAGCTTTCAAGACCGGCGGTCACTATCTGATCACCGGCGGCTATGGCGGCATCGGCTTAACCGTGGCCGCCGATCTGATGCGCAACCATGGCGCCAAGGTCTCGCTCATCTCGCGCGACGGGCTGCCGCCGCGCGACCAATGGGACCGTTACCTGTCCAGCCACAGCCCCGCCAACCGAACCGCCCAGCGCATCCGCGCCGTTTTGGCACTAGAAGAGATCCCCAGTGGACAAGTTCTGCCGCTGGCCGCCGATGTCTGTAACAGCGACCAAATGCGAGCCGCCGTCACTCAGGCCGAAGAGGCCCTTGGTAAGCTCACTGGTGTCATTCACGGCGCGGGCAAGATCAACGACGGGCCAATCCTGGCCAAAACGGAAACCCAGATTGCCGAGGTTTTTGCCCCCAAGGTCAGTGGTTTGCGGGTGCTGGACACCCTGTTCCCTGATGGCACACTGGACCTGATTATTCTGTTCTCATCCTCGTCCACCGTCACCCGCCCGGCCGGGCAGATCGACTATGTCGCCGCCAACGAGTACCTCAACGCCTGGGCCAAACACCGCCAGGGCGGCCAAACACGCGTTGTGGCAGTCGACTGGGGCGTCTGGGCTGATACCGGCATGGCAGCCGAGGCAATGGCCAGCCGTACTGGCACCGATGGCCCTTCCGAACGCAGCACCTGTGATCAGGCCCTGCTGCAAAGCCAAGGCTTTGACGCCTTTGGCAACCGCATCTTTGCCTCAACCTTTACTGGGAGAGGCGACTGGCTGCTGAATGACCACCGCACCTCCGATGGCACCGCTCTGGTCCCCGGCACCGGCTATATCGAACTCGCAGCCGAAGCGCTGGCAGCGCAGGGCGTCGATGGCCCGTATGAGATCCGCGACCTCTACTTTCTGTGTCCGCTGCGGATACAGGATGACTCCCCGCGTGAGGTTCTGGTGCGGCTGGAAGCCAATGAAGAGGGATATGGCTTTGCCGTTCATGCCGAAGCACAGCAGGGCTATGCCCTGAATGCACAGGCCTCTTTGGTGCTGACGCTAGATACACCGCAGCCAGAACCGCTGAGCCTGAATTCCATCGCCTCGCGCTGCCCGCGTGTCACAACACCAAACGGTGACCGTCTGCGTTCCCCTCAGGAACAGCATCTGAAATTCGGCCCCCGCTGGCACGTGCTACAGCAAACGGCCTTGGGCGATGACGAAGGACTGGCGCATCTGCACCTGCCCGACATCGCGCAAAACGACGGCACCCTGCTGCACCCCGGTCTACTGGACCTCGCCACAGGCTGGGCCATTGATTTGGTGCCCAGCTATGGTGGCAAAACCCTGTGGGTTCCTGTATCCTACCGCGCGATCCGGGTGTTTGCACCCTTGCCCCAAGACATCCGCAGTCACATGCGACTTGCCGACAGTTCCTCCGACGGTTTCGCCACCTTCGACATCACCCTGACCGATGCCAAGGGCACGGTTCTGGTCGACATCCAAGGCTTCCAGATGAAACGTCTGGACGGCGCGCTCGATTTCTCTGGCGCTGAAGAGGCCGACACCAGTGCCGCCAAACTGGGCCTTGCCGAAACCAGCAACGCTCAGCCCCTGTCACCCGAAGAACAGCGCCTGCAGATCAACATCGCCAACGGCATCACTGCCGCCGACGGCGGTGAGGCCCTGTCGCGAGCGCTGGCCACCGGGCTCCCCCAAGTCGTGGTTTCCTCGCTCGATCTGCCTGCGCTGATCACCCAGGCCGCGCAATCCGCTGCAACGGCCAAGGGTGAGACACAAAGCTTTGAACGCCCGGAACTGGACACCGACTATGTCGCCCCGCGCAACCCGGTTGAGGAAAAGCTGGAACGTTGCTTTGCCACCCTCCTTGGCGTGTCACAGGTCGGGATTGAAGACAGCTTCTTTGATCTTGGCGGGCACTCCCTGATCGCAGTCCGCCTGTTTGCGCAGGTCAAACGTGAATTTGACGTGGAATTTCCAATCTCGGTTCTGTTCGAGGCCCCAAGTGTGGCCAAACTGGGTGAACTGATTATCCAGCGCACCGGTGGCGGCATCACGTCGGACGAGCCTGCGACCGAAGCTGAAGCCGCCCTGCAGTTTAAACATCTTGTCACCCTGCACTCTGGCGACGGCACCGGACGCAGGCCGTTCTTCCTTGTGGCGGGCATGTTTGGCAACGTGCTGAACCTGCGCCATCTGGCGCAAATGGTTGGTCGTGATCGCCCCGTCTACGGACTGCAGGCCCGTGGCCTGATCGGAGACGAGGCACCTCACACCCAAATGGTTGAGGCCGCACAGGACTACCTGGCCGAGGTCCGCCAGATCCAACCCCAAGGCCCCTATCTGCTGGGGGGCTATTCCGGCGGCGGCATCACCGCCTATGAGATGGCGCAGCAGCTACAGGATCAGGGAGAAGACGTCGCTCAGCTAGTCATGCTCGACACCCCGCTGCCGATGCGCCCCGAGCTGACCAAACGCGACAAGGCCCTGATCAAGGGCCATCTGCTGCGTGAAAAGGGCATTGGCTACTTGGCGGAATGGGCCAAGGCAAGGATCAGTTGGGAGATCGAAAAACGCCGCCCCAAACCGGTCGACGACAACACAAGCGTGGATTTCAACAACCACAAGATCGAAGCCGCCTTCCGCGAGGCGCTGGAAACTTATGACCTGAAACCCTGGTCAGGCCCAATAACCCTGTATCGCCCACCACTGGATCGCCACTGGAAAGTATCCGATGGCCAATGGGTCAGCTCGGAACGCGAATATGTTTTTGACGACAACGACTGGACCAGATGGGCGCCACAAACCCGCGTGGTCGAGGTGCCGGGCGACCACGACAGCATGGTGCTGGTGCCCAATGTCTCGGTCCTGGCGGAACACGTGCAAAACGGCATTACCCAGGCTGAACAACAGACCAAAACCGCACCCGAAACCAATGCCAACTGGGATGCTGCGGCCACCGCCGCTGAATAGTTTGAAAGCTCACATGACCAACCCGACGATCCTGACTATCATCCTGAACTACCGAACGCCGGAAATGACCCTGCGCTCGGCCGAGGCTGCCCTGCGTGAAATGGAAGGCTTGGCGGGTGAGGTTCTGATCATCGACAACGGATCGGACGATGGATCATATGAGATCCTGCTGGACGAGGTTCAAAAACGTGGCTGGACCGACGGCGGGCGGTTGCGACTACAGCTCTCGCCGCGCAATGGCGGTTTTGGGGCAGGCATGAACTACGGTATGGCGGCGGGGCTATCCGATGGAAGTCACCCTGACTTCTACTATCTGTTGAATTCCGATGCCTTTGCCGAACCAGCGGCGATCCGTAACCTGCGGGATTTCCTGGTCGCAACACCTAGCGTTGGCATGGTTGGCTCTTATGTGCGCGGGGTGGATGGCACGCCCCACGCAACCGCCTTCCGTTTTCCATCCATCGCAGGTGAGTTCGAAGGCGCCGTTCGCACCGGCATCATCTCTCGCCTGCTGAAAAACGCTATTGTACCCCTGCCAATCCCCGAACAAGAAACACAGGTCGACTGGACCGCCGGCGCCAGCCTGATGATCCGCCGCCAGGTGATCGAACAGATTGGCGGCTTTGATGAGACTTTCTTCCTCTACTACGAGGAAACCGACCTCTGCCGCCGCGCCGCCCAGGCAGGATGGTCCACCCACTACCTGCCCAGCAGTAAAATCGCCCACGTTGGTTCCGCCTCAACCGGGATGAGGGGATGGGAGCGCACCCCTTCCTACTGGTTTGACTCGCGCCTGCACTACTTCAGCAAAAACCATGGTGGGCTCTATGCGGTTGCAGCCACCCTGGCGCTGATCGCCGGGGCCTTCCTGTGGCGTCTGCGCGTCATGCTGGGCAACAAGCCCCGCCGCGACCCGCCACATTTTCTACGTGACCTGATCACGCATGCACTCCGCTCCATACCAAAAACTGGGAAACGCGTTGTTGTTGAGCCGAAACTGGCCCTGCGCCACCCGGAGGACTTGAAATGAGCCATTTTTCTTGTGTTGTCATCGGCAATGAATCGCTGCTGATCGGATGCGCAGACGCTTTGTTGCAGCGCGGTCATGACATTCGCGCCGTGGTCTCCACCGAGCCCGCCATCCGCAGCTGGGCCGCTGACAAGGGGCTACCTGCCTATGACAAGGCGGGTGAACTGACCGAGGAATTCGACTGGCTGTTCTCCATCGCCAACCTCACCCTGATCCCCGACAGCATTCTGTCGCGCGCAGCCAAGGGTGCGGTGAACTTCCACGACGGTCCGCTCCCGCGCTATGCCGGCCTGAACACCCCCAACTGGGCGCTGATCAACGGCGAGGCCTCTCACGGTATCACCTGGCACATGATCGAAGGTGGCATTGACGAGGGCGACATTATTGCCCAGCGCCTGTTTGATATTGCCGAGGATGAAACCGCGTTCAGCCTCAACTCCAAATGTTACGCCGCCGCGATGGACAGTTTTGGCGAGGTGATTGCCGAGGTCGAAACCGGCAACCCCAAGCGTCAGCCGCAAGACCTGAGCCAGCGCAGTTATTTCGCCCGCGCTGACCGACCCGCAGTCGGAGGGAGATTGGATTTCAACCCACTCACGGATAAGGTGTACCGATTGGTTCGGGGCCTTGATTTTGGCGACTATTGGAACCCGCTTTGTGCGGCCAAGGTGGATCTGAATGGACAGATCGTACTGGTTGGAACAGCCACACCAGCCGAGGGCAACGCCCCTGCTGGCACGGTGCTGGATGTCGACGTCAGCACCCTGACCGTGGCGACCAGCGACGGCGCGATCACGCTCGGCAAGCTGACCCTACCAAACGGTACAGCCCTCAAACCCATCGACCTCTGCCAGCCCGGCGATGTGCTGAACAGCCTGTCGGTCGAACAAGCACAAGCCCTGACCCAGTCTATAGCCGCCACACAACGCGGTGAAAGCCACTGGCGGCGCGCGCTGAAGGCCATGCAGCCCGTCCGAGTCCCCTTGGCTGAAACGCTGAATGAAACTGGTTATGAAACACGACAGATTGACCTGCCGGACGGGTTGAACACAGGTCAGGTTCAGGCGGCGATTTTGGCCTGGGCCTTGCTAGGCTCAGATGGAGACACCGCAGATATCGCGCTGTCCAGCAGTGCTGTGACAGCGAAGGCGATACCGGGAATGATTGCCAACTGGGTGCCGCTGCAAGCCCGCCGCGACGAGCCATTGACCGACCTGTTCACACGGTTGGAACGTGACCTGGCCAAGGTCACAAAACACGGCAGTTTCGCCGCCGATCTAATCGCCCGCGATCCTGGCCTAAAAGCGACTGATATGCCTGGTATTGGCCTGATGCTGGACGTTAACGCATCGGTTCCAGGCTGCGCTGCAACGGTGGCCCTGGCAAATGGCTGCGCCACCCTGCACACCGACAAGTCCCGCCTCACCTCCGCCCACGCTGACCTGTTGGCCGCGCGGCTGAGTGAGGCCCTGAACGGTATCAATGAACTTGGTAACCAGCCTCTGTCGGCCCTGTCGATCCTCCCCGACCAGGAACGTCACACAATCCTGACCGAATGGAACGATACCCAGCGTGACTATGACGCCAGTGTCACCATCCACGCCGCGTTTGAAGCACAGGTCAAACAAACGCCCGAAGCCACGGCGTTGGTGTTCGAAGACCAAAGCCTGAGCTATGCCGCGCTGAACGCCCGTGCCAATGCCGTGGCAACGCAACTGCAATCCCTTGGCGTAAAACCGGGCAGCCACGTGGGGCTTTATGTCGGGCGTTCCCCTGATCTGGTGATTGCCGCACTGGCGGTGATGAAGGCAGGCAGCGCCTATGTGCCGCTGGATCCGGCCTACCCGGCCGACCGCATCGCCCATTATGTGCACGACAGTCAGGCGCAGGTGATCATCACCCAGGCCAGTCTGCGCGACAGCCTGCCCGCCTCAGCCGCGCAGGTGCTGGAAATCGACGGCACCACTCCGGCGGATGTCAATCAACCCGATGTGGACGGCGGTGCCACCGCACCGGATCTGGCCTATCTGATCTACACCTCGGGTTCGACCGGCACACCCAAGGGCGTGATGCTGCGCCACGCAAATGTGGCCAACTTCTTTGCCGGGATGGATGACCGCATCCCGCACAAGGCGGGTGACACCTGGCTGGCGCTCACCAGCCTGTCCTTTGACATCTCGGTGCTGGAGCTGTTCTGGACCCTGTCGCGCGGTTTCAAACTGGTGCTGTCCAGTGATGAGAGCCGGTTGAACCTGTCCAACGGGCCAATTTCCATGTCCAACCGCAAGATGGACTTTAACCTGTTCTATTGGGGCAACGACGACGGTCCTGGCCCGCGCAAATACCAGCTGCTGTTGGATGGCGCGCGCTTTGCCGATGCCCATGGGTTCAACGCGGTGTGGACCCCCGAGCGTCACTTCCACGCCTTTGGTGGCCCCTACCCCAACCCATCGGTCACCGGCGCTGCGGTGGCGGCTGTGACCCAAAACATCAGCGTGCGGGCCGGGTCCTGTGTCGCGCCCCTGCACCACCCCGCCCGCGTGGCCGAGGAGTGGTCGGTGATCGACAACCTGACCAATGGCCGCGCCGGGATTGGTTTTGCCTCGGGCTGGCAGCCGGATGATTTTATCCTGCGCCCCGAAAACACCCCACCTGCCAACAAACCGGCAATGTATGAAGCTATTGAATCCGTCAGAAAATTATGGCGCGGCGAAGAGGTTGAATTCCCCCGCAAGGACGGCAGCACTCACGCGGTGGTGACACAGCCGCGCCCTGTGTCCAAGGAACTGCCGATCTGGGTCACAACCGCCGGCAACCCCGACACCTGGCGCGAAGCCGGTGAGATTGGCGCCAATGTGCTGACCCACCTGCTGGGCCAGAGTATCGACGAGGTCGGTGGCAAGATCCGCATCTACCACGATGCCCTGCGCAAGGCCGGTCACAACCCGGATGACTTTACCGTCACCCTGATGCTGCACACCTATCTGGACCAGACCCGTGAACAGGCGCGTGAAATTGCCCGCGAACCGATGAAGGATTACCTGCGCTCCGCTGCTGGCTTGATCAAGCAATATGCATGGGCTTTCCCGGCCTTCAAACGGCCCAAAGGGGTGACCAACGCGTTCGACATGCAACTGGATGGGCTGAGTACTGAAGAATTGGAGGCTATCCTCGACTTTGCCTTTGAACGGTATTTCGAAGACTCCGGCCTGTTTGGCACCGTGTCGGATGCGATTGCGCGGGTGGAACAGCTCAAACGCATCGGTGTGGATGAGATTGCCTGCCTGATCGACTATGGCATTGCGCCTGATGTGGTGATGGAAGGCTTGAAACCGCTGGCCGAAACTCTGCGCCTGTCCAATGCGCCCACTGAACTGGCCGCCGATGACTTCTCGCTGGCTGCGCAGATCATACGCCATGACGTCAGCCATATGCAATGCACCCCGTCAATGGCGCGGATGATTTCGATGAACGACGAGGCCAGCATGGCGCTGGGGCAGCTGCAGCACCTTTTGCTGGGAGGTGAGGCCCTGCCAGGCGATCTGGTTGGCAACCTGCGCCGCTCCACCCAGGCGCAAATTCACAACATGTACGGCCCAACCGAAACCACCATCTGGTCTACCGTCCAGACCCTGTCTGATACACCAACAGGCATCGCGCCGGTGGGGACACCGATCGCCAATACCAACACCTATGTGCTGGGCGCTAACTTGCAGCCGGTTCCCACAGGTGCTGCGGGTGAGTTGTACATTGGTGGCGATGGTGTTGCCGCAGGCTATTGGCAACGTCCTGACTTGACCAACAGCCAATTTGTGCCTGATCCCTTTGCCGGGGATGGCGCACGGATGTATCGCACCGGCGATCTGGTCCGCTGGCGCAGTGATGGCACGCTTGGATTCTTGGGTCGCAGCGACAATCAAGTGAAAATCCGCGGCCAACGGATCGAGCTGGGTGAGATCGAAGCCGCCATGGCTGATTTCGATGGGGTCACAGGCGCAGTGGTTGTGGCACGAGAATTGGGCGGCAACGAACAATTGGTTGGCTATATCACCACTAGCGCCCCGGTTGACGAAATGGACCTGCGTGGCAGTCTTGCCCTGCGTTTGGCTGAGGTCATGGTGCCATCACACATCGTCATGTTAGACGCCTTCCCACTGACACCAAACAAGAAAATCGACCGCAAGGCGCTGCCTGATCCCACGCCGTCCCGCGCCGAGGTTACGGTTGAGACAACACCGCCCACAGCTGGTGTACAGGCTCAGATTGCTGCGATCTGGGGGCGTATTCTGGGCGTGGCCAATATCGGGGCACAGGATAACTTCTTTGCCCTTGGCGGCCATTCGCTTCTGGCGGTGCAGGCCCATCGTGACATCCGGGCGGAAATCGGGGCAGACAAGCTGTCGATCACCGATATCTTCCGCTTCCCCACCCTGTCGGGGCTAGCTGCCCATCTTGAGGGCTTGACCGGTGCTGGTGCAATGATGGAAGACCAACCAGACGCCAAGGCTGTTGCAGTAGCCGAGGCCGCCAAATCAGACACCATGTCAAAACGCCGCGCGATGCGGGCAAACCGCAAAGCAAGGACCGGATGACCACAGGCCTGACGTCAAAAACCCAACAGCGGCTGGACCTTGTCCGGCCGTTGCTTGCATCTGATGTGGTGCTGGCGGTGACTGATCCGCTGGGTGATCTGCCCGTCCCCTTTGCCGAGGAACTGGCCTGTCTGTCGCCCAACGCAGTCGACAAACGCCGCCGAGAGTTTGCTGCCGGACGTGCCGCCGCCCATGCCGCGATGGTGGATCTCGGCTGGCAACCCGAGCCCATTCTGGTAGGTCAAAAACGCGCGCCGGTTTGGCCTGATGGGCTGACCGGCTCTATTACCCATACCCTTAGCTGTGCCATGGCTGTTGCTGGCCGGTCTACCGATGTTCAAGCTCTTGGTATCGACGTCGAAGAAGACACCCCGCTCGACGATAATCTTTTGCCCGCAATTTGTTCCGAGAGAGAGCAAAGCTGGCTGAAAACTCAAGCCAATCCGGGCCAATTGGCCAAGGTTATTTTCTCAGCCAAAGAAGCCGCCTATAAGTGTCAGTACACAGTGAGCCAACGGTTTTTCGGATTTGACGGCATGGAATTGGAACTAGATTTGAAGAAGGGGCAATTTACGGCCCGCTTTACCGCCGATCAGCCGCCCTTTGGCAGCTGTGATCTGATCTACGGGCGTTTTGCCATTGGGGCTGGGGTGATTGTGACCACGGCTGAATTACGTAGCTAAGGAGCACCTGAATGAGGCGACGGGGATTTCTTGCACTGCTGGCACTGCTACCAGCCTTTGGTGCTGCATCGCAGTCGGTTCCAATTCCCAGTTTGCCGCCTCCGGGTTTCCCGTTGAGTGTTTATCACTTGGGGCATTCGCTGGTGGGCAAAGACATGCCCCATATGTTGGCGCAACTGGCAGGCCAAGGCCACCGCTGGAACAGTCAGTTAGGATCAGGCACCAGCCTGAAACAGCATTGGGAACCTGATGAAATGATCCTGGACTTCGACAGGGTTAATCACTCGCCCATCCATCGCGATGCGCATAAGGCATTGGGATCAGGGGAGTATGACGCCGTTGTCCTAACTGAGATGGTCGAGTTGCGCGATGCGATCCGCTATCATGGCTCGGCTAAATATCTGCGCCGTTGGGCCAATCTTGCGCGCGGCTCCTCGCCCGAGACACGCGTTTATTTGTATGAAACCTGGCACTATCTGGATGACCCCGATGGCTGGGCGGCCCGGATCGACAAAGATCTTAATACGTTGTGGCTAGGCAAACTGGCAGGGTCAGACACCCGGCGCAATCCCAAACGCCCCGCCTATCTGATCCCCGGAGGGCAGGTCATGGCTGCGGTTGCACTGGCCACTGCGGCCGGACAGGTTGACGGCCTGACCAAACGCGAGCAGCTGTTTGCGCTGGAACCATCAGGTAAACAAGACAACATCCATTTCAGTGATTTAGGGGCTTATGTCGTGGCATTGACCCATTATGCGGTACTTTATCACCGTTCTCCTGTTGGCCTGCCGCATCAGCTCAACCGGGCTGATGGGAGCCCGGCGGATGCGTTTTCCCCCTTAGGCGCACAGCAAGTGCAAAAAATTGTCTGGCAGGTTGTCACCTCTCTTCCCAGAACCGGAGTAACATCATGAGCTGGAAGTGTTTTCTGGGCTCATTGTTCGTCGCCGGGCATGTGGTCTTGGCCCCTGGCACTGCCCTTGCCAATGCCCAATACGCAAATGTGTCTGTTCCGGTGACGGCTCCAACCGGGATACCGATCAGTCACGAGGCATCGACACCATCCCCCCAAGCAGGCGAAGGCCTAACGACTCCGATCGATCAGAACGCCCTGCCCGGTTCGGTTGTTATGGTTGGTCACAGCCTGTTTGGTCCCGACAATCCGCATATGCTGCAGCAGCTGCTGAACACCCACACAACGTCAAAAATCTCGGTTGAGGCGCAGATCATCAATGGCGCGCCCTTGCAATACAATTGGGACCACGCCGACAGCGCCGACAGCGCCGAGGGCATCAACGCCCGCAAGCGACTACGCGAGCCCGTAGATGCGTTGATTTTAACCGAAGCTATTCCGCTGGCCAATCACCTAAAGTGGAGCAACACGCCTAACGCGGTCACTCGGTTTTACTACCTAACACGGGCCGCCAATCCAGATGCCCAGATTTTCTTGCAAGAGACCTGGCATAGCCTGCGCAGTGGCAGCGGCGAGGTTATCGAGTTTGACGATGGCATGGCCATCCCCTGGCGCAAACGGCTAGAGCAAGACCTGCCGCGCTGGCAAGGCGTGGTAGACCGCGTCAACGCCAATTCCGGTGGAGACATCAAACTCTTACCCGCCGGTCAGGCCATGGCCCGTCTGGACGATGCCATTCAGGCCGGCACTGTGCCCGGATTGAAAAGCATCAAAGATCTCTTTGCAGACGATATCCACCCCAATGACATCGGTTTTTATTATTTGGCCCTGCTGCAATACGCCGTGCTGACTAACAGCTCCCCAATCGGGTTGCCGCATCAGCTGACCAATCGTTGGGGCGTCAATTACCAGGCCCCCTCTCCGGATCTGGCCAAACGATTGCAACAAATCGCCTGGAAAGCCGCCAAGGGAAGCCAGGCTCGAACCGCCCTTCCGCCGGACCCAGCCCCGCTGCCCGGCGAACCCCAGATAACCCGCCTCAACGGGCCAACCAGCCAAGCAACAGCGGCGAAGCCATCCACAAACCGTCAACCCGTTGCCATCAATCTTGCCCCCATTGCCGACTGGAGCCCTCAGGCCCCGTTCCTGAACCACTTCAAATCGGCACGGCCCTGGGTCGGGCATATCGCTGGCCAATGGGGCGGTGTCTCACACGAAGATCTGGCAACAGCTGGCTACCTTGATCCCGATGGTTGGCCCACAGCAATCCCACCGGAACTCGGGTCGATTGGTACGGTCCTGTTGACCGACCTGCCAGACACAGCAACGTCCCTAGCTGGTCGCTACCTGTTGCGGTTCGAGGGCGACGGCATTGTTGAGGTCTCAGGCCGCGCCCAGAACGTGCGCTATGGCAAAAACCAGATCTGGTTTGATTTCGTCCCCGGCCCAGGCCCGGTTGAAATCCGCATCCAGCGCACTGACCGTGCGCAGGCAAACGACTATGTCCGCAATTTATCCGTAGTCAAACAAGAGCATCTCGAAGCCTTTGAGTCCGGAGACCTGTTTAACCCACTGTGGTTGGAACGATTGCAAGGGTTTGCAGCCCTGCGATTTATGGACTGGATGGCAACCAACGGCTCAACCCAGATCGGATGGGAAGACCGCCCACAAGTTGCAGACTACACATGGGGTCGCAAAGGTGTCCCCGCCGAGGTCATGCTGCACTTGGCAAAACAGTTGGAATCCACGCCGTGGTTTACAATGCCGCACGCCGCGGACGACAGCTATTTCCGCCAATTCGCCGATCTCGTCGCTGCTGACTTGGCGGAGGGACAAAAGGCCTATGTGGAATACTCGAACGAGGTCTGGAACTGGCAGTTCCCGCAGGCCAAATGGGCCGATGCCCAAGCCCGCGCCCGTTGGGGGGACAGAGATCTTTGGATGCAGTATTACGGTGGTCGCGCCGCCGAAATGGCCCAGATCTGGGAAACCAGCTTTGGCGATCGCGCCCCGGATCAGCTGGTGCGAGTCTTGTCAACCCAAACCGGTTGGCTCGGTTTAGAGCAGCAAATTCTCAAGGCTCCACTTTGGGTGGCCGAACAATCAGGCCGCAAAGCCCCAGCCAGCTACTTCGACGCCTATGCGGTCACCGGCTACTTTGGTGGCATCCTGGGGCTCAAGGACCGCGCCGGCGTTGTGCGTGCCTGGATCGCTGACAGCCAAGACCATGCGGAACAGGCCGCCAAGTCGCAAAAGCTTACCGGGATTGCCCGCCGGGAATTCATCGACACCCACAAATATGATATCGCCAGTGCTCAGGCTGGGCTTGAACTGCGCGATGGGCTGATTTCTGGCGATCCCGTTGATACCCTGACCGACCTGCTCGGGCGGGTGCTCCCCTATCACGCCGATATCGCGGCGCAGCACGGTTTAGATCTGATCATGTACGAAGGCGGCAGCCATGTAGTTGGCGTTGGCTCCATGGTGGACGATAAATCGCTCACCGGGTTTTTCACCCATTTCAACTACACTCCTGAAATGGGCGCCCTCTACACCGAACTGCTTGCAGGGTGGCAGGCTCTGGGCGGGCAGATGTTCACCGCCTATGTCGATGTCTACACCCCGGCAAAATGGGGAAGCTGGGGGGCCTTACGCACCCTCACCGATAGCAATCCCCGCTGGGATGCTTTGGTGGCAGTGAAATGAACCAACTGATTTCGGTGCTGATCCCCGCCCATAACGAGGCGGGCTATATCAATGCCTGCCTCAATGCTCTGTTTGCCTCGCAAAACCTGCCCACTGGTAGCACGGTCGAGGTGCTGGTGCTGGCCAATGGCTGCAGCGATGACACCGCCGATATTGCACGCAGGAAAACCGCACCTCAGGGCTGGGATCTGAAGGTCGTGGACCTGCCCAAGGGCGGAAAACTGCACGCTCTGAACACCGGCGATGCAGCCGCCAAGGGCGATGTGTTGATCTACTTGGATGCCGACGTTCTGGTCGAGCCGGAGTTACTTGGCCAGATTGCTGAGGCGCTGTCCGATGACGCCCCGCTTTATGCCAGCGGTCGCCCAGTTGTCGCCCCGGCCACCAGCTGGGTCACACGTCATTATAGCCGGTTCTGGCAGAAACTCCCCTTTGTCGCGCAGGGCGTTCCCGGCTTTGGCCTCTTTGCCATGACCCGCACTGGGCGGCAGCGCTGGGACCAATGGCCCGATATCATCTCAGATGACACCTTTGCCCGGCTCAATTTCATTCCTGCCGAGCGGATCTTGGCTCAGGCGGGATATCAATGGCCGATGATCGAAGGCCTCGCCAATCTGGTCCGGGTGCGGCGCCGGCAGAACATTGGCGTGGACGAAATCCAAACCCAGTTCCCCGATCTTCTAGAAAACGACGAAAAAACCAGCCTCGGCCTGAGGGGCATATTGCGTTTGGCTCTGCGTGACCCACTGGGTTTTACTGTCTATGCCATGGTCAGCCAGCTGGTCAAAACTCGTTTTTTTGCCAGTTCATCCCGCTGGGCCCGCGGTCGCTAGAACACAGTCAATTACTCGCCCTATTCAATCGCCTGCTTAAAATACCCGGCCAATTTCTCAGCCTCTTTCTCACTGTCATGTCGCTGCAAAACCCGCTCGCGCCCCGCCTGCCCCATCTGCGCCAATCTCTCATGCGGCAAGGCTGCCATCTCGCGCACGGCCTCAACCAAGGCCCCAACATCACCCGCTGGCACCAACCAGCCGGTTTTGCCCTCTTGCACCAGCTCGGGCGAGCCCGCCACATAGGTGGTAATCACCCCCCGCGCCGCCGCCATGGCCTCCATCACCACCATCGGCAGACCTTCGGCGAATGACGGCAACACCAGCGCATGGGCCTTTGCCAATTCATCCCGCACCTGAGCCTCTGACAGCCAGCCCGTCAGCGTGACATGATTTTGCAAACCGTTCGACGCAACTGCCACCTCAAGATCGCCGCGCATCTCACCATCGCCCACCAGCGACAGATGCACATCCGGCAGATGTTTCACCAGTTCCGCCATGGCCTGCACCAGCACCATCTGGCCCTTCTGCTCGACAAACCGCCCGATCGAGACTAGCCGCAACGGGCCCTCTGGCAATGGCGCAGGATCCACAAACTTGCCCGTTTCAATGCCGCAATGTACCACCTTGATCTTGTCCCAACTGCCAAACTCCGCCCAACGGCTCAGCTGGCTGCGGCCAAAGCTGCTGATCGCCACGGCAAAGGCCGACCGGTTCACCTTCAAGCCCAGCGACAGCGCATGCGGCGCATCAAACTCCTCGGGACCATGGGTAGTGAAACTATAGCTCACCCCGCCCAGCGCCTGGGCCAGCATCGCGACTGTAGTGGAATTGGTGCCAAAATGCGCATGCATGTGTTGCACGCCAGTCTCGGCACAGCGGTGCTTCACATAGACCGCCTCGCCCAGATAAATCAGATGCCGCAGCACACCCCAGTCCGAGGCCCGCGCCAATTTCAACGCCAGCCGGAAAGCCCGCCACAACCCGCGCGGCGCGCGCGCAGCCTCGGCCACAAGCCCCAACAATAGCCGCGCCGCTCCCGCTTTCAGAACGTACTCCGTGCGGTCTGCCTCTTGTTGATCACCCGGATCCACCAGCACCGCATCTGAGGGCCGCATCGCCAATCGTGTCACCTCGATCCCCTGACGCTCAAGCGCCTGGATCTCGCGCCGGATAAAGCTGTGCGACGGCTGCGGGTAGGTGTTGAGAATATAGGCGATTTTCAAGGCGTGGATCCGATCCCAAAAGCATTTCCGCCGCAGACTAACGGTGGATGCCCCGCTTGCAAAGCTAATGCCCTTGTGGTTTTGCCTAGGCCGCCAATCGCGGCTCACGGCAAAGATTGTTGCCCGTTCAGCCCCTAAAACCCGCCTCATGTTCGAACATCCCCTAACTGAGATTGACGCGATTCCCCTGCGGCCATAGCTTGCGCGAAACATTGCACAGGAGATCCCATGGCGCTGCGTGCTCCGCTTTTTCAAGGACAGGGCCTGATGGCCCGCGTGCTGCGCTCGGCCTCTTGGCTGGTGATCGGCTATGGCGGCAGTCAGGCGCTGCGACTGGCGGCCAATCTGGTTCTCACCCGCTTACTGTTCCCCGAAGCCTTTGGCCTGATGGCCTTGGTTTCAGTCGTCACGGTGGGCCTATCGCTGTTTTCCGACGTCGGTATTGGCCCGTCTATTGCCCAAAGCAAACGTGGCGACGACCCGGATTTTCTCAACACCGCCTGGAGCATCCAGGTCACCCGCGGGTTACTGCTGTGGGGTCTGACCGGCCTGCTGGCCTGGCCCATGGCGCAATTCTACGGCGCGCCCGAGCTTCTGACCTATCTGCCCATTGCGGGTGTCGGCCTGATGATTGCAGGCTTCAACCCCACCCGCATTGAGACCGCCAATCGCCATCTTCTGGTCGGGCGGCTGACTGCGCTGGACCTGGCCAGTCAGGTGATCGGCATCAGCTTTATGATCGTGATGGCCTGGCTCACCCAATCGGTGCTGGCGCTGGTGCTGGGCGGTGTGGTGCAGGCGCTGGCCAAGCTGGCGCTCACCCACTTTGGCCTGCCCGGGTTGCGCAATCAGTTCCGCTGGGAAAAAGCCGCTGCAAAGGAGCTGATCCACTTTGGCAAATGGATTTTTCTCTCTACCGCCTTCTGGTTTGCCACCTCGCAGGGCGACCGCGCTATCTTGGGGAAATTTGTGCCGCTGGAAACGCTGGGCATTTATAACATCGGCTATTTCCTGGCCAGTTTCCCGATGCTGTTGGGCCATGCGGTGAACCAACGGCTGATGATCCCCGTGTATCGCGACAAGCCAGTCTCGGCTGCGCCCGAGAACCGCCGCAAACAACGTATCCTGCGCGCGGGGCTCACCACCGGCATCCTGATGTTGCTCTGGCTGATGGCATGGATCGGGCCTGCCCTGGTCACATTCCTGTACGATGATCGCTATGCGCTGGCGGGGCCCATGGTAGTGCTGATTTCACTGGCGCTGGCCCCGGCGGTGATTGGCATGACCTATGACCAGGCCGCCCTTGCCGCTGGCAACAGCCGGGGCTTCTTTGCCTTTACCGCCACCCGCGCAGTTCTGCAGACGGGGATGTTTCTGGGGGGTGTGGCGCTGTATGGTCTGCCCGGAGGCATTATTGCGCTGGGGGCATCCATGCTGGCGGCTTATCCTGTTCTGATTTCGCTAGCACGAAAGTATCAGGTCTGGGACGGCACGCATGATCTGGGCTTTGGAGCGGCAACCGCCGTCATCGGCGCAGGTGCTTTGTGGTACCACTCCGATGCAATCGGTGCGATGATTACCGCCTTAGGCTAATCCGTTAGGCCCCTGCCTTGGGTTTCATCCAACGCCGCCACAGATCGCTAAACCGCCGTTTTGGGCGGGTGTCCAGCACCGGGATCGACACCACTGGGGACAGCCCGGTTTCGCGCTGCATCTGGGCGGCACTGCGCAACACCGGATGGCGCAGCTCTAGAACAAAGGCAATACCCAAGGCCACCAACACGCTGGCCAAGGTTCCCATAATCGCCAGCTTCTTGCGCCCGCCTGTGATTGGGTAATCCGGCAGCGGCGCTGGTTCGATCACGGTCAACCGTTCTGACTGGTGCGAGGCTTCCAAGCGAAACCCCACTTCGGCCTCGGTCCGGCGCGCGGTGATGGTGTCCAGCGAGGTCTGAAGCTGTTGCTGTTTGCGGGCTAAGACATCCAACTGACGCTCAACAGAAGGCGACGTGTCCAGCGAGGCTTCCAGTTCCAATTTGCGCGCCATCAATAGGTCTCGTTGCGCATCCAAAGTCGCCAGTTGCTCCTGAAATTCGGCCATCATCCGCTGTGCGGTTGCAGGGCGTTCGTTTGCAGTGGCGTGATCGGCTGCACGGCGAATTTCAATTTGATCGCGGGCGATATCCAGCAAGCCCCCATTGATGCTGATCAGCTCTGTGCGGCGAAACTCGGCATCGCCGGGGGTGATCAGATTGTTGTCACTGCGGAACTGGGTAATCTCATCTTCCAGCGCGCTCAGATCTGTCGCCAGAGCGGCCTCTTGCTCGGCAAAAAAGGTCAGCGTTTCACGGGCCAGTTCGATACGGGAGTTCACGCTTAGCTCAATAGTGCGGCGGGCAAATTCATGCGCGACCTGCTGTGCCTGCTCGGGGGTTGGCATCTTGGCAACAATGGTCAGCACCGAAATGGTTCCATCATCGGCAAAGCCTTCGCGGGCCGCTGCGACCCCTTGGATGCTGATGGACTCGCGCATCAACGCCACCAGTTCTGATGGCTTAAGCTGTGGCCTGTCGGAATACAGACCATATTTTTCAATGATCTCCAGCACCGTGCCACGTGCCATCAACCGCTGTTGGATCAACTGCAATCGGCGCGCAGACGAACCTTCGACTGTTGAGCTGGCCAGATCATCGGCGATCTTGGGCTGAACGATCTGGATGACCTCGGCTGACTGATACACATGCGCCTGCTGCGCGGCATACCACAGCGACACCAATGCCCCCACAAAGACCATCTTGACCATCAGGCCAGCACGGCGGCGCACCATGTCGACAAAGTCTGCAAAAGAGTAGATCGGGCCCATTTAATGTCTCAATGCTGTTATCCAGGCCCCACCAAAACGGTGGGTATGCCCGGTTCACCATAGTAAGCGGGCAAAACTATGACAAACCAAAGCAATCTGCGAAATGGATCTGCCGTTAGTCCTTCCGGGCTCGGTTCAGAATAACGCCCAAAAGTTCAGTGTGCCCCGCCAGCATTTTTTCGCACGCCGCCAAGTCATCGGCTGTGGTCTGGGTGCCATCTGACACCAGCAAAACCCCATCTACATTTGGCAAGAAGGCTGCAAGGTCATCGTATTCCAACACAGGCGGCAGATCATAAATCACCACATCCGCAGCTGTGCGTTCAACCATATCGTCCAGCGCAATCCCACAATAGCTGTCATGCAGGATTTCGGCCGCATTACGATCTGGGGCGTCGTTCAATCCCAAGGCCAGTGTTTCTGCCGGACGGATCAGGTGATCCTCAAGCGCGATCTCACCCGTCAGGAAACCAGGCATATCGCCGGGTTGGTCCATTTTCAAAGCCGTGGCAACGCCCGGAAAACGCTGGTTCAGATCCATCAGAATGGTGCGACTGTGCGGCACACGGGCCAAGCTTAGCGCCAGGTTGACGGCTGTGAACGTAGTGCCAGCCCCGGCCCGGGGCGAGGCAATCGCCACCCGTTTCCAGCCATGTGCCTTGAGCGTATGCAACAACCGTGTCCGCAGCAGGTCAAAAGCTTTAGAGGCCGGGTCATCACGGAAAAAGTTTACCAGCGGCGAGCGGGCGATCTGATGTTCGTGCACACCAATCGGCACGCGGCGCAGCAGCTCCCATGGCTCGGGAAGATGCGCAGGGACCTGTGCCTGAGGTGCCACCTGAGGTGTTTCCTGAGATGGCTCTTGGGACGGTTCTGGAGTCGGCTCTTGAAAATCGAGCAGCTCAGGCGCTTCCTCGATCACCGGGTCCTGCCGGTTGCCGCGACGGCGGCGGAATTTCTTAAACCCCTGTTGGGTCATCGCAGGCTCATCTTCCCATAGCGTCTGTGGTGCCATATCCGCACCGTCCAGCTCGGCGGTTATAAAGTCTTTCATGCCCAGCGCTCCGTTCCAAAGCTACCACGTAAGGCATCCACCGCATACAGAGCGTTTGAATACCCCAGACCGATCCATTCACGCAACGAGATCAATATCCCGTGCCTCGCACCACTACCCCAACAGTGCGAAACATTACGCTCAGATCAGACATCAAAGACAGGTCCTGACCATAGGCAGCATCCACCTGTGCGCGATAGGAAAATTGGCTTTCGTTGCGCGCCGACACTTGCCAGACGCCGGTAATTCCGGGCTTCAGTGCAAAATAGGCCTGTGCATCACCGTACAGCGGCAGCTGATCTGGCATCATTGGCCGTGGACCAACTAGGCTCATCTCGCCCTTGAGCACGTTCCACAACTGCGGCAGTTCATCCAGCGAGGTAGACCGCAGAAGTTTGCCCACTCGGGTGATCCGAGGATCCTGCTTCAGTTTTTGGGTTTCATCCCATTCGCGACGCATCTTTGGGCATGCAGCCAAACAGTCGGCCAGCTTGGCGTCTGCTTCCCGCACCATGGTGCGCAATTTCAGGATGGAAAACCGGCTGCCGTGCTGGCCTAGGCGATCCTGCCGATAGAACGGCAGCCCTCCTTCGATCCACAGGGCAAATGCACAGACCAAGATCAGCGGCAAAGTTAGGGGAAGTGTCAGCAAAACCAATGCAATATCCAGCATCCGCTTGCCGCCCCGGACATAAGCGGCGTTGGACACGGTGCCAATTGGCAAGGGAGCGGTGGCGCCAGATAGCGAAGCATTAATTTTCGCTGCGGGGATCGCGAAGGACGTTACGACACGTTGAACAGTTGTCGGAAGCACGGCTCGTGCAATCGCACCTGTTGCTGGGCTCGAAGACATTGAAGAGGAAACCTCATTCTTATGCGCATATTCTTCCATTTCAGTTCCCATCTGCAGCCGAGCGGCTTGCAAAGCACCGCCCAGCGACGGTCCATTTCCAATTGTGTGCAGGCCCCGGAGCGGCAGCTGCCGGGATCAAAGTCATCCATATTGGCTAGATCGAGTCGCACCCCCATGCACCACGACGAACCACAGGCTAAATCAGGCCCAAATCGAGCCCAGAAAATGCCTTGATTGAAGATAACATGCGTTAAGACAAATTTTACTGTTTCTGAGGAAACAGTGTGTTTTGCCGCAAATTTGACCTAATTTAGGGCAACCGACCGTTCGGGATGGAAACAATGATCGTCGCCCAGAGGGATTGTCCCCTGACGCGATCAAAACCGACACGGAATCAACAAAAAATCAGAGCGCACGCATACCGCCCAACCACATCAACTGATTGCAGGAAAACCGATCGTCAGGGATGGCCCGCTCGCTTAACCGAGGGGAAGCAACCTGTCCGCGTCGCGTCTTGAGAAGCTGCCAGGGCTAAACCCGGTCCAGCGCTTGAAATCGTCATTGAACTGGCTGAATTTGGTGTACCCCAGCAGAAACGCTATTTCAGTTGGCATCAAGTCACTGTCTCGCAAATAGCTTTTGGCCAGTGACTTTCTAAGATCCTCGGTCAGCAGCTTCAAGCTGGTGCTTTGTTCCGTCAGTTTGCCGGAAAGATTTGTCGGTTGTATCCCCATCGCAGCGGCAACCGCTTCCATGGTAATCAACCGTGTGGGCAACTGCGTCGCAATTGCACGCTCGACCTCGACAAGCAGATCCGGTGTATGCTCACTCACTTCTTGTAAAGCCTTTTCGCTGCAGCTCTGCAACATCAACAGCAGTTTGGGATCCGCAGATTTCAACGGAAGATCCAAGTCCTTTAACTCAAAATCATAACCGTAGCGTTTCGCACCAAATACGACCTTGCACCCAAAATAGGCTTCGATCTCTTCAATGTTTTCACGTCGATTATGTTGAAACCGAACCTGTTTCAGGTTAAATTTTTCGGTGCAATACCGGCGAATGGTATTCACCATACAGGTTAGAGAGTACTCTCCATATTGGCGTTTTTGCAAACTGGGCGAGACAATGAACTCCCAATCCATCGCACCTTCACTGCGAAGCCTTGAGGAATCGGGCGCAACTGCCTTGGTCAGCATATGGGAATAGCGATCAAAGTTCTCTAGAAACCCACCAATCGTTGGTGCTGCCAGTCCGACATAGCACAACAGGCCAATGCCCCGAATATCTTCCGTTGTGCTCACCTGGAAGCCTAGATTAACATTGTCCGTCAGCACTGCCGCATGTTCAAAGAATTTGATGCTGTCCGTTATGGGGCATCTTGGCGGATCCTTGTGCAATAGACTTTCATCAAATGCCGTGCCCTTAAAAATCTGTTCAGGCTGATAACCACGTTCAACCAGCCTATGTGCCAATGTTTTGGGAAAAGCTGCAAAATGATATTCGGCGGTTTCATCCATCTGACAGAGCGACTCCTCTTGGGTTGCGATCTCAGGATCTTACTAGACAGCTTGCAACTCAATTTATGAAACCTCAACCACAGCATTGCAACTTGGGTGGCAAAGAAGCGCCGGTATCGCATTTATCGTCGCGAGATCACTACCAAGCTCAGGTCTTGGAATGGAATGCAGGTTTCCTTAGGCGGTGCGGAATTGACCAGGGCTGCAACCGGTCCAACGCTTGAACGCTTCGTTAAAACTGCTCAATCCAGAATAGCCCAACAAAAACGCGATTTCTGCCAGTACCAGATTGCTGTCTTGCAAATAGCTTTTGGACAGAGTTTCACGCAGACTTTCAAGCAAACGGAAAAAACTGGTGCCTTCGGCCGCAAGCCGACGTGACAAAGTTCGCGGGCTCATTCCCATCCCGGCCGCAACATTTTCCAGTGTTGCTGATCCCAGCGCCAACTGCTTGGTAATGGCCCGCTCCACTTCGACAACCAGGCCCGGCGTTAGCTGAACAAGATCTTGCAGAACCTGATCACCATAGCTCTTTAAAACAGTAAGCAGCTGCGCGTCCGCTGAGGTGAGAGGCGTCTCCAGATCCTCTAGATCAAATTCAAATCCGTTGCGCTCGGCCCCGAATTCCACCTTGCAGCCAAAATAGGCCTCGATGTCTTCAAACTGCTTGCGCCGATTGTGCTGGAATTTGACTGACCGTGGAACAACGTTGCCAACCGAGACCCGGCGCACAGTGTTTAGCAAACACACTGCCGAGCACTCGACGTACTGACGCCGAGCAATCCCGGGGGAGATCGCGTAGTCCCAATCCACTATTCCGTCAGAGGTGAGCCGAGAGCTATCGATTTCAAGTGCTTCGCTGACGACCCGTGAATAGCGGGTGAAATTTGCCAAAAAAACACCAACCGTAGGAGCTGCAAGTCCGACATAGCAAATAAGTCCAGCACGCCGGATATCGTGCTCTTTACCGAACTCAAAGCCTAGGTTGTCATTCTCCGTTAACACCGCAGATCGTTCGAAAAACTTTATACTGTCGATCAAGCGGGCTGTTGGAGCGTCGTCTTGTAACAGCTGATCATCAAAGCCAGTGCCTGCAAAAATGGCGTCAGCTTCATAGCCACATTCAAGCAAATGCGTGGCCAACATCTTGGAAAAAATTGCCGAGTGCGTTTTGGCTGATCCCGCCATCTTTCCAAGATCTCCTTACTATCACCAGCTGATGGTTTTCTACTGTCAACTCGCCCTCATGTACTGTTTGGCATCGATAATACAAGAGGCTCATTTTGCTGTAGTTGAGGCGCATCTTTTCCACACAGTTCCTTATGAAAAAACAGCTCTGAAACGTTTTTCCTTAAAACGGATTCAGTCGACGGCCCGACCTGCCCCGCGACAATCAAACCGGTGTCGAGGCAATGGTTTTCGAGCCCGCCTTAAGATATTGTAAAGGACTGTGATAGCTTGCAATTTTAATGTGATCGGAACTGGCCGGGGCTGTGACCTGTCCAGCGTTTAAAGGCATCGTTAAAACTGCTGAGCCCTGAATACCCCAATAAAAAGGCGATCTCGGCCAACACCAAATCACTGTCTCGTAAATAACTTTTAGAAAGAGATTTACGTAAATCTTCAAGAACTCGGAAAAAGCTGGTCCCCTCTGCAGCCAGTTTGCGAGACAAAGTACGCGGGCTCATCCCTAATTCGGCGGCAACATTTTCTAAATTGGCAGTCCCATGCGCCAGCAGGTCGGCAATCACCCGCTCCACTTCGAACACCAGCCCCGGCAGGCTTTGTTTCTTTTCTGACAGCACCTGATCGCCATAATCCTGCAAAACTTTCAGAAGCTGTTTGTCGGCAGATATCAGCGGTAACTCCAGATCACTTTTGCAAAATTCAAAGCAATTGTGGGCTGCTCCAAAGGTGACTTCACAGCCGTAAAAATCTTCTAATTCATCGGCATTGTCGCGCCGGAGGTGCTCAAAACAAATCCGCTTGGGGATGATATAAGAGGCCGAATTGTGGCGCAGTGTGTTTAAAAACACGGTGGCCGAGTATTCAACATATTGGCGCCGATTCAGATGTGGCGATGCTGCGTACCACCATCTCATCTCACCACGGTGCTGCAGGTTGGACATATCAAATTCCAGAACCTCACTGATCACCAAGGCATATCGTGCGTAGTTGACTAAGAACTCCAACACATTGGGCGCCGCCAGCCCGACATAGCAGACCAGACCGATACGACGGATGTCTTGCCCCTTACCAAGCTGAAACCCAAAGAGATCATCGTTCGTCAGAATTGCGGCTTGCTCGAAAAACTCAAAGCTGTCAGCGGCCTCGGCGACCGGCGTTTCTTGCTCGAGCAGAGACATATCAAACCCAGTTCCGCGGAAAATCGTGTCCTCGTCAAGTCCCCGGTCCAGAAGTTTGCGTGCTAACATCTTGGCAAAGACTGCAGTGTGCTTTTGAGTAGTCCCAGCCATCTTCGCCAACTCCTTTCTCACAACTGCTTGTCATCCAATTAGCCCACATTCCAAGCTCCCACTTTCTACGCCTTCGCAGTGGAGAACTGATCCGCGCACGATTGGCCGGGAAATTTCCGGCGCCGTTTACTAACTTTGTTCTCGTGGCGGCTGTGTCTTTAACTAGATCTGTTTTCCGTTTCGGCAGCACCTTTTTGCATTTCAAATCAAAACAGGGTCACAACGCGCACAATAAGGCATCCAATATGCACCTTTGACTAAATCTTGGGCGTTTTGCGGGTTCACCCACTTCGAACAGCAGAGTTTTCTGGAAGCTCTGCCAGAAACGTCGAAAGCTGCTGCGCCCTATTGGGCACAGCAGCCTGTTACTAAATCTCAACTGTTTCTTAAGCTCGTTTGAGCGAAGTCCCGTCACGCAGGATCTGACCAAAGGCGCGCGAGGCCCCTTCGAAATTGATAGAAAGTGGGGCTGTCAATTGGGATTGAGCCGAAAAGTACTGCCCTACTTTGCAGATCTGGACTGCGAATTCAGGATGCACACCTGCATCATCATATTTACGTACTTTCTCTTTCGACAGCCAGCCGCGTTTCTTGGCTTCTTTGATGATCAGTTTAAACCGCTGCACACAGTGCTGGGTCAGATAAACCGACATGTATTCCAAGTAATCAGCGATATCGTGACCGCAGGACGGATCATAGGCATCGATCATCACATCAACCATGGCATCTGGCGCAATTGGCCAGGCCTCATCCCCGATCAGCCAGGCAAAATCCTCGGCCCCATGACGCAGGCCACAGTACTCAAAATCAAACCAGTTCATCCGCTCATCCGCACCAAGGGCGGCGTTGCCAGACCGACAGTCCCACTTCACAAACTGACGCCCTGGATAGGACACGGCCTCGGCCACTGCGGCGCGGTCGTATTTGCTGGAAATACCGCGCGAATAGGGCTGCAACGCATCTACGGCATCCACAATATTGACGATCCAGTCCTCGTTGGCCCCCAAGTGGGGTAAGGACTGATCCAGATCCGTTTTGCGGGCTGCGGCGTGAATGCGAAAGATACCTTCGACCGCTTCGGCAGCCAGATCCAGCTGCTTGGACTTGTTGTGACGGGCGATTTCCTGGTTTAGCCGACGACGGCCAACATCTGATTGAAACATCACCTCATCGACCACCCCAAGCACCTTGGGAATATTAGTGGTATGTGGGGCCAAACTGTCCAGCACATAGGCCTCAAGATGGGTGCGGCGGAAGTTGGGGCGCAGAGTAGCAATCACATCGCGGTCGTCAAAATGCAGGCGAAACGAAGACCGCCCTTCACCGCCAGGTGCCGTGACCCGTTCAACGCTTTGGCCAAAATGCTCTTCGGCCGTTTCCACAATGCGGTTTATACGGCTTTGGTTGCTGTCTTTCGCCACGGAAATACCCCTTATCCTCGACTACAGGCCAGATCAAATCAGTTGAACTTTGACGTCTGATCTTAGCTCTAACTGGCAAATCCGGCAATTTTCAGGCCGGGGTTGCAAAAACCGCTTTAACGTCCCAGATCGATTCGCAGTAGGACAGCGCCCAATAGTGGTGAAATCCTCAGAAAAACGCATCAATCCCAGCACCCGAACGGCATTGTTTCCAAAACCTGCGCCGCTCGACCCAAATTGAGATAAAATCAAGGCTAAAATTTGTCAAAAGCCCAACTCAACCCCTAGCCTCCTTCTCGATTGCATATATCGCAAGCTGCCGCACGAGTGTTCTGCCAGACCTCTGTGCCGCTGCTGGTTTGATCTGTTTGGTAGAATTAGGAGAGTGTCAGTATGGCTTGGGGACGTTGGGGATCAGATGGGTTTCGCTCGGAAAAAATGGCCGAGCAGGGTGACCACGCCGGAAGCGGTGCCAAGGCCAGTGGGGCAAAATCCTATCACAACGGCGGAGTCGAAGGCGGCAGTTTTAGCACCTGGTATGACGCAAACCTAGCAGATCAATATGATGATGAGCCCCATGGATCAGGTTCAGGTGGCACCAAAGGGTCCGGTTCAGGCGGAACCAAGGGCTCCGGTTCAGGCGGAACCAAAGGCTCCGGTTCGGGTGGCTCCAAGGGCTCTGGCTCAAGTGGAACCAAGGGATCTGGCTCAGGTGGCACCAAAGGATCCGGTTCAGGCGGCACCAAGGGTTCCGGTTCAGGCGGAACCAAGGGCTCCGGCTCGGGCGGCACTAAGGGCTCCGGTTCAGGCGGAACCAAAGGATTTGGATCGGGCGGCACCAAGGGCTCTGGCTCAGGCGGAACTAAGGGCTCCGGCTCTGGCGGAACCAAGGGCTCCGGCTCGGGCGGAACCAAAGGGTCTGGCTCTGGCGGCACCAAAGGGTCCGGCTCTGGCGGCACCAAAGACTCCGGTTCTGGTGGAACCAAAGGCTCCGGTTCTGGTGGAACCAAGGGCTCCGGCTCGGGTGGCACCAAAGGATCCGGTTCTGGTGGAACCAAAGGCTCCGGTTCTGGTGGAACCAAGGGCTCCGGCTCGGGTGGCACCAAAGGATCCGGTTCGGGCGGAACTGGCGGCGGAGACTGTGGCAACGGTGGCGGCGGCGACAACGGCGGGGGTGACGGCGGCGGCAAGACCTCGGTTACCTTTACCATGGGCACTGATCCGCAGGTAGATGTCTCGGTTTCCCAAACGCCCGAGGGGCAGCTCTTCTTCAACCTGACGCCCACATCGTTTGACGGCGACCTGGCAGACATTGACGGGCTGTTCTTTAACATGAGCGATGACAGCAGCCTAAATGGGCTGCATTTCTTCCCGGATGAAAACACCCTGCCCGTCACCGGACACGAGGCCAATGCCAACGCGGTGAACAGTCTCGACAATGGCTTTACCGTGCCGGGCATGTATGACGGCGTGGTGCAGTTTGGTCAGCTGCCAAATTCAACCGAAGGGGACGTGACCACTGTCAACTTTACCCTGTGGTCTGATACCGGGCTGACGCTGGATGATATCGACCTGAGCAGCATGGCTATGGTGATTGACAGCGACGGGCCCAACTCTCAGGTTCTGGAAGGCGGCGTCCCAGCAGGCGCAGCAGCCAGCACCGGTGACAGCTATCACAACGGCGGCGTCGAAGGTGACGGGTTGGACGATTGGTACGACAAAACCCTGTCCGACCACTATTGCGACGATGGATCTGATGATCCCAAGGGCACGGGATCCGGGGGCACCAAAGGATCAGGTTCAGGTGGCACCAAGGGTTCCGGCTCGGGTGGAACCAAGGGTTCTGGCTCGGGCGGCACCAAGGGCTCCGGCTCGGGCGGAACCAAGGGATCCGGTTCAGGCGGCAGCAAGGGCTCCGGCTCGGGTGGCACCAAAGGCTCCGGATCTGGCGGCAGCAAGGGCTCCGGCTCAGGTGGCACCAAGGGATCTGGCTCAGGCGGCACCAAAGGCTCCGGGTCTGGCGGCACCAAAGGTTCCGGCTCAGGCGGCACCAAGGGTTCCGGATCGGGGGGCAGCAAGGGCTCCGGCTCGGGTGGAACCAAGGGCTCTGGCTCGGGTGGCACCAAAGGCTCCGGGTCTGGCGGCACCAAAGGGTCCGGCTCAGGCGGCACCAAGGGTTCCGGATCTGGCGGCAG
>NZ_JBYAXC010000004.1:0-368730 GCF_057444295.1 Parasedimentitalea nitratireducens | reverse complement strand
CGTCGCGAAACCCAGTGGTGAGCCCTGTTTCCTGTTCAAGGGACGCATAAAGGTCACGGCCATGGGTGTAGATCTCGGTGGTCGCCGTATCATTAAAAAACCCGCCAACAATCAGCCCCGCAGCATGCCAAGTGGTGCCCGAAGTTAGCTGATCTCGTTCCAGTACAACGACATCAGTCATGCCCAATTTGGCCAGGTGATAGGCCGTGTTGCAGCCAATCGAGCCACCGCCAATAATCACGGTCTGTGCATGCGCGGGAAGAGGCTTCGTCATGGTCATCTCCAATCCAAGGGATTCGGCTTTTGATCAAATTATTGGATTGACGGCTGAAAGAAATCAAGTCATTGATTGAATGGTTGTTCAATGGATGTAGGTTTATGACTGAAACCAAACAGAAAAAAAGCCGCACAGCTTCACCAGAAGTTCGGAAAAAGCAGATCATTGATGCGACGATCACATCTATAAGCAATCATGGAATATCCGGCACAACCATGGCTTCGGTCGCGAAACTGGCCGGGTTGTCTACAGGGCTTGCGAACTTTCACTTCAAAAGCAAAGACGCACTGCTGGAAGAAACTCTGCGCACCTTAGCAGTGGAGCATCGAGCGCATTGGATGACGCGCCTTGAGAATGTCGATTTGAGCCCGACAGAGCAGGTCAATACGATCATTGAAGCTCAGTTTCATCCAAGCATCTTCAATCGGAAAAAACTGGCTGTCTGGTTCGCCTTCTTCGGAGAGGCGGCTTACCGCAAATCTTACCGCCTCATCACCACTTCGATCGATACTGAACGGCTTGATGTGCTGGTTGATCTATTTGGGAAAATCATCAAAGAGGACGGTAGTGCGCTGAAGCCTGAAGGGGTTGCTCATACTCTCGAAAGTCTGTTCGATGGTTTCTGGCTGAATATTCTGATGTATCCCGACCAGTTTCCACGTGGGATGGCAAAGGCTCAGATATTTCAATACCTACATTCCAATTTTCCGCGCCATTTTGCACCTCACCAGTAAGTGCAAAACAGCAGGATCGGCCGTCTTACACTGATACACTCTTGCTGCACTGAGCCGTGCTAGCCCTTGGCGTACCATCCGTTGTCAACATAGGTGGCGTTGCCGTTTACAAAGCTGGCCTCGTCTGAGGCCAGAAACACCACCGCTGCGGCAACTTCTTCTGGATAACAAATGCGCCCTTGCGTGGCGGCCATTCCGGAATCTTCCCATTCCTGACCGGCGGCGTCCAACTCAGCGATTTCCTTCAGCCCATGTGCTGTTTCAACAAATCCCGGACATACCGCATTGCAGCGGATACCTGCATCTCGATACTCGGTCGATATTGTTCGAGCCAATTGGAGAACCGCGCCCTTGGACATGCAATAAACCGATTCAAGCGCATAGCCCAACTCGGCTGCAATAGAAGACGTAATGACGATTGAGCCGCCACCATTGGCGCTCATGTCTTTGACCGCCCGACGACATGTCAGAAATGCCGATTTCACGTTCACGTCCATCAGCCAGTCGTATTCGGCCTCAGTGGTTTCATGTAGCGGTTTTACGATGATCGTCCCCGCGTGATTGAACAGAACATTATAAGGGCCAAAGGTTTCCAAAGCATCGTCAAAGGCTTGGTTGATCTCTGCATCTTTGGTGACGTCCGCGTGGAAAAACGCGGCTTCACCGCCAGTGTCACGTATCATGTTGACGGTCTTTCGCCCTTCTTCATCCTGAATATCGAAGATGCTGACCTTGGCGCCTTCCTCAGCAAAGGCCGTTGCTGTGGCCCGCCCCATGCCCGTAGCGCCGCCAGTGATAACGGCGACTTTGCCGACCAGACGACCATTCGGGGATTTCACGCTGTTGGTCATATTGATCTCTCCAAACAGAAATTCAAATGCATTCACCGCCATCTATGACCAGCGCGTGGCCAGTCATGAATGTGGACATGTCAGAGGCGAGAAACAGGATTGAATCGGCAATTTCATCGGTTGTTCCCCATCGCCCCATAGGAATGGTTTGTGCAACGTAGCGATCCAATTTGTCCCGCCCGCCCATTTGTGCCTCAAAACCAGCATTAAAGGGCGTGTCGATGAACCCTGGGCACAGGGAATTGAAGCGGATGTTGTCTTTGGCATAATCGGCAGCCATTTGGCGGGTCATCGCTACGACTGCGTGCTTGGTCGTCGCATAGGCAATCATCTCGCGGTCATATTGAACACCTGAATTTGACGAGGTGACAATGATGCTGCCACCACCCTGGGCACGCATGTGTCCAACTGTCGCGCGGGCGGCAATGAAATGGGACCTGACATTCAGCCGCCAGGACATATCCATGCCCTCAATGGGAACCTGTTCCAGGTTGCCCTCAGTTTGATAACCCGCATGTGAGTGCAGTACGTCAATACGACCGTAGTCTTTGACTGTTTTGTCGATTTCGGCGGAAACAGCGTCGTCGTCAGTCACGTCAAGACCGGCAGAAAACACGCTTGTGCCTTCAAGGTGCAACTCCTCGGCCACATACGCGGCCTTGTCGGCATCAAGGTCAGTCACAACCACCTTTGCCCCATGCCGCGCCATTGCCATGGCCCCTGCCCGTCCGATGCCGGAACCTGCACCAGTCACCAAAGCAACTTTACCATCAAGTGTAGGAAAATAAGGAGAAGAACGTGGATTTTCAGCGAGGGTCATTTTGGTTTCTTGCCTCCGCGTTGCAGCAGTAATTGGGCCGTAATCAGCATCAGCAGGGAGACAACCAGCACCATGGTACCAATCGCATTGATCTCTGGGGTGACGCCACGGCGGATGGATGAGAACACATAGATCGGCAGTGTTGTCTCGGACCCGGCGACAAAGAATGCGATGATGAAGTCGTCAAAGCTGAAGGTGAAGCTGAGCAGAAATCCAGCCAAGATAGCCGGGAAAATCATCGGCAAGGTTACCTGGCGAAAGGTCGCCATCGGCGTAGCGTACAGGTCCGACGATGCTTCGGTCAAAGCGCGGTCCATGCCAGCAAGCCGGGCCCGCACAATGATCACCACCAGCGCCATCAGGAACATAGTATGGGCTGCAATAAGTGACCCCATCCCCATATGGAGCTTTGGCGGTGTAAATCCGTTTGGCCAGATAGCTGCGATCAGTGGGTTCAATTGGTCAAAGACCGTAACCAACCCGATCAATGTGGCAATCCCGATCACGATGCCGGGGATCATAACCGCGACATAAATCAACAGGTCGAACGCTGTCCTCACCGGTCCCTTGATGCCCTGCAACGCAACCGCAGCCATGGTGCCAAAAACGCTGGCACAGAGGGCGGAGATAAAAGCCACCATCAGGCTGGTTTCCAGTGCGTCCATGACAAAGGGATTGGACAGTGCCTTGCCGTACCACTTGGTTGAAAATCCCTGTAACTGGCTTGCATGACGTCCGGCATTGAAGCTGAACAGCGCGATCACACCGATCGGGATGTACAGGAACAGGTAAACGCAAACTGCATATAGTCTCATTGGTTCACCTCACATGATCGACACGTCTTCGCGGCTAGCGCCAAGACGATTGATAAGCCGCATGTAGACCGTGACCGTGATCAGCATGACAACCACCAGCGTGACCGCCACCGCCGAACCATAGGCCCAGTTGCGTGATTGCAGGAACAGGTCGACCAGGGCGTTGCCGACGAAGAACACCTTGCCACCGCCCAACAAAGCCGGGATCAGGTATTCCCCCATCAACAGGATGAAGACGAGCATACATCCGGTTGCGATGCCAGGAATTGAAAGTGGCAGAGTGATCTGAAGGAAGGTGCGCCAAGGTTTGGCACCAAGATCGGACGAGGCCTCGAGCAGGCGTTTATCCAGTTTGTCGAGGCTGACAAAGATCGGAAAAACCATCAGCGGCAGGTACCCATAGATAATCCCAACCAACACCGCAAAAGGCGTATTGATCAGGCGGACCCCTTCGATCCCCACCAATTCCAAAAGGGCCGGAATTCCGCGACCACCCAGCAGAAAGATCCATGCGTAGCTGCGGATCAGAATTGAAGTCCAGAACGGCACAATGACTAACACCAATAGGATTGTTTTCCACTTAGGGCCGCATTTGACCGCCAGATAATAAGCCAGCGGATATGCAATCAGCAACGCGGATAATGTACCAATAGGGGCTAACGTCATCGTGTTCTTGAACGCTGTCCAGCGTGCCGGAAGATTGGCATATTGTTCAAAGGTGAAAGCGGGCACAACACCACCGGCGGGCGCCCGCTCTCCAAAACTGAAAATGAAAACAACGGTCAGTGGTATGATCAGCATCACCAGGAACCAAGCCCCGGCAGGTGCCAATAGCAACCAATTACGTGTACGTCTCGTCATGTTGTTTTCACCTCTACTTAATTAGGCTGACTTGAAACGCGCCATCAGTTCTGCACGGTTCGGATCGGTCAGCGTAGCGGCTGCACCAAACTCGAGCGGCGTCAGTAGCTCTTGGGCTGGGAAGAGGATCGGATCATTTTTCAGGGCCTCGGGCAGCAGTTCGAAGGTTCGGGCATCAGCAGTCGGGTAGCCATGCGCCAAAACTTCCTTGGCATTCACGTTGGGATCCAGCAGGAAGTTGATCAGCGCATAGGCCGCGTCCATATGTGGTGCACCTTTTGGAATGGCGTAGTAATCACTCCAGATTTCACCACCTTCGCGGCCCAGGACATAGTGTATTTCCGGCATGTCGGTGTTGAGCTGTTTGCCATCGCCAGACCAGCAGATCGTCAGCCAGGCATCGCCATTGCGCATCGATGGCTGATAGTCAGAAGTGATCGCAAAGAGGTGCGGTTTCACATCTATCAGTAGTTTTTCGGCATCGGCCAATTCATTCTCGTCAACCGAATTGAACGAATATCCATAGTAGTTCAGCGCACTGCCAATTGTTGTCAGCTGATAGTCATGCACCATTGCGCGTCCAGTGAATTTGTCCCGCGCAATGTCAAAGAACTCTTTCCAGGACGAGATTGGCTTACCATCATTGTGCTTGGTATTGACCGCCATTCCGGTCGAACCCCAGTTCTTTGGCACGGCATATAGCGTGCCATCGACGGATCCTGCTTCGGCATAACGCGCGTCAAAGGCAGACCCATCATAATTTGGTAGCTTCGAGGTATCCAAAGGCTCGATCAAGCCTTCATCGACATAGGTCGAGATTGTGTAATTTGTCGGCACGTAAACGTCCCAACCGGTCGCGCCGGCCTGCAATTTAGCTAGCATTTCTTCGTTCGAACCAAAAACATTGACCTGAACATGCGCACCAGTTGCTTCGGTAAAGGCCTCAAAGTTTGATGGATCGTGATAGTTGGGCCAGGTCGCCACAATGACCCGATCCCCAATGTCACCAGCAAATGCAGGACTTGGACGCAAACCGGGAACGGCTGCCCCCAAAACGGCCGAGGCAGCGCCCAATCCAGTCACATTTAGAAAATGGCGCCGAGTCACCGACCCTTTTCTGTAGCTCTCCAACTCTTGCATGAATTTCTGCTTGGAGATGTAATCGTTGTCTCTTGTCATTGCCGTTTCCTCCCTACGGTTGCAGTCTGTTTTAGTTCCTGTCTAGAATGAGTGCCGCTCTGTCTTCCCAGGACACAATCGCCTTGTCGCCGACGGCAAAGGCTCCCTCGATCAGTTCGGATTGCCGTGGTGAAAGCACCAGAAAGTCGCCAAGCGTTTCATGGCTCACCAAATACTCGGTGTGCTCTCCCAGAAAGATCCGGTTGCGCACCTCCACCGTCAGACCGTCACCCTGGCGGTGCAGCGTCATTTGTTCAGGACGCACACTTATGGATACGTTGTCCCCGCTGACCAATTCCCCGACTGAAGTTCCTCGCACGCTCATCCCGTTGTTCAAGCGCACCGCTGTCAGCCCGCCGGATTGATCAGTGACCTTTCCGTCAAAGAAATTTGAGGTGCCAACAAAATCAGCCACATATTTGGAATTGGGGCGATCATACAGCTCTTGTGGACTGCCAACCTGGACAATGCGACCGTCGCGCATGATGCAAATACGATCGCTCATCGACAGGGCTTCTTCCTGGTCGTGGGTCACAAGAACAAATGTGATACCCAACTGGCGCTGCAGGTCCTGCAGTTCGATCTGCATCTCTTTGCGCAGCTTGCGATCCAGCGCGGCCATCGGCTCATCCAGCAACAGAAGCTTGGGTTCGTTGATGATTGCGCGCGCCAAAGCCACACGCTGTTGCTGTCCCCCGGACATTTCCCAGATTTTTCGATCTTCAAAGCCGCTGAGTTGGACAATATCCAAGGTCTTGCCGACCTTTTCTGCGATCTGAGTTTTGGGCAATCGCGGGCGACGTTGACGCAACCCATAGCCAATGTTCTGCGCCACCGTCATATGTGGGAAAAGCGCGTACTGCTGAAAAACCATATTGACCGGACGGTGGTGTGCTTCCAGCGCATTGACCACTTCACCATCCAGCAGAACGTCGCCTTCGGTTGGCGTCTCAAACCCTGCTAACATTCTGAGAGCGGTGGTTTTCCCGCAGCCTGACGGCCCAAGGAAGGACAGGAATTCACCTTCGTGAATAGACAGATTCAGATCGCTGGCAGCCAGCACATCGCCAAAACACTTTGTTACGCCACGAAGCTCAGCAATGGTCTTGCTGTCTGCTGGAGTAAAGGCTCCGATATATCCCCTGGTTTCCATTTAACGCTATCTTTTCCCGATTTGATGGATACTATCCAATTTGGAAAAACTGTAAGAAAAACTTCATTCGATGTATATACCACGTTTTTAGTATATCAATCGTAGTAGCGAGGCTTGGCAAATGCAGACCCTGATAGCGGCGACCGGTAACCTCATCGATTCAATTGGGTCCGAGAGGTTTGCGCAAACCATGTCTGAGACTCTGAAAGGAATTGCACCTTTCGATTACACGGTTGTTTTTGGGTATCTCGGAGCAGCCAGGCCACAAGATTTGTTCGACGATTTTCCCAGAGGCAAACGGAAGATATTTGTCGAGGACTATCAAGAGGGTCCTTATCTCCTGGATCCCTTTTATCTGGCCTGTGGAAATCAGGTCGCTCCAGGTCTGTATCGGATCAAAGATCTGGCACCGGACCGGTTCTTTCAAGGCGAGTACTTCCGCAGCTACTATGCGCGCACAGGTCTGGCAGAAGAAATCGGTTACTTTATTGAAATGCCCGGCAAAGCCATCGTTGTCCTCTCACTCATGCGGGCTGAGAAAGCGTTTTCAGCAAAGGAATTCCGACAACTACGCGAGTTTTGGCCGGTTGTGCGGGCTACTTGTCAGCGCCACTGGAGTGATCTGGCAGCGCAATTTGGGGCGGATGCCAGTGCGACATCAGATGGTGGCTTACATCACAGTGTAGAGCTCGCTTTTACAAACTTTGGTGAGGGCGTTTTAACCCCTAGAGAACGACAAGTTGTAGAATTCACTCTCAAAGGTCATTCAGCTGATGCGGTTGGTCGCATTCTTGAAATCTCACCTGGCACTGTTCGTATCCACAGACGTAATGTGTACTCCAAGCTTCAGATCAGATCACAGGGCGAGTTGTTTTCAAAGTTTATCGAAACGCTGGTATCGGGTGGGAACCCTTCGTAGAGCAAGGTTTGAATACTTGAAAAAACACCAGAACGCATTTCGTTTTTTGCTTAGAGAACAGACATTAGTAGTTGGGTTAGGAAATGTCTGCTTTGCACCCATACTGCCAAGTCCGGGTTTCAGTCACCTTACACGATTAAATGTCGTTGAAGGGCTGGAAGCAATAGTTAGACAGTTTCACCACGAACGCCCGGTTAGGGCCGAAAACTCCACTATGCAAAATCCGCATCCTGCACATTGCTGCCGTCCGACTCCATTCATTGATGTCTAACGCCTGCACTTATGGGGGCAAATAGCGGAATTAGATCGGAGAGTGTTTCTGGCTCATCGTAACCACCAAGGGGTGGAAGAAGAGAAATACCGCAAGAAGCCCAGGCGAGAATATCGCCAACTTGATGGAATCGAAGGCTTCAAAAATCGCTTGCCCCCTTGATACTATTGGACAGTCAGCGGAGCCGTAGCAATAATCCTTCTGTCAGCGTTCATAAGATATCGTATTTCATAATCACCCGGTTTATCCGGTGCAGTGATCGTCAATGGAGAGCCATTTTTTGTGTAAGTGTAAGTCAGGTAGTTTTCACCCGGCACACCAATTGCAATGATATCGCCTCGGTAATCGGGGCCGCTCCAAGTCACTTCGATCTTGCTCCCGGCGGATGCGCTGGCCGGTGCTGACAACGTGGCTGATACCTCGGTGACGGTGATGTTGAATGTCGCGAGTGATTTATCCGCAGCCCCGGCCAGATACTTTACAACGTAGTCACCCGGCATTGCAGGAAGCGTAAGATCAAGCGGTGTGCCGCCCTTGGTGTAGCTGTAGTTCAGGTAGCTGCGATCTGCTTCATTGGGTTTACTGACGACAATGATATCGCCTCTGTAATCCGGGCCCTGCCAATCAATTTCTATGGTGCTGCCTGCGGGGGCCGACTGAGGCGCTGTCAGGTTGGCGGTAATTGCAGTCACTTCGATCTCAGCTGTCGCCTGCACTACGCGATCTTGTCCGAGAATATATCGGATTTCATAGCGTCCAGTTTCCAGCGGGAGAGTCAGATCAAGCGGGCTGCCTTCCTTGGTATAGGTATAGGTGAGGTATTTCCGATTGTCGGCACCGATTTCGGCCACCGCGATGATATCACTGCGATAGTCCGGTCCAACCCAATCCACCTGTACGTCGCTGCCTGCTGGCGCAGACGCTGGCCCACTCACTGAATACTGCAGGCCAGTAACTGTTACCGGCACGCGCGCCAGCACTCGGTTTTTCTGGCTCATTCGGTAGACGATGTCATAGTTTCCGGGATCGGGCGGCAGCATGAGGTCTGCCGGTGATCCATGCTTCGTATAGACGTAGTTGATCAGTTGATCCGTTCCCGGTTCGGTAACAGCAATAACATCGCTTTGATAATCTGGCCCAACCCAGTCGACCAAAACAGTGGCACCAGCAGGCAGGACGTCAGGCAGTGTAACCGAGGCCTCAACCGGGGTGACAGTGATTGGTTGTGAAGCGAGCACCTTGCGATGGTCACTTGAAACATACCGCAGCTCGTACTCCCCTTCGACCGAAGGCATCACCAGATCCAGAAGCAGGCCGTGTTTTGTATAGGCGTAGTTGATCCAGGGTGAGGAGCCTTCCGGGTCGGCGACGGAAATCAAATCTCCCTGTTGGTCTGGTCCAGACCAACGCACCTGTACCGTAGATCCGGCGATCGCGGTCTCAGGCCCTTCAATCGTGGCCGGAGGGCGAAGTTCAGGCAGTTCCAGCACAACCTGCTTGTCCACTGAACCGATGCCAAACCGCTGTTCGGCAAAACTCTCGTCGGCGATCCGAAGGACCGAGATCACATATTCACCGCGCTCCACTTCGACCCTGATGTCAGAAACAGCCTGATTTTCGAGAATTACGCCATCAAGCGAGGTCAGGTTCCAGATCAAACCGTCGGTGATACGCGGGCCATGTCGCCCATCAATGGCATAGGCTCTCAGGCTGACTGGATCGGGCTCTGGTTCAGGGGCTGGGACTGGCACTGGCGTAGCAATCACCGCCAGCGCATTGCTTAGCTCGGCAGCAGTATCAGCGGTTCTAAATGTGCCGCCCGTTTCCTCGGCCATACAGCGCATCTGGGCAATTGCTTCGGGGTCTCCGATATTGAACCCAACAACATGAGCGGTGAAATCAACGCCAGTCTCTTCCAACGTGCGGGCGGCGGCACATGGGTCTGGGTTGCAGGTCTCAATCCCGTCAGAGACAAGGATAACCGTGGCCTTTTCTTCGGTATAACGCAGCGCTTCGGCGGCGGCGATCACCGCGTCGATCATCGGCGTTTTCCCTTTGGGTTTGATCGAGTTCACCGCCTCGACAATCGACCCATGCTGACCAGCCTCTGGAGTGATGATCGTCTCGATATCGCTGCAATCCCCCTTGCGGCGGTGACCATAGACCGTCAGCCCCAGTTCTTGGCTTTCGGGCAATGACTGGAGTAAATCGCCTACGACCTCCTGTGCGATTGAAATCTTAGCAGTGCCGTCTATCTGCCCCCACATGGAGCCGGAGCCATCAAGCACTAAAATAGCCCGTGACTGCTCCTGTGCGAAGCTGACGGATGACAGAATGACGAATAAAGCTGTGCAGACGGTAAGAAGTGACTTGATCATATCCTTGGTCCCTTTGCCTAGCAAATCGGGGTAAATTCAGTCGGATTCTTTGAGGCTTTGTGTAATTTCGCTTTTACACTGGGGCCGTCTTCAATTGGCAAAGCACAAACTTCCGCCCTGATCCGCCTTTATTGTTGGGGCGCCAAAAACTGATGACCAGCGACACGTGCTCTGATCTGCAATCAAATAGATGGCCTTTCTGCTAATTCAATCCAGTCCAGTTTCTCAGGATCTGAGCGGTGCTGAATTTCGAATTCTTCGCCGTAATGCAGCGCCATGCCCATTCGAAGGCCTTGAACAACGCGAAACGGGAAAATTGTCCTGACCGCGCTACAATCACAAAAAGGTTATCGCCTGCAGTGACCCTGCGACACACAATTTGAAGTCTACATGTCCTGCTGCGCTGGCCCACAAAATAGGTTTGAAGGATCGGTCCCATGAAAAAACGAATGACGCTAATCGCGACATGCGCGTTGGCTCTCTCAACCAGTGGAGCATCAGCCGAGATCTTGGCAATGATGAGCTATGAAAGCAAACCGGCGGAAGATCTAAAGAGCTTGAAGCTTTCTGGGTCAGAGGAGCGGCGTGAGGGGATTGCGATAATTGATGTCGACCCCCAAAGCCCCGCTTTTGGTAAATGGCTCGCCGATATCCCGCTTGATGCAACCGGCGTAGCCCATCATCTTTTCTATGATCGCACGATGTCGAAAATCTACCTGACCAGTTTGGGACAACCTGCCCTACAGGTTATGGAAATGAGTGACTTCCCGCCGCGCCTAACGACAATCGACATTCCCAACTGCTCTATGGGTGAGGATATCATTATCGATGACGCAAACGAGTATTG
Source organism: Parasedimentitalea nitratireducens (assembly GCF_057444295.1). NCBI lineage: Bacteria > Pseudomonadati > Pseudomonadota > Alphaproteobacteria > Rhodobacterales > Paracoccaceae > Parasedimentitalea > Parasedimentitalea nitratireducens. The sequence continues at coordinate 357,625 of NZ_JBYAXC010000004.1, read as the reverse complement.
GTATCTGACCTGCATGAACTCGGGCAATGTCTGGCAAGGACGGGTATCTGACGACACTGTCACCGGAGAGATCAAACTGCCCGGAACCAACCCTCATGGGCTGGCGGTTGATACCAACATAGATCGCATTCTTGTCACCAGCACCATCAAGGGTGACCTTACCGATCCGGGTGAAACCATTTCGATTGTACAGGCCAGCACCTTGGAATTGCTTGAAGAAATCAAGGTGTCGTCCAAGCCATCGCCCTCGGGTGAGGCCCCCGTTGAACTGCTGCGCGTACCGGGTGGTGGTCCACCAACTTTTCTTGTCACCAATATGTTCGGCGGAAGCATATGGGCACTGACCTGGAATGCAGACGATCAAAGGTTTTCGGCTGAAATGGCAGTCGACTTCACCCCGCTGAAAGTTGGCGTGCCACTTGAGATGTACTTTAACCCGGCAGGCGACAAAATGTTTGTCACCACCGCTGCTCCAGGACATCTGCATACATTCGATGTCTCCGCAGGGATTATGGGGCCCAAGCTGTTGAATACAGTCGAAACAGGCAACGGCGCCCACCATGTCGCCTTTACCAAGGACATGAAATACGGCTTTGTCCAAAACTCGTTCATCAACCTGCCCGAGATGCGGGATGGCTCGGTCTCGGTGGTGGATTTGGAATCGTCCGAGGTCGTAGCTTCGATGGATACCCTGAAAGATGCAGGGCTGAACCCAAATGTCATTGTTCTTCTACCTGAGTGGAATGAACTCGCCGGGCATTGATGCCGGTTCAAACAGAGAGCTGTGCCAAACAACTGGCGCAGCTCCAGTTGGAGCAGCACCCCATGAAATCCATTTTTGTTAAGGCAATTACCGTCTTTGCCTTTCTCATGACCACTGGTCAGACCGAGGCTCACGAAACACCGCTAGAAGATGCACATGGGTCAACTGTTGAAGGACCTGTGTTAGAGTTGACGGTCACGGTCGACCAAACGGCCCCTGCCCCGGTGGTTCAAATTCCAAAAGGTAGCAATGTTCACCTAACGGTAAACGCGGCTAACGGACATGAGTTGCACCTGCACGGCTATGACATCATCAGCGTTGATAATGCAGATAACCCGGCGGTTTTTGAATTCCAGGCCGTTCATTCCGGACGCTTTGCAATTGTCGTACACGGGGTTGAGGACCTGTTGGGCCGGACAGAGAAAGCCGTTGTCTATCTTGAGATCCGCAAGCCATGAACAGGTGTCTTCACGCAGTCGCCCTCCTCTGTGTGGCTGTACCAGAAACAAGCTGGGCGCATGCGTTTGGGCAACGGTATGATCTGCCATTGCCACTTGGCTTTTATCTTGCAGGCGCCGGGTTGACGGTGGCCCTTACATTTCTGGGATCAGCACTTTTCCTGCGTGTCGAGAAGCACATGCGCTCAGCTGTTGGCATCCCTGTTCCATACCAAGTCACCCGGTTTGCGGCCCCTTTGTTTCGCATGTTGGCAGTGCTTGCGCTGGTTCTGATCCTCATTGTCGCACTATTCGGGCCCGCGTCCCCTACTCAGAACCTTGCAACGATCTTTATATGGGTCATCTGGTGGGTTGGCTTTGTTTTGTTAAGCGCATTGGTCGTTGATCTGTGGTCGAGCCTGAACCCCTTTGCAACAATCATTGATGTCGCTCTGCTCCGGTTTGAGCCCCGCAAACGCCGTGCTCGCCCCTCCGCTTGGGTTGGTTGGCTTGCTGTATTTGGATTGATCTTTCTGTCCTGGATTGAACTTGTGTCGGATTGGTCAGAAAGCCCCAAAGCCATGGCTCTCATCGTCCTGCTCTATACCCTTGGACTTTTCCTTGGCTCTTTGTGGCTGGGGCGATCAACCTGGTGTCAGTCAGCTGATCCACTGACGCTTCTGTTTGGCTTGCTTGGGCGACTTGCCCCAATTGGCATTCAACGCAACCGGTTGGAATTCCGTCTCCCAACATCGGGACTGATCGGGCAATCCATGACTGTATCGCAGTCGGCATTTGTCGTAGCTCTTATTGCAATCGTCCTGTTTGACGGGATTTCTGAAACACCAATCTGGTCGTCAACTCTCCAATGGGTGACAGAGTCGCCAACGCTGCGGCCCTGGCTGCTAACGTTTCGCGACTATGGCGTGGATCTGCTGAAACTCATCCTTAGCATTGGGCTGTTCATCACAATCCTAGTCGCCTGGATGCTCTATACCGTCCTTTCACTCGCTGTATGGCTGGCAGCGGGTCGCAGCATTAAATTTGGTAAGGTATTTACAGGCTTTGCAACGTCATTGTTACCCATAGCCGTTGCATATCACCTAGCCCATTATGTGTTTTTTCTCATGCTGGCCGGGCAATTGATTATCCCTGCGCTAAGCGACCCGTTTGACCTTGGCTGGGCGCTGCTGGGTGACACAAACGGAATGATCGACGTTGGTGTGATGACGGCAGAAGACGTGTGGTGGATAGCCGTGATCGCCTTGGTGACGGGCCATGCCCTGTCGGTTCTTCTGGCCCATATCGAAGCCCGCCGCCTGTTCAGAACACACCGTCAGGCCGTTCTAAGCCAACTGCCGATGATGGTGTTCATGGTCGAGCTGACCTCCTTCAGCCTCTGGGTGCTAGCACAGCCTGTGGTGGAATAGTCATTCGCGATTGCGGCGACTGACTGAGCCGTTCTAACGCAAAAGTGGATTCTAATATTGATTATTTCCCAATCATTTGGATGATGGGCCCTCTAAGGTTGGCAAACCAACCACGCACGATACGGTGCCAATACGAACATTAAGGGAGAACAAAATGAATTTGAGCAAACTTATGCTGGCGGCAAGCGCTACGGCCATGTTGGCTGCAGGCGCATCGGCCGACACAATCCGCTGGGCCCGCGCAGGTGATGCACTGACGCTGGATCCGCACGCTCAAAACGAAGGGCCAACTTCAGCGCTGGCGCACCAGATCATGGAACCGCTGGTGATGCGTGACATGACCGGTGCCATGGTGCCTGCACTGGCGACTGAATGGGGGCCATCGGCTGACAACCCAAATGTCTGGACCTTCAAGCTGCGCGAAGGTGTGACATTCCACGACGGTGCTGAGTTCGACAGCGCCGACGTAGTCTTCTCGCTGAACCGCGCAATGACCAAGGACTCTGACTACAAAGAACTTCTGGCTTCGGTCAAAGAAGTTCGGGCAACTGGCAAGTATACAGTCGAGATCGAAACTGACGGTCCGAACCCAATCATGCCAAACAACCTGACCAACATGTTCATGATGGACCAAGATTGGGCCGAGGCGAACAATGCGGTCAAGGTGCAGGACTATGAAGGTGGCGAAGACACCTATGCTGCCAAGAACGCAAACGGCACCGGCCCTTACAAGCTGGTTAGCCGCGAGCCCGACGTAAAAACGGTTCTGGCAGCCAATGACAGCTATTGGGGCAAAGGTGAGTTCCCAATGGAAGTGACCGAGATTGTCTACACCCCTATTCAGAATGCGTCGACCCGCGTGGCTGCGCTCCTGTCTGGTGAAGTGGACTTTATCCAAGACGTGCCAGTGCAGGATTTGAACCGCGTGTCCAGCACGGATGGTTTGGATGTTCGTACCGCACCACAGAACCGGGTGATCTTCTTTGGTATGAACCAGGGTGATGCTGACCTGAAATCCGACAACATTGACGGCAAGAACCCTCTTGCCGACGTACGTGTCCGTCAGGCCATGTCGATGGCGATCAACCGCGATGCCATCAAACAGGTGGTTATGCGTGGTCAATCCGCTCCGGCTGGCATGATCTCGCCACCGTTTGTGAACGGCTGGGACAAGGCAATGGACGGCTCGTCCGCTACAGACGTCGAGGCCGCCAAGGCGCTGATGACCGAAGCTGGCTATGGTGACGGTTTCTCGATCACGCTGAACTGCCCGAATGACCGTTACATCAATGATGAAGCGATCTGTCAGGCGTCAGTTGGCATGTTGGCCCAGATTGGCGTTAAAGTGAACTTGGATGCCAAGCCCAAGGCGCAGCACTTCCCGCTGATCAACAACCTGGAAACCGACTTCTACATGCTGGGTTGGGGTGTTCCGACATATGACTCGGAATACATCTTCAACTTCCTGGTTCACTCCAAGGGTGAAAAGTACGGATCGTGGAACGGCACGCGTTTCGGCAACGGCGAGTTGGATGCCAAGATCGAAGGTCTGGCCTCGGAAACAGATCTGGCTGCACGCGATGCCAAGATCGGTGAGATCTGGCAGGTCGTTCAGGATGAACAGCTGTATATTCCGATCCACCACCAGGTGCTGAACTGGGGCATGGCCTCGAATGTTGGCACTGGCGTTGCTCCGGATGACACCGCGAAGTTCAAGTACTTCACCTTGAACTAATCAACTGGCGGGGCGCGGCAACTATGCTGCGCCCCATGCCCATTTTATCGCGCTCAGCGAACGCTTTCCCCAAATTTTATTCCTAGCAGCAGCCAGGCGTCCCCCTATGAGGCTTGCTGCTAGTCACGGTCCCGTGAGGACGAGCCCAACCTGCCTTTACGGCTGGATGAAAACCAACAAGACTGGCGATAAGATCACGGAAACACGGGGAGAAACGCAATGAAACTACGAAGCAGCGCCGTAGGGCTGGCCCTATTGCTAGCAGGCACCGCACAGGCCGCGGAATTCAAATGGGCATCAACCACCGATCCGCAAACCATGGACCCACATGCAGTGAATTCTGCCCCGGTGCTTGGATTCTTGAATAATGTCTACGAAGGCCTTGTCCGACGTGGCAAGGATATGAGTGTTGAACCTGCTTTAGCCGTCAGTTGGGAGCCAATCGGCAATGGTGAAGGCTGGAGATTCAAGCTGCGCAAAGGGGTGACCTTCCACGATGGCAGCAGTTTTGACGCACAAGACGTACTGTTCTCCTACCAGCGGGCATCGAACGAAGTTTCCGATACCCGCAGTTGGTTTGCACCGGTGAGCGATGTGAAAGTGGTTGACGATTATACCGTCGACTTCATGACAAGTGCGCCCAACCCGCTGTTTCCATCGTCCATCGCCAACTGGATGATCATGGACCAGGGCTGGGCCGAAGCCAACAACGCCGCCCTGCCAGATAAGGAAGCAGGCAATTTCGCCACCATCAACGCCAATGGCACCGGCGCCTTTCAGGTGACAGCCCGCGAGCCAGGGCTGCGTACCGTGCTTGAACCCTTTGGTGGCTGGTGGGACGAAGTTGAGCACAACATCGAACGTGCCGAATTCACTCCGATTCAAAACCCGGCCACCGCAGTTGCAGCCCTTATGTCGGGTGACGTCGATCTGATCAATCCGGTCCCAATCCAAGATGCGGCGCGGTTGATAAGCAGTGATGGTGTTGAGGTTATCCAAGGCATCGAAGCACGGGTTATTATGCTTGGTTTTGGTCACGAGGCAGAAACGCTGAAATATGCAGCTGACGCTGGTAAACCGAACCCATTCCGAGATGTTCGAGTGCGCCAAGCCGTTGCAAGTGCAATCAACGTGCCTGCAATACTGGCAACTATTATGCGCGGTAACGCCGAGGAAGCCTCGCAATTGGTGAGCCCGGCGATGAGTGGGTATTCTGCTTCAAACGCCGCCCGCCCGGCATATGATGCCGAGAAAGCCAAGTCGCTGTTGACCGAGGCCGGGTATGGCGATGGATTTTCCTTTGGCCTGAAATGCCCCAATGACCGCTACCTGAACGATGAAGCTGTCTGTCAGGCTGTCGTAGGTATGTTGGCCCAGGTCGGTATCACTGCCGAACTGGATGCGATGCCGGTTCGCAATTACTGGCCTGAGCTACGGGAAGATAACTACGACATGTATCTGCTTGGCTGGAGCCCGGGTACTTTTGATGCCGAACATCCGCTCCGTTTCCTGGTTACGACACCGAATGCTGAGAAGAAACTGGGCAGCTGGAATTTCGGTGGGTTCTCAAACTCCCGTGTCGATGAGCTGTTGCCGATGATCCAATCCGAGATTGATCCCGGGAAACGGCAAATGATGATCGATGAAACCACTCAGATTGTTCAGGATGAACAAGTCTACGTGCCGCTTTATGTCCAGCCTTTGGTTTGGGGGGCCCGCAGCAACGTCGAACTGACGCAACGCCCGGATAACTTCTTCATCTTGCGCTGGGTCACCGTGAACTGACCCGGTTGGAAGGTTGCCGCTAGATTGGCGGCAACCATGTCCGCAACCCCTTGACCATATGGGTTTGGGTTGCCAAGACTGTGGAACCAACGGGGAAACTTTATGTTTGCATATATTATCCGAAGGGCTTTTCAGTCCTTCGTCGTGCTTCTGGTCGTGGGACTGGTTGCATTTTCGATGTTCAGATTTGTCGGTGATCCGATCGACAACATGCTGGGCCAAGAACGAACCCAAGCCGATATTGAACGGCTGCGTGGCGAACTGGGTCTCGATCTGCCCTTCCCCGTGCAATACTTCAAGTTCCTGCAGGGCGCTGCCCAAGGCAACTTCGGTGTGTCCTATCGACAGGGACGACCGGTTTCCACAATTATTAAAGAGCGTGCCCCTGCAACGCTGGAATTGGCATTGGTGTCCGGTGTTCTTGCGATTACGGTAGGTATTGGACTAGGTGTTTTTACCGCCATTCGACGGCGAGGCTTTGCAGCCAATGCTATCATGACCATAAGCTTGGTCGGTGTCTCGTTACCGACGTTTCTCATTGGGATATTGTTGATCTATATCTTCTCGGTTGAACTAAATCTGCTGCCAAGCTTTGGGCGCGGAGAAACAGTGATGATCGGCGGGTGGTCTACTGGCTTCTTGACAGCTTCTGGGCTCAAGGCTCTCATCCTTCCAGCAATTACCCTAGGACTGTATCAGATGACTCTGATCATGCGCCTCGTTCGCTCAGAGATGCTCGAGGTTTTGCGCGCCGACTATATTCGGTTTGCCCGCGCGCGCGGATTGAACGACCGCGTAATCAATTTCCGCCATGCATTGAAGAACACACTGGTACCAGTGATCACAATCACCGGTCTGCAACTGGGGTCGATCATCGCGTTTGCCATCATTACCGAAACTGTCTTCCAGTGGCCGGGAGTTGGTTTGCTGTTCATCAACGCGATCCAGTTTGTCGACATACCTGTAATGGCCGCTTACCTGATGCTGATTTCGGTCATGTTTGTCTCGATCAACCTGATCGTGGACCTACTCTACTACGCCATTGATCCGCGACTGCGCACTGAGGGGAAAACAACATGACCCAGACTACAGACATCCCCGCCACCGCGCCCAAATCTCGCTTTGCCAAGTTCTGGGACAGTGACTTTGCTTGGGCATTTCGGCACTCTCCCGTGGCCATCATCGCCGCGCTGGTGGTTTTGGTCCTTGTTCTGGCAGCTGTCTTTGCGCCACTGATCGCACCGCATAATCCGTTTGACCCTGCCACCTTGAACCTGATGAACGGGTTCACCGCACCGGGGACACCAAACGCCTTTACTCAGGAAACGTTCCTGTTGGGGACGGATGATCAAGGGCGCGACGTGTTTTCGACCATTCTATATGGAATGCGCATCTCGCTATTTGTTGGCGCTTCGGCGGTATTTATTGCCATGATTATTGGTGTGGTTTTGGGACTTGTAGCCGCCTACTTTGGCGGTTGGGTCGAGACCATCATTATGCGCATTGCCGACGTGCAATTGACCTTTCCCGCAATCTTGGTTGCGATGCTGATCTTTGGTGTCGCCAAAGGCTTTACTCCGCCAGAATACCGCGATGAAATGGCCATCTGGGTCCTGATCATAGCCATCGCGCTCTCAGATTGGGTACAATTCGCACGGGTGGTGCGTGGAGCGGCTCTGGTCGAGAAAAACAAAGAGTATGTTCAAGCCGCACGGCTCATTGGCAGGGGCTCAATTCCCATCATGTTCCGTCACATCCTACCTAATGTGCTGAGCCCGGTTTTGGTGATCGCTACCATTTCTCTCGCTCTGGCCATTATTGCCGAGGCGACGCTCAGTTTCCTAGGCGTTGGCGCCCCACCGACACAGCCATCCCTTGGCACACTGATCCGTGTTGGACAGGGTTTCCTATTCTCCGGCGAATGGTGGATCCTCTTCTTCCCAGCCTGCACGCTTCTGGGTCTTGCCCTATCGGTTAATCTGTTGGGCGACTGGCTGCGTGACGCCTTGAACCCGAAATTGCGGTGACACTCATGAGTCTTCTTACCATTCAGAACCTCTCGGTTGAATTCCCCACACGCCGCCAGCTGTTTACTGCGGTGGACAAGGCGGACCTGTCCGTTGAACCCGGCGAAATCCATGGCTTGGTTGGCGAATCTGGTGCAGGTAAATCCACCATCGGCGCGGCCGTTATGGGGCTGCTCGAGCGCCCCGGCAGGATTGCCAGCGGGGAAATCATGCTCAAGGGCGAGCAGATCAGCGGATTGGATGCGGAGGCCATGCGCGGGCTCCGCGGCAAAAAGATCTCGATGATCTTTCAGGATCCTCTTACCTCGCTCAATCCGCTGTTTACCGTGCGTGAGCAGCTAACCGAAACAATTTTGGCGCATCTGGACCTAACGCCCAGTGAGGCCAAACAGCGTGCGCGTGACTTGATTGACCGCGTTGGTATCCCTGATCCTGACACCCGGATGGACCAGTACCCGCACCAGTTTTCCGGCGGGATGCGCCAGCGCGTTGTTATCGCCTTGGCTCTGTGTACCGAACCAGATGTGATCATCGCAGATGAACCAACAACGGCACTGGATGTCTCGGTACAGGCGCAGATCCTGGATTTGATCAAAGAGCTGGCCCGCGAACGGCAGGTCGGCGTGATCCTGATTACCCATGACATGGGGGTGATCGACGACACAACAGACCGCGTGACCGTAATGTATGCGGGCAAAGTAGTCGAAAGCGGTCCTACCGAACAGGTAATGGGCAACCCACAACATACCTACACCAAGTCCCTGATCGCTGCTGTGCCACGCCCTACCATCAAGCTACACCGCTTTCCGCAGATCAGCTATGGCGGGCGCGAGACGCGGTTTGCCATTGAAGACCTGGCCAGCCATTGGCCCAAGGTAGAAAACGATCCAGACAAGCCGCTGTTCGAGATCCGAAACCTCACCAAACGCTTCCTGCAACGCCGGGGTTTGCTGCCTTGGGACCGTGACTATTTCACAGCCGTCGACGATGTGAGCTTTGACGTTCGTGCCGGAGAAGTCTTTGGCATTGTCGGCGAGAGTGGCTCAGGTAAATCCACGGTGGCTCGGATGATCGCCGGTCTTCATCCGGTTGATGAAGGTACGGTTACTTTTGATGGAAAACTCGTCAGTGACCTAAGCGACAAAGCTGCGTTGAACGCCTATCGCCAAGACATCCAGATGATTTTCCAGGACCCCTTCTCGTCGCTGAACCCTCGTATGCGGGTCAACGAGATTGTCGCCGAACCCATCCGCCACCACCGGCTGATGGAAGGCAAGGCGATCACCAAGCGCGTGGATGAATTGCTTGATCAAGTCGGGCTGGGATCCGGGGCTGGGCAAAAGTACCCACATGAGTTTTCCGGCGGTCAAAGGCAGCGGATCTCAATTGCCCGGGCACTGGCCACCCAGCCACGTTTCCTGATCTGCGACGAACCAACCAGTGCGCTGGATGTGTCGATCCAGGCGCAGATCCTGAACATTCTAAAGGACCTGCAAGAGCATTTGGGCTTGACCATGCTGTTCATCAGCCATGACCTGCCGGTGGTACGCCAGATGTGCGACAGGGTTGCAGTTATGAAAGCCGGCAAGGTTGTTGAACTTCAGAATACGGATGATTTGTTCGCCAATCCACAAACCAGCTACGCACAGGAACTTCTGGACCTGATGCCAAAGCTGGATGATCTGTCGACCGAAGGATTGAACGCCGCAGAGTAATCGCACCGAGATTCCAGCAAAGTGTTTTGCGGTCATAACATTGGCCGCAAAATACCTGCCTGCGTCAGTGTCACATGCTCCTACAAAACCGATGCTGCTATTTGCCAAGCAGGTTTTCAAGCCGCGTCTCGACCAGCTCCAAAAACCGTGACGCCACGCGAGACGGTTTTCTAAGCGCTGGCAACAACACATCATACGAAAATGTCAGCTTAGGCTCCAAATCCCTGACAGCAACCCACCCGCTTTCTGCCGCTTGCGCCGCTGTCACCGGCTCGACAATCGACACGCCGGATCCACAGGCCACCATTTCACAGATCGATGCCGAAAGCTGCGCTTCTGCAACAACCTTGGGCCGCGCACCACTGGCAGCTAAAAAGACATCGGTTTCTGTTCTGGTCGACACCTCCTCACCCAGTGCGATGAAGGGTTGGTCGTTGAAATCCTCGGCCCGAAGGACCGGCTTGGCGCATAGGGGATGATCAACAGGCAGCACCGCTTTCATGGTTCCCTTCGCCAGCACTCGCCTATCGACCGCTGGATGCTCCGCATCGATCTCGGCAAACCCCAGATCGAACTGCTGTGAGCTCACATTCCGGAACACCGACTGCGAACTGCGTGCGCGCAGGGAAATCCGCACCCCCGGTTCATCGGCAATGAATTCAGCGATCACTTGGGGAAGAAACCTCAGCGCCAGCGCCGGCATTCCGGCGATCAACAGGTTGCCGCGACGATAGTCGCGGATGTCATCAATCACCCGGCTGATCTCGGATAATCCAACAAAGGATCTTTCAACCTCTTCATACAGCGATTGCGCCTCGGGTGTAGGAATGACACTGCGCCCGCGTCGTTCAAAAAGATCAAAGCCAACAGTGGCTTCCAGATCCGAGATCAACCGGCTGACGGTGGGCTGTGTTGCGTTCAACACTTCTGCCGCAAGTGTCACCTTGCCTTTGGTCATCACCGCGCGAAAGGCTTCGAGTTGTCTATGTGTTAGTCGTGTTATCATGCGGCGATACATAGCCTAACCGCATAAGCAGGTCAAAATTCTCAACTTTTACAATCTTTAGGCATGTGACAAAACAGATTTAGGAGGATTCGAATGCAGATTCAGGGCGCAGAGACCACGATTATTGGCGGAGGCATTGTTGGCCTGTCCGTTGCGCTGGGTCTGCTGCAAGCTGGCCACAAGGTGACCGTGCTGGATGGTTCAGACAGCGATCAGCGCGCCAGTCAGGGCAATTTTGGGCTGGTTTGGCTTCAGGGAAAAGGGGCCGATTACCCGGCCTATGCGCACTGGACCTCTGCCGCAGCGTCTGCCTGGCCTGCATTTGCCGAACAGCTTGCCGATATCACCGGCCTGGATGTCCAGTTGGCGCAACCCGGCGGCTACGAGTTTTTCACAAACCTCGCCGAATTCAATGCTTTTGAGGCGGATCTGAACAATCAGAAACAAACGCTTGGGCTAAACTTGCCCATAGAAACACTATCTGGCGACGAACTGCGCCGACACTTCCCTGCCATCGGCCCAAAGGTTATTGGTGCAACCTACTGCGCCCGTGATGGTCATGTGAATCCGCTGCTGCTGTTGCGCGCCCTCAGGATCGCAGTGTCGCGCCTAGGCGGTAACGTAATCAACAACACAACAATCGAACACATCGCGCCCACCCCCGGTGGCGGCTTCACCTTGCAAGACCAACTGGGCCAGAAACACGGCACTGACAGGCTTATTCTCTGTGCTGGTCTGGGTGCGATGGCATTGGCCCCGCAACTGGGGTTCAGCACGAGGGTGCGCCCGCAGCGCGGTGAGTTGCTGATCACCGAAAAGCTGGGCACTCCCCTGCCCTTTTTGTCCAGCACCATCCGCCAGGTAAACGAGGGTGGGATCCAGATCGGCGGCACCAAGGCCGAGGTTGGGTTGGACGACAATGACACATTGGACAAGACCGCCTGGCTGGCCCAGCACGCCGTTGACGTGTTGCCAGCGTTGGCGGAGGTTCGGGTTCTGCGCAGTTGGGGCGCGCTACGGATCATGACCCCCGATGGCTACCCCGTTTACGCGCAATCACCAGATCACCCCAGTGCATACCTTGTGACCTGCCACAGCGGCATAACACTCGCACCAAATCATGCAGGTTCGCTTGCAAAATGGATTGATGGCGCCAGCAGCGCCCCGAACCTGGAGGCTTTCGATGACCGTCGTTTCAAGATTTCACAGACTGCCTGACGCTGAAACCAAAACAGTGACGCTAAAGGTGGATGGTGTACCGGTAACCGCACGCGCAGGTGATAGCCTTGCCGCTGCGCTCTTGGCCCATTCTGCAGAAGCGTCGCGCCACACCGCACAGCTGGGAAGACCCCGCACCGCTTATTGCATGATGGGGGTCTGTTTCGACTGCTTGGTCGAGCTTGATGGGCGTCCCAACGTTCAGGCCTGTATGACCCAGGTTCGCCACGGCATGGTTGTACGTCGACAAACGGGTTTGCCACGATTGGGAGGCTCTGGTGAACAATCCTGATCTTATCGTCGTCGGCGCTGGCCCAGCTGGAATGGCCGCCGCCGCCATCGCGGCCCAGGGTGGCGCACGGGTGCTGCTGCTGGATGAGCAACCCCGCCCCGGCGGGCAGATATTTCGCAATGTTGGAGAAAACCGCGACAAGCGACGCTGGCTTGGCAAGGACTATGCCGCCGGAGCGGCGCTGATTGAGGGCCTCGACCACCCGAATATCCGCTGTGAACATGGCGCAACGGTCTGGCGCATAGATCAGGGGCCTTCAGTTTGTTGGTCGCAAAATGAGCAAAGTCATCAAACCCCAGCCCCCTATCTATTGTTGGCCACCGGTGCCCAGGAACGCCCCGTACCGTTCCCCGGCTGGACGCTACCCGGAGTGATGCCTGCAGGGGCTGCGCAGATCCTGATGAAAACCTCGTCCCTCCTGCCGCGAGACGCTGTGCTGGCGGGGTCCGGTCCGCTGCTTTATCTGGTCGCATCGCAAATGATCGACGCAGGAACACCTCCCAAGGCGCTGGTGGAAACCCAGACCAAAGCAATGGCGCTGCGCGGTGCCTGGCGTCTACCGCGTGCGGCTCTTGCTATGCCAGTCTTGCTCAAGGGCTTGGGGCTGCTGAACAAGATCCGCAAACACCGGATCCGCCGGTACAAAGGTGCATCGTCTTTCCAGGCAAAAGCTGGAAGCAATGGAACCCTCCACTTCAGCTTTGTGTCTGGCGGCAAGCCCCAACAACTGGAATGTGGATTGCTCCTGACCCATCAAGGCGTCGTGCCATCAACACATATGACGCGGGCAGCCGGGATCACACACAGCTGGAACACAGCCCAAGGGTGCTTTCATCCGCAAACCGACCACTGGGGACGCACAGAAATCCCCGGAGTTTATGTGGCAGGAGACAGCGCAGGCATTGCCGGGGCCGAGGCGGCAGCGGTGGCGGGCTGGTTGGCCGCGCAGGATATCCTGCACCAGATGGGCCGGATCAACGCCGATACACGCAACCAGAATGCGTCGGCGGATCGCGGCGCACTCTGGCGCGCGCGTGCGATCCGTCCTTTTCTTGACGCCACTTATGCGCCCCCACCCGAGGTTCTTTCGCCCCCTGATGAAACCATCGTCTGCCGCTGTGAGGAAATCACCGCCCAGGAGGTGCGTGCCGCCGCAGAGGAAGGCGCAGCTGGGCACCGTCAGATCAAGACGGCCACCCGCGCGGGCATGGGCCCCTGCCAAGGGCGCATGTGTGATTTGACCGTGCGCGGCATCCTGTCGGCCTGCAACACATCCGCGCCATCCACGCCCCCGCGCGCCCGCAATCCAATCAAACCGATCCCACTGGGCGAGCTTGCTGCCCTCGCCCCCGAACCGGAGACCAAACCATGACCACCACGCCCGCGCTCAAGATCGATGACCTGCACAAATCCTTTGGTTGGCATGAGGTCATCAAAGGGGTCTCGCTGGAGGCGTAAAAAGGCGACGTGATCGCCATCCTCGGCGCCTCTGGATCAGGCAAAAGCACGTTTTTGCGCTGCATCAACCTGCTGGAGACCCCGAATTCAGGCGACGTGTTCCTGAACGGCGAAAATATCCGCATGAAGCAAAACCGCCACGGCGAAACCGTGGCGCGCGATGCACGACAGGTCGAGACGATGCGCGCCCGTTTGGCGATGGTGTTCCAAGGCTTCAACCTGTGGTCCCACATGACAGTTCTGGAAAACGTGATCGAAGGCCCAGTCCACGTTCAGGGCAAGCCGAAACGTCAGGCTATAGAGCGCGCCAAGGAGCTGCTGGCCAAGGTCGGGCTCCACGATTGCGCCGACTACTTCCCCGCGCATCTGTCGGGTGGCCAGCAGCAGCGCGTTGCCATTGCCCGTGCTCTGGCGATGGACCCGGATGTGATGCTGTTTGACGAGCCTACCTCGGCGCTTGACCCTGAACTGGTGGGCGATGTGCTCAAGGTGATGCGCGATCTGGCCAAGGACGGCCGCACCATGCTGGTCGTCACCCACGAGATGGGGTTTGCCCGCGATGTCTCCACAAAAGCCGTGTTCCTGCATCAGGGGCGAATCTGCGAACAAGGCGACCCCGCCAAGCTCTTTTCTGCGCCTGAGACCGAACACTTCCAGTCCTTCCTGTCCCGGATGAACTGACACTTTCCAGATCTACAACAACCCCTAAGGGTACTTTCCATGATCAGACGATCCCTGCTTGGCGCAGCTCTTGCTGCGACCATCACAACTCTTGCACCCTTAAGCTCCGCTGCCGAGCCGCTGCGCATCGGCGTCGAGGGCGCTTACCCTCCGTTTTCCTACAAAAAAGCAGACGGCTCTTTGGCTGGCTTCGACATCGAGATCACCAATGCCATTTGCGCTGAACTCAAGCGCGAGTGCTCCCTGGTTGAACAGGAGTGGGACGGCATGATCCCGGCGCTAAAGGCCCGCAAATTCGATGCTATCGTCGCCTCGATGTCGATCACCGAAGAGCGCAAGCGCCAGATCGACTTTTCCGAGAAATACTACCAAACCCCGGCCCGTCTGGTTGCCACCAAAGATGCTGGCTTTGAAGGCACCGCTGACGGTTTGAGCGGCAAGCGTATCGGCGTACAGCGTGGCGCGACACACCAGTGCTATGCCGAAAAAATGTTCCCTGGCGCCGAGATCGTTCTTTACGGCACCCAAGAAGAGGTGTTCCGCGACCTTACGCTTGGCCGGATCGACGCCCAACTGTCGGACAGTCTGATCGCCTATGAGGCATTCCTGAACAAGGACGAAGGCGCAAACTATGCCTTCCTTGGCGGCGATCACACCGATCTGGACTGCTACGGCGAAGGCGTTGGCATTGCAGTGCGCAAAGGTGACCAAGAGCTGCGCGACGCCTTTGGAGCCGCCATCAAGGCCATCCGCGCCAACGGCACCTATGCCGAAATCAACGACAAGTATTTCGCCGTAGACATCTACGGCACCGATACCGTCCCCACGAACTGATCGGCAACGGCGGGGCCGTGTATACGCGGCCCTTGCCATACTGGAGTTTTCCCATGGACCTGATCCTCGAATACCAACCCCAGCTGATCGTCGGCACAGTCATGACGATCAAGTTGGCCCTGTTCTCGCTGGTCATCTCGCTTGTGTTCGGCCTGCTTGGTGCCTGGGCAAAGCTCTCCTCCAACCGGCTGGCGCAACGGCTGGCCGGGGCCTACACCACGGTGGTGCGCAGCGTGCCGGATCTGGTTCTGATCCTGCTGGTCTTCTTTGGCGGGCAAATCTCGCTGAACTATGTGGGCTATGCCACCGGCCTATGGGACTATGTCGAAGTCAGCCAATTTGTGGCAGGCGCGGGAACCATCGGTGTGATTTTTGGCGCCTACTTTACCGAGACTTTTCGTGGGGCAATCATGGCCATCCCCCGCGGTCGGATCGAGGCCGGTCTCAGCATCGGAATGCGCCGCTCGCTGGTGTTTCGCCACGTCATCTGGCCACAGATGGTGCGCTATGCCCTACCCGGGTTCACCAACAACTGGCTGGTGCAGCTGAAAACCACCGCGCTTGTTTCGGTCATCGGGCTGCAGGATCTGGTCTACAACGCCTTCACCGCCGGGCGCTCTACCGGGCAGCTGTTCACATTCATGGCCGCCGCTTTTGTCATTTACCTGTTGCTCACCGGGGTGTCCGATCTGGCCCTGCGCGCACTTGGTCGCCGCTATAGCCGCGGCATTGTGAGGGCCTGACCGATGGAAACCTTCCTCTCCTACATCCCGCTCGACATCACGCTGATCGTCCAGAATTTCGACCGTTTTCTCTACGGCACCTGGGTGACGCTAGAGCTCACATTTCTCGCCCTTGTGCTCGGCGGACTATTGGCGATCCCATTGGCGATTGCCCGGGCCTCGCGCCACCGCATTCTCAACCCATTGGTTTGGTCCTATACCTATGTGCTGCGCGGCACACCGCTGCTGGTTCAGACCTATCTGATCTACTATGGCCTCGGCCAATTTGAAGCGCCGCGCAGCAGTTCGGCTGTGGGACCCGATCCTGTCCAGCGCCTGGTGGTGTGTGCTGATCGCATTTACGCTTAACACTTCGGCTTACACCGCCGAACTGCTGCGCGGCGCCATCGTGGACACCCCCACAAGTGATGTGGAGGCCGCCATCGCCACCGGTCACTCGCCCTGGGGTCGAATGCGGCGCATCATCCTTCCCAGCGCCTTTCGCCGCGCCATTCCCGCCTACTCAAACGAGGTGATCTTCTTGCTGCACGGATCGGTTGTCGCCAGCACCATCACACTGCAGGACATTCTCGGTGTCGGGCGCTGGCTGAACGGGCGGTTCTACCTGGCCTACGAAGGTTTCATCACCGCAGCACTGCTCTATTTCCTGATCGTGCTGGTCATCACCACTGTATTCCGTTGGCTCGAACGCCGCTATCTTGGGCATCTTACACGCCGTGAGACCGTTGCAGCCGACACACCAGCCCCAACACCAGCCTAATCGCAAAAGGAAACCCCATGATCGAACGCCTGCACACCAACACCCGGATGAGCCGGATCGTCAAACACAACGGTTCCGTCTACCTCTGTGGCCAGGTTGGCACCGGACCGGATGTGGCCACCCAAACCCGTGATTGCCTGTCCCGCGTCGACGCGCTGCTGGAAGAGGCCGGATCCTCGCGCGAACATATCCTGCAAGCCGTGGTCTGGCTGGCCCATATGAGCGACTTTGACGCCATGAATGAGGTCTGGGATGCCTGGGTGCCCCAAGGCCACGCCCCGGCCCGCGCCTGCTGCGAAGCGCGGCTGGCCGGATCGGACTTGCTGGTTGAGGTGATTGTGACGGCGGCTGTAAAGGAAGGCTGATACCCGCCCCGCCTCATCATTTGCTGAGATAACAGAAAAGCCGGGAGTGCTGCCTCACTGGAACCAAGCACTCCCCCATCTGTTTGACGGACCGTCTCATAGTCAACGCGCCCACGAAGCCTCAAATATCATGGATCTCAATCCGCCTGGATTGGATCCTGGCGACAATCCAGGCTGCAAACACATAGGCCAGCCCAAGCCTACAAGCCAGCGCGATGCGCCAGTCTGCGAGTGTTGCGGCGCCCGTGTCTTGCACCCTGCTGACCAGCGGCCGCAGCGGGTTGATCATCAACAGCAGATCCAGGCGACACTGTATATTGTCCACCGCCCCCGAAGTCAGGATGATCACAAAGAACAGAGTATTGGTGAAAATCAGATAGTCCTTCATCGAAATGATGAACATCGCACAAAGCAGGCCTACCGCACTTAGGGACAGGCAGATGATTAGAGTCACGATGGTGAAGTTGAGCAAAACAATGGGGCCGCTGCCAACAAACAGCAACGTCGGAACAGCCACGATCAGCACTGTCAAAGCCGTAAAACCAGCCGCCCAGGTGACTTGCACCAGGCCAAATCCAAAAATCCCGGTTTGCGACACCAAGACATAGCGGAGAACGCCCCAGTTTCGCAGGCGAGCAAAGATCGTTGCCAGAAAGAAGACCGCCACATGCGCCGCCAGCAGCCAACCCCAGACTGACGAAAAAAGCGATGACAGCTCGGGACGGAGCAATGCAAAGGCTATCACACAGGTCACAACCAGCGACAGCAACACAAAACAGAGGTTCGCTAGGGTTCGCACCGCTAGAATTTCAAGCATTGGCGTTGGCATCACCAGGTATTGCCCAAGCAAACCGGTCCAACGATCGCGGTCGATCTCGGACAGGGTTGAAAACACCAAGATGCTCCAGCCGTTCACCAGGCTGGCATTGATCAGGATGAACCAAAATGCCTGAGCATCGTCAAACCCTGCAGGCGTGTTCAGATAGTACAGCCAGACCGTGAAGAACGGCTGGATCCCCCAACAAATACCATCATTTTTCGGCGGATATTCAGCCGCGTATAGATCCAGACCAAGGAAGCCGTTTTGTCCATCATCCCTGTCTTCGGATGAAGGTGCCGAAAAATTCCTCAAGCGACGCCCCCTCGACCGAGATATCCGACACCGTTTCGGAGTGATCCGCAAACAAGCGATAGATCTGTGCGATCCCCGCCCGGTCCAAGTTCATTGTCAGCTTTTGGCCCACCGGCGTGGCTTCGACCTGATGGTGAGGATCATGGGCCGTAAAAATCGGCACAGCTGACCGGTCGGAGGCACAAAAACTCACGCGGGACCTGTACTGGGCGCGCAGCTCTTCGATCGGGTAGATGCCCTGCAATGCCCCATCTACAATCAAGGCCACTCGTTTGCAGGTGCTGTCGATATCCGAGGCATTATGCGAGGTCAGAATGACCGTTGTGCCGGCCTGGGCCAGATCGGCAATGATCCTGCGGGTGGTCTGCACCGCCTCAATGTCCAACCCCACTGTGGGCTCATCCAGAAACAGCACCTTTGGATTGTTGATCAGCCCCTGACCAGCAAGGTCCGTTGTTTCACGCCCTTGGAGAATGTCATGGTGGGTGCATGCCAGGCGTCCTCTGCCAGATCGACCCGGCGCAAAACCGATGCAATGCGATCCTTCAATTCGGACTTGGGAACGCGATAAAGCGGTGCAAACAGCTTGAGCTGTTTTTATAGGCGGTCCGCAAAAGGTACAAACCTTTTTCGCCGCCCTCGACCACATTGATCAGGCTGCGGATCTCGACTTGGTCTTTTAGGGTGTCAAAACCGGCAACCGAGATTGAACCACTATCCGGAGCCAGTTGGGTCGACATCATCTTGATAATCGTCGTCTTCCCGGCCCCATTGGCGACCAAAATGCCAAACACTTCGCCCGGGGCAACATCAAAACTCACATCACGCACGGCCTGCTTGGTCCGCGCCTTGGTCCTGAACGTTTTTGGTGACACCAGATACAGAAACACTGTTGAAGTCGCTCAATCCATCACCTCAAAAATGTTTTTTTCTAAATCGAAAATACTCTTGGGGTGTATTGCAGGCGCCGCCGAACAAGCAAATCGATGCGCCAGGTGGCGCATCGAATGCTGATTTTATCCACGATCAAGCCAACGACGGCAGGTACAAAACAATCGCCGGGAACGCGACAAGCAAGGCGATGGTAATTGCATCCGCGATGAAGAACGGCATCACGCCACGGAACACGTCTTGTACGGTCAGGTCATCGCGCACGCCGGCCACCACAAAGCAGTTGAGGCCAATGGGCGGTGTGATCAGGCAAAATTCAGCCATTTTCACCACCAGAATACCAAACCAGATCGCACACATGGTGCCATTCATACCAAAGGCACTGTCGACGGCAGCAACGCTTTCGCCGCCATTCAAAGCCATCACCGCCGGGTAAACCACCGGCAGGGTCAACAGCAACATTCCAATGGCATCCATGAACATCCCCAGCACCGCATAGGCCAGCAGGATGCAGATCAGGATCAGCATCGGCGACATGTCTAGCGAGGTGATCCAGTCGGAAAACGCGCCCGGCAGATCGGCGAAGCCGAGGAACCGCACATAGATCAGCACGCCCCAGATGATGGTAAAGATCATCACCGTCAGCTTAGCGGTTTCCAACAATGCAGATTTCAACTGCTGCCACTTCATGCCGTTGTAGATGGCCATACAGAACACCACAAAGGCACCAAGCGCGCCGCCTTCGGTGGGGGTTCCCCAAGCCTCGTCCCCAAAAGGGTTGTAGACAAAACAAATGATGATCACGACGACAAAGATGATCGGCATAGCTGCGGGCAGAGATTCAAAGCGTTGGCGCCAGGTAAAGCCAGTGACGGGTGGGCCCACGTTTTTGAAAATGAGCGCGATGCCAACAATCAACGTCACATAGACCACCGCGCTGAACGCGCCTGGAATAAACCCAGCCAGCAGCAGTTTGCCCACGTCCTGTTCTACGATAATCGCATAGATCACCAGAATGGCCGAGGGCGGGATAAGTGAGGCCAAGGTGCCTGCAGCCGCAACCACGCCTGCTGCAAACTGTTTATTATAGCCAATCGCCAGCATTTCAGGGATGGCGATGCGGGCAAACACAGCCGAGGTTGCGACTGACGCCCCCGACACCGCAGCAAAGCCCGCCGTGGCAAACACTGTCGACACAGCCAACCCACCGGGCAACCAGGCGATCCAGCGTTTTGCGGCCTCGAACAGCGCCTTGGTCAACCCTGCGTAATAGGCCAGATAGCCAATCAGGATAAACGTCGGGATCAAGCTAAGCGCCTGAGACGAGACCTTGGAGTGCGGCACCTGCCCCGCCACCTTGATCGAGACAGTCAGCGCCTTGGTGAACTTGTCAGGCGCATAGCCAAACTTGGCCCAGAAAATCCAGATCAAGCCCACCAGACCCGCGGAAGCAGCGGCAAAGGCCACCCGCATTCCGGCCACCACCATGACCAGCATAAAGCCAGTGACCCAGAGGCCAATATCAATCGGTTCCATGTCCCTGCCCCTTAGTCTTTGCTGGCCGAGCCATTGTCGGCTCCGCTCAGTTGTTCTGCTTCAGCCGCAGCTTGCGCGGCTGCGCTTTGGATCAATGGCACCGCAACTGGTGTTTCCAGCCCCAGAACCAGCGCACGACCATAGCCCCAGGCCTGCAGCGTCAGCCGTAAGCACAACACCGAAAATGCAACCGGCACCATTAGTTTGGCAGGCCAGATCGGCAGGCTGATGTCAATCGAACTGTCGCGGCTCCACAGCGGTGCGGCAAAATCAAAGGATCGGTCAAAATGGGACCAGCTGCCCCAGACCAATGCCATCATCAGCAGCAGGATCAGCAGGACGGAGATCAGCTCGAACAGCCACATGGCACGCCCGCGCAACGATCCGATCAGAATATCCATACGAATATGGGCGCCGTCACGTTGCACATAGGCAATGCCCATAAACGCAATCAGCGGCATGGCTTGTTCAATCCAGTCCACATACCCGGGCAAAGGCGCGTTAAACGCATTGCGCCCACCAACCGAGACCACCGCCAGTATCATCAGCGAAAAAACCGCGAGACCACTGACAAGGGCCAAGAATTGTTCAAGCCGTAACAATTGGCCATCTAACCGACTAATCAAACTCCCGTCTTCCAGAACCGCTGCGCCTGTTGCCATGGATCAGAACCCCAATACGTGCTGCCCCTAAACCCGCAAAATCTCGGTGCATCAATCGCCGGAATTTTCGAAAATTCCGGACAAGAAAATTTGAATTTTCTTGGTGCGTTGCCGATCAGACCGGGTGGGAACAGTCAAGTTTTCAGTGCAAAAAAGGGCCGAGCATTGACGCCCGGCCCAAATCAGATTTGACCCGCTTACTTGCGCTGATCTGCCAGTGTGTCCATGACTAGATCATACAGTTCTTGGGCTGGAATGCCCTGTGCAGTCATGTCAGCAATCCAGGCTTCACGGATCGGATCAGCGGCAACCTTGCGGAACTCAGCCAGCTCAGCCTCGGAAATCTCGACCTTGGTAACGCCTTTTTCCACCAGAACATCGTCCCACTTGGACAGCAATGCGCCATAGTTTGCCAGGTAATGTTCGATCGCTTCATCAACCGAGCTATCCAGCGCTTCACGCTCTGCATCGCTCAGCATCTCATAGGCATCAGTATTCACAACAACCGGGCAGTTTACGGTGCCGGGGTTCAGGTTGGCGGTCCACCATTCGGCGCGGTTGATGGTGCCAAAGGCCAGGTGTGCGTGCTGGGCAAAGGCAACGGTGTCTACAACACCGGATTCCATTGCGTTATAGGCTTCGGTTGCTGTTACCGATGTTGGCACCGCCCCCACGGATGAGAACGCTTTGCCGATACCACCGGTGGCGCGAACACGCATGTCTTTGAACTCTGCCAGCTCATCACGAGGCTCACCAGTGCCAACGATGTTGTACTGCGGCATCGGCGAGGTCATCAGCAGTTTGGCGTTCCAGCGTGCCAGATCGGCCTGAACCGCAGGGTGCGCGTAAACAGCGTGGCTCACAGCAACCTCTTCTTCCAGCGTGTTCACGCCCAGGAATGGAAGTTCCAGCACGGTGATGGTTGGGTTCTTATCGCGGTGATAACCAGCACAGAACTGCGCCATTTCAAATGCACCGATGGAAATCCCATCCAGGTTTTCTTTGTTTTTAGAAAGGCCACCATAAGAAATGTTCAGAGTGAACTCGCCGTTGGTCTTTTCGCTAACAAGCTCAGCCAATTTCTCAACATGTTCGGTAAAGGCGCGGCGCTTGCCCCAAACAGAAACGTTCCATTCGGTCGCGGCCGCTTCGGATACGAGGCCAAAACCAGCAGTGGCCATAACAGCCGCAGTCAACATCTTAGTCATAATAAATCTCCCAATTTGCGCCCTTGTCGCGGGGCGCTTGATCGTAAGCTAACGATTAGCCGCAGCGCTGCCAAGACCCTGCAACCAAACCATGTTTCCTTTCAAACCGCCTATTTCAGCCCAATCAAGGTGACTCGCACCGTTTACGCGCGCGATCATCCTTGTTTCTTATGACCTTATAAGCCCACCCAACACGTCACAGGTGTACAGTACATTTTTTGTGATCCCGCGCTGTTTTTATGGCCTTGTGTAGAAAACAACTTTGCACCGACACCTTAACTGCTAAGCGTTTGTATTTTAACCACTAACCCAAAACAGGCATCAGCAACTTTACAAAGTCAAAAAAGATTCGGAAAATCGTTTACAAGCAAATCGTTATTTTCCCGTCGCTTATTCACATATTTTCAACCTACTCTATGATCGTCGCCGAGGATGGAAACAGTTTGCCTGCCCTGCCCCTTGGGCGGTCGCGTGGCAAACTGCAAAAAATATTAGGGAGGGACCCTGGATGACCACGCAACACGAGAGTGCCGTTTATCCGCCGTCAGCCGAAACCGTTGCGCACGCGCATGTCGACGCTGGAAAATACGAACAGATGTATGCAGCATCTATTGCCGACCCAGACGCGTTCTGGGGCGAGCAAGGAAAACGTGTTGATTGGATCAAACCCTTTACTCAAGTCAAGGACGTCAATTACAATTTTGGCGAGGTCTCGATCAACTGGTATGCCGATGGCGCTCTGAACGTCAGCGCAAATTGCATCGACCGTCATCTTGAAACTCGTGGTGACCAGACCGCGATCATCTTTGAGCCGGACAACCCGGAAGAAGAAGCCCAACATATCAGCTATTCCCAGCTGCATGGCTCGGTGTGTCGTATGGCTAACGTCCTGGCCTCGATGGGGGTCAGTAAAGGTGACCGTGTAATCATCTATATGCCGATGATCCCCGAAGCGGCTTATGCCATGCTGGCCTGTGCCCGTATTGGTGCGATCCATTCAATCGTGTTCGCCGGTTTCAGCCCTGATGCGCTGGCCGCTCGTGTAAACGGCTGCGAGGCCAAGGCTATCATCACCGCCGATTATGCACCTCGCGGTGGTCGCCAGACCCCACTCAAGGCCAATGCCGACACCGCGCTGGAAAACTGCGGAGATGATGTCAAATGCTTGGTGGTCAAGCGCACCGGTGGCGACATCAACTGGGTTGAAGGTCGCGACTACGACTATAACGCCATGGCTGCCGAGGCCTCGGACAGCTTTGAACCCGCTGTGATGAACGCCGAAGACCCGCTGTTCATCCTCTACACATCAGGCTCGACCGGTCAGCCCAAGGGTGTGGTTCACACCACTGGTGGCTATCTGGTCTATGCGGCAATGACCCACGAGATCACCTTTGATTACCACGATGGCGACATCTACTGGTGTACCGCTGATGTGGGCTGGGTCACCGGACACAGCTATATTGTCTATGGCCCGCTTGCCAATGGTGCCACCACACTGATGTTCGAAGGCGTGCCCACCTATCCTGACGCCAGCCGGTTCTGGCAGGTTTGCGAAAAACACAAGGTGAACCAGTTCTACACCGCCCCAACCGCGTTGCGCGCCTTGATGGGCCAAGGCAACGAGTGGGTTGAAAAATGCGACCTGTCCAGCCTGCGCACTCTTGGTACCGTGGGTGAGCCCATCAACCCCGAGGCCTGGACCTGGTACAACGACATTGTTGGTGGCGGCCGCTGCCCAATCGTTGACACTTGGTGGCAGACCGAAACTGGCGGTCATCTGATGACCCCCCTGCCTGGCGCCCACGCCATGAAGCCCGGCTCGGCGATGAAGCCCTTCTTTGGTATCGAACCGGTTGTTCTGGACCCCACTTCAGGCGTCGAGATCAAAGGTAATGATGTCGATGGTGTATTGTGCATCAAAGACAGCTGGCCCGGCCAGATGCGCACAGTCTGGGGCGATCACAAGCGTTTCCAGAAAACCTACTTCGCCGATTACAAAGGCTACTATTTCACCGGAGACGGCTGCAAACGCGATGCAGATGGCGACTACTGGATTACCGGACGCGTGGATGACGTGATCAACGTATCCGGTCACCGCATGGGTACCGCCGAAGTCGAAAGTGCGCTGGTGGCCCATGTTGCCGTCGCCGAGGCTGCCGTGGTTGGCTATCCGCATGACATCAAAGGCCAGGGTATCTATTGCTATGTCACTCTGATGAACGACGCCGAACCCAGTGATGAGTTGCTGAAAGAGCTGCGCACCTGGGTACGCACCGAGATTGGCCCAATTGCCAGCCCCGATGTGATCCAGTGGGCCCCTGGCCTGCCCAAGACCCGGTCTGGCAAAATCATGCGTCGTATCCTGCGCAAGATTGCCGAGAACGACTTTGGCAGCCTTGGCGACACCTCGACATTAGCGGATCCATCGGTGGTGGATGACCTGATCGCCAATCGCGCTAGCAAATAAGGGGACCAATATGGACGCGACTGTCTCCACAACCCCCGCCGTTCTCATACTTCTCGGCCCTCCGGGCGCCGGGAAGGGAACCCAAGCGCGCATGCTGGAAGAGCAGTTTGGGCTGGTTCAATTGTCAACTGGCGATTTGCTGCGCGCAGCAGTAGCCGCTGGCACCGAAGCAGGCAAGGCTGCCAAAGCTGTAATGGAAGCCGGCGATCTGGTCAGTGATCAGATCGTCATCGACATCCTGCGCGACCGATTGGGCGAACCTGACTGCGCCAAGGGTGTGATCCTGGATGGGTTCCCCCGCACCACTGTTCAGGCCCAGGCCCTGGATGATCTGCTGACCGAGACCGGCCAAAAGATCAACGCGGCCATCAGTCTTGAGGTCGACGATGCGGCTATGGTCACCCGGATTTCGGGCCGCTTTACCTGTGGCATGTGTGGCGAGGGCTATCACGACAGTTTCAAACCACCTGCCAAACAGGATATCTGCGACAAATGCGGCGCCAGTGACATGAAGCGTCGGGCCGATGACAACGCAGAAACCGTGAGCTCACGGCTAGAAGCTTACCACGCCCTAACTGCCCCCTTGATTGCCTATTATGGCGACAAAGGCGCGTTGCAGACAATTGATGCAATGGGCGAAATCTCGGCAATTGCTGCGTCCATGGCAACACTGGTCAACAAGGCCGTTCGCTAAACCAGTTCAGCCCCGGCATCCCCGGGGCCGAACATTCAAACACGTAATAAGGTGGACAAAATATCACACGCGTGTCAGGTCAACGTCGGTGACCAATTAAGAGCGCGCGACATGTCCGAGAGCACATTTATACCTGGACCAGACCACGGCCTTGCCTATCGCAAGGCCCTGAGCTGTTTTGGCACTGGTGTAACTGTTGTGACCACCATGACAGCCCGTGGCCCGCTGGCAATTACAGCGAACAGCTTCACATCGGTTTCAATGGACCCACCATTGCTGCTTTGGTGTCCTGCCAAGAAATCACTGCGTCATGATGCCTTTGTTAAGGCCGAGCATTTCACCATTCACATCATGGCCGAAGATCAGTTGGATCTGGCCAAGCACTTTGCCCTCAACGGTGAAGATTTTGACGCAACACAGTGGGAACCAAACGCAGCAGGCACTCCCACTCTCCCCGGCTGCATTGCCCATTTTGACTGTCGCCATTTTGCCTGCCACCCTGGCGGTGATCATTCGATCCTGATTGGCGAAGTTCAGACAGTCACCACCCGCCCCGGTAAAGGCTTGCTATTCAAGCAGGGCCTGTATGGTGGCTTCTTGGAACAGGGCTGACAGAGCCCTTATAGGCTTAAACACAACGGTGCAGCATCAGATGCTACACCTCGGCCGAGGTCTGCTTTCCCCATATCAGCTTGGCCAACCGATCCATCGCCGATTTGATTTCTATTGGTTGCTCTTCCAAAACGTCCGAAGCAGGTTCAGCCTGCTTTAGCGGCCGCCCACCCTCAGCCTCGGCAAGCGGGTTCATCCGTGGATCCAGTCTCAGGGCATCAGAGGGACAGATAGAACAACACATGCCGCACTGGATACACTGGCGTTCTACCATAGTCAGATCGCCAGTACTTTCATCGATGGACAAGGCATCGGTAGGACACACCCAAACACAACTTTGACACCCGGTACAGGCCGTGAAATCAAGAGAGATCGTTCCATAAGGCGCATCTGGTGGCAGCGGTACGGGAGATCTGCTTGCAGGCAACAAAGCAGTGGCACAGGCCTGCACACTGGCCCGGCGCCGCGTGGTGCTAGCAGGCCGATCCGCGCGCCAGCGACCTGAAACCTTTGGCAACGCAACCATCACATCAACAAGACTTTGCTGCGGCCCAAAAAGCTCAACACGGCCTTTGCCACCCAAGGCAACTGTCAAATCGACCTCTTGCTGCTGCACTGCTCTCGACGTTGGTAGAGACAACTGCTGCAACACAACCCTGTCAAACCCAAACGCCAATGCCTGCAGGATATCAGCATGGCCGATATGATCTAAACTGCACACTTCAACCGCATGCACCCAGGCTGAAACGCCGAGATTCTGGACATCACAAACATCACCGCGTGCAGCGGCATCGTACAGCAACAAAACCTGAGTTTGCCGTTTTTTCCTATGGCGTGAAAATGCAGCGTTGCAGATATCCAGTAGTGGCAAATCTGACTGCCTACCCATCGGGCTCTGAAGCGTTACGCTCTTGGTCCACTGTAGTTTATTGTGGCGAAAACAATGTCCTGCGCTTGCCACATTTGGAAAATGGCACAAACACATATCAGTTTGTTTCCAATCAGGCATTGTCACCCCTTCTGGGCTGCCAGAGCTAACGAACTCAGAACACAAAACATACATTCTACTTGTTGATTAATAGTTCGCCATGCGCGCAACTCAAGATAGAATTCAACGTCAAGCTGCGCTTTTCTTGTACTTTAATAAATCAGCCCGCCGTGCAGGACACGGCGGGCTAACTTTAGTCGGGCTTAGATTTTCTAGTCGCCAAAGCTTACTTCAACGCAGCATCGGTAATTGCATGTGTCCAGGCCCCTTCTGGCATCTTGGTAATCACTGGGTCTGATCCGCCACCCAACAATGTCGATACGGTACGTTCAAAATCTGCTGGATCCAGGCTGCCGTTGCTGCCAGCGGTCAATTTGGCGATTTCAGCCATCATGCGCTGCTGATGAGCCTCGGTCTGTGCGCCAGACGCATCATTATCCAATACGATGTCAGCAGCTTCGCTTGGGTTGGCCTCGGCGTATTTCCAGCCTTTCATTGATGCACGCACAAAGCGAACCATCTTGTCCTGGAACGCTGGATCTTCAAGATTAGCCTCTAGCGCATAAATGCCATCTTCCAGTGTCGCAACGCCCTGGTCTTCGTACTTAAACGTCACCAACTCGTCCTCGGACACACCCGCATCTAGAACCTGACCATATTCATTATAGGTCATGGTCGAAATACAGTCCGCCTGACGCTGCAGCAGTGGGTCAACGTTAAAGCCCTGCTTCAGCACGGTCACACCATCGTCACCACCATCGGTGCTGATGCCCTCTTTGCTCATCCAGCTCAGGAATGGGTATTCATTACCATAGAACCAAACGCCAATGGTCTTGCCTTTGAAATCTGCAGGGCTGGTTATGCCGGTGTCTTTCCAGCAGGTCAGCATCAGACCCGAAGTTTTGAAAGGCTGGGCGATATTGACCACCGGCAGGCCTTTTTCACGTGCCGCCAAGGCCGACGGCATCCAGTTCAGCATTACGTCAGCGCCGCCACCGGCCAGAACCTGCGGTGGAGCAATGTCCGGACCACCAGGCAGGATGGTCACGTCCAAATCCTCTTCGCTATAGAACCCCTTGTCGAGCGCCACGTAGTAGCCAGCGAATTGTGCCTGTGTCACCCATTGCAGCTGCAGGCGTACCTCGTCGGCGGCCTGCGCAGTTCCCGCAGCACCCAGTGCTACAGCAGCAGCTGTCAAAATGTGTTTCATTGGTATGTACTCCCTGTGGTTGTGGTCAAAGCTTGCAAGAATTTGACCATCCGTTCAAAGTTTATCTTATCCCTTTGACAAAGCGCTTAATGCCTTGCCCGAATTTTGAGCACCAATAGCCGTAAAACGGCTCCGGAGTGCCCAACCGGTTCTACAGCGCCCCTCCTCCGAGGCGCTGCAGTATCTCAAATCTCAACGCCGCTGCGACGGGTGCCAGAATGTTAGCGACTTCTCGACCAGCGCAACCGCACCGTAGAACATCGACCCTGCCAGCGCCGCCACAACGATCTCAGCCCAGACCATGTCCAGCGCCAGTTGCCCCACGCTAGTGGATATCCTGAACCCCATACCTACGGTTGGGGAGCCAAAGAATTCCGCCACAATGGCGCCAACCAAGGCAAGCGTGGTTGAGATCTTCAGGCCGTTAAAGATAAACGGCAGCGCCGCTGGCAGGCGCAGCTTGAAAAAGCTCTGCCAATAGCTGGCCGCATAGGTCTGCATCAGATCCCGCTGCATAGCGCTGGTTTCCCGCAAGCCTGCCACCGTGTTCACCAGAACCGGAAAGAACACCATGACCACAACAACAGCGGCCTTGGAGTGCCAGTCAAAACCAAACCACATCACCAGAATGGGTGCCGTACCCACAATCGGCAGCGCGGCGACAAAGTTTCCAACCGGAAGCAAACCACGGCGCAGAAAATCACTACGGTCCATCACAATCGCCATCAGGAATGCCGCCGAGCAACCAATCACATAGCCACTCAAGGCTCCCTTCACAAAAGTCTGCAGGAAGTCTTCCCACAGTTTGGACAGATTGGCACCAAAGGCAGCACCGATATCTGTCGGCGCCGGCAGGATCACGAGCGGAACTTCAAGTCCCCGCACCAGAAATTGCCAGACCAGCAACAGCGTCACCCCAAAAATTAGCGGCACCAGTAATTGAACTTCGCGTGTTGCCGAGCGTGGCCCATTAGCCAAGCGGCTATTCAGCCACCAGCCGCCGCACCAGACGAGAACAGCCAGGATAACCATAATCATGCGCCCATCCCCATCCGTTTCAAAACGGATCGCTCAATCAATCCCAACAGTGCCACCAAACAGGCCGCCAGAATGGCCGCAGCAAACAGCGCCGACCAGATCTGCACGGTCTGGCCGTAGTAGCTACCGCCCAACAAGCGTGCGCCCAGTCCGGCCACGGCACCCGTTGGCAGCTCACCCACGATGGCCCCAACCAGCGAAGCAGCTATACCAATTTTCAGCGAGGCAAACAGATAGGGCATCGACGCTGGCAGCCGCAGCTTCCAGAAGCCCTGATTGGTGCTGGCGTTATAGGTGCGCAGCAGATCCAGCTGCATCCCATCCGGGCTACGCAAGCCTTTGACCATGCCCACCACAACCGGGAAGAAGCTCAGATAGGCCGAGATTACCGCCTTGGGCAGGATGCCTTGAACGCCAATCGAATAGAGCACCACAATGATCATCGGTGCCAGTGCGATAATTGGAATGGTCTGGCTAACAATGGCCCAGGGCATCACCGACATTTCCATCACCTTGGAATGCACAATGCCAACAGCAAGCAAAATACCCAATCCAGTGCCAATGGCGAAACCCAACAAAGTCGCGCTCAGCGTCACCCAGCCATGAAAGAACAGGCTGCGCTTGGACATTATCTTGCCTTTCAGCACCATGGCCCCTGTGGTCTTCCACAACTCTTGCGCCACCTGATGTGGCGCTGGCAGACGTGGTCGATCCTGTGCCCAAGTAGCCGGTATGGCAAAGCTGTTATCCAGCACCAGACCTATCTCTCCCATGTCACGCCGATCTTTAGCACCAGCGGGTGTCACCTCGGCCCCTGCGCGTTCAGCTTCTGTCAGTACCCCTTTGATATTCATAGGCAAACAGGCCGCGTACCATAAGGCAATGATGGTGGTAAGAACGGTCAAAACGGCGATCATGGTCTTCATGCCCGCCACTCCATTCTCAGCTCACGAATGCCGGTTTTCTCGCGCTCTTCTAGCGGTACAAGGGTACTTGGTTGCCCTTCCTCCAATTCAGCTACAGGAGTGAACCCTTCACGCATGTAAAACTGCTGTGCGCGTGTGTTTGGTACATGGGTGTTGAGCGATAGAAAATCGCGCCCCTCTTTGGCGCGGTCCAACAGGGCCTTGCCAATGCCGCTGCCAGGCTGCGCGCAGTAAAAACCCCAAATATGGGCGATCTCACGCTCCAGCGACAGATACCCCTGGACCGGATCACCAGCCACCCAGATTTCACGATGGGACAGCCCCACACTCAGCATGCTCTCAATATCTTCCGCCGGAAGATCGCGCTGCATCCACTGGGTATCATCTATCCAACTGTTCACGATACGCGCCATGTCTGGCACATCGCGTTGTTCGGCCTGTCGTACCTCAGTCATCTGCATGCCCCGCACGCAGGCCTTCGCGCACCCGGTGTGCGACCTCGATGAACTCGGGACTGTCACGAATATCCAGCGGCCGCTCTTTTGGCAGCGGGCTTTCGATGACATCAGTGATCCGCCCCGGTCGCGGGCTCATCACCACGATCTTGGTCGACAGATACACCGCCTCGGGGATCGAGTGGGTGACAAAGCCAATGGTCTTGTTGGTGCGCGCCCAGAGCTTCAGCAACTGCTCGTTCAGGTGGTCCCTCACGATTTCATCGAGCGCGCCGAACGGTTCGTCCATCAGCAGGATGTCCGCGTCAAAAGCCAGCGCTCGAGCGATGCTGGCCCGCTGCTGCATGCCACCGGACAACTGCCACGGGTATTTGCCACCAAAGCCTGACAATTCAACAAGTTCTAACACTTCGTTAACGCGCTTTTCCTGCTCCGCCTTGGAATACCCCATGATCTCAAGCGGCAGCTTGATGTTGCGCGCAATGTTACGCCAAGGGTACAGTCCCGACGCCTGGAACACATAGCCATAGGCGCGCTGACGCCGCGCCTCGTCCGGGGTCATGCCATTCACGGTAATCTCGCCACCGGTTGGCTGCTCCAGTGCCGCCATCACCCGCAGGAATGTGGTCTTGCCGCAGCCCGAAGGCCCGATAAAGCTGACAAAGTCGCCCTTATTGATGGTCAGGTTCACATCTTTCAGCGCCTGAACCGGCCCGTCATTGGTGGGAAACACCAGATCCAGGTTCCGAGCTTCGACGACGGCCTTGGTCACATCAGCCTGGGTAGTCGTTTCAATATTCATTCTATTGCCTTGATAACACAGGGTATTGGGCCGCCATTGCCAGCGACCCTCTGCTGATTAAACGCCGGTGTCCGGTATACCCGAACGCTCCACTGGTCGTGGTGCTGTCAGCTCTTTCCAGGAACTCAGCGCCTTGTTGACCGTCGTATTTGCCTCGCGCGACACAAACTTGCCGTGCCCCTCTTGGCAACGGATCTCGCCGTCGTGCACTGCCACATGGCCCCGGGTTAATGTAAAGCGCGGCAGGCCTTTGACCTCATGCCCCTCGAAGACATTGTAGTCGATGGAGCTTTGCTGGGTAGAGGCCTGAATAGTCTTACTTTTCTCAGGATCCCAGACCACCAGATCGGCATCCGCCCCAACCAGAACCGCGCCCTTCTTGGGATAGCAGTTCAGGATCTTGGCGATATTGGTCGAGGTCACGGCGACAAACTCATTGGGCGTCAAACGTCCGGTGCCCACACCATGGGTCCACAGCATCGGCATCCGGTCCTCTAGCCCACCAGTGCCATTGGGAATCTTGGTAAAGTCGCCCACACCGCTGCGTTTTTGATCGGTGGTAAAGGCACAGTGGTCAGTTGCCACCACCGACAATGACCCGGACTGCAAGCCATTCCACAGGCTGTCCTGATGTTGCTTGTTGCGGAATGGAGGTGACATCACCCGGCGCGCCGCGTGGTCCCAATCAGGGTTGAAATACTCGCTCTCATCCAGCGTCAGGTGCTGGATCAGCGGCTCACCCCAAACCCGCTTGCCCTGCATCCGGGCACGGCGAATGGCCTCGTGGCTATCCTCGCATGAAGTATGCACCACATAGAGCGGCACGCCAGCCATATCGGCAATCATGATCGCGCGGTTGGTGGCTTCACCTTCGACCTGGGGCGGGCGGGAATAGGCATGCGCCTCGGGGCCATTATTGCCTGCTGCCAACAGCTTAGCGGACAGTTCTGCCACCACATCGCCGTTCTCGGCATGCACCATGGCAATGCCGCCCAGCTCGGCAAGACGTTGGAATGACGAATACAACTCGTCATCGTTCACCATCAACGCGCCCTTGTAGGCCATGAAGTGTTTGAAGGTGTTGATGCCGCGTTCCTGGATGACGGTTTTGATGTCGTCAAACACCTGCTCGCCCCACCAGGTCACCGCCATGTGAAAGGAATAATCACAGTTTGCGCGGGTCGATTTGTTGTCCCAGCGTTTCAGCGCATCCAGCAGGCTTTCACCAGGATTTGGCAGCGCAAAATCGACCACCATAGTGGTGCCACCCGCCAATCCGGCCCGCGTGCCGCTTTCAAAATCATCCGAGCTGTAGGTGCCCATAAATGGCATCTCAAGATGGGTGTGCGGGTCAATCCCACCGGGCATCACGTAACAACCGGTTGCGTCAAGCTCCTCATCACCTTTCAGGTTCGGACCGATCTGGGTAATCACCCCATTTTCAACCAGAACATCCGCTTTGTAGGTGAGGTCAGCCGTGACGATTGTACCGTTCTTGATGACTTTACTCATTGTAATAACTCCCTGTTTTTTCGGCAATTAGCGCCCTCCTCGGCGCTAGTCGCAAATCTGTTTTCCCTCGCTATCGACCAGCGTGCGTACCCATTGGTCGCGGCGGTCAAAGTAGGAATAGCATCCGTCCGGATCGCGCAAGGCATCGCTGGTACTGACCCCTTTGGGTAGCGCCGCTCGCGCCGCTTCCGAGATGACAGTTTGGTCATTCAAGTTTGGCGTGCAGGCACCAAGCGATAAGGCCACCGAAGCGAAAACCGGACCAATCAAGTTGCAGGATCTAAACGTCATCTTCTACATCCCTTCATTCGTCTGCCTTCTGGGCATTGTTGGTGCCCGATCATTCATGAAAATCTGCAAGAAAGGCATCCTTTACAGGCCAGATTTCCTCGACTGCGCCTTCCATTTCTCCAAGAAGCGCATAAGCCAACCCCCAGTCTTCTTCATGGTTCTCCCAATAGCTTTTAGGCACCTCTAGAACCGCCTTAAATAGGTCTCCATCGAGGTTTCGACCAAAGATTGTTGGGTTCCTTTTCAGCAACTTAAGAGCATGTGGGACCACATGTTCCAACGCCTCATCATTTACTATCAAAGCTACAGCTTCGGAAGCGGTGACCAGAGAGAGGGGCTTGATGCAAGCACGAGCGCAGCATTCAATCAAACCAGTTTGATAGGGGCCAGGATCATCTTCCCATCCCATCAGCGTGTTGATTGAGAGTACATTTCTCGGCCCCAGCATTTTCGCCGCATGCACGCACTCAATCCAGTCATCGCGAAAGGTCATTTCGTCTGACTTTTCTATCGCACAGGACAAATTCCACAGCGCCTGCTTCTCCGCGTTTCGCCCCCCATCCTCCATTTGATCCGCTAGTTCATCGAGAACCGCGCTCAGGACCAAAGCGTCAGAAACCGTAAGATCGATACTCACAGTTTTGTTTGGATTGATATCTGGCGGCGAAGCCGTCACTCCACAATCTCCGCCGTTTCGACAACCGCGTGGAACAGCACATTGGTTCCAGCGGCTGCCCAATCCGGGCTGATCTCTTCCGCCTCATTGTGGCTCAGTCCATCCACACAAGGGCACATCACCATTGCGGTTGGGGCCACGCGGTTGATCCAGCAGGCATCATGCCCTGCTCCAGAAATCAGATCGATATGCGAATAACCCAGCCGATCCGCCGCATTGCGCACTGCTGTTACACATCCCTCGTCGAACTGAACCGGGTCAAATCCGCCAACCTTTTCAAACTCTACAGTTACGCCCATGGCGTCAGCAATGTCCTGAGCCTGTTCGCGGAAGTTCAACTCCATGTCCTCAATCACCTCCAGCTCGGGGCTGCGGAAATCGACGGTAAAGACCACCTTGCCGGGGATCACATTACGCGAGTTGGGATATACGTCGATGTGACCAGCTGCGCCCACCGCATGGGGGGCATTCCGCCAAGCAATTTCATCCACCGCTTCCAGCATACGCGCCATGGCAAGCCCCGCATTGCGGCGCATCGGCATCGGGGTGGACCCGGTGTGTGCATCCTTGCCGGTCACCGTCACTTGGGTCCAGCTAAGGCCCTGACCATGGGTGACCACACCAATGTCTTTTTCATCAGCCTCCAGAATTGGCCCCTGTTCGATATGCAGTTCAAAGAAGGCATGCATCTTGCGCGCGCCAACTTCCTCGTCACCTCGCCAACCGATGCGGCTCAGCTCATCGCCAAATTTCTTGCCCTCGGCGTCCTCACGGTCATAGGCCCAATCCTGCGTGTGGATGCCGGCAAAGACCCCAGACGACAGCATCGCCGGTGCGTACCGCGTGCCTTCCTCGTTGGTGAAATTTGTTACCACGATGGGATGTTTTGTCTTGATATTCATATCGTTAAGAGAACGAAGGATCTCTAAACCGCCAAGCACACCCAATACGCCATCATACTTACCACCGGTTGGCTGGGTATCCAGATGCGAGCCCACATAGACCGGCAGCGCCTCCGGGTCAGAGCCTTCGCGGCGAGCAAACATATTGCCCATCTGATCCAGCCCCATGGTACAGCCCGCAGCCTCGCACCAGCTTTGGAACAGGGCGCGCCCTTCGCCATCTTCATCCGTCAACGTCTGGCGGTTGTTGCCTCCGGCGACCCCCGGACCAATCTTCGCCATCTCCATCAGGCTGTCCCACAGCCGCTCGCTGTTGATTGTCAGGTTTTGTCCAAGCGCAGACATCCTAGCTTCCTTCCCTGGTCTTACCCGCCCTTTTGGCGTTTTGTATTATTAGTTGTGCCGTCAGGTGGCTTTGATTTGACCAACTGGTCAAACTCACGCTATCACGGGTTAAACACCAGTCAAGAAATAGCCGCACTTCAAAGCAAAAAACCCAAGATAAACATTGGGGAAATGATCAAAATTCAGGCTTTCAGAAACGTCAGCCCAGCCAAAATACAGAGACCAAGCCATGGCCAACGATCGCGCCCCGACACGTATACAGAAAAAGAATCGCGCGGCCATTCTCGAAGCTGCGCTCGAGATGTTTTCCGCCCACGGGTTTCGCGGCACCACCGTGGATCAGATTGCCACCCAAGCGGGGCTCAGCAAACCGAACCTGCTCTACTATTTTTCATCAAAAGAGGCGATCTTCACTGAGCTGATGGAGGCTCTGCTGGATACTTGGCTGGACCCATTGCGCGCCCTTGATCCAAATGGTGAACCGTTGCAGGAAATCCTGGCCTACGTGCAGCGCAAGCTGCAGATGAGCCGCGATTTTCCGCGTGAAAGCCGCCTTTATGCCAATGAAATTGTCCAGGGCGCACCGCGCTTAGGTGAGACAATCGCCACGGATCTGAACGCGCTGGTCGAGGAAAAGGCCGCTTTGCTGGAAAGCTGGATGGAGGCAGGCCGCATCAACCGCGCCCACCCCAAACATCTGCTGTTTTCCATTTGGTCGCTGACCCAGCACTATGCCGATTTCGAATTTCAGGTTCGCACCTTGATGGGGGATGAAGACCCATATGATGCCGCAGCCGACTATCTGGAAACTCTGTACCGTCGGATGTTGACACCACACAGCTGACAGCAAACACAACAAAGGCGGCACATTCGCGCCGCCTTTGTTTCTTTTTTCTGAAAATATTCACGCCGTAGGCAGGTGCCCATGGGCGCCGTTTTATTCCGCCGCAGTTGCTGATGGATTGTTCGGGTGCGTGGTCCAGTTGCCATATTCCTCAGGCACCACTTCCCCAGTACGCTCATCCACCTGGCCGGGCATCACCTGTTCCATAGTGATACAGCCCTCAACAGGGCAGACATTCACGCAAAGGTTACAGGCCACACACTCGTCATCCTTGACCGTAAACACGCGATCTTCGGACATGGCAATTGCCTGGTGCGAGGTATCTTCGCAGGCGGCATAACAACGACCACAGCTAATGCAGTCGTCCTGATTGATCACCGCTTTGGAGACATAGTTCAGGTTCAGGTACTGCCAATCGGTGACATTCGGCACCGCCTGCCCCATGAAATCGGCAATCGATTTATGGCCCTTTTCATCCATCCACTGGGACAGGCCCGAGATCATCTCTTCGACAACTTTGAAGCCATAGGTCATAGCTGCGGTACAAACCTGTACGTTGCCAGCCCCCAATGAGATGAACTCAGCCGCATCACGCCAAGTGGTGACGCCACCAATGGCAGAAATTGGCAGCCCGTGGGTTTCAGGATCCCGGGCAATCTCAGCTGTCATGTTCAAGGCAATCGGTTTCACCGCCGGACCGCAATAGCCGCCGTGCGTGCCCTTGTCACCAATGGTTGGATTTGGCGCCATCACATCCAGATCAACCGAGACAATCGAGTTGATGGTATTGATCAGGCTCACCGCATCGGCACCACCCTTCTTGGCTGCCCGGGCCGGATGACGGATATCGGTAATGTTCGGCGTCAACTTCACGATCACTGGTTTGGAGTAGTACTTCTTGCACCACTCGGTAACCATCTGAATATATTCAGGAACCTGGCCAACGGCGGACCCCATACCGCGTTCAGCCATCCCATGTGGGCAACCAAAGTTCAGCTCAATGCCATCAGCACCAGTGGCTTCAACCTTGGGCAGGATGTCTTTCCAGGCCTGCTCTTCACAGGGCACCATCAGCGAGACAATGATCGCTCGGTCTGGATAATCCTTCTTGACCCGCGTGATCTCTTCCAGATTCACCTCAAGCGGGCGATCGGTGATCAACTCGATGTTGTTCAAACCCAGCAAACGCCGGTCAGCCCCCCAGATCGCGCCATAGCGTGGGCCATTGACGTTGACCACTGGCGGGCCTTCGGAACCGAGCGTCTTCCAGACCACGCCGCCCCACCCCGCCTCAAATGCACGGCGGACGTTGTATTCCTTGTCCGTTGGTGGCGCCGAGGCCAGCCAAAACGGGTTCGGGGATTTAATACCCAAAAATTCTGTTGTCAGATCAGCCATTTGTCTGCTCCTTGAATTGCTAGCTTGGGGCAACTGCAGCGGCCCCACCACTGGCTTAGCCCATCAGGCTTGCGTGAATGTCGATTGCGGCATCGCGGCCTTCGGCCACGGCTGTCACGGTCAGGTCTTCACCGCCCGAAGCACAGTCGCCCCCGGCCCAAACACCGGCAACTGACGTTTGGCCAGCGTCATTGACCTTGATCTTACGCCCTTCCAGCTCCAATCCCTCGGGCTGACCTTCCAGCGTTTGACCAATCGCCTTGAACACCTGATCGGCCGCTAGACGAACGGTCTCGCCGGTGCCGGAGACTTTGCCGTTCTCTACCGCAGTATACTCCAGTTCGATCTCATTGGTGGCATCATCACCATGCACTGCAACCGGCATCACGTTAAACATCAGCTTGACCCCTTTCGAGGTGGCCAGATCCTGTTCAAACCGGCTGGCGCCCATGGCATCCTGACCACGACGATAGGCAATGGTGACGTTCTCGGCACCCAGCAGTTTCGACTGCACCGCGGCATCCACGGCGGTCATACCACCTCCGATCACCACCACATTGCGGCCAACCGACAGGGTCGACAAGTCACCAGACTGGCGCAGCTCGGCAATGAAATCTACTGCGTCCGATGTGCCGTCTTTGTCCTCACCCGGAGCACGCAAAGCGTTCACCCCAGCCAGACCAATCGAAAGGAACACCGCGTCATAGTCGCCTTTCAGGCTGTCCAGTGTCAGTCCTTCGCCCAGTCCCTGACCGTGTGAAACGCTAATACCACCGATCTGCATCAGCCAGTCGACCTCGCGGGCAGCAAAATTCTCGGTGCTCTTATAGGCAGCAATGCCAAATTCGTTGAGACCGCCCGACTTACCCTTGCGCTCGTGGATCACCACATCATGGCCCAGCATGGCCAACCGATGTGCAGCTGACAGTCCAGCCGGACCTGCGCCAACCACGGCCACACGTTTGCCAGTGCTGGCCGCACGACTAAAGGGATGCCCCTCTTTCGCCATCAAGGTATCAGTCGCATAGCGCTGAAGACGGCCAATCTCAACCGGCTTACCTTCAGCTGTTTCCCGCACACAGACCTCTTCGCACAGGGTCTCGGTCGGGCAGACCCGTGCGCACATACCACCCAGAATGTTCTGGGTCAGAATGGTACGCGCTGCCGCCTCGGGAGTGCCCGTCTGAATCTCGCGAATGAATTGCGGGATATCGATGCTAGTCGGACATGCCGTCATGCAAGGCGCGTCGTAGCAAAAGTAACATCGATCTGCTGCAACAGCCGCTTCATGCGTGTCATAGGCTGGGTGCAGGTCTTGGAAATTGTCAGCAATATCCTGATCGGGCAAACGCCCTGCCTGAATACCGGATGCCTGATGGCCAAGTGCCATTGGGTGTCTCCCTGGATGCGTTCTTGTTACATCCAGAGTGCCACATTTCAATTTTTTATCAACTGGTAAAATTTTAACTGGGCGAAAAAATCTTTATCGACCTCAGCAGTACGCGGCAACCTGTTGTTTTTGCGACATAGCTCGCTGCTTAGCCGCTGAGCATTTGGGCAAGATGTTTAGACTTGATCCACACTCTGGCTCCATTAGGTCCAACTTTTGCAGAAAAATTACTCCCCGGCGGCAGTCTCAACCAGTCCCACTTGCCAAACTCATCCCCGCTTTCACTGTACTCCCCCTCTAGTACAAAAACCTCTAAGCCGTCGGGATTCTGTCGGCTGACATGGGTTCCGGGTGTCCACACCTCGATGCACACAGTCTCTTTCTCGGCGTCAAACAACTGCAGCGTCGAGGTGCTATTTTTGGTGGTGTCTATTCCAACCTGAACCCGGTCTGCTGGATCGAACTGGTGCAGCTTCACCAGAATAGTCGCGCCATCAGCAGCGGCCGGAGTATGCCGCGATGTTGGCGGGTTGCGTACATAGGTCCCTACAGGGAAATCGCCAAGCTCATCCTGAAAGACCCCATCCAGAACTAGATACTCCTCACCACCATCATGGGTGTGAGCATCAAAAGCGGATCCAGGGGCAAAACGCACAATTGTGGTAGCCCGCGCAACTTCTTCACCGATACGGTCAAGCATCTTGCGCTCGACCCCAGGTGCCGGGCTTGGCACCCAAGGTGTATCTGCAAACCGCACCACCACGCGCTTTTCAAAATCCGCATTGATCCGCATCACACTCTCCTTTTGATCTCCAAAAGACCTAGGCGCGGATACCAGCCAACAAAAGCAGGATCACAATAAAGTGGTCAGAGCGGCAGCATTGCCGTCGCTTCGATCTCAATTTTGGCTTCGTCCTCGACCAGCCCCGCAACCACCACCATGGTCATGGCTGGAAAATGGTACCCCATCACGTCGCGATAGGCCTCACCCACCTTGCTTTGGTGCGCTAGGTATTCGGCCTTGTCGGTGACATACCAAGTCAGACGGGTGATATCCGTGACCGCCCCACCTGCTGTTTCCACAACGTCCAGAATGTTGCGCAGTGCTTGACTCATCTGGCCGATGAAGTCCTGCGTTTCAAACACCTGCGCAGCCGTCCAGCCGATTTGCCCGCCCACAAACAGAATGCGACCTTCGCCGATCATACCGTTTGCATAACCCTTGGCAGGCTTCCACCCTTCAGGATGTACTGAAATCGTCGGCATTGCGTGGCCTCTCTGTTGATGCGTCGGTGCAATAGTCTCGCATTCACCAACATGTTTCAAGCTTAAAACATATCCAATCCAGACAACAAAAAGGGCGCGCCCTGCGGCCCACCCCGTTTCTTTGTTAAAACGCCGAGATTAGGGACACTGCCCCGCTCCAGCAGATGCCTTACATACCCAAGGCTTCCTTGTACATTTCCAGCACCGCTTCTTCTTCGGCAATGTCGTCTTTATCACGCTTGCGCAGTGCCACCAGTTTGCGGATCACCTTGGTGTCGTAACCGCGCCCCTTGGCTTCGCCCATGACTTCTTTCATTTGCTCCGCAAGGTCTTTCTTCTCAGCGTCCAGCCGTTCCAGCCGCTCGACAAACTGGCGCAATTCGCCTGCAGTCACACGGTAGCTGTCGCTTTGTTCTTGTTCAGTCACGTCCATCTTTGGCTCCGTCGCTGTAGGATTTTAGAGGCTGGGATACAGCCCATCCAAAAACTTCGCAAGTTGTGATTACACCGCTTTCCCTTGCGTGGGCGGCGCCAATCCATTAGGCGCCTATGCGGACAATCTCACAGGAGCCCAGCCATGTTTGAAATTCTTGTCTGGATCGGAGCCGCAATGTCCGTTGCAGGACTATGTGGCCTAGTATGGTGCATCTTGCACGTCATGCGCGCGCGCAAACAACAACTCGATGACGAGGCTCTGCGCGCTGTAGTGCAATCCGTGCTCCCCTATAACCTTGGCGCACTTCTGTTTTCCATGCTTGGGCTCATGCTGGTGATCGTTGGTGTCATTTTAGGGTAACATCCAACGTGCCTCTTTTGCTGCACTTGGACCAATCCGATTTCAAAACAATGTTCTTTGTTCAGATCAGAACCACCAAAGTCATTGAACCGGTGGCCAACCAGACTTGCAATGCTTTTCATCATCTGCCTCATCATCATCCTTGAAACACATTCCATAAATGATATACGATATAAGCAACGCATGGAGAGCCGATCATGACACCGATCATCAAAGCCTTTTTTGACAACGCAACAAATACCATTTCATACGTTGTGCAGGACCCACAGGGCACAGCCTGCGCCATTGTCGACTCGGTGCTGGATTTTGATCACGCCTCGGGGCGTACCAATACAGCCTCCGCCGACACTGTTATCAGCTGGATCAAGGATCAGGGTCTATCGGTGGACTGGATCCTGGAAAGCCATGTACACGCCGATCACCTGTCAGCAGCCCCTTACTTGCAGGAACAGCTTGGCGGCAAAATCGGCATCGGTGCAAATATCACAGTTATCCAGGATACCTTTGGTAAGGTATTCAACGAAGGTACCGAGTTTCAGCGTGACGGCAGCCAGTTTGACGCCCTGTTTACCGAAGGCGACAGTTTCCACATCGGCCAAATGCGCGCCGAAGTGATGCAAACCCCCGGACACACCCCAGCCTGCCTGACCTATGTGGTTGGCGATGCGGCCTTTGTGGGCGACACGCTGTTCATGCCAGATTTTGGCACAGCGCGCTGTGACTTCCCGGGCGGTTCCTCCACCGACCTTTTTAATTCCATCCAGAAAATCCTGTCCTTGCCGGATGACACCCGCATTTTTGTTGGTCACGATTACAAGGCACCGGGCCGGGATGAGTTTGCCTGGGAAACCACCGTGGGCGAGCAAAAGGCGCTGAACGTGCATATCGGCCAGGGTCGCAGCATAGAAGAGTTCACCGGCATCCGCGACGCCCGCGATGCAACGCTGGGCATGCCCAAGCTGATCCTGCCCTCGCTGCAGGTCAATATGCGGGCTGGGCAGATGCCCGAACCCGATGAACAGGGCGACGTGTTCCTGAAACTGCCAATCAACAAGATCTAGCCTCCTCCTTTCATAGGGGGCCGCCCTTGCCGGGGCTAAACTGACAAGGAGTGTAATCATGGAAACGGATTGGTTATGGGGGCTAGCCGGCGGCGGCCTGATCGGATTGGGCGGCGCAGTCTATCTGCTGGGCAACGGCCGTATCATGGGCGCAAGTGGCATCTTGGGTGGATTGGTAGATGGCTCGCAACGCTCAACCGCCAGTGAACGCCTGCTTTTTCTGGCTGGGGTAGTATTGGTTCCTCTACTCCTGTCGCTCATGGCGCCTGCTGCTCCTGACACCCACATGACAAGCAATGTCGCGGTAATCATCATCGCTGGTCTGCTGGTCGGCATCGGCACGCGCATTGGCAGCGGATGCACCTCGGGGCACGGGGTCTGCGGCATCTCTCGTCTGTCGATACGCGGCATCGTAGCAACGATATTCTACATCCTGGCCGGGGCGGTGACCTTGTCGCTGTTTCGCCATGTCTGGGGGCTGATCTGATGCGCAACGTATTTTCACTGCTGGCCGGTGGCTTGTTCGGCGGCGGCCTGTACATCTCGGGCATGACCGACACCGCCAAGGTGCAGGGCTGGCTCGATGTGTTTGGCAGTTGGGATCCAACTCTGGCTTTTGTCATGGGCGGTGCCATCATCCCCATGTTCATCGCCTGGCGCTTTACCGAAGGCCGTGCCCCCATGGTCGGCGGCAGCTTCCCAAGCCAACCCGGTTCAAATCTGGATCATCGACTGATTATTGGCGCTATGATGTTTGGCATGGGTTGGGGGCTTGTTGGCCTGTGCCCTGGCCCTGCAATTGCCTCCATCACATATAATGGCTGGGCAGGTGTTTTGTTCATGGGAGCCATGTTGGCAGGTATGTTTATAGCTCCAAAATTCGGGACACAACTGGACCGACTGGCCTTAAAAGCGTAAGGAACCCCAATGGACCCACGTTGCATCACCCCCCGCTATTTCGTCTCGCCACAAATCTCAGCCGAGGATCTGCCAGCTTTGGTAGAGGCCGGCTTCAAGGCTGTCATTTGCAACCGCCCCAACGCCGAGGTGCCCCCGAACCTGCAATCAGACGCAATTCGCGCCGCATGCGAGGCCGCAGGGGTACGCTTTGAAGAACTGCCGTTGACCCATCAGACCATGACCGTTGACGTCGCAGCCAAACAGCGCGAACTGGCGGAAGACTGTGTCGGGCCTGTATTGGCGTATTGCGCATCAGGCACTCGTTGTTGTGTCGTTTGGGCCATTGGCCAGGCCGGAGAACTGTCGGCAGACGAAATTTTGCAAAAAGCTGCAACAGCAGGGTATCAGTTGGACAATTTGCGACCGACGCTAGAACATCTGGCCAGCGCATAGTCACCAACAGCAGGTGCTAAACAAAAAAGCTCCGAGTAATAACCGGAGCTTAGATGGTCTTAAGACTGCAGACTTGCGGCTCAACCAGCGTTCGGCAGACCATCCCCTAGCCCTGCCAGCTCTGAAATTTCCGCCATCGCATCATCAGGGTTAAACTCGCCCAG
Source organism: Parasedimentitalea nitratireducens (assembly GCF_057444295.1). Taxonomy (NCBI): domain Bacteria; kingdom Pseudomonadati; phylum Pseudomonadota; class Alphaproteobacteria; order Rhodobacterales; family Paracoccaceae; genus Parasedimentitalea; species Parasedimentitalea nitratireducens. The sequence goes on along the minus strand of NZ_JBYAXC010000004.1, from coordinate 313,757 downwards.
CTCGCCCATCGGGCTGGCCCCTAGCAACTCTGGCAATTCGCCACCGGCATCGCCCATCATTGCGCCGTCTGCCGCCATATCGCCCATACCAGGCATAGGCAGGTCACCCATTGGCAAGTCGCCCATTGGCAGATCTCCCATTGGCAAATCTCCCATAGGTGCTGCATCCAGACCGCCAACTGGGTCTTGCAGCCCCTCAGCAGCGATCCCAAGATCCATCGCCGGTGCTTGCTCCAGCAAACCCATGGGTTCTTCAGGGCTGCCGACAGAATTGAAGGCCAAACCGTCGACCTCTCCGCCAGCATCATTTGAGTGGCTTTCACTCAATCGAATGGCGCGCGCACCATTAATTTGCCCCAGCTTGCCGCTGGTAACATGCTGGCCGTTCACCGCGATCATGTCAGTTTCATAGAGGAAGGCCTGATCCAGGGCCAGCACATCCCCAATCTGCAAATTGGAAAATTCGTGTACTGGCACCTTCATCTTACACAGCACGGCATCCAGCTCGACCCGCATTGATCCCATGTTGCTACCAAGCGATGGCCCAAAGTCCAGCGATCCAGCCTGGCTATCTTCCCCTAGCTCTGCAGCTGTCGGCTCAGGCAAAATCAGGGTCATATTCCCCATCATCGCGCCACAGGACAGATCCAAAGACATTTCGATGACCCGATAGTCATCGGCTTCCAACCCTAACATAAGGCTGCGTACATCTTCGATTCGTGCGCCAAACCGGAAACCATCGAACAGGATCAGATCGCCCTGCCCCTCAAGCATCAAAACAACCTTGGCAAAGGCACGGTCAATGAACTCAGCAGTCATCGCAGCATCGGTCGATGTGTAGTTCCGCTCGGTCGGGGCCTTACCTACGACCTGGCCCATTGTTTGCTGCTGGATCAGCGCTGTCACCGTCGGCGCGTCAAGCGTAGCAGCACCGATGCGACCGTTTGGCCCGTCCAGCACAACAAGCAGTTTCTCGTCAGATAGATACCGCGTCAGATCTTCGGGAACGCAATTTAGTTGTCGCGCAGCAATAACTGCAACGGGAAGTTCACACAGATCAGCGGCCGCCCGCGCAAGCGATCGACGCAACGCCTTTAGGGTCACCGAGCTGGTCAGCCCACTGGTACCCTCACGCGCAACAGCGAGTTTACGGGCAAGAACACCCGTACCGCTATCCACCGCATCTGATGTAGTCGTCTCAGCCATAGATTCCCAATTTGCACCTTCTGCGCCCCATTAGGTATCTTTTAGACCGTTGTTGGTTACCATAGTCTTTATAAAGCTACATTCAGGCCGCGATTTTAGTCGTTAATGGCAAAGAAACCCGGAAAGCACCGCCAGACCGTCCAGCCATGCACCGCACATCGCCGCTCAGGCGCAGCATGATCTCGCGACAAATCGCCAAACCCAGCCCGGCTCCACCAGCCTTTTCCGGACTAACCCGCGAAAATTTCTCAAAAATAAGCTGTTGTGCTGCGGCCGGTATACCGCTGCCATTATCGATAAAATCAATGTGCAAACGCCCATGCTCTTTGGATACTTCGATGCTGATCTCGGGGTCTTCCGCATCACAATACTTTTGCGCATTGGCGATCAAGTTGATAAAAACCTGCGCCAACCGATCCAGATCTGACGAAATTCTTATATCCTCTCCCTGCAGCTGACGATGGACTCGCAGCGATTGCCCCGATCCCGCCAACGCCGTCGACACCGCATGATCCAGAACTTCCCCCAGGCTTCCAACTGTCATGTTCAGGCTCACCTGGCCGCTTTCCAAAACACTCAAATCTAGCAAATCGTCCAGCAGCCGGGTCAGCCTCAGAGCTTCGTCATGGATAATGCCGGCATACCGGCTGTGCTCCGCAGCGCTTTGCCCTTTGGTATCACGCAGAATTTCCGAGAAAGCCCGAATAGATGTCATTGGGGTGCGTAGCTCGTGGCTGACCTGGCTCAAGAACGCATCCTTTTGCTGCGAAATCAGGGTCAGTTTTTCGTTGGTTTCTCGCAGCTTCCGCGCTGTTCTGGATAATTCCGCCGATTGCATTTCCAGCTGGCTCGAATATTCCAGCATTTGCGCAGTCTCATCGGCCACGGCCAACAGATCTTCAACTGAAACCGACGATCCCCCCGCGATCTGCCCCACCATCGCATGTGCCGCAGCAGCCCCCACAGACCCGCTCAATTCACGTTCCAGTCGCTCCAGAAAGGCAGGGGTTGGCTCTGGCAGGTTCCCCCGGCTGCCCTGCCTAGACGCCTCGGATTGAAAAAACACCTGCGCCTCGTCGGCCCCCAGAATACGCTGCGACATGACCATCAGATCTTCACTCTGCGCCACCAGCCCGGTCCAGCCACGTGGACCCGCAGAATGGTCAAAGACATTGACAAACTGAGCACCCTGAAGCCGTTCCAGCGGGCTTGGGAACGTTGCCAAAGAAACCAAACAAAAAGCCACTGTATTCAACATCATAGACCACATGACCGCATGCACGATTGGATCGATGCCTTCGATCCCGAATAGTGCCTGAGGACGCAGCCAAGACAGCCCGAACAGCCCGTTCATAAGCACAGTATCCGGCAACAGCCCCCCACCCAAGGCAGGCAACAACATGGTGTACAGCCACAGCACAAACCCCACCGTCAGCCCTGCCAACGCGCCTGACCGTGTCGCCCCCCGCCAGAACAAGCCACCAACCAGAGCGGGTAAGATCTGCGCGATCCCGGCAAAAGAAATCAATCCGATCGAGGCCAGTGCCGCCCCTTGCCCCGACAACCGATAATAGAAATAGCCAAGTGCCATGATCACCGCGATGGAAACACGACGTGACAACAGAACCACATTGCGCACATCCCCGGAAACAGAGGCTCCCGCGCCCTGAGAACGCAACCAAATGGGCATCACAATATGGTTCGAAACCATGGTCGACAGCGCCATCGCGGCCACGATAACCATCGATGTCGCCGAAGAAAAACCGCCAAGAAAGGAAAACATCGCCAGCCCGTCTCGCCCTTGGCTTAGCGGTAACGTCAAAACGAACAAATCGGGGTTGGATCCCGTCGGCAGCAGCTCTAACCCAATGGCCGCAATCGGCACCACAAAAAGGCTCATCAGCATCAAGTACAAAGGAAAGGCCCAGGCAGCAGTGCGCAGATGGCGTTCATCTTCGTTTTCAACCACCATCACCTGGAACATCCTGGGAAGACAGACAAAAGCTGCAGCTGCCAAAAAGGTGATAGTTGCCCAACGGCCCCCGTTCACCTCCCAGTGGCCAATCTTGGAGGCATCAATGCGCGCCATGGTTTCCGACACACCATCGGACAGCCCCCAGACCACAAATATGCCAACCGCAAGCAGCGCCAACAGTTTCACCACCGCCTCAAGTGCAACCGCTGTCACCACCCCATGATGACGTTCGTTGGCATTCAGGTTGCGCGTGCCGAACAAAATCGCAAACACAGCCAAGCCAGCAGCGATCCAGAAAACAGTGGTATCTTCATTCAACTGACGTGATGGATCTGCCTCAGCAAAGGTTGAAAAAGACAGTGTAATTGATTGTAACTGCAGGGCAATATACGGTGTCACGCCGATCACAGCCAAGATGGTAACGCAAATGGCCAGCGTATTGGATTTGCCATAGCGTGCAGAAATCAGGTCGGCGATTGACGTCACGCGCTGGCTGCGCCCAACACGCACCAGTTTGCGCAAGCCCCACCACCAGCCAATCATCACCAGCGTTGGCCCGAGATAAATGGTAATGAACTCCAACCCGGACCGCGCGGCGTAGCCAACCGCGCCATAAAACGTCCAGGCCGTGCAGTAGATCGACAGCGAAAGCGTGTAGATCATCGGCGATTGCAGCCATCCCGCTCGATGGCCTCGCGTGGCCTTGCGATCCGCCACAAAGGCCACGATGAACAGCAAGACGACATAGGCCAGGCACACCAGAACCAGCACATTCAACGAGGCCATTAATTGCTCTCCTCGTCCGGCCCATCGCTGCCATCGGTCCAGTCCTCGGCCCAGCGTTGCACCGCAAATGAAAAACCAAAGCTGGCTAGAATCAACAACATCCAGACAACAAACATATAGGTGATCGCCTCGGACATGGGCATACCTGCAGTCGTGTCAGGGGCTGGATATGGGTCGGGATTTGGCCACAACAGCGGCACAAGAAACAGCAAGCCGCCCAGTAGCGGCAGCAAACGTGCAAGATCTCTCAGCCGACGGCGACGATAGGTTTCGCGCTCGACAAAAAGCGCTGATGTTTGCCTGCCGCCGTCGTCGCTGCTCATTCCTGATTGGCCTGTGCGTGCAAGTCCCGCACTGCCGCCAGAACTTCGGTGTTGGAAAACGGCTTGGTCATGAACCGGCTCACACCAGCTTTTTCCGCCATCTCGCGATCCTTGGCCTGCCCCCGCGCGGTCAGCATCAACACCGGCAGGTTACGCATCCCCTCTTGGTCACGCAGATCCTTGATAATCTCCATGCCGCTTTTGCCCGGCAACATCAGGTCGAGAATAACCAGATCCGGATTCGCCGCCTTGATGACTTCTAAGGCATCACTGCCGTCAGAGTGAGAATCAACTGTCCAACCATCACGCGTCAGCAGAAACCGGATGGCCTCGGTGATATTCGGCTCATCCTCAACTAATACTACATGCCTGCCCATTCGCTGACATACCTCCCCCAACGTTGTCTCCCGGTCCAAGTGAACCCAACGCACATCCCCAAATTTCAGGCAGATTAGACCTGCGTTTGGGGAACTGTCAAAACTCTTCGTCCAAAATCGACGGTTCACGACGCGCTATACAGTCTTTACTTGAACAGACCCGACAGCTTGCCCCCACCTTCAAAGCATCGTCGCTGTTATCAGATTTCGGCAATATCAACATAACCGCATTATACATCGGATCGTGATCAAAATCGGGCAGTGATTTGGGCCAGGCCACAGCCAGACACTCAAACCCAGCTGTATTTCGACCATGCTGAACCACCTGCCGACGCAATGGCACCTGCGGTCGGCTTAGGGCCGTATACAGTGGCCACAACGGACAAGATGCGCCGAACCGGGGCAATGCAAATCCTGCAATTGGCTTGCGAAACAGAATAGAGCCCGAGGCATCACACAAAACCAATCCGGACGGACGCCCCAAGATTTTTTCCGGCAAAGCCGCCAACCGCCGCAAAACCTGTGGCACGCCACAGCCAAACGTCTTTGCCAATTGTGCAGGATCAATTCCGCCACTAACTTCCTGTGCAATCTCATCCAGCGGCAATTTCATGGCATCCTGCCGGTATTGCTCCAGAGCTCCCTTGGCGATGGAACGCGCCGCGTCACTCATCAATTCCGGGGCATTCGACACCAGTTCAGTTGGCAGCGCCGCGCCCTGTTCGATCTCGGCAAAATGGTAGTCATGCGCGGTAAAAAACGCCTCTACCTCTTCTTGCGGCACACCGCGACGGGTTTCGGGCGTGTTGCTGTCATCCAGAAAGCTCACCAGTGATTTGCTGCTTTCAGCCAGCCGACGAGAATCCTCGTTCAGGTTCTGGTGGAAGCGATCACGCCACTCGGGCTCCAACTCTCCTGTTTCGGCCAGAATGGAGGCGGTTGATCTGATTGCCGCAGCCGTCGACAAAACCTCATGCAGAGAATCCGCCAAATGTGGGTCATGGGTCAAACGATCCGACAACACTTGAACCGTCCGTTCCAATGTGGCCACCCGACGATGCTCTCCAGCCAACACCTCGGCCCAACCCGGAAAACGTCCGGCAAATTCGTCTGCGTGATCCAACTCAGCCACTGGTTTACCTGCATCGGCCGCAGCCTCCCGCAGGGTGGCAATCAAGGCAACTTCAGCCCCCTCGGTCAGCATAGATGGCTCTACGCCCAAAGCCCTGGCAATATCTACCAAGAGTTTGCCGCCGATTCTGCGGCGATTGTGCTCGATCAAGTTCAAGTAAGACGCCGAAATCTCAACCTGGCGCGCCAATGCGGCCTGACGCACTTCCAGAAACTGCCTGCGCTCACGGATCCGGGTCCCTGTCAGTGTGTCACGCCCCATCGCCCAGACCTTTCATTTCCTTAACAATTCATACATTTTCTGCACCGCAATATAAAAAAATTTACAAACACCGCGCCACTTTGTGCATTTATTTACAGAATTATCTAGAAAAACAAGGCAATTATTGCGCAATTTTACAACCCGCCCGCATACTGATTTTGCACAATTGTGCTTGCGCATCGCAGAAGTAGAGGAGCTGCGACGCGTCAATCATATAAGGGAGGATTATATGTCCAATTCGAATTTCACGCGTCGTGGTATGCTGAAAACCAGCGCCATTGCAGGTGCAGGCGTTGCAATGCCGACAATCTTTACCGCGTCATCTGTTGCGGCTTACACCAATGAACCCACGGGCGGATCTGTCACTCTGGGCTTCAACGTCCCACAGACCGGCCCCTATGCTGACGAGGGTGCGGATGAGCTGCGCGCTTATCAGCTTGCAGTCGAGCACCTGAACGGTGAAGGCGACGGCGGCATGATGAACACCTTCAGCTCCAAAGAGCTGCAGGGCAACGGCATCTTGGGCAAAAAGGTTGAGTTCGTCACAGGCGATACCCAAACCAAATCTGACGCTGCCCGCGCATCGGCCAAGTCGATGATCGAAAAAGACGGTGCCGTGATGATCACTGGTGGCTCATCTTCAGGTGTTGCGATTGCTGTTCAGGGCCTGTGTCAGGAAGCTGGCGTTATCTTTATGGCTGGTCTGACCCACTCGAACGACACAACCGGTAAAGACAAGAAAGCCAACGGCTTCCGTCATTTCTTTAACGGTTACATGTCGGGCGCGGCTCTGGCTCCAGTGCTGAAGAACCTGTATGGCACCGACCGGAATGCCTACCACCTGACTGCTGACTACACTTGGGGTTGGACCCAGGAAGAGTCGATTGCAGCCGCAACCGAAGCTCTGGGCTGGAACACAGTCAATAAGGTGCGCACACCGCTCGCCTCGACTGACTTCTCGTCCTATATCGCCCCAGTTCTGAACTCGGGTGCTGACGTTCTGGTTCTGAACCACTACGGCGGCAACATGGTGAACTCGCTGACCAACGCGGTTCAGTTCGGCCTGCGCGAGAAAGTCGTCAACGGCAAGAACTTCGAAATCGTTGTTCCGCTGTATTCGCGCCTGATGGCCAAGGGTGCCGGTGCCAACGTTAAGGGCATCCACGGTTCCACCAACTGGCACTGGTCGCTGCAGGACGATGCGTCCAAAGCATTCGTTAAATCCTTCGGCACCAAATACGGCTTCCCACCTTCACAGGCGGCCCACACCGTATACTGCCAGACCCTGCTGTATGCTGACGCTGCAACACGCGCGGGCACTTTCAACCCATGTGGCATTGCCGAAGCTTTGGAAGACTTTGAGTTTGATGGTCTGGGCAACGGTAAAACACTGTACCGTGCCGGCGATCACCAGTGCTTCAAGGACGTGTTGGTTGTGCGTGGTAAAGAAAACCCAACATCCGAGTTCGACCTTCTCGAAGTTGTCGAAGTTACTCCGGCGGCACAGGTTACTTACCCTGTTGACCACCCCATGTTCGCTGGCGGTGCCCTGGGCACTTGTAACGCGGGCTAAGGCTTTGGCCTTGTCGGGCGCGCAACTGCTGCGCCCGACCTCCCCAATTGGCCGCCGCTTTGATCAGACAGTTCAGATCTGACAACCAAATGGCCGCCAATCGCACATAAAATAGACTAACCAACCCAAAGGTGGGGGCTATGGACGCAATCCTATTGCAAATCTTAAACGGGCTCGACAAAGGCTCGGCCTATGCGCTGATCGCGCTGGGACTGACACTCATTTTTGGCACGCTTGGCGTGGTGAACTTTGCCCATGGGGCCCTGTTCATGATCGGTGCTTTTTGCGCCGTCACCCTACAACGTCTCCTCAATCTCAGCTTTGAAACGATTGACGAAACACAGACCGACTTTCTCGGCAATGCACTGAAAGTCAAAACCCCTTATGTTGAAGCCTGGTTTGGCCCCCAGATGGGCGGTGCAATCATCGACTGGGCGGTGCCACTGGCAATCCTGTTCGCCATCCCGATCATGATTTTTGTCGGCTACGCAATGGAACGCGGGCTGATCAAGCACTTCTACAAACGCCCCCACGCGGATCAGATTCTGGTCACTTTTGGTCTGGCCATCGTGCTGCAGGAAGTGATCAAATATTTCTACGGCGCCAACCCCATTCAAACCCCCGCCCCCGAGGCGCTGAGCGGTATTATGAATGTCGGGGCCATCATAGGCATGGATATCGTCTATCCGGTCTGGCGCGTTGTCTACTTCTGCTTCTCATTGCTCATCATCGGCGGCATCTTCTCGTTCCTGCAATTCACCACCTTTGGTATGGTTGTGCGCGCTGGCATGGCAGATCGTGAAACCGTTGGCCTGCTGGGTATCAACATCGACAAACGCTTTACCATCATGTTTGGCATTGCCGCCGCTGTCGCGGGTCTGGCTGGCGTTATGTATACCCCGATCAACTCACCCAACTATCACATGGGCATGGACTTTCTGGTTCTCAGCTTTGTTGTGGTGGTTGTTGGTGGCATGGGCAGCCTACCGGGCGCGGTGCTGGCTGGGTTCCTGTTGGGTATCCTGGAAAGCTTTGCTTCGATGAACGAGATCAAATCTCTCATCCCAGGCATCGACCAAATCATCATCTATGTGGTGGCAATTATCATTCTGCTCACGCGCCCCCGGGGCCTTATGGGCCGCAAAGGCGTGATGGAGGATTAAGAACATGTTCGGAATGAACAAAAACGACACAACCATGCTGCTACTGGTCGCTGCATTGACCATGCTTGCACCCTTTATCCTGAACCCTTTCCCGACTGATAGCGGCTTGGCTCAATTCAACGCCGGCTATCCGGACCTGATGCAGCGGTTTGTGATCTTTGGCATCTTTGCAATCGGTTTCAACATTCTATTCGGCCTCACCGGCTACCTCAGCTTTGGTCACGCGGCCTTTCTGGGTGTGGGGTCCTACTCGGCGGTTTGGATGTTCAAGCTGCTTGCGATGAACGTGATCCCGGCAATTTTGCTTTCGGTGGCTATGGCTGGCGTGTTCGCCTTGCTAATCGGCTATGTCTCGCTCAGACGCTCGGGTATCTACTTTTCGATCCTGACGCTGGCCTTTGCGCAGATGTCATTCAACCTAGCCTATTCAGTGCTGACCCCAATCACCAACGGTGAAACAGGTCTGCAGCTGACCCTGAACGACCCACGTGTTTTGGGTGTATCGCAAACAGCTGACGGCTCGATCCCGGTCACCAACCTGTTTGGATTGGAAATGCGCTCGACATTCGAGATGGCAGTTGGCCCCTGGGCCTTCCAGTTCAATGTCGGCTACTACCTGTGCGCGCTGATCATGCTGGCAGTGTTCTACCTGTCGATCCGCATCTTCCGCTCCCCTTTTGGGTTGATGTTGAAAGCTGTCAAATCAAACCAACAGCGGATGAACTACACTGGCTTGAACACCCGCCCCTACACTCTGGCTGCCTTTGTCATCTCTGGCATGTACGCTGGTTTGGCTGGTGGTCTGCTGGCCTCGATGGATCCCCTGGCTGGTGCCGAGCGTATGCAGTGGACCGCATCGGGCGAAGTTGTTCTTATGACCATCCTCGGCGGTGCAGGCACTTTGATTGGTCCGGTACTGGGCGCGGGATTCATCAAATACTTCGAAAACATCTTCTCCAAGATCAACGAAACGGTTTTGCACAGCTGGTTCAGCGCCATGCCCGATGCGTTAGAGGATATTCTAGTGACGTTGGTCTACCCCTTTGTCGGCAAAGGCTGGCATATGACACTTGGCATCCTGTTTGTCCTGGTGGTGGTATTCCTCCCCGGTGGTCTGGTTGAAGGTGGCCAACGAGTATCCAGCTGGCTGCGTAACAAAAAGGCGGGCAAGAATACGCCCTCCAGCACAACCGAACCTGCGGAATAAGGAGACACAAGATGGGAATTCTTGAAGTCAAAGGCGTCAACAAACGGTTCGGTGGATTGCAGGCCTTAGGGGATGTGAACCTCAGCGTCAAAGAAAACTCGGTCCACGCCATCATCGGCCCAAACGGTGCGGGCAAATCAACCTTGCTGAATGTGTTGGTGGGCAAGCTGATCCCGGACACCGGGTCGGTGATGTTCGATGGCAAATCAGTGCTGGGCCGCGCCCCGTATGAGATCAATCAAATGGGCATCAGCCGCGTTTTCCAGACACCCGAGATCTTTGGTGATCTGTCGGTGATGGAAAACATGATGATCCCCTGCTTTGCCAAACGGGATGGCGCATTTGAAATGAATGCCATTTCCTCGGTTCTTAGCCAGAAGGATGTGATCGAAAAAGCCGAGCACATGCTGGTCGACATGAACATGGCCGACAAGCGGCACATGAACGCCGCCTCGCTGTCGCGAGGTGACAAACGTCGCCTGGAAATCGGCATGTGCCTGTCACAAGAGCCGCGTCTGTTGCTGTTGGACGAACCCACCGCCGGCATGGCGCGGGCTGACACCAACAACACCATCGACCTGCTAAAGCAGATCAACGAAGAGCGTGACATCACTATCGCCATCATCGAACACGACATGCACGTAGTGTTCTCGCTGGCCGACCGGATCACAGTGCTGGCTCAGGGCACTCCGCTGGTCGAAGATGATCCGCAAAATATCAAAGGCAACCCCAAGGTGCGCGAAGCGTATCTGGGCGAGTCGGCGTAAGGAGAAACCACCATGAACGTCAAACCCGATTTCTCCAAAGGCGCCAATCAGGCGGCCACCGCCCCGGCCTTTCTGTCGGTCTGGGACATGCATGCCTATTATGGCGAAAGCTATATCGTGCAGGGCATTTCCTTTAACGTGCACGAGGGCGAAATCCTCGCCCTGCTGGGCCGAAACGGTGCTGGAAAAACCTCAACCCTTCGTGCCATTGCCCGACTTGACGATCCTCAGCTTAACAAAGGTGAAGTCTGGCTGGACCACAAGCCATTGCACAACATGGCGGCACATGAGGCCTCGGCGGCCGGTTTGGCACTGGTGCCCGAAGACCGCCGTATCATCGCCGGCCTAACGGTCGAGGAAAACCTGCAACTGGCGCAAATCGCTCCGCCCATCGGCTGGTCTCTAGAGCGCCTGTACGAGCTGTTCCCGCGGCTGGGTGAGCGCCGCAAGCAAGAAGGCGTCACCCTGTCAGGAGGAGAGCAGCAAATGCTGGCCATCGCCCGCGCCCTTGCCCGCGACATCAAGGTGCTGCTGCTGGACGAGCCATACGAAGGTCTGGCGCCGGTCATCGTAGACGAGATTGAAAAAACACTTATCCACATCAAGGAACAAGGCATCACTACGGTCATCGTCGAGCAGAACGCGGTGAGAGCGCTGGAACTGGCTGACAGAGCAGTCATTCTGGATACCGGAGGCATCGTCTTTGACGGCGGTGCCTCGGAGGTGCTTGAAAACGAAGAACTGCGCGCCGAATACCTGGCGATCTGACGAACTATCCCTGTCGCATTGGCCACCGCCAATGTAGACACACTCTAGGCCGGTTCCTTTGGGACCGGCCTTTTTTGCATCCCGCAGGCATAAACCCAGGTCTAGCCCCAGCCAAACAGGACCTTATTGCTATTTAAGACCGCCCCAGAAACCGCGAATTCAACCGCAACCAAGACGCTGAACCTCCAGCTGCGGCATATTTCAATTTCGAAGGACAAGCATGATGCAACACGTAAAAGTCTGGGATCCTATTGTACGGGTCTTCCATTGGTCCCTGGCCGTCGCATTTTTGGCCAACGCCTTTCTGGTCAGCGATGACTCTCCCATGCACCAGTGGATCGGCTATGGCATCGTTGGCCTGGTACTGGCCAGACTGATCTGGGGATTTGTCGGCACCCGCTATGCTCGGTTCTCCAGCTTCGCCCCCAGCCTATCCGGCGCAACCGAGCAAGTGGCCGACATTGTCAAAAACCGCAAGACCATCCACCGCGGCCACACCCCATTGGGCGCATTGATGATCTATAACATGCTGGCTGCGCTCTTACTGATCGGCCTGCCCGGCATCGCCCTAACCACACCTCTGTTTGGCAGCCTCGACTGGATCGAAGACCTGCATGAATTCTGCGTCATCTGGACCGAGATTTCAGTTCTGGCACACATTGCTGCCGTCATTTTCGAAAGCAACCGCACCAAGGTGAATCTGCCACGCGCTATGGTTACCGGCACCAAGAGCATCCCCGCCGAATAATCTGGCTATCCTACCCGCAACGACCTCAAATTTAGGGAATACGGGCGAACAAGGCCAACTCTGCTAGAGTTGGCCTTGTCCTTTGCTTATCCTGAACCTCTAGAAACCTTTGCGATCGGACTAAAACTCGTCTCTCGCATTCACCCAACCCAAACTGGAGAGAGTGGGGTCAGATGTGATTGTGTGTTTCTATCAATGTATTGCTTGAATTTGTTCGATCCTGCATTTGCGCATTGCTGGTGCGCCAAGCAGCCCGTGCCCGCAAACGAATAGCAATTGCTATTATTCCCAGACAAATCCAGAAGACCTGGATCAACATTGAACCCAGATTAAAGTTTTGCACCAAGCTGATCAAAATGAGGCATGCGCCGCAGATATTGATCAGGAAAAATGCTATCCCTTGGCTGTCGATGACACGAAAGGTCACCAAGGTGTAATTGGACAGGTAAAAAATAAAACCAACGACACCACAGCCGGTAGAAACCTGTGCTGGCAGAGACGCAAAAACGTCATAGAAATTTTCAACAATCATTTTGGACAGGCCTTAGAAAGAGGTTACTCGTTAACCACGTCGGCAACCTAGAAAGCCTTACTATGTCGACCTATTCCCATTTGGGGACAAAACGCTCAAAGGTCTGGAATACAATACCTGTCGCTACCTGGCGCCACATCATGCCCAGCCGCACGTGCCATCAACCAGGGCCAGTTGGTGATATGGTGGTAGTGCCCCTTATCTTCCATTGCTGTGAACTTTGCGTTTAGTAAATGCTCTGCCAATAACTCGGCCCCTTGAACCGGGGCTACGTTATCCAGCGTTCCCTGAAATACCTCAGCCGGAGCAGTGATATCTTGTACAGAAAAGTCCCACCCTTGAGCGTTTAGCAAGTTCTCCTCGACCATACCGTCCATCCCCATCGCCGTGCGCTGCGCCAGCATTTCGGCGGTCCTGCGCCGCACAACTGGATGCGACAGAATTTCCACATCGTCGCTGCTCCGGGTCCGCTTGCAGTACCGGTCAAAGTAGCTGTCCCGATTTTGCAAAATGGATCGCACCAGAAACGGGATTACCTGACGCAGCATGGACGGCCAGTGACGTCCCAGAATGCTAGACATGTGATAAAACTGATCCAACTCCCGCCAGTTTGGATGCCTGTACGTTGGGTAAGCGGCCGAGGATAGAACTATCTTTTCAACACGCTGACCCAAATCATGCGCCACCGCCAATGCACTGCCAGACCCAAATGACAGCGACAAGACACCTACCCGGTCTAATCCCAGATGGTCCAACAACTGCTCAATATCCGACGAAAAATCCCTCAGCCCGTGCATGACTTTGGCTTCGGATCGAAAACCTCCGGGACGACAGGGGGTAACCAGCCGGATATTGTACCGCTCCAGATACTTCAGGCAAAGATCCGGATAGCCCAACATGTCTATTGCTACCCCAGACAGCGCGTCAAAAACCAAAACCGGGTATCCAGCTTCGGGACCAAGGCTAAAATACTCTAAACCTCGGCCATCACTCAGCGTTAGCATTCGACGGACATTTTGGCGTTCATCTCTTAGCAACTCACTGCGGCGTAATGCTGACATAGGAGTTGAGGCAAGTGCCGAGATTAGTCCCGCCTGGCTATGACATCCTGTTTTGTCAAAGATCCGTTTTAGATAAGTTCGCGCACTTTCGTATGACAACCCTGTTGCCGTCGCAGCACCACGAACATCTCCCGCTTTGTTCAACTCCCCGAGCAGCTCGGCCTCGCGTCGCGACAGGTTGTGTGTTTTGGAAAAACTGCGCAGCGCATCGCTTTGACCACTCCCTCCAGAGATCAAAACCGCAGCGGCGATTGAGGGGAACCCAATGCGCTCGGCCTCTTGCCGAGGCAAAATCATCAATGGCTCCAAGCTGCCACCTGGTAACTGGAACTGCTGTGTTTTTCCGCTTTGAATGCAGGTCTCAACCAACTTCGATAGTGATCGAGCCCCTTTTTCGTTCAAGATGCTAGGCTGGTTGCCGTTGGCTATTACTGTTCCAGTCTGCAAGGTTTCCTGCATTGTTCGGTTGGCCATCAAAAGCTGCCCATTTTCACCTAGCAAGGCAACGCCAAAGGCAAAGCTGTTCAAAACCGAAGACAGATAGGTTTCTCGTTCTTGTAGATCCACCATCCTTTTGGAGATGCCAAAAGCGCGTTTAAAGTGACGCGACAGATTTTCCAGACCTTTGCTATTCTCGTGCTCTAAGAAACGACTATCACGGGCGCGCTGAACCTCTTCGGTCAGTTCAAGTATCAACTCCGGCCAGAGCGAATTGTCTAAAGACGCCTCATATACCATATGGGTCAGCTGCTCGAACTTATCAGACATTTCGAAATACCTTACTCAAATGCAACCAAAAGCCATACTTAACAGGTTTACCAGTTGTACAGATAGTCAAGTATTCCATAACTTGGGTTCCTAGTTCCCCTTATCCCCTTTCCATATTCGCCAAATCAGTCCAAAAATACGCCCATGACTGATATCGCCTTTGATCATGCCCCCATCGGGCTTGCGCAGCTGGAAAATCGCTTCATCCGCCGCTGCAACCTGCAATTTGCCGAAACCTTTGGGGACAGCCCCGAGGCCTTTATCGATCTTGAGATTTCTGCACTCTATCCCAGTCGTGAAGACTTTGATCGTATTGGCACCCTGCTTCAGCAAGAAAATGCAAAATCCGGGCGATACGATGACGAGCGGATTATGCGCCGAACCAACGGAGATCTGTTCTGGTGCAGGGTGCGCGGTCGCTCCCTGACCCCCGAGCAGCCTTTTCGCGGGGGGATTTGGTCCTTTGCTGATATTTCCGAAGATCGCCCCGTGGTCTCACTTACCCCGCGTGAACGGGATGTGGCGATTCTGACCTGCCGTGGGTTATCAGCCAAGGAAATCGGTGCCGAGCTCAAGCTGTCTTATCGCACGATCGAGACCCATAGGGCTCATTTGCTCAAGAAGTTCGGGGCCCGCAAACTCCCGGAATTGGTAGCGAAACTGACCGGAATGCCCCTTTGATGGCAACAGAATTGTAAATCTGGTGCCAACAGCCCATGTTGACTCTCTGTTAGGGTGCTTTCCTTGCAGTCAACCTTGCCTTATAAGCGCCTTAAATTTCGACCTGCCATTTTCGCAGGTCACTGAGAACCGGCTGAGGACAATATGAAAAACAAAACTCACGAAGCAGACGTCGCCTTTATTAAGGCACTGGCCGAAATGCTGCGCGACAACGATCTGACTGAACTGCAGGTCAAACGGGAATACGGCGATGACGACAGCCTGAATGTGCGCGTCTCTCGTCAGATGGCAGCAATGGCAGCCCCGGTTCAAGTTGCAGTGCCTGCCGCGGCTGCGGCTGCAGCCCCAGTTGCAGCAACTGCAGCACCAGCTGCCGCCGCTCCTGCCGAAGATCCTGCCAGCCACCCTGGCGCAGTGACCTCGCCAATGGTGGGAACTGTCTACACCCAGGCTGAGCCCGGCGCCCCGGCCTTTATCTCGGTTGGTGCCAAAGTCAGCGAAGGCGACACCCTGCTAATCGTCGAAGCCATGAAGACCATGAACCACATCCCGGCCCCTAAAGGCGGCACCGTGAAGCGGATTTTGGTTGAAGACGGCGCTGCCGTGGAATTCGGAACGCCTCTGGTCATCATCGAGTAAGGATCTGACATGTTTGACAAGATCCTGATTGCCAACCGCGGCGAGATCGCCCTGCGCGTGATCCGCGCGGCGCGAGAAATGGGCATTGCCAGTGTTGCGGTGCATTCCACCGCCGACGCCGATGCCATGCACGTGCGGATGGCAGATGAGTCGGTCTGCATTGGCCCGGCTCAAAGCGCCAGCAGCTACCTGTCGATTCCGGCCATCATTTCGGCCTGTGAAATCACCGGTGCGCAGGCGATCCACCCCGGGTATGGCTTTCTGTCCGAAAACGCCAACTTTGTGCAGATCATCGAAGATCATGGCCTGACCTTTATCGGCCCAACAGCCCAGCACATCCGCACCATGGGTGACAAGATCACCGCCAAGGACACTATGAAGGAACTGGGTGTTCCCTGTGTTCCTGGTTCTGACGGTGGCGTTCCAGATCTGGAAACCGCTCAGAAAATCGGTGAAGAGATCGGCTATCCGGTCATCATCAAAGCCACTGCTGGCGGCGGTGGTAAGGGCATGAAAGTGGCCAAAACCGCTGCTGACATGGAAATGGCATTCCGCACAGCGCGGGCCGAAGGCAAGTCCAACTTTGGCAACGATGAAGTCTACATCGAAAAATACCTAACCACCCCACGTCACATCGAAATTCAGGTGTTTGGCGATGGTAAAGGCAAGGCGGTACACTTGGGCGAGCGCGACTGTTCGCTGCAGCGCCGCCACCAAAAGGTATTTGAGGAGGCCCCCGGCCCCAGCATCAGTGCCGCCGAGCGCGCCAAAATTGGTAAAGTCTGTGCTGACGCTGTGGCCAAGATCAACTATATCGGCGCAGGCACCATCGAGTTCCTGTACGAAAAAGGCGAGTTCTATTTCATCGAAATGAACACCCGTTTGCAGGTGGAACACCCGGTGACCGAAGCGATCTTTGGTGTCGACCTAGTGCGCGAACAAATCCGCGTTGCCGAAGGCCTGCCAATGTCGTTCGGACAGGACGATCTGACGATCAATGGCCACGCCATTGAGGTGCGGATCAACGCTGAAAAGCTGCCAAACTTTGCACCGTGCCCCGGTAAGATTTCGCAATACCACGCCCCTGGTGGCCTGGGTGTGCGGATGGATTCAGCGCTGTACGATGGCTATTCGATCCCGCCTTACTATGACAGCCTGATCGGCAAGCTGATCGTCCACGGTCGTGACCGCAACGAGGCTCTGGCCCGTCTAAGCCGCGCCCTGGGTGAGTTGATCGTTGATGGTGTCGACACCACGGTGCCGCTGTTTGATGCACTGCTGGCCGAAGCTGACATCCTGTCAGGTGACTATAACATCCACTGGCTGGAGCACTGGCTTGAAACCAATCTGGCCAGTTAAAACAACTGTAGCGGTGCGTGCCAGCACGCACCCTACACCCCATCGTAGGCCTGTACGATGACGCTGACAGCTGATTTGTTGCTGATGGCCTATGCAGCCGGGGTTTTCCCCATGGCTGAGCACCAAGATGATCCTGAAATTTTCTGGGTGGACCCCAAACGCCGCGGCATCCTGCCTCTGGACGGGTTTCACATTTCCCGATCCCTGGCCCGGCGTATGCGCCGCGGTGGTTTTGAAGTGACCATCAACCGTGATTTTGCAGGCGTTGTGACCGCCTGCGCAGATCGGATTGAGACCTGGATCAATGAAGAAATCCACCAACGCTATGTCGAGCTGCACCAGATGGGTAAGGCCCATTCACTGGAGATTTGGCACGACGGCGAGCTGACAGGCGGTGTCTATGGCGTCACCGTTGGCGCGGCCTTCTTTGGGGAGAGCATGTTCTCGCGTCGCACTGACGCCTCAAAAATTGCACTGGCCTATTTGGTGGATCGTCTTAATCAGGCTGGGTTTCAACTTTGTGATACGCAGTTCATCACCCCACACCTGGCATCGCTTGGAGGGCGGGAAATCAGCCGTGCAGCCTATAGATCTATGCTTCTTGAGGCGGTAGAGGGTGAAGCGGACTTTATCAAACCCGCGATCCCAACGGCTCAGACACTGTTACAGCGCAACACCCAGATGTCATAGCGGCTGTGATCCAGCGCGCTCAGGGCCGGGCTTGAGGCAATCATCCAGCCTTCAAACTCTACGGCGCCATTGTCCGGATCGCGAATAGTCAAAAAGGCATAGGCATCACCAGTCGGGTTGTCCGCGGGATATCGGCAATCCACCACGGTCACCAACAATCCCAGCAACTCAGCACTGCCGCCAATAGCCACTTCAGCGTCTGCGGTGCGACCATTGACCTTGTCCAAGCCCCGCAACACAGCCGCGCTACCTGTCACGGCACTCCCGGTTGCAGCGGCTTCTGGCTCGGTGGTGTTGTCCTGCGCCTGGGCAAACGAAGACAGTCCAAAGGACAATGCGACGGCCCAACCAAAGAATCGCTTCACGATTCTTCTCCGCTTCCGGACACAAATTTCAGCAGCAGGGTAATCAGACTAACCGCACCCTGCGTATCTTCCATCTCATCCTCAGGCGCAAAGCCAAAGGGAGAACCACCAGGCATGATCTCAACAAAATTGCCGCCCAACAGGCCTTCGGATGACACGATGACCGCGCTGTCATCAGGGATCTCGACCCCTTCTTTCACGGAAAACCGGGTGTCGGCCCGAAACGTCTGTGGGTTCAGATCAACATCGGTCACTGTGCCAATCTTGACGCCAGCCAAACGCACATCGGTGCCGACGCTGACGCCTTCGATAGAACGGAACGACGCGTTCAGGTGGTAGTGGTCGCCGCCCTTGGACAGACCTGTCGCCTGCCCCGCATAAACGGCAAAGCCAATTGCAGCAGCCAAGACAGCGCCGCCGACCAATACTTCGGTAGTGTTATGGGACATTTCGCTGTGCCTCTGCCAAGCGCCGGATTACTCCGGCACCCATGCCTCGTAATCGCTACGCTCAGCTGGTTCAGCAGCGCGGCGAATCGAACCCGCAGGGGCATAGGCCAAGGCTGAGCCGGTCAGGTTTTCCTGATGCGGCTTTTCCCAGTCCTTGTGCGCCAGCGGCTTCTCGGATGGCACCTCGTCAAAGGTGTGGTGCAGCCAGCCGTGCCAGTCCGCATTGACGCGCGACGCCTCGACCTCGCCGTTGAAGATCACCCAGCGTTTGCTGTCATCGGCATTGCGATAGTACACATTGCCCTGATCGTCGTCGCCAACTTTGATACCCTTACGGGCGGTGAAGAGCTGAGTGTTCAGCGTTTGACCGTTCCACCAGGTGACGGCGCGCAAAAGAGTGCTCAGGATTGACATGTATGCCTCCGTAAATTCCCCCCTGATATGACGCAGTTTGCAGCAGAGGTCCAGACACTGCGCCCCATCCAATAGCGCACAGCCCCTAAGTTGTGCGCTATTTCCCACGTCATGCGGGGTTCACCCCCTGCAATTCAAGACGCCAGCGCGGTAACTTCGATTTCAATCCGGTATTTGGGATCAATCAGACCACATTCGATCATGGTTGCCGCTGGGGGATTCTCACCAAAGGTCGTTGCCAGCATCGGCCAACAAGCGTCAAACTCGGACCGTTCGGGCAGGTAGTAATTTATTCGTACTACCTGTTCAAAACTACTGCCCGCGTCTGCCAAGGCCTTGCCAATGATATCCAGCGCCGAGCGGCATTGGGCAACAACATCGTCGCCCTGCCCAACGGTGCCCGCAACATGTACAAATCCGCCCGCCACAACGGCGCGACAATAGCCAACCTTGGCTTCAAACTCACCACCCGAGGAGATCCGCTTAATGCTCATCACTCTGTCCAATCAAATCATCATTATCAAAAACCTGAAAACCAGGCGCTTCACAGCAAAACGGCGCGGGATGAACCGCGCCGTTTAATCAAGTCAGGTAACCCATGGGTTACCCTGCAGATGCAGGTTCTTTTTCTGCATCGGCGTGGATCATCAGCGGCTCGACGTTAGAGTTCACAGCCTCTTCATTCACCACCACCTTGGTCACGCTCTCCATACCGGGGAGTTCAAACATGGTGTTCAGCAGGATATCTTCGAGGATGGAACGCAGGCCACGTGCACCGGTTTTCCGTTCGATGGCACGCTTGGCAATGGCGCTCAGTGCATCATCGGTAAAGTCCAGCTCAGTCTCTTCCAGCTCGAACAGACGCTGGTATTGCTTGACCAGTGCGTTCTTCGGTTTCGAC
Source organism: Parasedimentitalea nitratireducens (assembly GCF_057444295.1). Classification (NCBI taxonomy): domain Bacteria; kingdom Pseudomonadati; phylum Pseudomonadota; class Alphaproteobacteria; order Rhodobacterales; family Paracoccaceae; genus Parasedimentitalea; species Parasedimentitalea nitratireducens. The sequence goes on along the minus strand of NZ_JBYAXC010000004.1, from coordinate 293,612 downwards.
AGGATCGTAACCAGAGCGTCTTCGTCCAGATCTTCCAGCGTTGCCAATACAGGCAAACGGCCAACAAATTCAGGGATCAGACCAAATTTCAGCAGATCTTCGGGTTCCAGATCCTGGAACACTTCGCCCACACCACGCTCGTCGTTGTCACGCACATCCGCACCAAAGCCCATCGCCGAGCCCTTACCGCGTGCTGCGATGATCTTGTCCAGACCGGCAAAGGCGCCACCACAGATGAACAGGATGTTGGTAGTGTCGACCTGCAGGAATTCCTGCTGTGGATGCTTGCGACCGCCCTGAGGTGGAACCGACGCAACGGTGCCTTCCATCAGTTTCAGCAGCGCCTGCTGTACACCCTCGCCCGATACGTCACGAGTGATCGATGGGTTTTCAGACTTGCGGGTGATCTTGTCGACTTCATCGATGTAGACAATACCACGCTGTGCGCGTTCGACATTATATTCGCTGGCCTGCAGCAGTTTCAGGATGATGTTCTCGACGTCTTCACCCACATAACCAGCTTCGGTCAATGTAGTGGCGTCTGCCATGGTGAACGGCACATCCAGAATGCGCGCCAATGTCTGTGCCAGCAGTGTCTTACCACAGCCAGTCGGGCCGATCAGCAAGATGTTGGATTTAGCCAGTTCTAGTTCGGACCCGGCTTTTTGTGCGTGGTTCAGGCGCTTGTAGTGGTTGTGTACTGCAACCGACAGCACCTTTTTGGCCATTGCCTGGCCAATGACATAGTCATCCAATACTTCGCAGATGTCCTTAGGAGACGGCACACCATCGGTAGCCTTCAGCCCCGAGGCCTTGGTCTCTTCACGGATGATATCCATACAGAGTTCGACGCATTCGTCGCAAATGAACACGGTTGGGCCCGCAATCAACTTGCGTACCTCGTGCTGGCTCTTGCCGCAGAAGCTACAGTAAAGCGTATTCTTGCTGTCGCCGCTTGAGTTCGTTGCCATGGTCTACCTTTCAGTCCGCGCTAGGAGGGGCCCATTCTAGGCGTCTCCCACTTCTAAAACAGCTTAGGCCAGTGCCTCAGCCGCTACAATCGCAAAGTACGCCCCAGCCTATTCCAGGACGTACAAGTTAGTTACGAATTGAGCTTCAGCTCTCTTCGTCGTCGCCCTTGGAACGATTCGTCACGATCTCATCGATCAGACCAAACTCTTTGGCATCTTCCGGAGCCATAAAATTATCCCGTTCCAGCGCGGCTTCAACCTTTTCCAACTCTTGGCCAGTGTGGTGTACATAGATTTCGTTCAGACGGCGCTTCAGCTTCAAGGTTTCTTCGGCGTGAATCATGATGTCTGTGGCCTGGCCCTGGAACCCGCCTGACGGCTGGTGAACCATGACGCGGCTGTTGGGCAGCGAGAACCGCATGCCCTTTTCACCGGCGGTCAGCAGCAGCGAGCCCATCGAAGCCGCCTGGCCGATCACCAGGGTCGAAACCTTGGGTTTGATGTACTGCATGGTGTCATAGATCGACAGACCCGAGGTCACAACGCCACCGGGCGAGTTGATGTACATCGAGATTTCTTTTGACGGGTTTTCCGCCTCAAGGTGCAGCAATTGCGCTACGATCAACGAGCTCATGCCATCATGAACAGGACCATTCAGGAAAATGATCCGCTCTTTCAGCAAGCGTGAAAAGATATCATACGCCCGTTCTCCACGGCTGGTCTGTTCAACCACCATTGGGACGAGTGTGTTCATGTAAGTTTCTTTTGGATCGAACATTTGGGCCTGCCTGCTTTGAATTTAATCGGGACCATACCCGACAGAGTGTTACTTGATTCTTAGTATCGGCGCATAAGGGCTGCAAGAGGGCGTAAAAAAATTGCGGTTTCTAGCCGATGCATTTTTCCTCCCGTCGCAATCCTATGGTTCGTTGTCGCAATATGATAACTACAGTCGTCAAAGTCGAGTTAACACCGCTTCAGAAACTTTTTGGCCACGATGACCATTGTGCCATCCTTGCCACAGGATCCCGTCATGCAGTCAGATAGCTTCATTCAAAAAGGCGCTGCCGCCAAATTGGCGATCCCATTTAGTGGTGAACCGCAGGATTTTTACTTCCTGATGCTACCCAAGGCGACCATGCTCCCGATAGCTGCCGCCATCGAACCGCTACGCATCGCCAATCAGGTGACCAACACCGCGCTGTATCGCTGGTTCATCATGACCGAGGACGGTGAACCGGTTACCTGCTCCAACGGCATGAACGTAACTCCGGATCTGCCACTAGGGCAATTGCCATCCGATGCAGTCGTGTTTGTCTGCGCCGGAGTGGAACCGCAACACTCGGCGGGTGAGGCAACAATCAACTGGCTGCGCCGCGAACACCGGTTTGGCCGCCGGATGGGTGGCATCTGCACCGGGGCCTTTGCCCTGGCCCAGGCAGGACTACTGAAAGGACATGAGTTCACCCTGCACTGGGAAAACCAGCCGGGGTTCGTCGAGAAGTTCCCAAACCTTCAGCCTTCGCCGAATATCTATGAGATCACCAAAACCTTTATGACCTGTGGTGGAGGCAATGCGGCCACCGATATGATGCTGAACCTGATAGAAGAACGCCATGGCAAGAAACTGGCGATCATTGTCGCCGATATGTGCCTGCATGTTCGATCTGGTGGGCAAATGGCACCGCAGAAATCCAACTATGCCGTCGCCATTGGTAGCCGCAACCAGCGCTTGCTGACGGCGCTGCAATTGATGCAGGAATCGATCGAGGAACCGCTGTCGATTGGCGTGCTCTGTGACCGGCTGGATATTTCACGTCGCCAACTAGAACGGCTATTTTCGCGTTATCTGGATCAAAGCCCGATGCAGGTTTATTTCGACATGCGCCTAAGCCATGCCTATGCGCTGATGAATGAAACCGCGATGTCAGTAACCGAAATCGCTCTTGCCTCGGGCTTTAACAGCGCCACGCACTTCTCGCGCCAATTCAAACGCAAGTTCGGCGCCAGCCCACATTTCTTTCGCAAAGGCTGGGTTTGACCGCCTGCATCGAAAGAACAGTCCCCAATTTCTAGGCCGATCAGGATTCCCACGTTCTCCCCGACAGATGATCCAACAGCAATGTGCCCATGATACGGGCGAGAGTTTCATCTGAGCGTTCTGTTCCTACGATCTTTTCGACAAGCCCTTGATAGGCGGCAAGTGAGATTTTCATCACCTCGTCCGACGCGATCTCGTCACGGCTTTTGCCGCGTATATAGTCAAACACCAGCGCCATTTCTGACCCAAAATCAGCGCGCAAGGTATCTATCAGCTGCTGGATCTGCGCCTGCTCGTCGCCCTCGTCCAGGACCAGGTCGGTGCTGACGCGAGACATGACCTGCTCGGTGCTGGCCAGAAACAGCGCCTCTTTGGTTGGGAAGTAGTGATACAGCGCGCTTTTGGAAATGCCGAGGTATTCGGCGATCTTGCGCATACTCCCCCCTGCATATCCATGGGCCGAGAAGTAGGCGGCGGCGCGGTGGGCCAGTTCGGTTCTATGGGCGTCGTGGTCAATTATCTTGGGCATGCGTTTTCGTCCGATTGGTCGAAAACTATTGACATTGTTTTGGGCAAAGGTCTAGGGAGACTTAAATAGTCCAATTGGTCTAAAACAAATTTTCAGCGCCTGCCCCGGTGGTTGGCCCCATTTAAGGAAATCACGAATGTCCAAATCTGGCGGCATCAACCGTGACCATGATCAGTCACTTGGCCCCAAGCTGATCTTTGCCCTGTTACATGCTGGCATCGTCGCGGTTTGCCTGTGGCTGGCATTTGGAGGGTTTGACTGGCCCGATGCCCAGCGCGCCAAGGTTTTGGCTGCCTGCGCGGTTTTATACGGGATGCGCCATCTTGTGACGTTGTTTGTACTGCTCAAACGTCGGGTAGAGATGTCAGAGGTGTTGGGACTCAGCGTGTTTATTGCGCTGTTTGAAATCGGGTTTCTGGTGCTGGGGGCTGGCGTCATTACTGGCTCGCCTACGCCGTTTGGTGTGTGGGACTGGGTCGGAGTTGGTTTGGTGCTGCTTGGGTCATTCCTGAACACCGGGTCGGAATTACAGCGCTGGCAGTGGAAGAAACAGCCCTCGTCCTAAGGGCGGTGTTATACCCAAGGGCTTTTTGCCTATGCGATGCACATCAACTATTTTGGCGACGCCGTACTGTTTACCGGGTGGGCCATACTAGCCGCATCTATTTTTGCCTGGCCGATCCCGATCTTTATCACGGCTAGCTTTGTGTTCTTTCACATCCCGCCCCTGGATGCCTATTTGGCCCAGCGCTATGGGGATGAATTCAATGCCTATGCAGCCAAGACGGCCAAGTTTGTGCCATTCCTTTACTAATCAACTACCGTTCAGGGCTTCAGGCTTCGGGAAACGAGTTGAAGCCCGACTGGACCAGATCACCGATATAGGTGCGCGCCATATCCGGATTAATCGCAACAATGGACGGGCGACACGCAAGCGAAACCAACCCGTGTACCGAGGCCCAGAGCAACAAAAAGAACTGCTGATGCTGTTCGGAGTTGGGATCCCCCTCACCTGCCTGGATCAGCATATTGAGCAGACCCTTTTGAAAGTCCTGCGCCTTTTGATCTGTCGGCGCATTGGTTTTGTATTCAAACAACAACCACCAACGACGTGGCTCGGACAAGGCAAATTCAAAGTAGGCCTGTCCCAGTGCAACCACACGTGCCCGTGCGTCCTGCTCGGCTGCTTCCAAAGCCGTATGCAGGATTTGGGACAGCAAAGTTGTCGATTTGTGAATGACCATGCGGATAACACCATCCAGATCACCAAAGGCATTGTAGAGCGAACCCACCGAGATACCCAGATCTTTGGCCAACCGACGGGCGGTGAGCGCATCAATCCCCTCGTCAAGAATGATGCGCTCGGCAATTGGGATAGCCCGTTCGCGGATGTCAGCCAGGTTGCGTTCCCGCCTGGTGAGGGTTGGTTGTGATGTCATAGGCCAAGTGTTTGAGACAACTTGAAACACAAGTCAAATCTAGAAGGCGATGACCTGCTCTGGGGTGATCCGATAGGTTTGATCGGACAAGTCGTTTTCTTGCATGAAACGGGCGATGGACCCAAAGGTAGCGGTCTCGATCCTGTTGCCATGGTCCGAGGTGGTTAGTGCTTGTGAGGCGACCGGCGCTAGGAGACGCTTGATACCGCCCACCTTGATGGGTTGGGGATCGAAATGGGCGGTAATGTTGGCTTTGATCTGCGGCACACTGGTCGTGTCATAGAGGCTGGCCATCATCACATCGAGCGTGTGTTCGGTACAGTTTTGGAACTGGCTGGTGTTTGGGTTTGCCAGAACCGAGTAGTTGGCATTATGAAGTTCTGAATAGGTGGAGCTGGTGATCACCCTCAACAGTTTCTTTTGCAGCCGCTTGTCGGGAATGATGATACCCGCATCCAGCTGGTGCGCGCCTGCAAAGAAATCAGCCGGGCTATCCTGTACCAGACTGCTGCGCCTTTTGTTGTCTGCGTTCTGATAGAGATTGAAGGCCTGATAGCCCCGCCCCGTACTGCCATCGGCGCGGGTAATGTTGGAATAGACCCAAAAGCTGACATGGGTGTATTTGACCCCACGTGGCAGCACCTTGGGGTCCCGACCCATACGCGCAACAATCGCAACATGAGCCCCACGCGATGCAAGGTCTTGCTGAACACGGTTTGAGAAGGCCGCAACTTCGGCCTCGGGCAGATAAGACTTACCCGCTTCGCTGCTGCCGGCCTGTGACAGGGATGGCAGCGCATAGGCCAGACATAAATACGTCAATGCAATAAAACGGGGCATGGGAGCCTCCTATTGTAGTGTTTATTTCAAAATGGGTTTGCCGTCGGGGGTAATGCCGATGACGGTTATGGTTGTGGTATCGTCCGAGCCAGCCGAGGCACGGCCAGCTGCCTGTGACCCCGCCCCTGATTTCTCAAGCGCCGCCCCGGTAATCAGGACCACGGAACCCACTGCCATAACTGGTACGGCCACGATGGTCGCGGCCGCTTCAGCGACAGACGCCGAGCCATGTTCAGAGGCCTGGCCACTGTGGTTAGAGGCCTGCGTTGAATGTTGACTGCTTGGCCCAGCGCTGGCTGAGGTGGCAAGACAACTGGCAAGTAGTACTGCTGGGGAGGTGAAAAAGTTCATAACCATGCTCCAATGTGAACGGTGTTCACAATACATAACCAGCGAAGATATATAGGTCAATCATTTTATGAACGCAGTTCACACTGATACTTGAACGTTTCGTTGCCTGTCCATCGGATACCGGCTAGGCTCTTACTTATGAAACATATCCCAAAAGAAACCACCGATGATGCCCTTATCCAAGAATACCTGAACAAGGGTGGTAAAGTCAGCATTGGCAAAACCAAACCATTGCCAAGCGAGCTTAGTCTCAGCAACAACGCTTGGAACAACAAGCTAACCAAAGATGAGAAAGCTGCACGCGACAAGAAATAAGGCAAAAAGTCAGCCCTGTTTCTAAACAAAAATAACAAGCCAGTTTTTGTTAGCGACAAACTGGATTCTGACACCCGTTCAAACCTGCGTTACGCCCGGTCAAATTCAGTTGTGAGCTGGCTGGTTTGTGCTCTTGTGTAATTTCAAACCACGTAGAGCAGATATTCCCGACATGCCATTTAAGCAAAGCAAAGCAATAACATTTGTTCGGCTACCAAAAATCGCGCCCGATGAGATTATTCAGCATATGTCTGATCCCCGGGTCGCAGAGCATATGCCGCTTTTGAATTTTGAGTGGGATCACGAGACTGTAGCCAAGTTCGTATCTACCAAGGAACAATGCTGGGCATGTGACGGTCTTGGGCATTGGGCCATCCTGTGTGACAACACCTATGTCGGCTGGGGAGGTTTTCAAAAAGAAGGCGCTGAATGGGATTTTGGTTTGGTGCTAAAACCGGATTGCTTTGGACTTGGGATACGTATTTCAAAGAAAGCCCTTGAGTTTGCCGCCGCAGACGGTCGGATTCCGTATGTGACGTTTCTACTGCCGCCATCTCGTACAAAATTAGGGGCTTTGTCGCGGCTTGGGGCGGAGCATGTCGGTGATGTCACCTATGATGGTGCTAAGTTCCTCAAGTATCGGCTTGATACCAAGTAGCGGTTAGTTTGACACAACATGTTTCCTGTCGACGGCACGCCAGACTTCTAGGTCTCTATGCAACGGTCTAAAGCTGTTTTTTAGAAATGGGTTCACTCGCTCTGCCTTCTGACCTAGAAGGCGGCTTTCGTCCCTATTCCGGCTGGTCCAATGTCCCAACACCGTTCCGAACTGCTGATGCCTGCGGGCAACCTGCGCAAACTGAAGATGGCCATCCTGTATGGCGCGGACGCGGTCTATCTCGGCACGCCGGATATGTCGTTGCGCACCAAGTCCGAGTTTTCGCTGGAAGACGTGATTGAAGGCGTCAAGTTCTGCCATCAACACGGACGCCGTGCATACCTGACTCTGAACCTGTATTCCCACAACAAAGACATCCCTAAGCTGGATGAATACATCGACACCGTTCGGCAGGTGAACCCCGATGGTTTGATCATCGCCGACCCCGGCGTGTTCCAGTATGTTCGTGAACGGGCCCCCGAGATCCCCCTACATGTATCCACTCAGGCCAATATCTGTTCCTGGCTGTCTGTGAAGTTCTGGCAAGATCAGGGCGCAGATCTGGCGGTACTGGCGCGCGAAGTGTCCTTCCCCGAGTTGGAAGAGATCCGCGAGAAGTGCCCGGATATCATGCTAGAGGCGTTCATTCACGGCGCCATGTGCATGACCTATTCCGGGCGCTGCCTACTATCGAACTTTATGGCTGAACGCGGTGCCAATCAGGGCAACTGCGCCAACTCCTGCCGCTGGAACTACAAGTTCCACATGCGCCTTAAGGATGGCACCGTACAAGAGCTGATTGTCGATGAAAGCAACTTCGACATGTTTGAATTCCTGCTGGAAGAAGGTGTGCGCCCCGGTGAGTTCCTGCCCATTCAGGAAGATGAGCGCGGCAGCTATATCCTGAACTCCAAAGACCTGTGCCTGATGCCCAAGCTGGATGACTATCTGCGTATTGGCGTGGACAGTCTCAAGGTCGAAGGACGCGGCAAGTCGGAATACTATGCCGCCGTGGTCGCGCGCGCCTATCGCATGGCTATTGATGACTACTATGCCGACCCCGACAACTGGGATGCGTCTGACTACATGGCTGAGTTGGAAACCGTCGGCAACCGGGGCTACACGCTGGCCTTCCACAAGGGGCGATTGACCAACCTGTCACATGGCTATGAACACACCGCGCCGCTCTCGACTTGGGAATATGCCGGTGTGGTGAGCGAAGTGACCGAGGATGCGTTCTTGGTTGAGGTCAAGAACAAGCTTGAGGCTGGCGATGTGCTGGAACTGGTCTCTCCCATTGCCCGCAACACCATTCTGCTGCGTGCCTATGACTATGAAATCGCTGCCAGCGGTGCGCGCAAGGAGGTGGTGCACGGGTCAAACAAATCGATGATCCGCCTGCCCTTCTCTCTGTTCGAGCAAGAGGATCAAAACGATCTGAAAGCCAACTTCCCGGCGTTAACCGTCATCCGCAAGGAACGCGCCCTGACGGATGAGCAGTGGAAACGGCTGCAACTCGACAAGACTGCGCAAGCGATGGAGATCCGCGACAGCACCGGCGAGACCGCCTATAAGCGCCGCCGCGATGCGCTGGTTGACGCGATTGAGGCTGACACCAGCACCCGCCGGTTCAAGACCAATCGTGTGGGCACCGCCGGGTGCTGTGGCAAAGGTTGCAACGGCTGTCTGATCTTCTGGCAGGGTGATGAATATGCAGTGGCCCGCGATGTGTTGTTAAAACGTAATCAAGGCGAGCAGCTAAGCCGTGCCGAGGCCAGCGCGTTTAAACTTCCGACGGCTGCTGAGCTGCCGCCTAACGTTTAACCCACTCCCAGTTTGCCCAATAAGCTGAGCAAGCTGGCTTTCATGCGACAGCGACGACGTTTTAGTCGGATAGTACGGGATCTGAAGCCAAAAGGTCGAGCACCCGTTGTGAAACAGCTACCTGCTCGTGTGGGGCGTCTTCCCCAGCCAGAACAATCGAAGCCTTCCACAAAGCCCAGCCCCTGGCCCGCTGCCAGCAGGCCTGGTCCAGCGACAGGGTTGATACAAACTGCTCTCGGCAGGTTGCATCCATGTGGGTCCAGGCAATTACCAGATCACAGGCCGGATCACCGACGGCCACCAGACCAAAATCAATCACCCCACACAGGCGCCCTTTCTGTACCAGCAGGTTTCCCGGTGCTATGTCTCCATGCACCCAAACAGGTGCAGCCTGCCACTCACTGGATAGGGCCTGCTCCCACAGCTGCGTGAGCACAGCCTGATTATCTTTGGAAAAGTGCAGCAGTGCCCTTCGTGTCTCACCGTCATAATAACGAAGTGCCCCACCCCGATAGAAATTGTCCACGCCGGGGGCCAGGTTTTCCGGCGTTTTGGCTTGGTGCAGCCCCCAAAGGAACTGACCAATCTCAACCGCCAGCTCTGGATCTACGATCAGAACCTCAGCATCCAGCGCGCTGCCCACGACCCAATGCAAAATAGACCACTCATAGGGATAGCCCCGACCCGGCTTGCCCTTGGCAAAAAACCTTGGCGTGTCGACCGGCAGGTTGGAGGGTAGCTTTTGCAATCCCAGACTCTCTCGCCCCACCTGAGCTTGGTATCGTTCTGCCGCTGGAAGTCGCACTACAAGGTCATTGCCCAATCGAAAACTTCGGTTGTTCCAGCCCCCGGGTGTGATCGGGGAAATGGCGAGGTTTTGCAACTCAGGGAACTGGTCAGCGATCAGGCCTTTGACTTGTTCGGCGGCAACAGAAATCCGGTCATCCATAAAATCAGCACTCCAAAAACTCATTCATAGAAAAGCGCCTGAGACAGAAAAAATCAGCCTGTTTGGCTTGGTCTCAGCATACCATCACAACAGGCACGCCATTGTGACCGAGCATTGCGCAAAACCCATCTAGTGTGAACCGAATTTCATTTGGAGCCTATCTATGCCGTTCACATCATTTTTCTCTGCCGCTCTGTTATGTCTGTTTGCCACCACCACATTTGCGGGCCCAATTGCCCCGCGCGAGGGCTGGGTGATTGTGGAAACCTCCAAAAGTTATAAGCAGCTGATCTCAGATGTGAAAACCGCCGCCAAAGCGCAGGGACTTGGTGTTGTGACACAGGCAGGCCCGACTGGTGCGGCAGCCAAACGCGGTATTACCATTCCCGGCAACCGGGTGATTGGCCTGTTCAATAACGACTTTGCAGTCAAGATACTGGCCACCTCAACCGCTGCGATGATCGAGGCCCCAGTCCGGGTCTATGTCACAGAAAACCAAGACGACACCGCCACCCTCTCCTACAAAACCCCAAGCTATGTCTTTGCTCCTTACGCGGATGAGGGCGGCGCGGCCTTGCTGGATCTGGCCAGGCAGCTTGATATGCGGTTTGAGGCCCTGGCTCAGCAGGCAACTCAATAAGACTTCAACATCTGGTCACACTGGCGTGAGCGGGCTTGCGCCCCAGGCCATACTCCGCAATCTCGCAGACAACTGAGTACGGAGTAGCAATGATGACCACCCCTTCCCGCGCAGCGGATGTTTTGGCCCGACGGCTATACGAGGCCGGATGCCGCCACGCCTTTGGCATGCCCGGTGGCGAGGTGCTGACCCTGGTGGATGCGCTGCAGGCGGCTGGGATCACAGTGCATCTGGCCAAACACGAAAACTGCGCCGGCTTCATGGCTGAGGCGGTGCATCACAGCGACGGCGCCCCGGCCATTCTGATTGCAACCCTGGGTCCCGGTGCGCTGAACGGTGTCAATGTGGTGGCCAACGCCCATCAGGACCGGGTGCCCATGTTGGTGCTGACCGGCTGTGTCGATGCCGCCGAAGAACAAAGCTACACGCATCAGGTTCTGGATCATCGCGCGGTGTTTGCCCCGATCACCAAGGCCACCTTTTTCTTGGACGCCGAAACGGTGGATCTGATTGCGGATAAGGCTGTCGCAATCGCCACCGAGCCCCGCAATGGACCGGTGCATATCGACGTGCCGATCTCGGTTGCGGATATGCCTGCCAGAGATCGCGGACATCGCCGCGCGCCTGCAAGTGAAACGGCGCCAGCAGGCGCTGACCTGGCGCAGGCGCGGGAGTGGTTGGCACAGGCCCAACGTCCCATTGCCATAATTGGCCTGGATGCCCTGCAGGAGGAGACCGGAGACGCAATCAAGGCTTTTGTTGAGCATCACAACATCCCATTTGTCACCAGTTACAAAGCCAAAGGCATCATCCCCGAGGATCACCCACTCTGTCTGGGTGGGGCCGGACTGTCTCCGCTGGCAGACAAGCATTTGCTGCCATTGTTCCGCTCTGCGGATCTGGTGCTCAGCATTGGCTATGACCCGATTGAGATGCGCCCCGGTTGGCGGGATGTCTGGGATGTATCCTCACAGAATGTCATCGACATAGCACCAGAACCCAACTTGCATTACATGCACCAATCGGGGCTGAGTTTTGTTACTTCGATCGCTCCAACCCTTGCGGCCATGTCGGAAGGCTTAAAAACCAGATCAACTTGGGTCGAAGGACAACCCGAGGTCACCAAGCTGGCTCTTTCACAAGCCTTTCCAACGGATGACACCTGGGGGCCAGCCGCGGTGATTGCCGAAGCGCGCGCCACGCTGCCCGTCAATACCCTTGCCACGGCTGACAGCGGCGCGCATCGCATTCTGCTGTCACAGATGTGGACCTGTTCTGAACCGCGTGCGCTGATCCAGTCTTCGGGACTGTGTACCATGGGCTGTGCCCTGCCGATGGCGATTGGGCGCAAGCTTGCCCAGCCGGACCGCCCGGTGATCAGCTTTTCCGGCGATGCTGGGTTTCTAATGGTGGCCGGAGAGCTAGCAACAGCTGCCGAGATGAAACTGGCACCGATCTTTTTGGTCTTTGTCGATGCCAGCCTCGCCCTGATCGAGTTGAAACAACGACAACGGCAGCTGACTAATGCCGCCGTAGACTTTGGTCGTCATGACTTTGCTGCGATGGGCCGGGCCTTTGGTGGTAATGGTATGACCGTGCGCAATCGGGACGAGCTGCGTGCGGCACTGGTTGAGGCGCAACATGCCGAAGTCTTCACCGTGATTGCTGCTGAAATCGAACCTGGAGGCTATGATGGCCGGATCTGAACAATTGCCCCACGGGCCGCTGATCGGCGTCAAGGTGCTGGACCTGTCGCGCATTTTGGCCGGGCCTACCTGCACCCAACTGTTGGGCGATCTGGGCGCCACAGTCATCAAGGTGGAGAACCCAAAATCCGGCGGCGATGACACCCGCCAGTGGGGGCCGCCCTATGCCACTGATCAAGATGGCAATCCCACCGACATGTCGGCCTATTTTATGGCCGCCAATCGCAACAAGCGATCCGTCGCCATTGATATTGCCAGCCCCGAAGGCCAGCGCATTATCCGCGACTTGGCGGCGCAGGCGGATATTCTGATCGAGAATTTCAAACCCGGAGGGCTTAAAAAGTACGGGTTAGACTATAACAGCCTGAAATCCGATTTTCCGCGGCTGATTTATTGCTCGATCTCGGGCTATGGGCAAAACGGCCCTAATGCACAAAAACCCGGTTACGACTTGATGGCACAGGGCTATGGCGGGGTCATGTCACTGACCGGTGCACCAGAGGGCGAGCCCATGAAGGTTGGCGTGGGCATCGCCGATGTGATGTGCGGCATGTATGCGACTGTGGGTATTCTTGCAGCCCTGCGTCATCAGGGCCAGACCGGCGAAGGCCAGCAGATCGACATTTCATTGGTCGACAGTCAGATTGCCTGGCTGATCAACGAAGGTGTCAATTACCTCACAAGCGGCAATATCCCTGAACGGCGCGGCAATGGGCACCCGAACATCATGCCCTATGGCGTGTACAAAAGTAGCGATGGTCATGTCATACTGGCGGTTGGCAACGACAGCCAGTTTGCGCGTTATATGGAATTTCTGGGCCTGTCTGGTCTGATCGAAGACCCTAGATTTGCAACCAACCCAAGCCGGCTAGAATATCGAGCCGCGCTGGATGAGATCCTGATCCCAGCCATGCGACGGTTCAGTACGGATGACATCATTGCCGGACTCGAGGCGCGCAAAGTTCCAGTGGGCCCAGTGCAAGATTTGAAGGATGTCTTTGCCTCGGATCAGGTGGCGGCGCGTGAGATGCAGATCGACATGGAGAGCAGCGCTGGTCAGGTGCATCTGATCGGCAATCCGCTGAAGCTTTCACGCACGCCCGTGACCTATCGGCATGCGCCACGTTGGTGCGGTGAAGACAGTGATGCTGTTTTGTCGGCGGACTCGCCGTTTGATCTGGAACCGGGCGGGCGCTAGCCGAAATCAAATCGGCCAAGTGTTACAGAAAGCACCAAGCCAGTTGCTCTACCCGCGCCTTAGTGCGGGTAGAGATGCCGCTATTGTGACAATTTCCCCTATTTCTCTGCCACTTCGCAACAAAACTCACCGTTGCACACACACCACATCACCAATGCGTTAGCCGGCGTCGCCGGGTGGAAGTGCATGAACTAAAGTTGTTTGAAACGACCCTAGACCTTTATTCAGCTCAGATCGGACGCTTTGTAATGCAAGATACTTTTGGCCAAGACACCAGCCTGACGGATGCGGCAGCAATGCAAGATTGGAACGCCGTACAAATGGGTGTTCTTGCCCATGCGGCCTCAACGCCTACGCATCTTGTGTCCCTTTTGTCCGCCGTGCCGGGTTTTGCCTTGGGTCAGGCCTGCAAAGGGATGTTCTATCTGATGCTTGGCCGGTCAGAGCTGATCCCCACCGCGCGTGAGGCTTTGGCGTCGGCCAAGCAGAATGCAGCAACCGCCCTGCCCCGCGAGAGGTTGTATATCGAGGCCTTAGCGGCCTGGTTAGCTGGTAAACCTTCGATGGCAATTGCCAAGATGGAGCAGGTCTTGCGGGATCATCCCACAGACACCTTGGCCATGAAGCTGAGCCATTCGATCCGTTTTATCTTGGGCGACAGTACCGGGATGCGGCGCTCGGTTGAGTGTGTATTGCCTGCCTATGGTACCGATCATGCCGGGCATGGCTATCTGCTAGGCTGTCACGCCTTTACACTGGAAGAGACCGGCGAGTACGAAAAGGCTGGCATTGCAGGTCGTCAGGCGCTTTGGACGGCGCCAAATGATGCCTGGGGGTTGCACGCCGTGGCGCATGTGCACGACATGACCGGCAACGCCAAGGCCGGTTTGGAGTGGCTGGAGGGGCGTGAGGAGGCCTGGGCCCATTGCAACAACTTCCGTTATCACGTGTGGTGGCACAAGGCGCTGATGCATCTAGATTTGGGTCAGGTGGATCAAGTGCTGGATCTTTATGATCGTGAAGTGCGCAAGGATCAGACCGACGATTATCGCGATATTTCCAACGGCACGTCGTTGTTGATGCGGCTAGAGCTGGAGGGCGTCGATGTTGGCAGTCGCTGGGAAGAACTGTCAGAGCTCTCGGCCAATCGAACCGAAGATGGCTGTTTGATCTTTGCTGACCTTCACTACCTTCTGGCGCTGGCTGGACATGACCGCCAAGAGGCCACCACACGGCTGGTGCAACGCATCCACGCGGATGCGCAGAACCGCCCGGATGAAACCGGTCAGCGCATGGGTGAACCGGGCAGTGCCATGGCCTCGGGTCTCGAAGCCTTTGGCGATGGAGACTATACGGGCGCGTTCAGGCATCTGTCGCAGGGGCGTGGATCTTTGCAACTGGCCGGGGGCAGTCATGCCCAGCGCGACGTGTTTGAACGTATCACCATTGATGCTGGCCTGCGGGCTGGGCAACTTGACGCTGTCGAGACCATCTTGGATGACCGGCGCAGCAAGCGCGGTGGGTTTGAGGACAACTACGCCATTGCCCGGCGCGAATTGATTACTGCCGGCCGCAGCAATTCACCCGCGCAAAGCGTCCCCGCTGAGTGACCTTGAAAGGCAAATAATTTAGATGGCGACTATTCTCCCCCATCCTGACACCCAGGCTTCTGCCCTGCCTGGATCTGCTGCCAATCAGACAGCAGCGCCGGCCCATGGGGCGGCACGTCCTCGTGATCCGAGGCTCGACTTCTACCGCGGCATTGCGATGTTTATCATCCTGACCGCCCATATCCCCGGCAACCGCTGGACCGGCTGGATCCCGGCGCGGTTTGGCTTTTCCGATGCTACCGAGATTTTTGTGTTCTGTTCCGGCATGGCCTCCGCCATTGCCTTTGGTGGCTCATATGCGCGACGCGGCTGGGCCTTGGGAACGGCGCGGGTGATTTACCGCGTCTGGCAGGTGTACTGGGCCCACATCGGATTGTTCTTTTTCATCGCCACTATGATGGCCGTGATCGACCTCTACGGTGGCTTTGACAAAAGCTATATTGCCTCGTTGAACCTGAGGCCCTTCTTCAACAACACAACACAGCAGTTGGTTGGGCTTTTCACCCTAACCTATGTGCCGAACTATTTTGATATCCTGCCAATGTACCTTGTGGTCCTGGCGCTGATGCCAGTGATGATGGGGCTTGAGAAGGTTGGGTTATGGGCCGTTGCCGCAGCCTCGGTACTGATCTGGCTGACTGCCAACCCTTATATGATTGGGCTGGGACCGGATGGTCTTGCCCTCTCGGCAGAGCCCTGGTCAGACCGCAAGTGGTTCTTCAATCCCTTTGGCTGGCAGTTGCTGTTCTTTACCGGCTTTGCCTTCATGAAAGGCTGGTTGCCCAAGCCTCCGGTGTCGAATCTTCTGATCGTTGCAGCGGCTGGGTTTGTTATTTTCTCGGCTCCCTTTGGCTCGTGGAAGGTGTTCTTGTGGGTGCAAGGCTGGAACCAAGACTTGGCAGATACGATACGTCCCGTTTGGGCGCTGACAGCTGAGTGGCGCAATAAGAGCGACTTTGGCTTGCTGCGCTATGTCCACTTCCTGTCGCTGGCTTACTTGGGCTGGGTGATTGCCGGTGAAGGTGGCAAACGGTTGATCGCCACCGGCCAATCCGTGGCGGCACGAATTTGGGCAGTGTTACTCAAATTGATCACCAAGGTTGGCCAACAGTCGCTGGCAGTCTTTGTCTTCTCGATGGCGCTGGCACGTTTGATCGGCTTTGCGCTGGACCAGACCGACAGGGCCATCATCACCACCGCCGCCGCCAACTTGACCGGCTATGCAATTATCATTCTGGTGGCCTTTGCGGCGGCCTGGTTCAAATCCCAACCCTGGAGGACCAAGCGATGACCGCCCTGACCCGCCGTTCCTTCCTCGCTTCTGCGCTCGCCAGCACCTCAGCCCTTGCCCTGCCGGTACATGCCACCGGAACGCTGCGTTTCACTCGTGATACAGTGATCCAACTGGCGCGGGAACTGTCCAGGCGAGACTATGCCCCGCGCCCCTCAGTCCCGCAGGACTGGCTGGACATGTCCTATCTGGAGTACCAGACCCGCTGGTTCCGCAGCAAAGACGCGCTGTGGTCGGATACCGCCAGCAGCTATAACGTCGATTTCTTTTTGCCGGGGCTGTATTTCCCGCGCCCAGTTCAGGTCAACACGGTGCAGGATCATGTGGCCCAGCTGGTGCCCTTTGATCTGTCGCTGTTTGACAAGACCGATAAGGCGCCAGAGCTGAGCCTGGATGGTCCACTTGGATACTCTGGCCTACGTCTGCGCACCGAGCTGAACCAGCCAGGGCTAAAGAACGAGTTCTGCGTATTCCAAGGTGCCAGCTATTTCCGCGCCATTGGTCTGGCCAACACCTATGGACTGTCCGCCCGAGGGCTAGCCTTGAAAACCGGTGACCCGATGGGAGAAGAATTCCCCGAGTTCATCGAATTCTGGCTGGAAACCCCAGCCCCCGGCCAGCGCAATATCGTGGTTCATGCCCTGATGGACAGCCCCTCGGTGAGCGGCGCTTATCGGTTTGATATCCTACCGGGTGAAAACTGCGTGATGGAGGTTGAAGCAACGCTGTTTGCTCGCGAAGAGTTGAGCCATGTGGGGCTTGGGCCGCTCACCTCGATGTTCCTCTATGATCAGACCAACCGCAGCCGGTTTGATGATTTCCGCCCCGCCGTGCATGACAGTGACGGGCTGCTGGTCCACAATGGCAATGGCGAAGTTCTGTGGCGCCCTCTAGCCAACCCCAAGACCCTGCAGATTTCCTCATTCGTGGATGACAACCCACGTGGCTTTGGCCTGATGCAACGAGCGCGCAAGTATTCGGACTTTGCCGACCTTGAGGCCAATTACCACAAGCGCCCTTGCCTGTGGGTCGAACCCAAGGGCGATTGGGGGCAAGGCGCAGTGACCTTGGTCGAGATTCCTGCGGATCAAGAGATTTATGACAATATCGTCGCCTACTGGCGTCCGCACCAGCCTTATGTGGCTGGGTCGCAGGTAGACTTGTCTTATCGGCTGGGCTGGGGGAGCGAGCCTGATCTAGACCTACCGCGTGTGACCAATACCTCTGGCGGAGCACGGGTGTTTGGTGATCCGGGGCGGATCATGACCCTTGATCTGGCCGCGCATCCTCTATTAGCGGACAATCCAGAAAGCTACGACATCCACGTCTCGTCACCGCATGTAGAAACCAGCGCGGGCGTATTGCAGCGCAACCCGGAAAGCGGCGGGCTGAGACTGGCATTTTCCTTTGATCCAGGGGAGCGCGACATGGTGGAGCTGCGGGCGCAGCTGCGCAGGGATGGACAACCGGTGTCTGAGGTCTGGCTGTATCGGTGGACCGCATGAGCCAACCACACCTGATGCCCCCGGAACAACCGCTGGACATGCCAGAACAGGATTTTGGGTGTTCTTTTCAAGACGATGCAGCACCCAATCAGCACGCCCCTAAAAATGTGGCCATGTGGCGGGTACTGGCCTTTTCCCCAGCCATAGCAGGCACTGGGTTGCTAACCTGGGTGATGCAAGACTGGTTTGCCGTTGGTGGTTTTTCCGGGCTTGAGGTCGCGTTGTTGGCCCTGATTGCCTTCAATTTTTTCTGGATCTGCTTCACCGTCGCCACAGTTTTACTAGGGCTTTATTCCCTGTCCCAACGCCCTAAGACACGCCGCCTGTCCCGCGCACAACCGATGAAGGTGGCGCTGCTGATCCCGGTGCACAACGAAGTGCCCTGGTATGTGCTGGGCAATGCCCGGACCATGCTGGAAGACCTGCGCAGGCGTGGCGGCGTGCATGACTATTCCATGTTCATCCTGTCCGACACCCGTAACGATGAACTGGCCGCACAAGAACTGATCTCAGTGCGTGCGCTCCACGCGATCATGCCACCCGGATTGAAGCTCTATTACCGGCGGCGAGACCAGAATACGGATCGAAAGGTGGGTAATATCACCGATTGGGTCCGGCGCTGGGGCAGCGGGTACGAGGCGATGCTGGTGTTGGATGCTGATAGCCTGATGACCGGCCGCGCTATTGCCCGCCTGTCGGATGCGCTGTCCCGTGATCCCGGTGCCGGGCTGATCCAGAGTTTTCCGCAGCTGATTGGCGCGCAGTCGGTGTTTGGCCGCATGCAGCAATTTGCCAACGGCGTGCATGGAGCGGCTCTGGCCGAGGGGTTGGCCCGTTGGATTGGCCACGAGGGCAACTATTGGGGCCATAACGCCATCTTGCGCACCCGCGCCTTTGCCGCCTGTGCTGGCCTGCCTCGCATTCCCAGCGCCCTGGGCCGGGGTGAAAAGCTGATCATGAGCCATGATTTTGTCGAAGCTGGATTGCTGCGCCGGGCCGGATGGTCGGTTCGGTTCTTGCCACGCATTCGCGGATCCTATGAGGAAACCCCGCCTACTCTGATTGACCACATCCAGCGAGACCGCCGCTGGTGCCAGGGCAACCTGCAACACCTGAACCTGCTGAGGGCCAAAGGGTTTCGTTCAATTTCGCGCTTTCACCTGCTACACGGCGCGATTGGCTACCTGATGGCGCCGATCTGGTTTGCCCTCTTGGTGATCTGGGCACTGATTGGTCGCGGCGAGGAGGCCTCGGTGCTGACCTATTTTAATGCAACAAACCCGTTGATGCCCTCTTGGCCGGATATGTCTGAGCCACGCCATGTACTGGTGATCCTGCTGATCTATGCGATGCTTTTGGCACCGAAGCTTTTGGCCATCGCTGCCCTGCCCCTGAGTGGCAGCCGGTTTGCAGACTACGGTGGGGCTAGCCGTTTTGCCCTGTCCTTTGTGTCCGAAATCATCCTTGCCATTCTCTACGCCCCGATCCTAATGGTACAGCAGATGATCGCGGTGATCCGCACAGCACTGGGACTACAGCGCGGCTGGGCCCCGCAGGCCCGCGATGGCGGCAGCTATGGGTGGCGTACGTTGCTGATCTCACATGCTTTGGAAACCACAAGCGGGCTGGCGCTTTGGGCTGGGATCCTATCCGGCATGGTCTCTGTCTGGCTGTTACCAATTGCCCTTTCCCTGGTTCTGGCGGTGCCGCTGTCAGCCCTGTCAGGTCTGCCCGTCGTCAGACGGCTGAAGACCTGGATGGGCACGCGCGAGGTCTTTGCTGAACTGCAAATCACCCGCACCGCCCGGGCGCACCGGTCTAGTTTAAAGGATATTCTGGACGGCGGTAGCCCCAGCCGCAGTGCAGCAGAGTAGCCCCTCTCCAAACCCTCCCGCGCCCACAGGGCATTCGGCTGCGCCGAAATCCCTTGGCGGCCTTGGGCGTGGCACCGCGCCAGGCGCGGTGCCACGCCCAACGGGAGGAGCGCCTCTGACAAGAGGCCGACGACGGGCGGGAGCCGTTCCTTAGTTCACCTTTGCTTCGAACCAGTCCAGCATTTGACCTGCCCAGCTTTGGGGAACAGTATGGCCACCCGGAAACAACAGGAATTCAATGTCGCGCCCCTCGCCGCAGTTCCAGCGACGGCGCAGGACTTTGCCTTCCTGTCGGACTTGGTCAGGGGCATGGCTTTCACAACTGTTGGTTTGCCGCCACAATTCCAGCCCCGCGTAGATATCGCCCTGCTGGAACTGTTTACCGCCTAAATACCGACCTTCCAACGGAACCGTTCTGTCCGCCCAGCCGTGGCTGTGAAACAAGCGGACCGGGCCAGCGCAGCTGTCGGGTTGGGGACGCCAAAACCCTCCTGCCACTGGCGCGTATGCGGCAAAGTCATCGGGATGGGCGCAGGCAAGGTAGTTGACCATGAAAGCACCGGCCGAGAACCCGGCAAGCACCGTGTTTTGCTGGGAAATGCCAAACCTATCGCGCGCATCCGCCTTCACCTCTTGCAAAAAGGCAGCCTCATCCCGCCCCTCCCAACCCGGGAAGAAAACCCAGGATCGGTTGCCATTGCGGCGGCGGGTGGCGTTGGGGGCGATCACTGCATATCCGCGCGCGTTCAGCGCCTCGATCATTTTGGTGTTTTTCATCGTCCCCGCCCCTGACCCGCCATAACCGTGCAGGAAGACAACAGCTGGGGTGGGCTGTTCAACCCCGTGCGGCAAGGAAATATGGTATTCCCCCGTGCTGATTTCACAGGGGTCAGCGGAACCATCGCAATCGGCTGTGGCGGTTGAGGCGGCAAACATCAGGGCCAGTGCCAAGGCCGCACGGCTCATGATTGCCACCGCGCCACCGGCAGGTTGCTGGCAATCCATCCCGGACCCTGGCGCGAGCCAAGAATACCTTCGGGGACGTCAATGATATTACTGAACCCGGCCTTGGTCAGCGCCAGGGTCATGCGCGCTGAGCGCACGCCGCGCGCGCAGATCAGCGCAATCGGCGCGCTGCGGTCATCGCCCACAGCCTTGGCAACCGCGTCGGTGAAATCCTTACGCCGCATATCGATCTGATGGCCACCAACCGGCACACCTGTTGCCTGCCATTCAACAGGAGTTCGGATGTCGATCAGGGTGACATCACCGGATTGCGCATGCTGATAGGCCTCGGTCACGCTTAACCTTGGCTGTTCATGGCCCGGCGGTTGACGGCGCCACCAAACAGCTACACCTGCAACAGCGACCATCGCTGTACCACCAAGCATCAGTTGGCGTCTGGAAATGTTCATTTGGGTCATAGGTTTCCCAATTATCTAAAATCTGTACCGGCGAAATACCATGTTCCAGAGCCGCCGTCAGAAAAAGCCGATGACGCAGCGTTCAAGTTCTTGTCAGCGCCGCCCCCCTGCCCATCTATTGCTTAGAAATTCAGCAAACACAGCACAGCTTCTGGAAATCGCCCTTTGATTGGGCGGTGGGGGCTGGCACAAAAGTCAAAAATTGCTTAGGCAACAAGAAATTTTGCCTTGCCCAAGCCCGGAGATCCACACGTGTCCCTGTTTCTGATTGCGGCCCTGCCATTTCTTGGCGCGCTCTTGCCTGCATTACTGATCCGAGCCGGACGAAACGCCGCGTCGGCTTCTGCTGGTTTTACCACCCTGCTGGCCTTTGTTGGTCTGTTGCTAAACGCCCCTGCCGTGTTAAGCGGTGAGGTGGTTCAAGCGAGATTGGACTGGCTGCCTGGATTGGGGTTGAACGCCAACTTCTATCTGGATGGGCTGGGCTTTCTGTTTGCCGGTCTGATTCTGGGTATTGGCCTGCTGATCATTCTGTACGCGCGGTTCTATTTGTCGCGCGAAGATCCGATGGGGCAGTTCTACTCTTACCTTCTGTTATTCCAAGGCGCGATGGTTGGTATTGTTCTGTCCGACAACATCTTGCTTTTGCTGATTTTCTGGGAACTTACCTCGCTTAGTTCGTTCCTGCTGATCGGCTATTGGAAGCATCTACCCGAGGGACGCCAAGGAGCGCGAATGGCGCTGGCCGTTACCGGGTCCGGTGGTCTGGCGATGATCGCGGGGATGCTGATCCTGGGCAATATCGTAGGGTCTTATGACCTGACTGTGATCCTGCAGAACAAAGAACTGATCCAGTCCTCATCACTATACATGCCTGCGCTGATCCTGATCCTGATTGGTGCGTTTACTAAATCGGCACAGTTCCCGTTCCACTTCTGGCTGCCCCATGCCATGGCTGCACCAACGCCGGTTTCAGCCTATCTGCACTCGGCCACTATGGTGAAAGCGGGCTTGTTCCTGATGGCGCGGATGTGGCCGGTTCTGGCGGGCACCGAGGCCTGGTTCTACATTGTGGCCACAACTGGTTTGATCACCATGGTGATCGGCGCGGTGATCGCATTGTTCAAGGATGACCTGAAGGGTTTGCTGGCCTTTTCAACCGTCAGCCATTTGGGTCTGATCACCATGCTCTTGGGCTTTGGCACCAAGGCAGCGGCCGTTGCGGCGGTGTTCCACATCGTCAACCACGCGACCTTCAAGGCCGCCTTGTTTATGACCGCTGGCATCATCGACCATGGCGCCCATACTCGCGACATCAAACGTCTGGGTGGTCTGCGACATCTGATGCCGATCACCTTTACCATTGCGGTGATTGCTTCGCTGTCGATGGCCGGTTTGCCACCGTTGAACGGCTTCCTCAGCAAAGAAATGATGCTGGAGGAAACTATAAATACGCTGTGGCGTGGCAACCATTATCTGGTTCCTGCACTAGCCGTCTTTGCAGCGATGTTCTCGGCGGCTTATTCGTTCCGCTATATTGTTCATGTGTTCCTGGGCCCGCAGCGGCACGACTATCCAACGCAGCCGCATGATCCAAATCCTGGCCTATGGCTGGCCCCGGCTTTCTTGGCTTCGCTGGTGATTGCCATCGGCCTGACCCCTGGCATCATTTCCGGCCCCGTTGTCTCCTCTGCTTCGGCTGCGGTGATTGGCGACGGACAGGTGCCCTACTTCAAGCCCAAGCTTTGGCACGGGTTCAACACCGCACTGATGATGTCGATTGCGGCGATCACGGGCGGTATCATCTTGCTGATGTCACACAAGAAGCTTGCTGCCGTGTGGGAGGCAGCGCCCCGCCCCGAGGCCAAGGAAATCTTTGAAGGGCTGATTGGCGCGCTGACCCGGTTCGCCCGCGGCCTGACTGATACGCTACACAATGGCTCTATCACCCGCTACTCGGCGATCATGGTGGTCTTTACCACGGCGATCTCGCTCTATGCCTATCGCACCGGTGTGATGTCCGACGCGACACGTGCAGTGCAAGAGGCCGGGCCTTTGCCAATCATTGGCTGGTTCTGCCTGATCGTCGCCACGGGTTTCATCGTAGTGCATCACCGCAACCGTCTGTTGGCGCTGGTGCTGATCGGTGTTGTCGGTCTGATTGTTTCGCTGTCGTTCAACTATCTGTCGGCCCCGGATCTGGCACTGACCCAGATCTCGGTTGAGGTGGTGACCATCATCCTGATGCTGCTGGCGCTGAACTTCCTACCCAAGGAAACACCGGTTGAAACCCCAGTCAGTACGCGCCTGCGCGATGCGGCGATTTCGATCACTGCGGGTGCGGGTGTCGGCGGGCTGATCTATGCCTTGATGACCCGCAATTTTGCCATGCCATCAATTTCCGAGTTCCACCTTGCCAACTCTTACAAAGGCGGCGGCGGCACCAATGTGGTGAACGTGATCCTGGTCGACTTCCGTGGTTACGATACATTTGGCGAAATCATCGTGCTGGGGATTGCCGCACTGGTGATCTATGCACTGACCGAGGCCATTCTGGGTTCAAAAGTCCGCGCCTATTTGCTGAACCGCAAACCCGACCTGCCGCAGGACGGTGACCCGCACCCGCTTATGATGGTTGTTGCCACCCGTGTGATGATGCCGCTGGCCCTAATGGTTGCTGCTTATATCTTCTTCCGCGGTCACAACCTGCCCGGCGGCGGCTTTATCGCTGGCCTGATCGCCGCGATTGCGATGCTCATGCAGTACATGGCGTCTGGCTTTGGCTGGGCGGCTGAACGGCAGAAGTTCTATTACCATGGCATCATCGGATCCGGTGTGCTGATTGCGGCCGCCACCGGTGTTGGCTCGTGGCTGGCCGGTCGCCCCTTCCTGACCAGCTCGTTTGGCTATCTGCATTGGCCACCACTTGAGGAATTTGAATGGGCCACAGCAGCGCTGTTCGACCTTGGTGTTTTCCTGGCCGTTGTCGGTGCGGTGATGCTGACACTGGAAAGCCTGGCCCGTCTGGCCTGGCAGCCCGGCATGACATCCGAACACGCCATGGACATTAACCC
This sequence comes from Parasedimentitalea nitratireducens, assembly GCF_057444295.1. NCBI lineage: Bacteria > Pseudomonadati > Pseudomonadota > Alphaproteobacteria > Rhodobacterales > Paracoccaceae > Parasedimentitalea > Parasedimentitalea nitratireducens. Next base: position 269,373 of record NZ_JBYAXC010000004.1, on the reverse strand, counting down.
GGCCCGCGATGACGCGCCCGAAACTACTAAAGAGGAGGTCTGAGCATGGAAATCCTATTTGCCACAGCTGTGGGCGCTCTGACTGCTGCCGGGATTTATCTGATCCTACGCAAACGCACCTTCCCCGTCATTCTGGGGCTGTCGTTGCTGACTTACGGTGTCAACGTGTTCCTGTTTGCCACCGGACGCCTGACGGTTAACGCCCCTGCGGTGCTGAACAAATACGTCGACGTGCCCTATACCGATCCGCTGCCACAGGCGCTGGTTTTGACCGCAATCGTGATTTCTTTTGGTATGACTGCTGTGGTGGTGATGATAGCGCTGGGGGCCTATTTGTCAGCCAAGGATGACAATATAGACATGATCGAAGATGTCGACGGCGCAGGAGACGACGCATGAACCACTTGCTGATTGCGCCGGTGGTGCTGCCTGCCATCATCGCACCCTTTATTATCATGGTGCTGCGTCACCATCTAAGCTTGCAGCGGATTTTCTCGGTTGCCAGTACGGTTGCCTTGCTGGTGGTCACACTGGTTCTGGCATCACAAGCTGCCGATGGAACGGTTCAGGTTTATGAGCTGGGCAACTGGCGCGCGCCGTTTGGCATTGTTCTGGTGTTGGATCGCCTGTCAGCGCTGATGCTGTTGCTAACCTCGGGGTTGGCTCTGGCTGTCGTGCTTTATGCCATCGGATCTGGCTGGGATAACCGTGGGCGTCATTTCCATGCGCTGTTGCAGTTCCAGCTGATGGGTATTCTGGGCGCGTTTCTGACCGGTGACGCGTTCAACTTGTTTGTGTTTTTCGAGGTGCTGCTGATTGCATCCTATGGTCTGATGATCCACGGCGGCGGTGCCAAGCGATTGCAGGCTGGTGTTCAATACGTGGTCTATAACCTGCTGGGCTCCAGCCTGTTCCTGCTAGCGCTGGGGACCCTGTATTCGGTCACTGGCACGCTAAACATGGCCGATCTGGCGGTGCGCGTGGCCGAGCTTTCGTCCGATGACACCGCGTTGTTGCGGGTGGGTGCGATCATGTTGCTGCTGGTCTTTGCGATCAAGGCCGCGGTTCTGCCCCTGCATTTCTGGCTGCCTGCCTCATACGCCAACGCCCCCCTGCCCGTAGCCGCTTTGTTTGCCATCATGACCAAGGTGGGCGCCTATGCCATCTTGCGGATGTACACATTGGTGTTTAGCCCCGATGTGGCCATCACTGCCGGACTGGTTGGCGACTGGCTGTTGCCCGCCGCGATGCTCACCCTGGCTGTTGGCGCCTTTGGTGTATTGGGATCGCGTGAGATTGGTCGGTTGGTTGCCTTTGGCGCCATCACCTCGATGGGAACCCTGCTGATCGCGATTGCGCTGTTCACTCCCGAATCCACGGCTGCTGCACTGTATTACACCGTGCATTCCACATTGGCCGCGGCGTTGCTGTTCCTGGTGGCTGATCTGGTGATGGAACGTCGCGGCGGTGCCATCATCGCGCAACGCCCCATGGCACAAACCGGGCTGATTGCGACTCTGTTCTTTATTGGCGCGATTGCAATGGCTGGCATGCCTCCGCTATCCGGTTTCATTGGCAAGCTGCTAGTTATGGATGCCGCCCGTGACCACGAGTTGGTGAGCTGGATCTGGCTGGTCATTCTGGCGGGATCACTGATCACTATCATCGGTCTGGCCCGCGCCGGATCCGAGGTTTTCTGGAAAAGCCACGACGCCGAGCATATCCGCGAGGCCGAACCTGAGTTGCCCGTGGATGACACTCAAGCCGTGCCCGAGGAAGAGGCCCCCAAGGCTACTGCTCTGCCCTTTGTTGCTTGTTTCAGCTTAATCGCCGGATTGGCTTTGCTGACAGTGTTTGCGGGGCCAATGATGGACTATTCCGAAGCCACTGCGGCTCAGCTTTTTGAGCCAAGCGTTTACATCGATGCCGTTCTACGGAGGGCTGAACAATGAAGCTGCTACGACGGCTGGTGCCGCACCCGATCCTGACCCTGTTGCTGACTGTGACCTGGCTGCTGCTGGTCAATGGCTGGTCGCTGAACTCGCTGGTGTTTGGTTTAGGTCTGGGCCTGGTGATCCCGTTTTTCACCCAGCCCTATTGGCCCGATCGCCCACGTCTGGCCAAGCCGCTAAAGGTCATCGAGTACATTCTGGTGGTTCTGTATGACATCGTTGTCGCCAATGTGGTGGTCGCCAAGATCGTGGTGTTCAAATCCAACGCCGATCGCCAGCCCAACTGGGTCACCATCCCGCTAGACCTGCGCACCCCCGAGGCGATTACAACGCTGGCTGGCACCATCACCATGACGCCGGGTACCGTATCGGCGGATGTATCCGCCGAGGGCCACGCCCTGTTGGTACATTGCCTGGACGCGCCAAACCCGGATGAAGTCCGCGACGAGATCAAACAGCGCTACGAGCGCCGCCTGATGGAGATTTTCGAATGATCACCTATGCTGCAATCTTTGCCTTTGGCTGTTTTGCCCTGGGCATTCTGATGAACCTTTGGAAAGTGCTGTTTGCCGATGAAATCGCCGACCGCATTCTGGCGCTGGACACCATGTTCATCAATGCCATCGCCCTTATGGTGCTGTATGGCATCGCGCTTGGCACCGGCATCTATTTTGAGGCTGCCATGATTGTTGCCATGCTTGGCTTTGTATCAACCGTAGCCTATGCCCGCTTTATCCTGCGCGGCAACATCATCGAGTGAGGCTGACATGGCGCAATTTTTCGAAATCCTGATCACTGTGTTCCTGGTTACGGCGGGCATCTTTGGTTTTGTCGGCTCGTACGGGTTGTTAAAACTGAGCGATGCCATGTCACGCCTGCACGCCCCAACCAAAGCGACCACTTTGGGTGTGGGCGGCGTGTTGCTGGCCTCGATGGCCAATGCCTTTGCAAATGGTCCTTATATGTCCGTGCACGAGCTGATGATCACCCTGTTCTTGCTGCTGACAGCTCCGATCACGGCGAACTTCATTGCCAAGGTGCATATCCACCGTCGAGAAAGCCGCGAGAGCCTGCCATCGGCGGGTGAAGATGGCGACTGGGCAACAACAGACCTGCCCGAAAGTAAAGAGAGCTGAACGGAACCCCTCTGTTCAGCACCACTTCCTATATTTTAGGCCCCACTTGATATGCATGATACACGCCTGCCGCTGACCAGAGACCTTGTACTGATTGGCGGCGGGCATGCTCATGCACTGGTGTTGCGCAAATGGGGGATGTCTCCCCTGCCCGGTGCGCGACTGACCGTTATCAACCCTGGCCCCACCGCGCCCTATTCGGGCATGCTGCCGGGATTTGTAGCCGGGCACTATCAACGTGAAGAACTGGACATCGATCTGGTCAAGCTGGCCCGTTTTGCGGGAGCTCGGGTTGTGCTCGGGGCTGCTACGGGCATCGACACCGAGGAGCGGCAGATACATGTGCCGGGGCGGCCTCCGATCGCTTATGACGTGGCTTCGGTTGATATTGGCATCACTTCGGACATGCCAGATCTACCAGGATTTGCTGACTATGCCGTACCCGCCAAACCATTGGGTTCCTTTGCTAAGACATGGGGGGCGTTTCGAAATGGCGATGGCCCAGCCCATATTGCGGTCATTGGCGGCGGCGTTGCCGGGGTTGAGCTGGTTCTGGCAATGGCCCATTCGCTGCGCGCGCGTGGACGGCTGGCGCAGGCCACTCTGATCGACAACGCCCATGCGTTACGGGCCATTGGCAGCAAGGCCCGCGCCAAGTTGCGCACTGCCTTGACCGAACACGCGGTCACATTGCTGGAAGGTGTCGAGATCGCAAGTATCGAACCAGACCACATACGCCTGGCGGATGGGCGCGAGGTGCTGTCGGATTTCACCACTGGCGCTGCGGGAGCGCGGCCCTATGACTGGATCGCAGGGACCGGACTTGAGCTGCACAATGGTTTCATCTCGGTGGATCAGAATTTGCAAAGCTCGGACCCTTTGGTCTTTGCTGCGGGCGATTGCGCCCATCTAAGCCACACGCCGCGCCCCAAAGCTGGGGTCTATGCGGTGCGGCAGGCACCGGTGCTGTTTGACAATCTATGTGCGGTTCTGAGCGGCGAAGATCTGCGTCCGTATAAGCCTCAAAATGATTACCTGAAGCTGGTCTCACTTGGTGAGAAATCTGCCCTGGCCGAACGGCATGGACTCACCCTATCGGGGTCGCTGATGTGGCGCTGGAAAAATCACATCGACCAGACCTTCATGATCAAGTTTCGCGAGTTGCCCGAAATGGAGCAGCCAGAACTACCCCCGCATCATACGCTTGGAATGGCCGAAGCATTGGGAGACAAGCCGATGTGCGGTGGCTGTGGGGCCAAGGTGGGGCGCACTGCGCTGCGGGCTGCGCTGGAACCGCTTCCCGGTAGCGTTCGCGATGACATCACCCCACTGCCCGGCGACGATGCTGCCTTGCTGATCACTGGCGGGGTTAAACTGGTTATCAGCTCGGATCATTTACGCGCACTAACTAATGATCCGGTGTTAATGGCCCGAATCACAGCGGTTCATGCACTGGGCGATATCTGGGCCATGGGGGCAGAGCCGCAAGCGGCCACGGCCAATCTGATCTTGCCGCGCATGTCGTCTGAACTGCAGCAACGTACCCTGAGTGAGATCATGGCTGCCTCTACCGACGTCATGCGGAGTGCTGGAGCCGAGATTGTCGGCGGGCACACCTCGCTGGGGGACGAGTTGACCATTGGCTTCACCGTGACGGGGCTGTGCCCTCGCCCGGCAAGTACACTTGCCGGGGCCAAACCCGGAGATGTGTTGCTCCTGACCAAGCCAATTGGCTCGGGCGTGATTATGGCAGCTGAAATGGCGGGCCAAGCTGATGGCGCTTGGGTGAGCGAGGCCCTGGCGATGATGTCTCGCCCACAGGCGGAGACCGCGAAGATATTGCAACCCGCCCATGCCATAACTGATGTCACTGGCTTTGGCCTGTATGGCCACCTGTCTGGGATCTGTGAAGCATCCGGTGTTGGCGCCGTTCTGAACATGGCGGCAGTGCCGCTAATGTCCGGGGCCAAGGAGTTGAGCCGACAAGGAGTGAAATCCTCGTTGTTTGTTGAAAACCGGGCTTTGGCTCCTGAGCATCAAATCAGCGGCTCCCAGGAGCTGTTGTTTGACCCGCAGACCGCAGGTGGCTTGCTGGCCGCGGTTGCCGCCGACGAGGCGCAAACCCTCATGGCGCGATTACACGAAGTTGGTGAACAAGCAGCCGTAATCGGCTCGGTCACGGACGCTCACGCTGGTATCAAGATTAACTAATTTCGGCCGCACCATACGACTGGACCAATACAGATATCTGATCAGCTGCTTTATTCAGCCCATCTGTATCCAGCTCGTCTACGGTCACTTCGCTCCTGACCTCGGCGTTAGCCGTTTGCCGTGATTTGAGGTATGCCGGATCATAGTGCTGAACCATCAGGGCCTCGGTCAATCCTGACTTGTCCCCCGTGGCGATCAGATCCAGCCATTTGTCTACTACCACATTTGAACGATGCGCCCGCAGTGGGTTCAGTTTTCGGCGCAGTTTTGATGCATCGGACAAGATGTCATCATATGCTCGAACCAAATATCGGCAACGCGCGGCAACTGGTGCGTTGACCTGAATACGTGGGGCTGCCTTCATTGCAGTCCACAACGATGGCGGAATGATGCGCTCGCCGATCTTGTTGGACTCCGCCTCGACCAAAACGGGTTTGGTATGGTCAAACCGTGCCAATTGGGCAGCGGCGTTTGTTTCAAACGCCTTTTGGCTTGGCTGGGGGCCGTCCATCCCACCCAGCAATGATCCGCGATGATTGGCCAGACCTTCCAGATCCAGAACCTGCGCACCACGTTCCTGTACCAGTTTCAACAGGTCGGTTTTGGCTGTGCCGGTATAGCCATCCAAGGCAATCAAGCGATGTGCTAAGGGTGTGTCATAGAGATAGGCCTTCACCAAACGGCGATAGGTCTGGTAACCGCCCTCCACTACATCAGCGCGCCAACCAATTTGCTGCAACATCCAAGTAAATGACCCAGAGCGCTGGCCACCGCGCCAGCAATAGACCAGCGGCTGCCAGCCACCGTCTTTGTCGGTCATTGTTGTTTCTATGTGCTGTGCAGCGTTTTTGAACACCATGGCCGCGCCCAGCTTGCGGGCCAGGAACCGGCTTTTTTGCACATACATCGTCCCAACCTGGGCGCGTTCATCGTTGTCCAGCACCGGCAGGTTGATAGCACCCGGAACATGATCTTCGGCAAACTCGGCGGGGCTGCGCACATCGATCACACTATCAAACGAGTGATCAAGCAATTCTAGTAACGAGCAAAAAGTCAAAGCCATAGGCTCTCTGTACCCGCAGCATTGACCTGAGGGAAGTGTCGTTTCGACCCGGCACGCAACAAAAAGCTACTTGCACAGTGGTTCCCAGCATAAGTAATCTTAATTTGAGTATTTTGAACGATACTTGGCGAGATGGGTGTCCTTCCACCCTACAAAAACTGGGCTAATTTGCGGGAACACAATGGAATTACACCCTTTGGATATTCATAATATGCCGGGTCACCTGATCCGCAGGTTGAACCAAATTTCCGTGGCCCAGTTCATGGAGCATGTGGCCTCTGGCGGGCTTTCCATTACACCGGTCCAATATGCGGCACTCTGTGCAATCCGGGATCATCCTGGCATCGATCAGGCCTCGGTTGCGGGGTTGATTGCCTATGACCGTGCCACCCTGGGCAAGGTTATTGATCGCCTGGAGGCCAAGGGCATGGTGCAAAGAAAAGTCTCAGCCACCGACCGGCGTGCGCGCGAGCTGTTTTTGTCATCAGATGGTGAGGCTTTGCTAAAGCAAGCGCATCCGCTGGTGGAAAACGCACAGCCGGACATTTTGGCGGGCTTGGATTCTGAGGAACAAGAACTGCTGGTCAATTTGATGCAGAAGGTTGTTCTGGCTGGAAATGACTTGAGCCGCGCGCCGCACCGCAGCCTGGATACTACATCAGACCAGGGCAACGCCTAGATCAGCTGCCCGCGCGGGATATCATTTTCGTCAAAGGGCTCGATCAATTCGGGGCCTGACGCCCGGTTGGAGTTCACCGCCGGGTCAACCCGGTGAAACTCTAGCACATCGTTATCGCCGGGCTGCATCAATGTGGCGGCCCCCTGCCCTTGCTCCCCTAGCCAGAGTGGCCAATCCTGATGTTCCAGGATCAAGGGCATCCGGTGGTGGACCGATGAAATCTGTTGATTGGCAGCTGTGGTGACAATCGCGCAGCTGTTAACGGAATCGTCGTTGCCCCAACTTTGCCAGATCCCGGCAAAGGCCACAGGGGCCTCATCACGGCGCTGGAAATACCACGGTAACCTGCGATCCAGCGCGTCCTTGGTCCATTCATAAAAACCAGTCGCCGGGATCAGGCAGCGGCGTTCGCGACAGGCCGAGGCAAAGGCGGGTTTGTTGGCGATTGTCTCGGCACGGGCGTTGATCAGCAGCGGACCAGCGTTTGGAGCTTGATACCAATGCGGCAGAAATCCCCAACGCATTGACAGCAGCTGGCGCCCCAACTCGCCACTGCGCACCACATGTACTGGGTTTGTAGGGCAGACATTGAAGTTCGGGACATTGGGCAGATTATTGGCGGGCACAGCTGCAAACAGCTGCGCCATGGCATCGTTGGGAAGAGTAGTTGCAAGTCGTCCACACATGGTCCAAAAATCCCCAAACTGCACTGCCAAGTCCAGACAAAACTCAAGGATTTCCAAAGTTCATGTCCGCGCCCCCAGCTTCTCTACTCAAGTCAAAGATCCTAGCAGACATGGAGAACGCGAAGAACTCCCAAGCCCTGAAGAAGGCCAAACTGGGAGTGAAAAAATTCCCAAAAGATCCTGACTTTTGGTCGATGACTGGTTTTGTTTTGCAATCCGATGGACAGTACAAAAAGGCCGCTCAGTATTTTCTTGGTGCAGCCAAATTACGCCCAGGTGACGAAAAGGACGTTGAGAACCTCGTTTCAGCTCTTGAGATGTCGAACCAGGTAACCGTCGCGGAAGAATATCTGTTCAAGACGATCGAAAAATACCCCGATCGCCTACACTTTGTCTCGTTGCTTGGAAACCTGATGGCCAGAAGTGAGCAATGGGCTGAACTGGTTAAATTCACCACGCATCGGCTGGACCGGTTTCCAGGCAAGGTGGAATTGCTCTGCTTGCGTGGCACAGCCTACAACCACATGAACCGCTATGATCTTAGTTTTGAGGATCGGTTCCAGGCTTATGAGCTTTCGCCGACCCACCCCATGGCTGCCAGACTATACGCGCAAAGCCTGCATCAGCGGGGCGACAAGCAAGAGGCCAAGCAGATCTTTGCTTCGATAGTCGATAGAGACCCGAGCGATCTAAATGCAATCTACGAGCTTTCTCTGCTGGCAACGCCAGACGAGGCCCAAAGGCTGCTCAAAAACATAGACCAGATTTCAACGGATGCCATCCAGCAAGAAGACCTGCTTCATTATGCGCATGCCCAACTTGTAAAGACATGCGAAGGCCTGACGAACGCCTTGCCTCTTTTTGCCAAAGCAAACGCCGCTCGATTTGCCAAGAACCCATATGATGAAGTGAAACAAGACCAGCTCTTTGAAGTTGCAAGACAGGGGTTCGAAGATCCCGTTGTCGCCGATGGGCATCCTGATTTGGCCTCGGTTGTTCCCATCTTCGTTGTTGGTCAGCCCAGATCTGGAACAACTTTGCTTGAGATGATGTTGTCATCATCGAAAACAACAGAGGCCTGTGGCGAGCTACCAGCTGTGGGCCAGTTTTGCAGAGAACACCTGAAAAGCGCGCATGGATTTTCCGTGTCAGAGGCGAACGAACTTGCCGCTTATTATGCCGAGAGCCTGCCTCCGCTTTTGCCTAGCAGCAAAGCGTTTGTCGACAAGATGCCACATAACTACCAGAATGTAGGTCATATTTTGTCGGCCATCCCAAACGCCAAGGTCGTCAATATCCTCAGAGATCCCCGTGATACCGCGCTATCCACATGGATCCAACGGTTTCCAGCCAGCGGCATAACTCACGCGAATGACTGGGCTGCCATGGCCCATAGTGCCAACCTGTATCGACGTTACATAAATATGTGGCAGGCAAAGTTTGCAGGCCAGATCCTTACAATTCAATACGAGCAGCTCATAGCTGAGCCCGAAACCGTTATCAGGCAAGTTGCCGCACACTGTGGGATTGACTGGGATCCAGCGATGATCGCGCCTGAACGAAACACTTCGACCGTTAAGACCGCCAGCATTGATCAGGTGCGGAGCAAAATCTCATCTAGATCTGTTGGCAAGTGGAAGCAGGCCGCTGAAGAGCTTCAACCTTTTCTTGCCAAACTGGATGCGACACTGTGGCCCGAGTACGATTTGTGACCGGTTCAGATCTTGAAAGACAAGACCACCTCTAGGCTTTCTAACGAATGCGCTCAATCGTCGGGCAACAGTTCGTCAATCAGTACCCCCAACAGTTGGGTGCGTGTCTTCACTCCGGCTTTCCGGTAAATCGAACTGTTTTGCGATTTCACCGTGCCTTGGCTGGTCTTTCGTAGGTCGGCGATTTCCGCAACGGACAGTCCTTTGACAGTGAGCAAGGCAATGTCCTTTTCAGCCTTGCTAAGGGCCCAACGGTCAAACTGACCATTCAACATGGCAAAGAACTGCCCCTGGGCGGCACGCAGGTGGCGCTCAACTTCGCGGTTGCGGCGTTGAAGCTGGCGATGGCTGCGCCAGATCAACACGGCGCCAGAGACGAACCCCACTAATGTGGCAAGAGACACCAGTTCATGTGCCAGCCAGCTGTTAGAAATCAGGTAGTATCCCGTAATCTCGCCAACCAGCTGCGACAGAAACGCCAAGGCGGAGGCTAAGTAAATTAGCCCCCCAACCTTGAACATCGCGGATGATGTCAGTGGTAGTTTCAACTAAACGTGCTCCAAACTAATCAAGCTGATCAGGGCTTAGTCGTCGTCCTCGCCCTCATCTTCTTCGCCTTCCCCGTCGTCGTCATCTTCCCCATCGTCGTCTCCCTCTTCCTCACCATCGTCGTCCTCGCCATCGTCGTCTTCTTCGCCGTCGTCGTCTCCCTCATCCTCGGGATCGTCTTCACCGTCGTCGTCTTCGCTATCATCACCCTCTTCATCGTCCTCCTCTTCGAGGTCATCTTCGATCTCGTCTTCAACGTCTTCCAGATCGTCCTCTTCCAGATCCTCTTCATCGTCATCTTCTTCGTCGTCGATCTCGGTTCTGTCACGCAAAACAGTCCCGTCTTTCCCCAGAACAATTTCACGCTCGACGCCCGGCCCTGTGGCTTCGAACTTGGTATTTCCGAACAGTGTTTGCCTGATCTCGATCTCAGTATAGCCCTCGTCGGTCAGCTCCTGAACAATCTCCGCCTTGGTGACCTGTGCCATAGCGGTTGTTGCCATCAGCGTGGCAGCGACACTCATCAATATTGTCTTGTTCAACATTTGCTTTTCCTCAAGCTGGATATACCCAATCCAATCACTCAAGCGGGTGTCTGAGGAATACGACTTTGGTTGAAATTGCCGTATTTAAGCAAAAGGCCTATGCCCGGAACCACGGACATTGCACGTAAAAAAAGCCCCGCTGACATCGATCAGCGGGGCCACTTCTTAGCTTTCTCGTGAGTGCTTACTTCTGAGAAATACGTCCATCAACGTAAGGTGTATATGGCGAGTTTGTTGCCATGTATTCAGCCAGAACATCAGCCAGGTCTGGGCCAAAGTCATAGGCGTTCTTGTCGTCGCCTGCGAACATTTTGTAGCCGTCACCGCCGCCACGCACATAGTTGTTGGTCACAACCATGTAGGTTTTGGCCGGATCAACCGCAACGAAACCGTCGCCATCGGCAACCATAACGTCCTGGATTCGGCCTTCGCCGGCTGCAACGCTTGCATCCCAGCTAAACTTCAGACCGGCAACCTGTGGGAAGCGGCCTTTGACCTCTTCCACCTGGCTTACACCGTTTTCAAGTGCCGCAACCAGGGTCGCGCCATCCAGTTCAAAGGTCGACAGGGTATTCTGGAACGGCAGAACCGACAGTACTTCGCCCATTGTGACTTCACCCGGTTCCATGCTGGCACGAATGCCGCCCGAGTTTGCAATGGCAATGGTGACGCCCTGGTCCTTTACCCGTGCCAACATCGCATCCGCTACAAGATTGCCCATCTGGCATTCCTGAATACGGCAGGTTGCGCGGTCACCGTTGATGGATTCAGCTGACTCGGCCACAACCTTGGTGCGGATTTCTTCCAGTGGTGTGCCCAGCTCGGCGATACGGGCAACTGTGGCTTCGTCTTCGGCCACGGCTGCATCCATGCTCAGCGGCTCACCTGCGGCCTCAACCACGTTGCCGGCGTCGTCAAAGGTCACGTTCAGTTCACCCAGGAACTTGCCATAGGCATAGGCCTGAACAATCGCTGTGTCGTTGACCATTGTCGGGTAAGGACCAACTGCACGGTCGGACACGTTCGACAGGTAGCTGTTCGAGTGGCCACCAACAATCACGTCAACACCGGTCGTTTCGGCGGCAACTTTTTGGTCGAGAACATAACCCGAGTGGCTGAGCACGATAATCTTGTTCACGCCTTCGGCTGTCAGGCGGTCTACTTCAGCCTGAACCGCAGCAACCGGGTCACCAAAGGTGATGTTTTTGCCAGGGCTGGCCAGATCGTGGGTGTCTTCTGGTGTCAGGCCGATCAGGCCGATTTTTTCACCGCCGCGCTCGATCACGGTGGATTTGTTCAGAACACCAGCCAGAGCAGGCTCGGCGCTGACGTCGGCGTTAGACATTAGGATTGGGAAATCAACCGAATCCATGAAGCCACGCAGAACTTCGGGGCCGTCATCGAACTCGTGGTTACCAACGGTCATGCCGTCGTAGCCCATTTTGTTCATCATTTCGGCTGCAACTTTACCCTTGTAATAGGTATAGAACAGCGAGCCCTGGAACTGGTCGCCACCATCCACCAGGATCGAGTTGTTCGAGCGAGCACGCGCATCGGCGATTGCCGTCACCAAACGAGCAGAGCCACCAAAGCACTTACCTTCGGCGTTGTCGCCTTCACGGCAGCCGCTGTCATACTTGCTGACCGGCTCAAATCTGGAGTGGAAATCGTTGGTGTGCAGAATTGTCAGTTTATAGTCGGCCGCAGCCATACCAGCTGTCAGCCCAAGGGCCGCCACCGAAGTAAGAATTCGCGTCATCATAATAGAGAATCTCCCAGTTCTTCTTGTTATCGCCCCGATGGACACGAATGATGCATCCACGTTGGGGAATATGACATTCTTGCGTCCAGCTGTCGGAATCGCAAGACTATTGTCGCAACTTCCCCAACTGCCCCTTTGAATAGGCCACTTACATGACGCTGAAATGACGGTTTCGCTGCCTATTTAGGCAGCGTTACAAAGCCAAATGCTTGACCCCGGCGCAGCCGCAGGGCATCACGCCTTCATGCTGATTTACAAGATATTCCGCGCCGACGAATGGGCCGCGTTCGACTCACAGGGTGAAACTTTGGGCGCTCCGATCGACCTAAGCGATGGTTTCATTCATTTCTCAACCGCCAAACAGGCCGCAGAAACGGCCGCCAAGCATTTTGCCGGGGCCGAGGGCCTGATGCTGCTGGCCTTTGAAGCCGACGACATGGGAGACGCCCTGAAATGGGAAGTGTCCCGCGGTGATGCATTATTCCCGCATCTGTTTCGCACGCTCAAACTGTCCGAGTTGCTGTGGGTAAAACCCCTGCCGCTGGTTGACGGCGCACATCAATTCCCGGCGGAGATGGCATGAAACTGATCGAGAAAATCGGCCTCACAGCCCTGCACCGAATGGACCCAGAAGCAGCCCATGGTCTAGCCATTAAAGCCTTGAAGATGAGGATGACCCCAACACCGGGTGCGGTCACCTCTTCTCGGCTAAAAACAACACTGGCTGGGATTGATCTGCCCAATCCCGTGGGCCTTGCTGCGGGATTTGATAAGAACGCCGAGGCGCTGACGCCGCTGAGCCAATCTGGCTTTGGCTTTATCGAGGTCGGTGCCGCCACCCCTCGCCCACAGCCCGGCAATCCCAAACCCCGCCTGTTCCGCCTGACCGAAGACAAGGCGGCAATCAATCGCTTTGGGTTCAACAACGAGGGCATGGAGCTAATCGGCCAGCGGCTTGCACAGCGCCCCAAGGATGCTGTGATTGGTCTGAACCTGGGGGCCAACAAGGACAGTGACGACCGCGCCGGTGATTTTGCCCGTGTGTTGGAGCACTGTGGCGCACATCTGGACTTTGCGACGGTGAATGTGTCCTCTCCCAATACTGAAAAATTGCGGGATCTGCAGGGCAAGGCTGCGCTGTCGGCGCTGTTGTCTGGCGTGATCGAAACCCGTGATGGGTTGTCGCGCAGGGTGCCGGTGTTTTTGAAAATTGCACCGGATCTGACCGTTGAAGAGCTACAGGACATTGCCGAGGTCGCTGTGGAAACCGGAATTGACGCGGTGATTGCTACCAATACCACCCTGTCGCGTGAAGGGCTGAACAGCCCCCATAAAGGCGAGATGGGTGGGTTATCTGGTGCGCCGGTCTATGAGAAATCCACCCGCGTTCTGGCGCAGCTGTCGAAATTGCTGGACGGACAGGTTCCACTGGTCGGCGTTGGTGGCATCAGTTCACCTGAGCAAGCCTATGCCAAGATCTGCGCCGGGGCCAGTGCAGTACAGCTGTACACAGCGATGATCTATCAGGGTCTGTCCCTCGCTGGTGACGTTGCCCGCGGCTTGGACGACTTGCTGGCCCGTGACGGGTTCAACACCGTGGCCGAGGCTGTCGGCAGTAAACGAGAGGACTGGCTATGATAAGTTATTGGCACAACCCACGCTGTTCCAAATCGCGCGCCGGTCTGGCGCTGTTTGAGGGGAAAGGCGTTGAGGTTCAGACCCGGCTTTACCTGACAGATGCGCCATCACTGGAAGAGATCAAACAGGTTCAAGCCGCACTTGGCGTTTCGGCTATTGAAATGATGCGCTGCAAGGATGCCCTGTTCAAAGAACTGGGTCTTGGCAAAGACAGCTCGGAGGCGGAGCTGTTGGCTGCCATGGTTAGTAATCCGGCTCTGATTGAGCGCCCGATTGCCATTTCAGGTGACACGGCCGCAATAGGTCGCCCAACCGAGGCGCTTGAGGCCCTACTCTGATCAGCAAGCCGTTTTCTGCGCAGAAAACGTCCCGGATTTTTTCAAAACTCCGGGTTACGTTGCGCGGGCTTCAAGAGCTGGATAGCGGAGCCCCAAACTGATCCCGCGCGCCACAAATGAGATCAAAAGAGCCATCCACAGACCATGGTTGCCCAGCAATGGGACAAGCGCAGCAACGGCAGCGGCATAGACTGCAAAGCTGACTATCATCATGTTTCGCATGTCACGTGTTGCTGTTGCACCAATGAAAATCCCATCAAGCATCCAAGCAGCCCAACCCAGAGGTGGCGCTAGAACCATGTAGGGCAGATAAATTCGCGCCGTCTCGCGAACCTCTTCTGATGTCGCCATGATGTTGATGATCGTCCCCCCGGCCAGCGCAAAAATAATTGCCAGGACAACCACTACAACCAGCCCCCAAAAACTGGTCAGCCAGGCGCTTCGCCGCAAAAGTTGGCTTTGACGGGACCCAACCGCCTGCCCCACCAGCGATTCTGCCGCAAAGGCAAACCCGTCCATCGCATAGGCAGTGATAAGCAGGAACTGTAACAACACCTGATTGGCTGCCAGGACCACATCCCCAAACCCTGCGCCAAAAAATAAAAAAGCTACAAACATTGCCTGCAACAACAACGAACGGATCAGGATATCGCCATTGACCATGGCCATATTGCGTAGGCGGTCACGATCAAAGACCTGTACCCAGTTGTGCCAGTCCGGCATCCGAAGGACGCCGCGACAAAACCATATGCCCAACGCCAGCGCCGACCATTCGGCAATGAAAGTCGCATAGGCAACCCCGTTCACGCCCCAGCCCAACTGCAAGACGAACCACAAGTCCAGCAGGATATTGATGCCATTCATCCACAACTGCAGCACCAGAACAGCGCGGGTGCGTTCCTGTGCAATCAACCAGCCAGTAATGCCATACAACCCAATAGCTGCCGGTGCAGACCAAACCCGAATGCGCAGATAGTCTTTGGCCAGTCCTTCGACCTCGGGTGTGGCCGGTGCCAGCTGGAAAGACAGATAGAACAACGGCGCTTGCAGCAAGATCAAAGCCAGACCAGCACCAAACCCGATCAGCAATGCGCGTGTTAACAACGCTGCCACTTCACCGCGTTCGCCCGCTCCCAATGCCTGACTGGTCAGACCAACAGTCCCCATCCGCAGGAAACCAAACACCCAGTATAGAGCAGAGAGAATTATCGCCCCGATGCCGACGGCCCCAATCGGAGCAGCCGCTCCCATTTGCCCAACCACGCCGGTATCCACCGCCCCCAGAATCGGCACGGTGGCATTGGACAGCACAATCGGCAGTGCAATCTTGAGCACCCTCCGGTGCCCCAGAAACGTATCAGTTTTTTGCTGCATCGCGTTTATCCACGCCTTGCGGCATCAGGAAGTGGCCGACAGCCTGGGCAAAAGGGCGGTCCTTGTTGTCCTGCCAGGCCTCGACCCTCACGCTGGCAAAGCGGCGACCCGAGCGGGCGACAACTGCGCGAGCATAGGCATCACGCGGCAATCCAGACCGCAGGTAATCAACAGTAAAATCGATAGTCTTGGGCTGTCGGGGCAGTTTACCTGCCGCCAGATCGTCTGGGTCGATCTCGCCCGCTTCGATCTTGGGCCAGAGATGCTGCCAGTTCAGCGCCATCATCGCGGTCATTTCCAGAAAGGCCGCTGTTGCGCCGCCATGAAGCGCGGGCAGAAACGGATTGCCGATCAGTTTCTCATCAAAATTCATCTGGCCGGTCAACTCGTCCCCACGCCGGTCAAAACTGATGTTCAGAAACCGGATATAGGGCACCGAGGACACCAGCGCGGACAAGGCAGCATCGCGACGTTGTTTGACAACCTGCATGGGCTCGGGACGAGGACGGCTCAAAACGTGGCCTCCACAGAAAAGGCAGCTGTTGCGGTGGCAACCGGGCGGTCCTTGTCATCATCCAGTGCAACCGCACGCACAAAGGCCACGTTACGGCTTATGTGATGGCAAGTGGCCTTGGTTGTAATGGTCTGCCCAGGGGTGGCCGAGCGCATGTATTCGATCCGCAAGTCAATTGTGGCTGTGCCGCCGGGGGCTTCGGGATGGCTCATCACAGCGGCACCGCAACAGGTGTCCATCAGGGCAGAAACCGCCCCACCGTGAACGACACCGGTACTTGGGTCACCGATAAGTTTGACATCATAGGGCATGGTGATCTCTGCCATACCGTCACCAATTTGGGTGAGCACCATCCCCAGTTCTTGGGCATGGGGAATTGCCTGAATGAACTGGCGGGCCAATTGCGACTTTTCAACCATTGTGATGTCCCTATGATTTGAGCGACTTTATGCGCAGCCGACTTACCAATGAGCAACCCCAACCTGTTGCACAACGCAAAGCAAGTGCCTAGTTTGCCCTCAAGGGAGGATCATGGATGACCGAAACGAGATTGTCATTCAAAGAGATGTGCGCGGCGTTTGATGTGACGCCACGGACATTGCGGTACTATGAGTACATAGAGTTGTTGAAGCCGGATCGTGAAGGTCGCTCAAGGTTTTATACGGCTCGTGAACGTGCCCGAATGAAATTGATCATGCGTGGACGCAGGTTTGGGTTTCAGTTGGAGGAAATCCGCCAGTGGCTATTGATCTATGAAAACGAAGGCGATCAGGCGCAGGCGCAGGCCTTTCTGGAGATGGCTGACCGGCAAATGATCGAGCTACAGTCTCAGCGTGAGCAAATTGATGAGGCCATGGCCGAATTGAGCAGCCTCCGCAAAGTGGCCGAAAAAGATTTGGCCTGAGCAAGAAAGTTACGAGATATCGCACCATAAACCCTGCCTTGTGCAGGGTTTTTTCTTTTTTGACACGTTACTTACTCTGTAACGGGCAGCATAATTTTTTCAATTTCCGAGCACGTATTCATTTAGACCCTACGTCACATCCAGAATTGACGCAGCGTACAACTTACGTAAACGTCAAGAAAATGTTGTAAGCTAGATCTGTACAGCTCAGCTTATGACTGCAACCCGTAGCAAGAGTATCCGAGATGACTGATGAAGAAACCCTAACGATCCGCGAAATGTGCGACACCTATGAGGTTACGCCGCGCACCTTGCGATTTTACGAAGCCAAAGAACTGTTGTTTCCAATCCGAGAGGGTCAGAAACGGCTGTTTACCAAGCGAGACCGGGCACGCCTGAAGCTGATTCTGCGCGGCAAACGGTTTGGCTTTAGCCTGGAAGAAATTCGTCAGCTTCTGGATCTCTACCATATGGGTGACCAGCAGCACACGCAGCTGTCGCGCACATATGACATTGCTTGTGATCGGCTGGCCGACATGGAGCGTCAACGAGATGAGCTGAACGAGGCCATTGACGACCTGAAGCAACAGCTAAAGTGGGGCGAGAAAGTTATCGCCTCGGTCAAGTCCGGTCAGAAAGCCGCTGAATAGCTCCAATAGCGCCCTTGCGTTGCTGTTGTTGCACACCCGTAGTTCCAAGATATCAGAGAGCCCCCGATGCCAGTTTATTCCGCCCCGACCAAAGACATGCAGTTTCTGTTGCACGATGTTCTCAAGGTTACCGCATCAGATGTCCCCGGCTATGACGAGCTGGACCCTGAGTTCACCAGCGCGATCCTGGAAGAAGCCGGTAAAATTGCGGGTGAAGTTCTTCAACCCTTGAATGTTGTCGGTGACACCGAAGGTTGTTCGCTGGAAAATGGCGTGGTTCGCACCCCTACTGGTTTCAAGGCAGCCTTTGACCAGATGAAAGTAGGCGGCTGGACCGGGTTGGATATGCCCGAGCAATATGGCGGCCAGAACATGCCCTATGTCATGGGCACTGCTGTGGGTGAAATGTTCTCGGGCGCAAACCAAGCGTTTGTGATGTATCAGGGCCTGACCCATGGCGCGGCATCCGCCATTTTGGCACATGGCACCGACCAGCAGAAAGATACCTATCTGCCCAACATGGTGTCTTGTGAGTGGACCGGTACCATGAACCTGACCGAGCCCCATTGTGGCACCGATTTGGGCCTGATGCGCACCAAAGCCGAGCCACAAGACGATGGCAGCTACAAGATTTCGGGACAAAAGATCTTTATCTCGGCTGGCGAACACGACATGGCCGATAACATCATTCACCTTGTATTGGCCAAGATCCCTGGCGGCCCCGATGGCATCAAGGGTGTGTCCCTGTTCATCGTGCCCAAGTTCCACGTCAACGAAGACGGCAGCCTGGGCAACCGTAACGGCGTGTCCGTTGGCAACATCGAAAAGAAAATGGGCATCCACGGCAATTCAACCTGCGTGATGAACTATGACGAAGCCACGGGCTATCTGCTTGGTGACATGCACAAGGGTATGCGCGCCATGTTCACCATGATGAACGAAGCCCGTTTGGGTGTTGGCATGCAGGGCGTATCTCAGGCCGAAGCCGCCTATCAGAATGCGGTGGAATACGCCAAGGATCGCCTACAGGGCCGCGATGTAACTGGACCGAAGAACCCGGATGGGCCAGCTGATCCGCTGATCGTGCACCCGGATATACGCCGTTCTTTGATGGATCAGAAAAGTTTCACCGAAGGCGGTCGCGCGTTTCTGCTTTGGGGCGCGTCGATGATCGACGCTGCGCATCGCAATGAAGACAAGGATGCCGACGGGCTGGTTTCATTGCTGACCCCTGTGATCAAGGGCTTCCTGACGGATGAAGGCTATGACATGACCGTGCGTGCCCAGCAGGTTTATGGCGGTCACGGCTACATCGAAGAACACGGCATGAGCCAGTTCACCCGCGACGCCCGTATTGCGCAGATCTATGAGGGGGCCAACGGTGTGCAGGCGCTGGATCTGGTGGGTCGCAAACTGGGTGCCGATGGCGGCAAGCACGTGATGGCCTTCTTTGAGATGGTCAAAACCTTCTGCAAGGACAATGGCGACATTTCCGAAGCCTTCACTGCCGATTTCGTTGAGCCGCTGAAAGCTGCGAGCAAGGACCTGCAAGCCGCTGGCATGTACTTCATGCAGAACGGGATGAAGAACCCGAACAACGCGCTGGCCGGGTCTTATGACTTCATGCACATGTTTGGCCATGTCTGCCTGGGCCTGATGTGGGCGCAGATGGGTAAGGCAGCCCAAGGCGCGCTTGAAGCTGGGGCCTCTGACGCTGCGTTCTATGAGACAAAGCTGACAACTGGCCGGTATTATATGGCACGTCGCCTGCCTGCCACTTCGATGCATCTGACCCGTATTCAAAGCGGCGCAGATACTGTGATGGCGCTGCAGGCTGACCAATTCTAAGATAGGGATGGCGGGAATTCCCGCCTTTCCACCCTGTTTCAAGGATCTGATATGCCTAAACGATTTCGCCTGACCCGACGCTTTCCAGTTGCCATGACCGAAGACGGCTATCGCCGCCTGAAACGCTTTGCAACTGAGGCTGGGCTGGACGAAGGCGAGGCGCTGTCGTTTTTGTTTGAAAATTTTGACAGTGTCACCGACGCCGAAAATCTGCCTCATCGGTTGCGCTTGTTCAATGCCGATCTGGACGTCAGGAAACGATAGATAAGCGCCGGAACGAGCGTGCCTAGGGGAGAGATATGACATTTAGCACCACCCAATCTGCCTGGATGACGGACGAACACCAAATGCTGGCGGATATGACCGCTCAGTTCATCACCAACGAATGGATGCCACTATATGACAAGTGGCGCGACCAAGGCATGATGGACCGCGACACTTGGGGCCAAGCCGGTGAATTGGGTCTGCTGTGCCCCTCAATCCCCGAGGAGTTCGGCGGTGCGGGGGGGGACTTTGGTCACGAGGCCGCCATCCTTCTTGAGGCCAGCCGCGCCAATTTGGCCAGCTGGGGCAACGGCATCCATTCAGGCATCGTCGCCCACTACATCCTTGCCTATGGCAGCGAAGAGCAAAAACAGCGCTGGTTGCCCAAGATGGTATCTGGGGAGTTCGTTGGTGCGCTGGCGATGACTGAGCCATCAACCGGATCGGATGTTCAAAACATCAAGACCAAGGCCATCCGCGAAGGCAACGCCTATCGCTTGTCAGGGCAGAAAACATTCATCACCAATGGCCAGCACGCTAACCTGATCATTGTGGCCGCCAAGACCGATCCGTCGCTTGGATCTAAAGGTGTGTCGCTGGTGGTGGTTGAAACCGATGGGGCCAGTGGGTTTCAACGTGGTCGCAACCTCGACAAAATTGGGCTGCATGCGGCCGATACGTCCGAGCTGTTCTTTGACAATGTGGAAATCCCACCTGAAAACATCCTTGGCCAGACCGAGGGCCAGGGGTTCTACCAGATGATGAAGCAGTTGCCACAGGAACGGCTGATCATTGCAGCAGGTGCCATCGGCGCAATGGAAGGCGCGGTTGAACGCACCATCGCCTATTGCAAAGAGCGCGAGGCCTTTGGCGGGCCGCTGACACAGTTCCAGAACACCCGGTTCAAGCTGGTGGAATGCCTGACCAAAACCAAGGTTGCGCGAGCGTTTTTTGACGAATGCATGGCGGACCATCTGCGCGGTGAACTGACGGTCGAGAAAGCCGCGATGGCGAAATACTGGATCACCGACACCCAGGGCGAAGTGCTGGATGAATGCCTGCAAATGCACGGCGGTTATGGCTTTATGCAGGAATACGCCGTTGCTGAAATGTGGACTGATGCACGGGTGCAGCGGATCTATGGCGGCACAAATGAGATCATGAAAGAGCTGATTTCACGCAGTCTCTGACATCAACGCAGGTCCTGGACCTGTGACAAGAATAAATTGGGAGAAGACCATGACCATTAAACTGCACTGCTTTGGCGAAAGTGGCCATTCTTATAAGGCGGCATTGGCGCTGGAACTGGCGGGTTTGGATTGGGAACCGGTGTTCGTAGACTTTTTCAGCGGCGTTCATCGCAGCAGCGAATACCGCGACCTGAATGTGATGGCTGAAGCCCCGGTGATGATCGACGGCGATGTCCGCCTGTCGCAGTCTGGTGTCATCCAGCAGTATATCACCGACAAGACTGGCAAGTTCGGTGGCGCGCCAGAGGACAAATACGAAGTTCTGCGCTGGGTGCTGTGGGACAACCACAAACTGTCCAGCCAAATCGGAATGACCCGTTTTTTGATCAACTTCCTACCGGAAGAGAAACGCCCGGCTGATGTGATCGCCTTTATGAAGGGACGCCTGCGGGCAGCGTTCACCACGTTAAACATGCACCTAGAGGGCCGCGAGTGGATGGTTGGCGACAGCCTGACCAACGCGGATCTGACCTGCTGCGGCTATCTGTTCTACGAAGAGCCCTTTGGCTTTGACCGCAAGGACTACCCCAATATCGACGCCTGGCTGAACCGCATCAGCGCCCTGCCCGGCTGGAAACACCCTTATGAATTGATGCCCGGCAACCCGTCGGACCGAGTTTGAGGAGAGCATCATGACCGAAGCTTATATCTATGACGCGCTGCGCACACCGCGTGGCAAAGGCCGCAAAGATGGCAGCCTGCACGAAGTGACCTCGCTGCGCCTGTCGGCGCTGACCCTGAATGCGGTCAAAGAACGCAACAATCTGGACGGCCACGCGGTTGAGGACGTGATCTGGGGCAATGTCACCCAGGTCAAGGAACAGGGCGGCTGTCTGGCGCGCTCGGCCGTGTTGGCATCCGATCTGGATGAACGCATCCCCGGCTTAGCGATCAACCGGTTCTGTGCCTCGGGTATGGAGGCCGTCAATCTGGCCGCAAACCAGGTCAAAGGCGGCGCAGGCAATGCCTATATCGCCGGTGGCGTTGAAATGATGGGCCGCGTGGCGATGGGCTCGGACGGTGCGGCCATTGCCGTGGATCCAACACTGGCGATGGATCAGTACTTTGTGCCGCAGGGCATCTCGGCCGATATTATTGCGACTGAGTATGGTTTCACCCGTGAACAAGCCGACGCATTGGCAGTGGAATCCCAACGGCGCGCATCGCAGGCCTGGGCAGAAGGCCGCTTTGACAAGTCTGTCATTACTGTTCGCGACCAGAACGGGTTACCGATGCTGGACCGCGATGAATACATGCGGCCTCAGACTGATATGCAGTCACTGGGCGCGTTAAACCCTGCGTTCCAGATGATGGGTGAGCAGATGCCCGGATTTGATAAGGTCGCGATGATGAAATACCCGCATCTGGAGCGGATCAATCACATCCACCACGCGGGCAACTCGTCCGGAATCGTCGATGGCGCAGCCGCTGTTTTGATTGGCAACAAAGAGTTCGGCGAAGAATATGGCCTGACCCCTCGTGCCAAGATCAAGGCTACCGGCAAGATCGGCACCGACCCGACCATCATGTTGACTGGCCCGGTTCCTGTCACCCAGAAGATCCTGGCCGACAATGGCATGGTGATCGGTGACATCGACCTGTTCGAGGTCAACGAGGCCTTTGCCTCTGTCGTGATGCGCTTCCAGCAGGCGTTTGACGTTGATCCCGGAGTTGTAAACGTCAATGGCGGTTCCATCGCCATGGGCCACCCGCTGGGCGCAACAGGAGCGATCATCATCGGCACATTGTTGGATGAGCTGGAACGTCAGGACAAGGAAATGGGTCTGGCCACACTGTGTATTGCATCCGGCATGGGTGCCGCCACAATCATTGAACGCGTCTAAAGAGCCATGAGCAACCACGCGAAAAAATATCATTTCTTTTGGTCGGGCCCGTTTAGCCAATGGCAACGTAGCGGATTTGAACATGCCGGGCAGCAGTTTGAAACTGCTGAACAAGCAATGATGTATGAGAAAGCAATTCTGTTTGGTGATCAAGACGTTGCCGCGCAGATCCTTGCAGAGCCTGAACCTGGGCGTCAAAAAGCGCTTGGCCGACGGGTGCGTGGATTTGAAGAAGCTCAATGGGACGAAGCTAAGGCCCGGATCGTTACTGAAATCAACAGGTCGAAATACGGGCAAAACAAGGGGCTTCGGCGGAAGTTGTTTCAGACAATCCCACTACAATTGGTCGAGGCAAGCCCTGTCGACACCATTTGGGGTATTGGCTTGGACAGGGCTGCCGCCGAGGAAACACCACCTGACCTTTGGCCAGGGCAAAACCTGCTTGGTCAAATCCTCATGCAGGTTCGAGACGAACTCGCAAAGACCTATCCGGAAGAGGCGCACGCATGTGCTCCAACGAATACGGAGGAAGTTAATGAATAACCTAACAAAAACGGCACCCTCGCTTTCAAAGAGCTGGAGAAATATCTGATGCCAAAGCTAGATCTTTCCCAAATCCCGTTTCGCAGTGGCTCGGTTTATCCCGGCAAGCTGGATGCCGAGGTCAAAGGCCGCAGTAGCCAACGGTTGGGCGATGCCAGTGGCATCACCCAATACGGCGTGAATATTGTGCGGCTGGAACCCGGCGGCCTGTCGTCGCTGCGCCACTACCATATGCAGCAGGACGAGTTCCTGATGATGACCGAAGGCAAGCTGGCGCTGATCGATGACGACGGCGAACACGAGATGCTGCCCGGTGATTGTGCCAGCTTCCCCGCTGGCGACGCCAATGGCCACCACTTGGTGAATAAAACAGATGCGCCCGCCGCTTTTTTGGTGGTGGGTACGCGCACCGAAACTGAAACTGCTTTTTACAGCGATATTGACATGATGGTGAAGGTTGACCCGGACGGTTACGCCTTTACCCGCAAGGACGGCAGCCCATTGACGGCTGACCAGATCGGAGATGAGACATGACCGATTTTACATATGACGTCGACGCAGATGGCGTGGCCATCATCACCTGGGATGCCGTTGGCAAGTCCATGAATGTGCTGACCCGCAAGGCCTTTGGTCTGGTCGAGGACTACATCGACCGCGCACTGGCAGATGATGCTGTCAAAGGCGTGGTGATCACCAGCGGCAAGAAAGACTTTGCCGGAGGCATGGACCTGAACGTGCTTGCCAGCATCCGCGAAGAGTCTGGCGACGAGCCAGCCCAGGGCCTGTTTGATTTCACCATGAACGGCCACCGTATTCTGCGCAAGCTAGAGCGCGCCGGGATGGAACCCAAGACCAACAAGGGCGGCAAGCCGGTGGCCTGTGCTATCAACGGCACCTGCGCTGGCATTGGCACCGAGATTGCGCTGGCCTGTCATCACCGGGTGATGACCGACAATCCAAAATCCAAAATTGGCCTACCGGAAATCATGCTAGGAATCTTCCCCGGCGGCGGCGGCACCATCCGCTATTCGCGCATGGTTGGTGCGATGGCGGCGGCTCCGGTCTTGCTGGAAGGTAAGATGCTGGATCCGAAAAAGGCCAAGGGTGCAAAGTTGATCGACGCGGTTGATGTCAACCCGCTTGAGGCTGCTCGTCAGTGGGTGCTGAATGCTAAGCCTGTGGACATCGTTAAACCCTGGGACGCCAAGGGCTATAAAATGCCCGGTGGTGCCCCGTATCACCCTGCTGGCTTCATGACCTTTGTTGGTGCCAGCGCCATGATCAATGGTAAGACACAGGGTGCCTTTCCTGCGGCTAAAGCTCTGCTGAGCGCTATCTATGAGGGCGCGCTGGTTGATTTTGACAATGCGCTGAAGATCGAGGCGCGCTGGTTCACCCATGTTCTGATGAACCCATCGTCATCCGCAATGATCCGCAGCCTGTTCATCAACAAGCAGGCTTTGGAGAAAGGCGCGGTCCGTCCCGAGGGCGTCGAGGACCAGTCGGTCAAGAAGATTGGCGTTTTGGGCGCAGGCATGATGGGCGCAGGAATTGCGCTGGTTTCAGCGCAGGCAGGCATGGAAGTGGTACTGGTTGACCGCGATCAAGAGGCCGCCGACAAGGGCAAGGCCTATTCCGCGACCTACATGGACAAGGGCATCAAGCGCGGCAAGGCCACACCCGAGAAGAAAGAGGCGCTGCTGGAGCGGATCACCGCAACGCCAGACTTGGAGCAGCTGAAAGGCTGTGACTTGATCATCGAAGCGGTGTTCGAAGACCCAGGAGTCAAGGCCGAGATGACCAAGAAGGTTGAGGCGATCATTCCCGGGGATTGCATCTTTGCCTCTAACACCTCGACCCTGCCGATCACCGGTTTGGCCGAGGCATCGGTTCGTCCTGAACAGTTCATTGGCATCCACTTCTTCTCACCTGTTGAAAAGATGTTCCTGGTGGAAATCATCAAGGGTGAGAAAACCGGTGATCGTGCTGTGGCCAAGGCGCTCGACTATGTGCGTCAGATCCGCAAGACACCAATCGTGGTCAATGACGCGCGGTTCTTCTACTGCAACCGCTGCATCATCCCTTATGTAAACGAAGGTGCGCGGATGATCACCGAGGGTGTATCACCTGTATTGATCGACAACGCAGCACGCCAGCTTGGTTTTCCTGTGGGCCCAGTCCAATTGACCGATGAAACTTCGATTGATCTGGGGGCCAAAATTGCCCGCGCCACCAAGGCAGCCATGGGCGATGCCTACCCGGAAAGTGCGGCGGATGATCTTATCTTCTGGCTCGAAGAACAGGGCCGTTTGGGCCGCAAAGCAAACGCTGGTTTCTTTGACTACGACGAAAAAGGAAAGCGTGTTGAGTATTGGAAGGGCGTGCACGACAAGTACCCGCTGGCCGAAGATCAGCCCGACCTGATCGAAGTTCAAGAACGGTTGATGTTCTCTCAAGTTCTGGAAGCCGTGAAAGCACTGGAAGAAGGTGTGTTGGAAGACATCCGCGAAGGTGACGTTGGTGCCGTTCTGGCCTGGGGCTTTGCGCCCTGGTCTGGCGGGCCGCTGAGTTGGTTGGATATTCTGGGCACGCCTTATGCCGCTGAACGCTGCGATGCGTTGGAAGCGAAGTTTGGCGAACGCTTTGCTTGCCCGCCATTGTTGCGTGAAATGGCAGCCAAGGGTCAGAGCTTTTACGGGCGGTTTGATCCAAGCAAACAGGCCGCGTAAGTTTACAAAAGAAAGAAGCCACTGCAGGTATTCTGCAGTGGCTTTTTGTTTACTCAAGTTTATCTTACGATGACCGTTTAATGGCGCGCCGAAGAGAACTGTTGCGTATCAGGCGTAGCTGCCCCCAGCGTCATGTCCCCTGACCAAAACTCTTCTTCAGCAACGATGTTGCTGACCAATTCCCGTGCTTCATTGGGCGGCAACACACGATACAGGCTCTCTTCGATACCAGCCATTTCCAGAATATTGCTTCGTGTCGGGCTAAAACCTAACAGTCCTGCTTCCAGATATATCACCTCATCCCGTGCAAAACGCGGCACAATGATTTCCAACCGCTGACCCACTGGTGCACGTTCGATGCCGCGATACCCTTCCAAAGTACAGGCAGGCACCACCACAAATGGATCACCCTGTGCATCAATGGCAAGGTCGCTTTCCAACAGTATGCCTTGATCCGGCATGACCCACATAGGTGCACGATTGTTCAATGCATCCTTTGGCACCATCATAGGGCTATGAGCTGCATCCATTGCCCCTTCAGTTACCAAAAACGTTTCACGGTGCATCTCGGTAATCAGCTGCATACCATGATCAAAGGTCAAAACTCTGTCGCCAACACTCAACGCTTCAACTGGGCGCCAGCCTAGGTTTGAGGCGACGTGGGTACCTGCAAAAAATCCACCCAGGCCAGTTGGCATCATCTGATAAGTACTGCTCAACCGAGACGCCACTCTTGGTGCCCTACGCTTGGTGATCCAATCAAACATCGTCTTTTCCTTCTAAAAAGACGGCCCTGCCCGATGGCAAAAGCGCGCGCAATTTCATCTATCCAAAAAGCCCGAACTTCGGGCCGTAAATGGGCCGAATAAAGGCATCTCGGAGTCATTGTCGGCATCCAAAGCTCAATGCATTCAAAAGCAACGAATTGGGCCCCGTTTGGATGACAACAGCTCAACTTCTAATCAGAGGGGTAACGGTGAATCGTTAAAATAGTATTCAAATCGTTTGATATCTTCTGCGCAGCTTTGGGCCACGGCCTCGGCGCTTTGATCATCATAGTATTTCCGCCAGTCGCGTGACCGAACAGAGGTATTGCTAAGCGGTAATTTCAGCTCGAACCCCAAGTGATCAAACAACGGTTGGGCATCAACTTCGAAGTGTTCGAGCCGGATAAATAGCTGGCATTGTTCACTCCCATCGGCATGACGCATATATGAAGAGGCTGTTGAGGTCCTAAAGGATGCCATCGTTTGGGGATGACAGACAAAGTCGGTAAAATTCAGATGCTTGGCCAAATCGACCGACGGATGTTCAAAGCTCTGGTCTATTAGCCAGTGATAATAACTTACAGCCCGATCCCATGGATTACGCACCAAGGTAAAGGCAAACAGGCCTCGCAGTTGGTCACCGGGAATCAACCCTTCGATGTCAGCCATTGTGGAATGCTTCCACTTGCGTCCGCGGGTGGTGATATCTTTGACCCGATGTCGTCTGCGCGATGATTTGGGTGTGTCGCCCAGCATGATGTCATCGGCCATGGCCCGGTCTTCAAGCGCCAAAGCCAAGGCCGTCCCTCCCGTTTTCGGGATGTGAATAAAAACATAAGAACGGCCAAGAGAGAGGATCATATTCGAAGGCTATGCCATTGGTTCAAAAAAGGAAACCACGGCTTTACAACCACCTGACACAGCCGGGATCACTCGGCTGGCACTTTGTTATGAAAAATGAACCCTAAGAAGTTCAACAGCAATTGGGCTGCCAGGACCTGTGTGCTTTCGGTTGGATCATAGGCCGGTGCGACTTCGACTAGATCTATACCCACCACATCGCCACGCGCGCTCAGTCCCTGTAAGATTTCCAACACATCGTAATACATGAAGCCACCATGGCTGGGGGTTCCTGTACCTGCAGCGATGGATGGGCAAAAAGCATCGATATCGATGGTCACATAGTACCGGGCCCCTTGTGGGATCCTGTCCAGAACCCCTTCGGTTCCCAGCTCACGTACTTGCCGAACTGACAGGATGTCAGAGCCTCGGGCGCGGGCGTCGTCATAGCCCTCTTTGGCAGTCGACGACACATTGCGAATGCCAAGCTGTGTCATCCCCGAGACATAGTCTTTTTCAATCGCCCGGCGCATCGGGTTTCCGTGCCCCACTGTTACGCCGTGACGTTCATCTACAAAATCCAGATGCGCATCGATCTGGACCACGTGGATCGGGCCCTGTTCAGCGCAGTTCTCGGCAAAGGCGTTGATGCAGGGAATGTTGATGGAATGATCACCACCAATGGTCACAGGCAGCGCGCCTGCATCCAAGATCTTTTTGACCCCATACTCAATGTTGGCGTGGCTTTCTTGGGTTTTGGTGTGAATGATATCTGCATCACCGATGTCAACAATCCGTACATCGCTGCCCAGATAGGTTGCGTCGTCCTCGTGATCATAGGCCCCGGCATGACCAAAGCTGAACAGGGTCGAGGCCTCGCGCACCGCACGCGGACCAAAACGCGCCCCAGGGCGAAACTGACAGCCAAAATCATAAGGTGCCCCAAGGATTGCCACGTCAGCGTCAATCCTGTCCCAATCCGAGACATACTCTTTTTTGGCAAAGGTTGAGATGCCGACAAAAGGCAGGTTCAGGCGGCCGGATGCATAACCGTGATCTGACATATTCTTCTTCTCCCCAAGTCTAATTAATAAAGAGCGTTCAAGCGTTTTAAAGGAGTAGTATGCAGCCCAAACTGATTGTCAATTTCTGCGTGGGTACCCCAGAAAGTAGACTTTTCAGGTGCGGTCTTGGAACCCATGGTCTCACACAAGTGTTTCAAAGCGTAATGAAATCACTCTACCCCTTCCCAAGTGAAATAAGATTGCGCAGTATCTTCTGGTTACTCAAACACAATGGACTAAGCGGAGGATTGCTATGGGTTGGATGGCTGACGAGGCAGGGCTGGAGAAGACTGCGGCAAACCATGTGGCGCTTACGCCGCTGTCACATCTTCGGCGCGCGGCAACTGTATTCAAGGATCATCTTGCTGTCAGCTATGGCCCCCATCGCAAAACCTATGGGGAATACTACCAACGGTGCAGCCAGCTGGCCTCGGGGCTTGTGCAGATGGGCGTGAAATCCGGCGATGTTGTTGCGACACTCATCCCAAACCTGCCTGCCCAAGCCGAAGCCCATTTTGGTGTGCCCGCCTGTGGTGCGGTGCTGAATACTATCAACACGCGGCTTGATGTCTCAACAGTGGCTTATATTTTTGACCATGGCGGCGCCAAGGTGGTGTTGGTCGATCCCCAGTTCATCGCGCTCGCCGAATCCGCAATAGCAGAGATGCAAGGCCCGGCCCCGACCCTAATCGAGGTTGCCGATGAGCATGCCGGTTGGCCTGCCAGCGGCCGGTACAAGAGTTATGAGGACCTCCTCAGCGGAGGCGAACCGGATTTTGACTGGATCACGCCCGACGACGAATGGGAGAGCTTGGCACTCAACTACACCTCGGGCACTACAGGCCGTCCCAAGGGGGTCGTCTATCATCACCGTGGTGCTTATCTCATGACCATGGGGACAGTGGTGTCGTGGCGCATGGTGCTGCATCCGGTTTATCTGACCATTGTTCCACTGTTTCACTGTAATGGCTGGAACCACACCTGGATGATGCCGCTGATTGGTGGAACATTGGTATGCTGCCGAGATGTCACCGCGCAGGCCGTTTACAACGCCATCCATGACGAAGGCGTCACTCATTTCGGCGGGGCCCCCATTGTGTTGAACATGATCGTCAACGCAGCTGACGAGGACCGGCGGGACTTTGACCACAAGGTGGAAGTCTTTACCGCAGGTGCGCCCCCTGCCCCAGCCACATTGGCCAAGATCGAGGATCTGGGGTTCAACGTCACGCAAGTTTATGGGCTGACTGAAACCTATGGTCACATCACCGAATGCTACTGGAAAGGTGGTGACTGGGATGAACTGGAAAAATCTGGCGTAGCCGCCATCAAAGCACGGCAAGGCGTTGCCATGCCAATGATGGAACACGTGGTGGTGCGCGATAGTAATCACACTCCGGTGCCAATGGATGGTGTTAGCCAGGGCGAGATTGCCATTCGTGGCAATTCGGTCATGAAAGGATACCTGAAGAACCCAGAGGCAACGGCAGAAGCCTTTGCTGGAGGGTATTTCAATTCCGGCGACATTGCGGTGCAGCACCCCGACAGCTATGTGCAGATCGCTGACCGGGCCAAAGACATCATTATCTCGGGCGGAGAGAACATATCTTCTGTCGAAGTTGAAGGCGTTTTGATGGAGCACCCAGACGTTAACCTGGCTGCGGTGGTAGCAAAACCGGACGACAAATGGGGCGAAGTCCCCTGTGCTTTTGTTGAACTAAAGCCTGGAGCAGACATAAACGAACGTGGGCTGATTGCCTTTAGCCGTCAAACACTGG
This sequence comes from Parasedimentitalea nitratireducens, assembly GCF_057444295.1. Classification (NCBI taxonomy): domain Bacteria; kingdom Pseudomonadati; phylum Pseudomonadota; class Alphaproteobacteria; order Rhodobacterales; family Paracoccaceae; genus Parasedimentitalea; species Parasedimentitalea nitratireducens. The sequence continues at coordinate 238,733 of NZ_JBYAXC010000004.1, read as the reverse complement.
CCGGGTTCAAGGCTCCAAAACACATCGTTTTCCAAGAACTCCCCAAAACCTCGACCGGGAAAATCCAAAAGTTCGAGCTGCGCAAGCTTGCCAAGGATATCTAGGCGTGGGCGCAAAGGCATTTGCCGGCCTTGCTTTGCCGTGTTAGCGTCAACCAAGATTGAGGAAATGGCACGAACGGGCATATGACGGCACTGAAAGAATACCAACGGCTTGAGGCTGCGGGATTGTGGCGTGCGAAGCCCGAAGATCAACGCCGTGATGTGGTTGTCTCCATTGGCGATGCCACGTTGACCATTTCTAACATGCAAGATCAGCCATTAGCACATTGGTCGCTGGCCGCATTGGAACGCCTAAACCCTGGACAATTCCCCGCAATTTTCCACCCGGATGGGGATCCGGGTGAAACACTAGAGCTGGACCAGGATGAAACCGCGATGCTCGACGCCATCGACAAGCTTCGCAACGCAATTGAAGGTGCACGTGCCCATCCGGGACGATTGCGCACCGTCAGTGTCCTTGGCGGTCTGGGATTGGTCGCCGCATTGCTGGTTGTCTGGCTACCAGGCGCAATGATGCGTCATACGGTTAGCGTTGTTCCCGAAATCAAACGCAAGGCCATTGGCCAAGCCTTACTGGGACGCATCGAAAGAGTGTCCGGACAGGCGTGCTCAACCCAGGAATCAGCCCCAATCCTTGCCCGCTTAGCCGAGCGGACCGGCGCACGGCAGATCGTCATCTTGCGCGAAGGTGTGGCTCCAAGTCTTCACTTACCCGGCGGCATCATTTTGCTGAGCAGTTCGCTGATCGAAGATCACGAAGATCCCGCGGTCGCGGCCGGTGCCGTTTTGGTGGAACGTGCCAGAGCCGAGGCCAGTGACTCTTTGGAAGAAGTTCTAAATGCTGGTGGAATGCTGTCGACGTTCCGGCTCCTTACAACTGGGAAGCTGGACCGCAACAATCTTGATCAATACGCAGAATCAGTGGTGAACACCCCACGCCCGGACGTTCCTGAAGACAAAATCCTGGCTATATTTGCCCAAGCAGCAATCCCCACTACCCCGTACGCCTATTCGCAAGACGTCTCCGGAGAAAAGGTGTTGGGCTTGATCGAAGCCGACCCCATGGCGGGGCGCAGTCTGGAACCTGTTTTAAACGATCGCGATTGGGTTCAACTGCAAAATATTTGCGGCACTTAGCGCGGCACTCTTTGCAAATCAGCTGGGCTTTGGGACCAATGGCTCAGCCAACACATCCCCCCCTGCACTATTTGTGCGCAGAGAATTGTGCATGAACTACTTGCTAAGTCGCGCACCTGAAAAACCTGCATCCCGCACCTGGACCAGCGCAGTCTGCGCTGCAGAATCTGCATTATACGGTCCGGCTAGGACAACCTTATAAACTTGGCCCCTACGTGTGACACTGCCAAGCCTTACCGGAAGCCCTTGGGCAGCGAGCCCCTGTGCTGCGGCCTGCGCAACGGTGGGATCAGCATAGGTGCCCGCGCGGACATAGCGGCGCGTGGAAACCGCAGCACTGGGCTGTGGGGCATCCGGTGCAGATCGTGTTGAAAGGCGCAGGACCAGCCCCTCGTCTGCTTCTGCCGGGCCTTGTGCCACTTCCGAAGGCAAAGTGACAACGGGCCGATCAACAGGCAGTGGCACCAATTCACGAGGCACAGTACGCGTCCAGATCAAATCTGTCTGCGCATCACCTTGGGCTGTTCGCAACGCACGCTGGGTATTCAGACGATTATCGTCCCGTGTAGCCAGTACATAGCCCGCTGGCACCTCTACGCGACCTGTAATCACCGCAGGTTTCAAAGTTCGCTCGGCACGTTGAAGGTTCAGGCGGTCATCGGTCCAGACCGTGCGATACCCCGCAGGTGCTGATAGCCCCTGACTATGGCGTCGATCCTGATAAACATGAGTGGGCACAACCCGCGTATTGGGTGTCAGGCGCAACGAGGATTGTGGGCTAATTCCAGACCCATTGCCGTAGGTCACTGGCGACACGGCTTGTGGACCACAGCGCGCGCCGTCGTTCATATACTGTCGACTAATCTCGGACACACCGGCACAGTCGTCCGAAACTGCTGGCGCGGGAGCTCGGGGGACCGGAGCCGTTGCGACAGGATGCTGGGCCGGTTTTGGAGGCGTTGGTGTGACCTTAATAGGAACCGCAGCCGGAGCGGCGCTGGTTTGGGTTGAAGTTGTCGAAGGTCGCTGAGGTTTGGTTGGTGCTGGCGTTGCAGGTGGCGTAGAGCTGGCCACCGAAGCGGCCGGTTTTGCCGGAGTTGGTGTTGTTGCAGCAGGCTGTTGCGCGGTGGGGATGGTGATCAGCTCGGGTGCAGCACTTTGGCTTGGGGCACTGGTCGCACCTGCGACAGCAGTTGGCTTATAGCCACATAGCTGTTTGCGAGACCGGCTCACACGTGGAACCCAGTTTACATTGCCGTCTACCCCAGCGCGGATATAAACACAGCCCTTGCTGTCGACGTATTGTTTACCCGTATAAGAGGCAGGCGGATATTCCGCCGGTGGCTTTGACTGGGCCTGCGCCCCAGGTACGCCAATCGCCCCTACGACTATGCTCATGGCAATAACTCTAGTGATTTTCATATCTGCGCCCCACAAAATATGGATTGAAGATGCCTGAAAATCGAATCAGTGGCAAGCACGGTTTGTGGACAATAATGTGGCAATCACGCAAATAGTTGCGCAATCGCCCCATAATTTTTCAACCAGAAGACCAGGTTTCTATTGGGTTCCGAACATACGGTCGCCAGCGTCCCCCAAACCTGGCATAATATAGCCTTTTTCGTTCAACTCACGGTCCAGAGAAGCGGTCACAATTGGGACATCCGGATGAGCTTCTTTCATCCGGGCAACGCCTTCGGGAGCAGCCAGCAAACACAGGAAGCGGATGTTGGTCGCCCCTGCTTCTTTCAGCAGATCAATGGCCGCGGCTGAACTGTTTCCAGTCGCCAACATCGGATCCACTGCGATAACCAAACGATCTTCCAGCCCTTTGGGCACCTTAAAATAATATTGAACCGGCTGCAGCGTTTCCTCGTCACGATAAAGACCGACAAAACCAACACGGGCGGAGGGGATCAGCTCAAGCACACCGTCCAGCATCCCGTTACCTGCACGCAGGATCGATACCAACGCCAGCTTCTTACCGGCAAGGATCGGTGCCTCCATATCCTCCATCGGGGTCTCGATGGTGGTGGTGGTCAGCGGCATCTCACGGGTGATCTCGTAGGCCAGTAGCTGCGTGATCTCGTGCAGCAAGCGCCGAAAACCAGCGGTCGAGGTGCCTTTGTCCCGCATCAGGGTCAATTTGTGTTGCACCAGTGGGTGGTCAACAACGGTCAGATGTTCACTCATTTAGCTCTCCAGTCTTTTCTTCACCCGGTCTCGGGTGGTGTCGTCACAAAATGCCGCCGACAGCGCAGTTTCATTTATTGCTGCAAAGTCATCAGCGCCCCAGCCAAAGGCCTGGTTCAGCATCTCATACTCGCGGCGCATGGTTGTGTGGAAAAACGGCGGATCGTCAGTTGAAACGGTGACAGGAACGCCTACATTGCGCAGCTTGGCAATTGGATGCGAGGCAAAATTGGGGAACAGTCCCAATACCACGTTAGAGCCTGGGCAAACCTCGAGCACTGTGCCGCGATCTACTAGCTCGTGCACCAGGTCGGCATCTTCAATGCAACGCACACCGTGGCCAATTCGTTCAACGCCCAGAACACGCACCGCGTCACGAACACTTTCGGGGCCACCAAATTCACCGGCGTGCGTGGTCAAACGCAAGCCTGCCTCGCGCGCGCAATCAAAACTCCAGGCAAAATCGCCCTGCGTATACATGCCCTCGTTGCCCCCCATGCCGAAGCCAACAACCCAGTCGCCCGCAGTATGCGATGCGCAACGTGCGGCTTTTTTGGCAGTCTCAGCGCCAAAATGGCGCACACAAGTCACGACCCCTCGCAATGTGATGCCAAACTTGGTTTCAGCTTCTTCAGCCGCATCTTGGATTGCAGCCAGATAATCCTTCCACGCCACCATATCACCGCCACCGCAGAAATCCGGGCTAATGAAGCTTTCGGTGTAAACCACTCCGTTTGCAGCACTTTCCTCAAGAATAGCGAGGGTCAAACGGCGAAATTCTTCTGGGCCGGTCAGAACCTCACTTGCGGCTTCATATACCGATAGGAAGTGAGCGAAATCGCGGAAGTCATAACTTCCGTCCGGGCGGAAAATTCCGCTCAGATCCATTTTTTTCTCATGCGCCAGCTGACGAATGAATTTCGGAGGGGCAGCGCCCTCGTGATGCAGGTGCAATTCGATTTTCGGCAGATCAGCTACAGTCATAAGAAACTCCTTCCCGGGCCTTCTGACACAACACCCAGATGCTCTGCAACGCTGGCCGCGACGTCGGCAAAGGCGATAGGACCAATCGATCCAGTACCAAGGCCAGCAATCAACACCGGCACCTGTTCACGGGTATGGTCGGTTCCCGGCCAGCTTGGGTCATTGCCGTGATCAGCTGTCAGCAACAACATGTCGCCTTCTTTCAGCATGCTAAGTATTTTTCCAATTTCACCGTCAAACCATTCGAGCGCGCGCGCATATCCAGAAATATCGCGGCGGTGACCGCAAACGCTGTCGAACTCGACAAAGTTGGCAAAGGTCAGGCTGCCATCTTTGGCATCCTGCATCCGCTCAGCCAGATCACTCATCAACTTGGCATCCGCACCTTTTTCAAGGGTATCAATACCCTGCATGGAAAAGATGTCACCGATTTTACCGATTGCGTGAACAGCACCACCGGCGTTTTGCACCCAGTTGGTCAGGATCGGAGCCGGAGGCTTAATGGCAAAATCCCGACGGTTGGTGGTGCGGGTAAACCCATCCTGAGCATTGCCGATAAAGGGGCGCGCAATCACCCTGCCAACCTTCATCTCGTGGAGACGTGGCGCAACCGCCTCACACAAATCAATCAGACGATCCAACCCAAAGCTCTCTTCGTGGGCGGCAATCTGCATCACGCTGTCGGCCGAAGTATAGACAATCGGCTTACCCGTGTTCATGTGCTCTTCGCCAAGTCGTTCAATAATGGCAGTGCCCGGTGCGTGGCAGTCACCCAGAACACCGTCCACACCTGCCGCCTCGGCCACATATTGGCTTAGGTCAGATGGAAAGGACGGCACCGTGTCCGGGAAAAAGCACCAATCCCAGGGCACCGGCAGGCCTGCCAGCTCCCAATGGCCTGATGGCGTATCCTTGCCCCGGCTTATTTCCGCAGCACATCCCCAGCGCCCCTCGGGCTCAGCATCCAGCCCCGGCACAGGCACCGAAGAGGCCAAGCGCATCGCGGCACCCAGCCCCAGACGCTCTAGATTAGGCAAGGCCAGCGGACCACTACGCCCCTCCTCGGCCCGCCCCTCGGCGCAGGCTTGGGCGATGTGCCCCAATGTGTTGGCCCCAAGGTCTGGCAGGTCACCATTGTAGAAACTGTCGGCGTCTGGAGCACCGCCAATGCCGACGGAATCCATCACCACCAAAAACGCGCGCGGCATCAGGAGATCCTTTCGTGAATCAAGTCAGGCACGGGCTGAGCCTTGGACGAAATTGAAATCGCCGAGTGAACCGTGGTTTCAGCCAAATTGGCCGCGTCCTCGCGCGCGGCATGGACAACCGCAATCTGCTGACCTTTTTCAACTTTTTGCCCAAGTTGGACCAACCCCGCCAGTCCAACAGACGGGTTGACTTGATCGCTTTCAACCATCCGCCCCCCACCAAGCCGAACAACTGCCAGCCCCAAAGCCTCGCCATCTATCGCGGTGATGTAACCTGTTTCTTTGGCCTGAACCTCTCGGATCACTGTGGCCTCGGGCAGGAAACGCTGCCAGTTGTCGACAAAACCCAATGGCCCACCAACAGCGGCGATCATGCGCCCAAAGCGTTCAGCCACCTGCCCGCCAGACAACATATCGGAAATGCGGGTCGCCCCATCCTGTTCATCTTTGGCAAGACCGGCATCTGCCAGTAAAACCCCACCCAGAGCTGCCGTAATCTCAGCCAGAGGGCCATGCGCTTTGCCTGTCAGCACCTTCATGACCTCGGCCACTTCCAGCGCGTTGCCCAATGCAGGGGCCAGCGGTTGGTTCATATCTGTGATCACTGCCGTGGTTCGACAGCCAGCGGCATTGGCGGTCTCGCTGAGCGCTTGGGCCAGTGTCCGGGCCTCCTCAACGGTTTTCATAAAAGCGCCTGAGCCCACTTTGACGTCTAGCACCAATCCGTCCGGGCTGGCCGCAAGCTTTTTCGACAGGATCGACGCGGTGATCAGATCGAGGCTTTCAACAGTCGATGTCACATCTCGGATGGCATAGAGCCGTTTGTCAGCAGGAGCAATTTGAGCTGTTGCACTGACAATGGCACAGCCAGCGTCCCGCATGATCTGCTCCAGACGCTCCTGCGGGACCTGTGTCGTCACCCCCGGGATCGCCTCCATTTTGTCCAGAGTTCCACCGGTATGGCCCAGCCCACGCCCCGAAATCATCGGCACATAGGCACCACATTCAGCCAAGGCGGGTGCCAGCAAAAGCGATACGCAGTCGCCGACGCCCCCGGTCGAGTGTTTGTCCAGCACCGGGCCGTCCAGATCCCAAGCCAGCACATCGCCACTGTCTCGCATGGCCAGGGTCAGAGCCCGTCGGCCTTCGGCCCCAAGCCCACGCAAACACACAGCCATGGCAAAAGCACCGGCCTGAGCATCACTGACGCTCTCATCTGCCAAACCTTGGGCGAACCAACGCAATTGTTCTTCGGTTGGCGTTTCGCCTCGACGCAATGTCGCAATAATGGCGCGCGCGTCCATTGGCTTAGCTCCGCTCCATGTGGCCAGCATCGAACTTGCCGGGCAACAGATCACCAATTGTCGTGACCTGCTCTGCGCCATCTGTTGTCGCCAGCGTTACGGTCACGTCCCCTGCCCCAAATTCGGCCAGCTTTTGGCGGCACCCTCCACATGGTGGGATTGGTGATGGGCAATCGGCAATGACAAAGACCTCGGCCAATTTGGTTTCACCTGCAGCAACCATAGCCGCGATAGCCCCGGCCTCGGCACAGGTGCCTTCTGGATAAGCGACGTTTTCGACATTGCAGCCAACATAGGTCTCCCCCGAAGCAGACCGGATCGCCGCGCCCACTTTAAAATTAGAGTAAGGCGCATGGGCGTTTTCACGTACTGCGGTGGCGGCGGTTTTCAGGCTCATGGCGATTCCCCGATTTTTGATCATCTGGTCAGAATGCCGCAGCTTACGGTAACATCAATGGGGATTTAAAGCCCTCAGCCAAAAAACGCCTGTTCTCATGGAAAAACAGCCCGCATAAGCAGGCTGTTTCTTCGTTGCGGATCAACAGTCATTAGCCAACTGCTGTGTTGAATGTCCCTGGCAAAGTCACTTCAAGCAGTTCAACATCATCCGAAGGATCGCTAAGACGGGTCTTCATTCCCGGTGGGATGACAAAGGCATCGCCCTGCTCTAGCGGGTATGACTCTCTCCCTTCTCCTTCAAGAGTGACCGTTCCGCCCATCACAAAGGTAAAGTGGATATCGGTATCATGCGTTGCCCATTGCGGCTCGCCTTCGCCACGGTGAACCACTTGCACCCCAGCCACGCCCTTTGTGTTTTCGGCAATCGAGGTATCGCGGCAGATATAACCCGGCAACCGGAAGGGAACCCAGTCGGCACCTTCGGCCTTGTTGTAAACAAACCGCTGCCCCTGCCACTCCCGGTCAGGGCGCAGATGTGGAGTTGGCAGCGTCATATCGTGATCAATCTCAGTGATATGTTCGGCCGGCACGCCGATCTCGATCACCTGCACATTATCGCTGGCCTCGAGCACCCGATGACGAATTTCAGGAGGCTGGATAAAGCAATCGCCAGCGGTCAGGCGCATCTTCTCGCCCTGATCCTCGTACACCACGTCAACCCAACCGTGGATGCAGAAGATCAACTGAAAACCAACACGGTGGAAATGCACCATATCCGGCACCGGTCCGCCATCTGGAATGCGGATGTGGCTGGCAATGATTGAACCTCCCAGCCGATCTGGAACCAAGTCGCGATAGTGCATCCCGGCACGCCCGATGATCCAGGGCGCCTGATCCTTGAGTCGACGCACCACAAATGAATGCACCGTTTCAGGCATCACCATCGGCGGATGGCGCTCTACGATTTCGATTTTTGTCCCATTTGGCGCGGTCAGTGTCCGCTGCCCATTGGCAAAACCGTCAGGATCTTCGGTCAAAACCCTCAATGTACCCGGCGCTTCTGGGGCCCCTCGTTCAATACGCAGCCGTAACCCGTGACCCGAGAAAACGGCAACACTTGGATCGTCAGCCGGATATATCATATCCATCCGCATCCCCAGAACCTTGGTATAAAAGGGAATATCCTTGCGCAGCTCATCCGTTGGCAAACGCATTTCGGCAATCGTATCAGTCATCCTTCACCCCTAAATATTTCAAACATAAAACAATCAAGTTTGATACTGCAAAGTTTGTGTTCACATTTCAAGAAGCCATCCCATATTGTGGTGCTAAAATCCGCTGTTTCCCAGACGTACAAATTAGTTTAACACTAAACTACATCTTTTGGAGCGCCCTATGTCCGACACTCAGAACCTGCGTCAAGCGGCGCTTCATTATCACGAGCATCCACAGCCCGGTAAGCTTGAGATCCGTGCCACCAAGCCAATGGCCAATGGTCGTGACCTGGCGCGCGCCTACTCTCCCGGTGTTGCCGAGGCTTGCCTTGAGATCAAAGCGGACGCTGCAAACGCTGCCCGCTATACAACGCGTGGCAATCTTGTAGCTGTTGTCACCAACGGATCCGCTGTTCTTGGGCTGGGTAATATTGGCGCGCTGGCCTCAAAACCGGTGATGGAAGGCAAGGCTGTACTGTTCAAGAACTTTGCCGGCATCGACTGCTTTGATATCGAAGTGAATGAAAGCGACCCGGAAAAACTGGCGGATATCGTCTGCGCGCTAGAACCAACCTTTGGCGCCATCAATCTAGAAGACATCAAAGCCCCAGATTGTTTCATCGTTGAAAAACTGTGTCGCGAGCGGATGAACATCCCGGTGTTCCACGACGACCAGCACGGCACTGCCATTGTGGTTGGGGCGGCTGCCAGGAACGCATTGCATGTGGCCGGAAAATCCTTTGAGGACATCAAGATCGTTTCCACAGGTGGTGGCGCTGCGGGCATTGCCTGCCTGAACATGCTGCTGAAACTAGGCGTTAAACGCGAGAACATCTGGCTGTGTGACATTCACGGGTTGGTCTATGAGGGCCGGACCGAGGATATGAACCCGCAAAAAGCTGCGTTTGCCCAAGCATCAGACAAACGCACTCTGGACGATGTCATTGACGATGCCGACCTGTTCCTCGGCCTGTCTGGTCCCAATGTCTTGAAGCCAGAGATGGTTGCCAAGATGGGTGAACGCCCAATCATTTTTGCCCTGGCCAACCCCACGCCAGAAATCATGCCGGACGAAGCGCGCAAAGTGAAACCGGACGCGATCATCGCCACCGGCCGCAGCGACTTCCCGAACCAGGTCAACAACGTCCTGTGCTTTCCGTTCATTTTCCGCGGTGCTCTGGATGTTGGCGCCACCGAAATCAACGACGCCATGCAGATTGCCTGTGTCGAAGGTATTGCCGAACTGGCCCGCGCCACTACATCGGCCGAGGCAGCCGCAGCCTATAAAGGTGAACAGCTGACGTTTGGCGCCGACTACCTGATCCCCAAGCCGTTTGACCCGCGTTTGGTCGCTGTGGTGTCTTCAGCCGTGGCCAAGGCTGCAATGGAAACCGGCACTGCCACCCGACAAATTGATGACATGGATGCCTATCAGCAAAAGCTGAACCAGTCGGTGTTCAAATCTGCCCTCCTCATGCGGCCGGTATTTGACGCGGCCCGCGTGGCGTCACGCCGGATTGTCTTTGCCGAGGGTGAGGACGAGCGGGTATTGCGCGCTGCCCAGGCGATTTTGGAGGAAACCACAGAAACCCCAATCCTGATTGGCCGCCCCGAGGTTATCGACGCACGTTGTGAAAAGCTGGGCCTGGATATCCGCCCCGGCAACGATTTTCAAATCGTCAACCCCGAGAACGATCCACGGTATTACGACTACTGGAACAGCTATCACCGCCTGCTGCAGCGTCAGGGCGTGACCCCTGATATTGCCAAGGCAGTCATGCGCACCAACACCACCGCCATTGGCGGCATCATGGTGCATCGTGGCGAGGCCGACAGCCTGATCTGTGGGACATTTGGCGAGTACCGTTGGCACCTGAACTATGTGAACCAGATGCTGAGCGGCAACAGCTATGAACCCCACGGCGCCCTGTCGATGATGATCCTCGAAGACGGCCCACTGTTCATTGCCGACACCCATGTCCGGATTGAGCCGACACCAGAGCAAATTGCCCAATCTGTAATTGGTGCGGCACGTCACGTGCGCCGTTTTGGCATCGAGCCTAAGATCGCGCTTTGCTCACAATCACAGTTTGGCAACACAAGCTGCGATACCGGTGCCCGCTTGCGCGCGGCAATAGAAATACTGGATGGGAAACAGCGCGATTTTGTCTACGAAGGTGAGATGAACATTGACACCGCGCTGGATGCCGACCTGCGCACGCGGATTTTCCCCAACTCACGTATGGAAGGCGCAGCCAATGTGCTGATTTTTGCCCATGCTGACGCGGCAAGCGGCGTGCGCAACATCCTGAAAATGCGTGCAGATGGTCTTGAGGTTGGTCCAATCCTGATGGGCATGGGCAACCGCGCCCATATTGTCTCCCCATCGATCACCGCCCGCGGCTTGCTGAATATGGCTGCCATCGCTGGTACCCCGGTGACGCATTACGGCTAACAGGCCGGTCTAAAAACTGTGCTCCGCCGACTCTTGGCGGGGTGCAAAGATTCGTTACCCCTTTGCATCGGCAGGTTAGCAGATTTGCAAAACCTCCACTCTGAACTGTAAAACTCTGCGAACCTTAGGTGTTTGCAAAAATTTGCAGCCACTCCCCCAGGCAAACTGCAAATAAATCGCGATAATCTGACGCTGTTTGGCGCTGATCCCTTGCTCGGATGTGCAACTTACTTCTAACTCATTGCAACGTGTTAGGAGGAGCACCCCATGTCATACAAAGAGCTCTATGAAGGCTGGAAAACCGACCCCGAGGGGTTCTGGATGCAGGCTGCCGAATCCATAAGCTGGGACCAGCCTCCAAGCAAAGCCCTGTTTGGCGATGACGCTCCCCACTACGAATGGTTTGCCGATGCCAAGGTGAACACCTGTTACAATGCCGTTGACCGCCACGTCGAGAACGGCCGTGGCGAGCAGACGGCGATTATCTACGATAGCCCGATTACCCAGACCAAACGCGAGATTTCCTATGTTGAGCTGCGCAACCGGGTTGCCAGCCTGGCTGGGGCGTTGCGGGCCAAAGGCGTGGAAAAAGGGGATCGTGTCATCATTTACATGCCGATGATCCCCGAAGCCCTAGAGGCCATGCTAGCCTGCGCCCGAATTGGCGCCATCCACTCGGTGGTGTTTGGCGGCTTTGCTGCCAACGAGCTGGCCATTCGCATTGACGACGCCAAACCCAAGGCGATCATTGCCGCGTCTTGCGGGTTAGAACCAAACCGCGTGGTGCATTACAAGCCCTTGTTGGATGGAGCCATTGATCTGGCCGAGCATAAGCCGGACTTTTGTGTAATTTTTCAGCGCGAGCAAGATGTTGCGCTGCTGGTCGAAGGCCGCGACGTCAACTGGCATGGGTTCCAGTACGGCGTTGAACCTGCCGACTGTGTCCCAGTTGAGGGCAACCACCCGGCCTATATCCTCTATACATCCGGCACCACCGGGCAGCCCAAGGGCGTGATCCGTCATACAGCTGGCCAACTGGTCGCGCTGAACTGGACCATGAAGAGCATCTATAACGTTGATCCCGGCGATGTGTTCTGGGCTGCGTCAGATGTGGGCTGGGTCGTGGGCCACAGCTACATCTGCTATGCGCCATTGATTGCGGGCAACACCACAATTGTGTTCGAGGGCAAACCCATCGGCACCCCAGATGCGGGCACTTTCTGGCGGGTGATCTCCGAACATAAGGTTAAGAGTTTCTTCACCGCGCCAACCGCGTTCCGGGCTGTCAAACGTGAGGATCCAACCGGAGAGTTTGTAAAGAAATACGACCTATCGAACCTGGGCCAGGTCTATTTAGCCGGTGAACGTGCCGATCCGGATACAATCCTTTGGGCCCAAGAACACCTTGGTGTGCCGGTGGTGGATCATTGGTGGCAAACAGAAACCGGCTGGTCGATTGCCGCCAACCCGCTGGGGGTCGAGGAACTGCCCACCAAACTTGGCTCGCCCGCGGTTCCAATGCCCGGTTACGAGGTCGAGATCCTGGATGAAGGCGGCCACCCTGTCGCCAATGGAGAGTTGGGGGCTATTGCAATCAAATTGCCGCTGCCTCCGGGGACCCTCCCGACCCTTTGGAACGCGCCCGAGCGCTTCCAATCCAGCTATCTTAACGCCTTTCCCGGCTACTATGAGACTGGCGATGCCGGGATGAAGGACGACGACGGCTATCTTTATATCATGGCGCGCACCGATGACGTCATCAACGTCGCTGGCCACCGGCTGTCTACCGGTGGCATGGAAGAGGTACTGGCCGGACACCCGGACGTTGCCGAATGTGCCGTGATCGGCGTAACCGACCAGCTCAAAGGTCAAATGCCGGTGGGCTTCCTGTGCCTGAACGCCAATACAACCCGGGACAACGACGAGGTGGTTGCCGAAGTGGTCAAGCTGGTGCGTGAAAAGATCGGCCCGGTCGCTGCATTCAAACTGGCCGTTGTTGTAGATCGCCTGCCAAAGACGCGGTCAGGCAAAATCCTGCGTGGCACCATGGTGAGCATTGCTGATGGTACCGAATACAAGATGCCCGCAACCATTGATGATCCGGCAATCCTGGATGAAATCAAGACAGCGCTCCAAACAATTGGCTACGCAACGTGAAAAAGCGGGCGGCGTCTCAGGCGCCGCCCAAGCCGTTAAGGACGTAACTTTGGTGGCTGAGCAAAGAACCGGACCTCTGTCGTTCGGTTGGGCAGCACTTTCCCAGCCGCGTCATGAAATCGAACTTCAAACCGCGATCTACCTAGTTTGAAGTAACCGACGCAAACCTGACCCATATTCAAGTATTCCTTGCGCACAAATTGTGTTGCCGCATCCAATTCATGCTGTGCACGCGTTCCTGTCGCGGTCAGTTGTGCCTTCTCTTGATCGCCGCAGATCCAGCCATTTCTTATCTCATAACGCGCGTTTGCATTAAAACGGATGACCGGCGCAGTCCCCAGATTGAACTGTGAATCGTTGACTAGAAATCCGTTTGAAATCTCCATTTTCGCGATTGATGTACAGGTTTTGCTCTTTCGGTCGTACTGACCACACTCGTAGGGCTTAGAGGTGGTTTCCCCTAAAACCTGTTCAATCGGTACGAACTCTCCCTGCGCAAAGGTGGCACTGGAAAGAGCAATAAGGAAAAGGCTGAAGAATGCAGTTCTGGTCATATGTCATATCTCAAATGTGAATATTTCGAATAGAGACCTGAAATCGCTCTATTGGCAAGGGAACACTCCGTCACTTTACTCAACAGCCCGGATTCGCTTGCAACTCTCCGACACCAGCCTAACCTGCAGCTCAGGAGATTAGTGATATGACAAGCAACGACATTTGGCGTCTTAGCGCCAGCGAAATTGCCACCCGCACCCGCGCTGGTGATCTGAGCGCAGAGGACAGCATCGCCGCCTCGATCGATCGTATGAATGCGGTTAACCCTGCCCTAAACGCCGTGGTCGAAGACCTAAGCGACGAGGCCTTAGAACGGGCAAGGAACTTGGATAAGGCGCGCTCATCTGGCACGCCTTCTGGACCACTGCACGGCGTACCTGTGACCATTAAGATCAACGTCGACCAAGCAGGACATGCGACATCAAACGGGGTGGCGGCGCTCAAGGATCTGATCGCCTCCGCTGACGCACCCATCGTCGAAAACCTGCAAAAAGCCGGGGCCGTTGTAATCGGGCGCACCAATACGCCTGAGTTCTCGTTTCGCGCGGATACCGACAATCCACTGCATGGCCGCACCCATAACCCCTGGGGGCGACATATCTCCCCCGGTGGCTCCTCCGGAGGAGCTGGGGCCTCGGTCATGGCCGGTATTGGTGCTCTGGCGCATGGGAACGATATTGGCGGAAGTTTACGTTTCCCCGCGGCGGCCAACGGCGCGGTGACTGTAAAGCCGGGGTTAGGACGCGTGCCCGCTTATAACCCCAGTCAATCTGCTGAACGGGGCATGCTGGCGCAATCCATGTCGGTGCAGGGTTTGCTGACCCGTTGCGCTGCAGATCTCCATCTGTCGATGCCAACCATGATCGCGCGTGACCCACGCGATCCGTTTCATGTCCCCCTGCCCTGGCGCGGCGCTCCGATGGAGGGGCCGATCAAGGTTGCCTTTACCAAGAACACCTTTGGGTATGATCTACACCCTGAAGTCGAGGCCGCACTGGACACGGCCCGCGATGCATTGATTGATGCGGGATACGTCGTAGAAGAGGTGGAGCCGCCCAATGTGTTTGATGCAGGCCGCGCCGGCTATCGCGCCCTGATGGGTGAGGTCTGGTCGCTGATGAAGAAAGACGTTGACGCCGCAGGGTCTCAGACCGTGCGAGATATTTTTTCGGTCTATTTTCAGGAATTCCCGCCATTTCTGGAAAATGAACTTTTGCAGATGATGGCCAAGCGGACATTTTATGCGCGCGAATGGTCTTTGTTCCTAGAACAGTACCCGCTGGTGCTGACTCCGTTTTTACCACAGCCGTTTTTCAGACCAAACCGCGACACCGAAGGCGCCGAAGGCGTGCACGAGGTGCTGGGCTGTGCGGTTTATTCCTATGCAATGAACTATATCGGCCTTCCGGCTGCCTGCGTTCCGTCAAGACTGGCCAACTTGCCGCAAGGACCGCAACCAATCAATGTTCAGATTGTCGCGCAGCGCTGGCGCGAAGACCTGGCTGTGGACGCCTGCGCCGCAATCGAAGCACGGGTGGGGCGCATGTGTGATCTGTTGTGGAAGCGGATGGAACACGCAACCTCTTGAGACAAAAGCAGCAAGTTTTGCGGGCACAGCAAAATGCGCGGGCGTGAGTTCAAAGCCTCACGCCCAACGCTTTTCTACCAAACATACTCGTTCACAACAAACCAACCTAGACAAAGAGGTCGGTGCTGCTTCCAGCCAGTTTGAGGTAGGGCTAAAGTGAACCATGTCGCCGATGCTATATTCACGTTTCCGTGAACCTCACTTCTTAGGAAAACTGCTCGGAGATTAGCCGCTCTTCCAACCCGTGGCCGGGGTCGAACAGAATTTTATGCTGCACATTGGTTTCGGTGCTGATCTCCACCCAGTCTATATTAGCAATAGACTTAGAAATAGAGTCCGCATCTGCATTTACAGGGCGTTTTTCGGCATCCAAAACATCGAATCGTACACTGGCATTGCTGGGCAACAATGCGCCACGCCAACGCCGTGGTCGAAAGGCAGCAACCGGTGTCAGAGCAAGCACATCCGAGCCAATAGGGACAATCGGACCATGTGCAGAGTAGTTATACGCAGTTGACCCGGCTGGTGTTGCAACCAGCGCCCCATCACAAACCAACTCGTCCAATCGCTCGCGCCCATCTACTGAAATTTTCAGCTTGGCCGCCTGAGGACCGGCGCGCAGCAAAGACACTTCGTTGATGGCCAGCGCCTGATGCAAAACGCCCTTACGGTCCATCGCACGCATGGAAAGTGGGTTGATGATTTCCTCTTCAGCCGCATGCAACCGCTCGATCAACCCGTTTTCATCGTAGACGTTCATCAGAAAGCCAATTGTTCCGCGGTTCATACCATATACCGGGGCCGGTAAGTCGACGGTGGCATGCAGGGTATGAAGCATGAACCCATCGCCGCCCAAGGCTACGATCACATCAGCTTGATCAGGATCAACGTTGCCGTAACGGGCCGTCAGAACATCAAGCGCATTCTGAGCGACAGGTACCTGACTGGCTAAAAAGGTGATTCTCATATCCACAAAAACAGTTTCCGGTGTTGCGCAATTGGTTCCGAAACAATCACACCTTTCCCCAGATAGCCAGACTTGCCGCTCTGACGCAGGGATTCGTCGCTTTACAGGCTTTCCGACCTGCAAAGTTTCCTATAGGAAATCGCCAAATCCAGTCTAACAAAAACGGTGCCCTCATGTCCCAATCCTCCCGTGACCCCGGTTTTTTCACCCAGTCGCTCGCCGAACGCGACCCTGACATTTTTGCATCGATCACAGACGAGCTGACCCGCCAGCGCGACGAGATTGAACTGATCGCCAGCGAGAACATCGTTTCCGCAGCGGTGATGCAGGCACAGGGCACTGTTCTGACCAACAAATACGCCGAAGGTTACCCAGGTCGCCGCTATTATGGCGGCTGCCAACATGTTGATGTGGTTGAAGATTTGGCCATTGATCGCGCCAAACAGCTGTTTGGCTGTGAATTTGTCAACGTTCAGCCGAACTCTGGCAGCCAAGCCAACCAGGGCACTTTCCAGGCTCTGATCAAGCCCGGCGACACCATCCTTGGCATGGATCTGGCCTCGGGTGGTCACCTGACCCACGGTGCACGCCCCAACCAATCGGGCAAATGGTTCAACGCAGTATCCTATGGCGTGCGTCGTGATGACAACCTGATCGATTATGACCAGGTCGAAGCACAGGCCAAGGAGCACCAGCCCAAGATGATCATCGCTGGTGGTTCCGCTATTCCGCGCCAGATCGACTTTGCTCGTTTCCGCGAGATTGCAGACATGGTTGGCGCCTATCTGCTGGTCGACATGGCACATATCGCAGGTCTGGTTGCTGCGGGTGAGCACCCCTCGCCTTTCCCACACGCCCATGTCGCAACTACCACAACCCACAAAACCCTGCGTGGTCCACGTGGCGGCATGATCCTGACCAACGATGCTGAAATTGCCAAGAAACTGAACTCGGCAATCTTCCCCGGCATCCAGGGCGGCCCACTGATGCACGTCATCGCGGCCAAGGCCGTGGCCTTTGGTGAGGCGTTGCAACCAGAATTCAAAACGTACCAAAAGCAAGTGCGCGCAAATGCCGTGGCCCTTGCTGATCAGCTGATCAAAGGTGGTCTGGACATCGTCACCGGTGGCACCGACACCCACGTCATGCTGGTTGACCTGCGCCCCAAAGGCGTAACCGGCAACATTGCTGACAAGGCCCTGGGCCGCGCGTACATCACCACCAACAAAAACGGCATCCCGTTTGACCCGGAAAAGCCAATGGTCACTTCAGGCCTGCGTCTGGGCACCCCGGCGGGTACCACCCGTGGCTTTGGTGAGGATGAGTTCCGCCAGATCGCCGATCTGATTGTCGAAGTTGTCGACGGTCTGGCCGCCAACGGCGAAGAAGGCAATGCCGAGGTTGAAGCAGGAGTGCGCGCCAAAGTCGCTGATCTCTGCGCCAAGTTCCCGCTGTATCCGAACCTGTAAACGTCGGAATTAAAAACATCGAAACCGCCATGGCCCTTGGCTGCGGCGGTTTTTTCGCGCCCAAATGCTCCCGCGCCCTGGTCCGGCATCAAAGATGCCAGACCAAAGGCCTTGGGCCCAGCAACCCTGCGGGCTGTGTTCTCCGAGTTTCGCAGCCGCGCCGCGCCGCGCCCCAGCGCGGCGCCCGGCCCAACAGTTCTGCCTGTCGTAGACTGGTAAAACTGGCGGGAGCGGCCCCACTCGGTACTGGACCGCAATGCGATCCGCTGGTTAAGTGCCCCTCATGGATAAGAATGAATTAAAAGCCCGCAGCAAATTTCTAAGTTATCTGCTTCGCCACAAGCCAGAAACCCTGCAATTAACAATGGACCAACAGGGGTGGGTTTCCATCGATGAGATCATTGCCAATTCTGAACAGCCCGTGTCGCGCGAACAGATAGAGGAAGTCGTGCAAACCAATGCCAAGCAACGGTTCGCCATTTCCACCGATGGTCAAAAGATCCGCGCCAATCAAGGGCACTCCATTCCGATTGATCTGGGCTTGCCAGCCTGCCGACCGCCGGACGTTTTGTTTCATGGCACCGCTGAGACCAATCTAACAGCCATCCGCACCGAAGGCCTGACCCGGCAATCCCGACACCACGTGCATCTTTCACCCGATCCCGATACAGCCCGCCAGGTTGGTATGCGACACGGCAAACCAGTCGTACTTCTTGTCGAGGCGGCGAAGATGCATGCCCAGGGTCACAGCTTCCTGTTGTCTGAAAATGGTGTCTGGCTTTGCGATCACGTGCCGCCTGCGTTTTTGCGTCAATGACCTCTCAAGCCAATTCCACCCGCCAGCTTGAGCGCCGCCTTGGCGACTGGATGCGGGCCAGATTGCCACGCGCCCTCAGTGAATTTGTCATGTTCACCCTAAAACAGGGGTGGGCTGCGCTATTTGGTATGCTGTTGTTGATCGGCATGATCTTCAGCAGTCAGATCTGGCAGACGGATTGGCCCCTTGCCCGCTATGACGCCCTACTCGCCTACGCCCTGGCATTGCAGGTCTTGTTTCTGACCACAGGCATGGAAAGCTGGCGTGAGGCACGGGTGATCCTGCTGTTCCATATCACGGGTACGGTGATGGAGGTTTTCAAGGTCAATATGGGCAGCTGGGGCTATCCCGGCGATGGCCTGCTAAAGCTTTGGGGTGTTCCGCTTTTCTCGGGGTTCATGTATGCGGCAGTTGGGTCTTACATGGCACGGGTGATCCGATTGTTTGACATGCGATTTGCCCCCTACCCGCCATTCTGGATCACGGTGGTTCTTGCAGTAGCGATCTACGGAAATTTCTTTGCCCACCACTATCTGCCCGACATCCGGCTGGCACTGTTTGCGGCCACGGTCATTCTGTTTGCCCGAACCCGAATCTGGTTTCACATTGGCAACAGCAGCTACTGGATGCCTCTGCCACTGGCGGCGTTCTTTTCCAGCTTTTTTCTGTGGGTCGCCGAGAATGTGGGCACCAGAACCAAGACCTGGATTTATGCTGGTCAAGACAGTCACCAAATGGTCAGCTTTGTCAAAATGGGATCGTGGTATCTGCTGCTATTTGTGAGTTTTGTCACTGTGACCGTGGTGTTGCGAGATGCCCTATCGGTCAAGCCTTTACACGATACCAAGCTGACCAAAGCCCGCGTTTAGTTTCACCTTACGACAGGTTGTCGATTTTCAACACAAAACGCCCGAGACATGTCTCGGGCGTTTTGGTAGAGTTCAATTCAATCAGATCTGGGACTTGGGATCGCTCAGTGCCTCTTCCAGAAGCTTTTCATTGCGTGCCTCCTCGATACGGCTGATACGGTCCGAGCTGGAGCGGTGGTCAAAACGGTACTTCACCACATTGATCAGGCTGATGGTCAGCAACAGCACACCCATGGCCCAATACCCTTTTGTCGCCAATGGCACCTCGGTCGACAACCACAGAGAGATTGCAAGCAATCCATAGGCCAGGGCAACGCCGGCGCCGTTCAGCATGATGATCAGTTTATTATCGCTATTTTCATTATACATTTTCTGTTCCACTTCCTAAAATATGGGCCTCTGATAGCCCGAAACTGTGACTGATTTATGGTTGTGCTAGGGTTACTTTTCGGCCTTAAGGCGATCCAACACACTGGCAGCCGAACTGCCGCTACGCTTGCCAAATCCAGCATCTGCCAGATCTTCGGCGATTGTGGCGTGACCAAGATCACCATCTATCTCTCGCAGAATTTCGCCCTGCTCGAACGGATCATCCTGATCCATCACCCGAGCAATCAAGGCTTCGGCTTCTTCCATTGGGCTGTCTCCTCCCAGATGTTTGTTCAGCTTACGTTGTATATTCTGCTCTCGCTTGGTCGCACGGGCCGACATTGCGCCCTGCTTCAGATCCACGATACGACGGTTTGCAGTTTCTACCGATTGGCGCAGCTGCATGATCCGGCGTTCCAATCGCTTCAATGTCTGGCGGCGTACGGTCAGTTCGTTTTCCATCTCGGCAACGGCCTGGGCGGCGGTTTGGGCCAGGTCTTCGCGGTCACCGTCCAGCGCCTCTTTGGCCCGCGACAGTAGATCCGCGACGCGCGCCTCTAGTGTTTCGATCTGGCGAATTTCAGCACGCTGGCGCTGGATCAAGCTGGCCAATGTCAGCTTGGCAGCTTTCAGGCTCCCCTCTGACTCTCGGATTTTCTGATCAATCAATTCAATCGAGAATGTATCACGCAACTGCTCTTCGGCGCGGGCATTTGCACCAACAAATAAAGTTCTCAAAGTACCAAACATTTCGCCCTCCAATTCAGTGAACATCGTTCATGAAAATAGCTATAGCGAATCCTTGAACGGCGTTCAAGTGCAAAAATGAACGGCGTTCAAATTTTATTCTGGCCTATCTGATTCAGCAGCTGAGCAATCATCACTTCAACCTGCGCAAGCGGTACAGCCGAGATCCGTTGCTCAAGCCCCAACAGCACGATCCCATGCACCGAAGAGAACAGCGCCCGCACCATCAAGTCCAATTCCTTGTGGCTGTGATCTGGGAACAGTTCAGAAACCGGACGTGCAATGTGGGAAAACAGAGCTTTCAACGCCTGTAAATACCAGTCTGGCACCTGATCATCTGCGCGCATCTGCAAATCAAACAACGCCCGCCACAGGTTGGTGTTCTCCGAAGCAAAGCCCAGGTAGGCGTTGCTCATCAATATCAGACGGTGGTTCGCAGGCGCCTTCCCTGCCCCATCAACCGAACTGGCAACCACCTGCCCCAGTTTTTTGAACGTCCGCCCGTTCACCGCCATGATCAACGCATTGAGATCGTCATAGGCGGTGTAAATTGCGCCCACTGCGCAGCCAGCATCTTTGGCAAGATCACGGGCCCGCAATGCAGCCGCGCCATCGCGATCTATTCTTTGTTCGGCGGCTTCTACCAGTTTTTCACGCAGATCTGCTCGGCGCTGCTGGGCTTTGGTGGTCATGTCTTCCCCATGTCTTGAACTTGGTTCAAGTTAACTTTGCCAGTCGCAGAAGAAAAGATAGGATCAGATCAATCCGCGCCAGCGCAGAACAACCAGCAACAGCACAATGACCGCAAGGATCGAAAACGCTATGCTGCCCAGGATGTCCAGAACCCGCCCTTTGCGACGATCCGCCAGGTCGATCGATTTCAGATAGTCCCGGACTTCACGCGCGGCTTTGTGGAGAGCAGTTTCATCCAGGGTCAATCTTAGCTTGGGGTGGTCCATCAAAGGAACAGCCTTGGCCAACAGCATGCCTTGATTGAACACCCGTCGCGGCAGCCTGCGACGGGCTTTTTTTAACGCCACAACCAGATCGCCACCGGCATGTTCACGCGCTTTCAGCAGTTCACGAACTTCGGCAATGTCTTCGGCGATCGTCTGGGCCATTCTGGCACTCTCCTGTGTGAAACCTGCGCCACACTACCCCTTGCTGTGGCAGGGCTCAATACACCCTATTGGGGCTGGCAGCGCGGCATCAGCGTCGTTATCAAAGGGGCATGTTAAACACGATCACTCATGGCACAGCCACCGACAAACCCGCCCTATTGATTGCGCACGGCCTTTATGGTTCTGCACGCAACTGGGGCGTCATTGCCAAGCGTCTTTCAAACGAGCGACAGGTTATCGCCGTCGACATGCGCAACCACGGCCACAGCGCTTGGGAGGCGAGCCATACCTACCCTGAGCTGGCACAGGATCTGGCCGATGTGATTGATGCGCAGGGCGGACCAGTGGACGTGATCGGTCATTCGATGGGCGGCAAGGCAGCGATGATGCTGGCGTTAAACCACCCCGACCGCGTAAACCGTCTGCTGGTTGCTGACATCGCACCAGTTGCTTATTCGCACAGTCAGATCCAGTTTATCAAAGCTATGCGCAGCGTCGATCTGGCCAACTTGCAACGCCGCCCCGAGGCGGAACAGCAACTGGCTGCAGCTGGTGTGGAACCTGCTTTGCAGAGCTTCTTTACCCAGTCGCTCGACATCCCCAACAAACGCTGGCGGCTGAACCTGGACACACTGGCAGACCAGATGCCCAACATCATGTCTTTCCCGCAGACTGAGGCCTCATGGCCTGGCTCGGTGCTGTTCCTGTCTGGGGCAAATTCTGACTACGTCTTGCCCGAGCATCGCGACGTCATCCGCGCCCGTTTCCCGCAGGCTCGTTTTGCCAAGATCCCGGATGCCGGTCACTGGCTTCACGCCGAAAAGCCCCGCGCCTTTGAAGACACCGCGCGAATTTTCCTGAACGCCTAAACTTGGGCATTCCTGAACGACAATGGGGCGGAGTATTATCCCCGCCCTTTTTCATTTGCCATGACCTGACTATGCTCAGGCGTTTACGATCTGACGCGCAACCAGCCAAGACACTGGAAGGGCCAGCATTGCGCCCACTGCTGCAGCCCCAAATATGGCCGGTACTGAAACAAGCCCAACCACCAAAACCGCGATTACGCCCATGCCGGCCAGGCTGGTGGCAATCAGGGAATAAAGTATCATCGCAAGGCGCAACATTGGCCTCTCCTATCTGTTGATCATATCCTGACCAACAGATAGCCCCGCGCCGCTTAAGCTACTTTGATCGCGATCAAGACGCCGCTGCAATATAGGGTATTTTCCGACCATCTATCAGCTCGCTAACCGAGCGAACCAGCGATTGCGCATCAATACGGAAATGACGGTAGAGATCGCCAATCGTCCCGGTCTGACCAAAGTGTTCAACGCCATGAGACACCGTTTGATGCCCATGAACGCCGCCCAACCAAGACAGGGTAGCCGGATGGCCGTCGATCACGGTGACGATCTTGCAATGACGCGGCAGGTCCTTGAGCAGGGTTTCCACATGGGACTCTGCCGCCGGGTTTCCGTTTGACCGCGCACGTTGCGCTGCGGTCCAGCCAGCGTTCAAGCGATCCGCCGATGTCACGGCCAGAACACCAATGTCACGGCGGCCCTCACCAACAATTCCCGCAGCCTTGATTGCCTCAGGCGCAACTGCCCCCTGATAGGCGATCACTGCCTCGCAGTTTGGCCCAGGCTTACGCAACCAATATGCGCCGTCAATGGCCCCCTGTCGGAAGTCATCATCAACACGTTGGCCGGGCTGCTCGACCGGGTTGGTAGACAGGCGCAGGTACACAGACCCACCGGTTTCATCCCGCAGCCATGTGCGCTCGCAAGGGTCGCCCTCACCGTCTCGCTGAAGATAGTCGAACGCCCATTCCATGATCACCGCCAGCTCATCCGCAAAGGCGGGTTCAAAAGCTGCCAGCCCATCCTGGCTCATACCGATCAGTGGCGTGCCAATCGACTGGTGCGCACCGCCCTCGGGGGCAAGTGTCACGCCAGACGGGGTGCCAACGATCATGAAGCGCGCATCCTGATAACAGGCATAGTTCAACGCATCCAAGCCACGGCAGACAAAGGGGTCATAGACCGTGCCAATTGGGATCAACCGCTTGCCGAACAGGCTGTGCGACAGTCCAGCTGCGCCCAACAGCAAGAACAGGTTCATCTCGGCGATGCCTAGTTCGATATGTTGGCCGCTGGGGGTAAACTCCCATTTGGCTGTTGACGGTATCCGGTTATCGATAAAGGCGTCGGCCTGTGCTTTGCGCGCAAACAGCTTGCGCCGATTGACCCATGCGCCAAGGTTCGTGGTGCCCGTCACATCGGGTGACGTTGTCACAATACGCTGTGCCAGTTCGGAATCGCCTTTGGACAGGTCATCCAGAACCTTACCAAATGCAGCCTGGGTCGAGATGTCTCGCTCGGCACTAATCGATACGGGCGGAACCGGTAAAACATCATCATTATATCGGCGGCGGCCCTTGGCAAAGAAAGGTGCCTGATCAAGGAAGCCTTGCAGCGCGGCCGGGTCATCAACGGTGGCAAAGGGCTCCCACTCTTGCCCTTCGGACACACCCATATGGGACTGCCAAGCAGCCATCTGGGTTTTGTTCATCAGACCACCGTGGTTGTCCTTGTGACCTGCAATCGGCGTGCCCCAGCCCTTGACCGTATAGGCCAGGAAACAGGTTGGGCGGTCGTGGTCGATGGCGGCAAAGGTCTCGGCCATGGTGTCGACGCAGTTGCCGCCGAGGTTTTCCATCAGCGCAGCCAGCTGTTCGTCTGAACGACGCTCGATCAGCGCTGTGACGTCACCCTGATCGCCCAGATCATCCAGCAGGCGTTTGCGCCAGACTGCGCCGCCCATAAAGGTCAGCGCCGAGTATTCCTGGTTCGGGCAATTGTCGATCCAGTCCCGCAACGCCTCGCCACCGGGTTCGGCAAAGGCCGCGCGTTGCAACGCACCGTATTTCACCCGCACAACGTCCCAGCCAAAGGCGTCAAAGATCTGTTCAATCCGCTTGAACAAGCCTTCTCGCACCACACCGTCCAGCGACTGGCGGTTATAGTCGATAATCCACCAGCAATTGCGCAGATCGTTTTTCCAGCCCTCTTGCAGAGCTTCATATATGTTGCCTTCGTCCAGTTCAGCGTCACCCACCAAGGCAACCATCCGGCCTAGAGCCTGTTCTTTTCCCCAGGACTTGGCCTGAATGTAGTCCTGCACAATCGACGCAAATGAGGTGATTGCAACACCAAGCCCAACCGACCCGGTGGAAAAATCCACATCGTCGATATCCTTGGTCCGCGATGGGTAACTTTGAACACCACCAAAACTGCGAAAATTCTCCATTTTTTCGCGGGTCTGGTTGCCCATCAAGTACTGGATCGCGTGAAAGATCGGAGAGGCATGCGGTTTAACCGCAACCCGATCCTCGGGCCGCAGCGCCGAGAAATACAGTGCGGTCATGATCGACACGATCGACGCCGATGACGCCTGATGCCCACCAATCTTGATCCCGTCCTCTTTAGGACGGATATGGTTGGCGTTATGGACCATCCAATGCGACAGCCACAGCAGCCGCTGTTCGATGGTTTTCAGATGTGCGTTTTGATCGGACATGCCTCTCCCCCCTTTAGTTCTGCTTAGGCCGCTTTGGACATTGGTGTTTGTGGCAAGGCCTGACGCAAATCAGCAAGGATGTCATCGACACCTTCCAAACCAACAGACAAACGCACCAAGCCTTCGCTGATGCCATGCTCGGCTCGCTCTTCAGGGGTATAGGTGGAATGGGTCATGCTGGCCGGGTGCTGGATCAGTGTTTCCGCATCGCCCAGCGACACTGCGCGGGTGATCAGTTCCAGCTTGTTCATCATGGCACGGCCAGCATCCAGCCCGCCTTCTAGTTCAAAAGCGATCATGCCACCAAACTGCGCCATCTGACGTTTAGCCAAATCATGCTGTTCAAAACTCTCAAGCCCTGGGTACCATACTTTTTGAACCCCTGGGGCCATTTCCAGCATTTCCGCAATGGTCCGGGCACTGGAGCAATGACGATCCATCCGCAGCTCAAGGGTTTTCAAACCACGCAGGATCAACATCGCGTTGAACGGCGCCATCACTGCGCCAGTCATGTCCTTCATACCGTACAAGCGAATTTCCGAGACCAGCTCGGCACTGCCGACCAGCAGGCCTGCAACAACGTCGCCATGGCCGCCCAGGTATTTGGTGGCCGAGTGCAGGGCCAAATCCGCGCCCAGCTCAATCGGGCGGGTCAGATAAGGTGTTGCATAGGTGTTATCGACAATCACCTTGGCGTCGCCTTGGTGAGCAATCTCGGAAATTGCACGGATATCTACCAAACGCATGTTCGGGTTGGCGGGTGTCTCGAAATAGACAACCTTAGTCTTGTCACTCATCGCAGCGCGCAGATTTTCCGGGTTGGTCAGATCGACATGGGTTACAGTAACCCCGAACTTCGCCAAACCATGCTGCATGAACGAGAAGGTGCAGCCATACAGGGTCTTATCCAGAATAACCTCGTCACCGGGGGCAACCAGTGTCCAGATTGCCGAGGTGATTGCACCCATGCCGGATGCCAGCGCCAACCCGGCTTCTGCGCCTTCCAGCTCGGCAATGCGAGCCTCGAGCAAAGCGCAAGTCGGGTTAGAAATACGCGAGTAGATGTGTCCTTCACGATCACCAGCAAACATTTCCCCGCCAGCTTCGGCCGTTTCAAAAACAAAGGTCGATGTCAGGTGTAACGGTGGGACCAAAGACCCCTCGTTCTCCATCGGATCATAACCGTGATGAATGGCTCGGGTTGCAAAGCTGCTGGACTGGTTGCGCATGTGTCTCTCCTGAATTCTTTTGGAAAGCATAGGCCCGCGGTTCGAAAAATTATTGCCAATTATGCCACAATATCCCAAAATACTGGCAGCATATGCCAATCAGTACGCCCATTCAGATCATTCACCTTGCAAATCAGGTCAATCGGGCGCGAAAGATGCCACCCTGCGCTCCATTCACAGAACAAAGTTGTTTAGGCAGCAGCAACACACTTCATCGATATGCTCGCCCATTGCTGAAACAACCACGGAATGTAGCGTATTACGATCACCTAACGAAGGCTTTGACCATCAGTTGGGACAAACAGTGTTTCTCTCAACGCCCTGTCACCGAGATAAGCTGCGAAAAGGGTCTAGCCCAAGACGTTATAGCCTCGTCCGCGCATACAGTTTTTCACTATATTTTCGCGCTCAGCGTTCTTACGGATTGCACCAGACGTTAACCCCGCCAACGCCCCTATTGCCGCCGCTTCACCAGCATTGCTACTGTTCCCCTCCCAGATCACCGATGAGGCGCCAGCGACCACCGCGCCAGTTGCGGCAGTACCAACCAATCGTCCATCAACCGTGGCCCCTGACGCCGCAAGTCTTTGGCATTCGGCCAAGTCATTGGTGTAGTTTGGGTTGCTCGTATTATCTATGACCGGAGTGTAGTTCGCCCCTGAATTGTCACAGGCTGCAGTTAGGACCACGACGGAAAAAACAGATATGTTTCGAAGACAATACATAGCAGGCCCTACTGATTAAACGAACTGCCAACAGGGTTTCCTAAACATCTTGGAAAGTCCAGCGCGAAGCAATGGTTCGCTCTGTCAGCAAATACTGGCCTTTCCTTCCTTTCAATTCAGTTCATTTCCTCAGGTAAGACCTGCAGTGCGCCAATCGCTTGAGGATGCAATTTGATGACCACTCACACCGGATATTTATTGATCGCAGATATTTCAGGCTACACCCAGTTTCTGACTTCGTCGGAACTTGAGCATGCCAATCCAATCCTGCAATCACTGCTGAGTGCCATGGTTGAACAAGTCGGTGAACCGCTGCAGTTCTGGAAAATGGAAGGTGACGCAATACTGGCCTATTCGACCCAGCAGGGGTTTCCCACCGGCGAGACCTTTTTGGCTACCTGTGAGAATCTCTACAATGCTTTTGCAACCCGTCGGCAAAACATCATCGCCAACACCATCTGCACCTGCCAGGCCTGCGCCAACGTAAATGGGTTGGACCTGAAGATCATTGCCCACCACGGGGAATTCGACGAGATGCAAGTTGGCCCCATGAAAGACATCTCGGGCGCGGATGTGATATTGGTTCATCGAATGACAAAGACCGATGTGAGCACTGTCACAGGCATCCGCAGTTACGCCCTGTTCAGTGACGCGGCGGTGAACGCTATGGAGATCAAAGCCGCACTGGTCCCTTACTCCCAACCCTTCGAGCATTTCGGTGAGGTGAGTATGCAGGTTTATGACTTGGCCAAAGCCTGGAAGAGTTTCCGGGCCGGCTGCGAACATTTTTTCTTGGACGAAAAGGATGGTGTCTGGACCTACCGACGCCATTTTGATCTGCCGATTGTCGCAGTCTGGGACGCCCTGACCGCCCCGGAACTCAAACAACGCTGGATGGATGGAATGATTTCAGTAACGGTTGATCGTCCCAAGGGGCGTATTGGCGCCGGTTCAAGGTATCATTGTGCTCATCAGGCCGCTGATTTCCGGTATTGGGTCACTGATTGGGAGCCCTTTGAGTATTTCTCCACCCGCATCCACGATCCAGGACGCGAGGGCATCAGCATGCCTGAGACTTACAGTCTGAGACCCACCGAAACTGGAACCGATTTTCGCTACACCATTGGTCAGGCATATGATGCCGATGGCAACAGGTCCGAGGTTTCAGAACAGGAGGCGGTGGGTTTTCTATCTGAGTTCTGGCCAATTTGCTTTGATGAAATGGAGGTCATGCTTAGCAAAGTGAAGTAGATGGAAGGGCATGAGCTCACCTAAGCAGATGTTCATGTTCCTCTCGCTCTTGTCAGACCGGCAGGGTTTAGGGCCCAAAATTGCATCTCCGCCATGTTGTCTGGCGAACCGATTGAAGCGCGCTACCTTAACGCGATCAAACCGCATAATGACGGTTTATTCAGACCGGAGGACATCATGACAATCAAACAAACCGCCTGGGACTTTTTTGACGCCTGTGAAACTGGAAAAGGCTGGGACAGTTGCAAACAGTGGTGCCATGATGGCGCAACTTTCTCTGCACAGGCAGATGCTCTAGCTGATGTATCGACGCTTGCGGATTACGCAGATTGGATGAAAGGCTTGCTTACTCCCATTCCCGATGGTCACTACGAACTAAAGTCCTTTGCCGTGGACGATGAGCGAGGCAATGTGACAGCTGCGGCAGTGTTCCACGGAACCCATACCGTTGATGCTGGGTCGGGTGCGCCAACGGGCAAGTCAGTCTCTGCCGATTATGTTTATGTGATGGATTTTGATGGTGACAAGATTAAACACATGACCAAGATCTGGAATGATGGCCACTCTCTGAAACAGCTCGGGTGGGCGTAACAAGCGCATTGAGAAAAACAACGGGCAGCCGAGTGATTTCAGCTGTTTAGAAGGCTCGCGCATATTTGCCCTGTTCCGCCAAAAACTGATCCGGGAGTGAGGGCCGTTTGCACATTTGGGTGCCGACAGACACCACTGGATCGGCAGGGATATTTATCCGCACTGACCTGCGCACCAAGTTCTCCTTTACGGATATCTAGCTATAGAAACTCCAGTGTTATGGCAGCGTTTTAGCTCCACTATCCAGCTTCATGACGGACCATGTCGGCGGCTTTTTCGGCGATCATCACCACGGGAGACGCCGTATTGCCTGAAACGATTTTTGGCATCACCGAGGCATCAACGATGCGCAACCCGTCAAGCCCGCGTAGGCGCAACTGCGGATCCACCACCGACTGATCATCACTGCCCATTCTACAGGTTCCGACAGGGTGGAAAATGGTGGTGGCAATATTACCGGCTTGCTGCAGAATTTCCTCGTCGGTTTGGATCTCTGGGCCGGGCAGGATCTCTTGTGGCAGGTGGGGTTGCAGCGCCTTTGCCGTCATAATTTGACGGGCCTGTTTTATGGATTGCACTGCAATGCGCCTGTCTTTTTCCGCCGACAGGTAGTTCAGGCGGATATTAGGCTGGGTGCCCGTTTGGGCGCTGGATATATGACAATCACCGACGCTTTCAGGACGCAGATTACACACTGACACAGTGATAGCTGGAAACGGATGCAACGGATCACCCAGTTTATCAGTGGACAGCGGTTGTACGTGGTATTCCAGATCGGGCATCTCAAGCGACGGATCCGATTTGGTAAACATACCAAACTGACTGGGCGCCATCGACATGGGACCGCTTTGGTTTAGCGCGTATTGCATCGCAATCTTCGCCTTACCAAACAGACTGTTGGCCATCGTGTTCAGCGTCTTGGCGTTCTCTACCTTGAACACAGTGCGGATTTGCAGATGGTCTTGCAGGTTCTCTCCCACTGCGGGCAAATTATGCTCCACATCCAGCCCCAGCCCCCTCAGCAAGTCTGGATTGCCGATGCCTGACAGTTCCAGCACCTTGGGTGAGTTGATTGCACCAGCGGCCAACAGCACCTCAGCACTGGCATTGGCTTGCAGCAACTTGCCCTTGTGGCGGAACAGAACGCCGGTGACGCGGTGATTTTCAATCACAAGCCGTTCAGTCTCTGCCTTAGTGATCACACGCAGGTTGGGCCGTTTCATTGCCGGACGTAGAAAACCCTTAGCAGTGTTCCAGCGCACGCCATTGTTCTGGTTGACCTCAAAAAAGCCGCTGCCCTCGTTACTGCCATCGTTAAAGTCTTTGCGCGGCAGGACGTTGAACTCCTTAGCCCCCTCTTGCACCGCCCGCAGAATGTCCCATTCTAATCGCTGCTTTGAGACCTTCCATTCTCCACCTGACCTATGCAGATCAGTGCTGCCGCCGTGGTGGTCCTCGGACTTAAGGAAATATGGCAGTACATCGTCCCAGGCCCAGCCAACATTACCCAGCTGACGCCAATGGTCATAATCCGTGGACTGGCCACGCATATAGATCATGCCATTAACTGACGAGCAGCCTCCCAATACCTTACCACGCGGATAAACCAAACTGCGTCCGTTCAACCCCGGTTCAGGCGCGGTTTTCATCATCCAGTCGGTGCGTGGGTTACCGATGCAATACAGATACCCCACTGGGATATGCACCCAGTGGTAATTATCCTTACCCCCGGCCTCTAACAACAGAACCCGCGTGGTGGGATCTTCGCTTAGCCGATTGGCCAACACGCAGCCGGCGGTGCCAGCCCCTACGATAATATAGTCATATTGCCCATCAAGGGGCTGCGCCTGCGCCATAGTCATTGATCCGGGTCTTGAGGTTAGTATTTGATCACGAGTTTGCCGATCATGGCAGCGCCTTCGATGATCTGGTGGGCCTCTTTCAAGGTGTCCGAAGACAATCCATGCAGGACCTTAGTTTCCGTTGTGGCAATAGTCCCGTCATCAACCATCCGCGCCATCCGCGCCAATATCTGTCCCTGCTTGTACATATCCGACGTCCCAAACAATGAGCGTGTGAACATCAGCTCCCACATCAACGCAGCAGATTTTCCTTGCAGCGCCGAGACATCCAGCTTTTCTGAGGTTTCAACAATAGTACCGATCCGGCCCTGAGGAGCGATGAGTTCACACATGGCATCCCAGTGCTGGGCGGTGTCAGCGTATTGCACGATATAGCCTGCTTGATGAAGCCCGGCCTGCTTCATATCCTTGACCAGATCGCGGTGGTTCACCACATGATGAGCCCCCATTTGACGGCACCACTTGGCCGTTTCAGGCCGCGAGGCTGTGGCGATCACTGTTGCATTGGTCAATTTTCGAGCAATCTGCGCGGTGATTGACCCAACACCGCCAGCGCCACCAATGATCAGCAGCGAAAACGGTGTTTCGCCCTGTGGTATTTGCAGCCGCTCAAACAGGATTTCCCAAGCGGTGAGAGAAACCAGCGGCAAAGACGCTGCCGCCTCGGGTGAAACATTTTTGGGTGCATGGGCAGCGATGCGGTGATCAACACATTGCAACGACGCGTAAGAACCGGGGCGATTTGCATCACCTGCGTACCACACCCGGTCGCCCGGTTTGAAACCGGTCACGTTGGCTCCGCATTCGACCACGATGCCCACCGCATCATAGCCAAGGATAAACGGTGTCTCATGTGGTGCGTCTACCGCGGTGCGTATGCGCCGCTTTGCATCTGCCGGATTGACCGAGACGGCCTCGATCTCGACCAACAGATCATTCACTTCGGGTTTTGGATCCGGCAGATCCACATCGAACAGGCTCTCGGCGGCATCGATTGGTAGTGAGTTCAAAAATCCAACAGCGCGCATGGCTGTACTCCTTACTTGTAAAACTTGGTATCAGGACTGGTTCGTGTCAGGACTGGGCCCACAGTGGTTTCATGGCTTCGCTTAACTGCAGATAGCGGCTGTAGCGTTTGTCATAATGGGACTGCATCCCGGCATCCGGCATGAACGCGGCACGACTGCGGGTCATTGCCGCGATGCCAGCCTCGTAATTTGCAAACAGCCCAGCCCCCAGGCCTGCGCCGATGGCAGCCCCTAAGGCACCGGTTTCCTGAGCTTCGGCGACCGTCACAGGTACGCCTAGCCCGTCAGCAAACATCTGTGGCCAGACCGGACTGCGGGACCCACCGCCGGACAGCACGGCTGAGTTGAACTCAACCCCTGCACTGCGCAGCACTTCGATATGGCGGCGATGTTCGAACATCACGCCCTCAAACAGGGCGCGCAGCATGTGGCCTTCGCCATGCCAGCCAGCAATGCCATAGAACCCAGCGCGATATTCAGCCCCCCGCCCCGACCCATATAGGAAGGGGTGAAAGTACGGATCGTCTGCCGCAGGCGTGACCTCTGCCACCTTTACGTTGCAGTATCCAAACGGGTCGTCATGGTGTTCGCCGCGTTCTATGAACTCACGAACATACCATTCCAGATTGGCTGCCGAGGTGGCGCTGGCCTCAATATTCACAAATCGAGCGCGACCAAAACCGGCAACCATGAACACTCCCGGATCGACCACAGGCGCTGATGAAAACACCTGATTGATGCTCCAGGTGCCACAGATGATCGAGGCTTGTTCTGCCTCAACCACGCCAGATCCCATCGCGCTAGAGACCACGTCAAAATACCCGCCCACCACGCGTGTACCTTCCGCCAATCCTGTGGCCTCGGCAGATTGGGCGCTGACCGTGCCCGCAACATCCGCGGGATCAAACAACCAGGGCAACATAGGGCGTGCATCTTCCAGCCCATATAGCGCCAGCAGATCGTCATCATAAACGCAGTCTGGCATTCGCAGCAGCCCACAGCCTGACATGTCCGAAATGTCGCTTGTGCGAAGACCTGTCAGTTTGAAGTTGATGAAATCCTTGCACAGCATCACAGATCCAACCTGCGCATAGATTTCAGGGCGGTGCCGTTTGATCCATGCCAGCAACACAGGCGTTTGCGAGGGCCAAGGTTTTTGCAGGCAAATCTCATGCAGAGCATCACCGTGTGCCTCGGCCAGTTCCGTCGCTAAATCCGCCGCACGGGTGTCTAGCGACTGAATGCCAATCAGTGGTTCGCCATCGCGATCCACCAGATACAGCCCGTTGCCATGACCAGCACAGCCAACAGCTGCAATCTGGCTTGGCTCGATACCGGCGGCATCAATACAGCTACGGATTGCCGTTTTGGCATTGGCCCACAACTCGTTCAGGTCACGCTCAACATATCCCGGCTGCGGCGTCGAGGATTGCCCATCCAGCGCATGCATCGCGACCTGACGTCCCTGCAGATCAAACAACACTGCCTTGATCACAGTGTTGCCTGCATCCAGCCCCAGCAGATATGTCTGTTGATCACTCACGATTATAAATATCCCATGCTTCGTCGCCACTGGCGCCATCGTGGATCATCGCCATCAGTGAGGCGACCACCGCTTTAGGATTGTCATGCTGATAGATATTGCGACCATAGACCATGCCTTTGGCGCCCTGCCCCATCAGCGCCGCTGATTTCATCAGCACGGTTTTCAGGTTTTCCTTGCCGCCGCCCCGCACCAACACAGGCACCCGAGCAGCCTCAACCACGCGGTGGAAATCCTCTGCGTGCTCGGTCGGATCGGCCTTAATGATGTCCGCGCCCATTTCGCTGGCCAGCCGGGTCAGAGTGACAATCTTGTCGGCATTGCCATCCACCTGATAGCCCCCGCGAATGTCATTGGGCAGCATCACCAGCGGCTCGATCATCAATGGCATGCCGTATTTTTCACAGGCAGCCCGCACTTTTGAGATGTTCTCGACACATTGGCGGAACAGGTCAGGCTCGTCCGGTAACATGAACAGGTTGACCACCACCGCAGCGGCATCCATTTCCAGCGCGCCGATAATCGGCTCTTCCGCATTTTGCAGCAGCGACCACATCACCCGATGGCGCTGATCGTTATAGGGGTTGCCCATGTCGATCCGCATCACCAGCGCTGGTTTGTCTTTCTCGGGCCGGGCTTGCAGCAAATCAGCCTGACCATAGGCCATCTGAATTGCATCCGGGCGGGCATCAATCAAAGTGTTCACCACACCGCCCATGTCCTCTAGCCCGACCATAAAACTGGGTTCATTGCAGACCCCGTGATCAATCGCGACATCCAGACAGCCACCATTGGTGAACATCCGGTTCATGCGGGCTTTGGTACTTACACGCATTCCATTCTCCTTGATTTTGCATTCGGCTCTTGCTCTGACAGCAAGACACCGTGGAATTTTTCCAACTCATTCAACAACGTTGCCCGCTCGGCCACCAACTGATCTTGGCTCCAATCCAGGTCCTGCGCCATCAGGTCAGCGATGGCATCAATCAGGGGCAGGCTTAACCGGCCCGTAATGGCCAGATCTGTGCGCCGAAGCACGATGTCGGACAGGTGCACAACATGTTCCCGTTGCACCAGAAACCTGATTTCTGCAGCCGTATAGTGACAGTCCTGCGTCAGCGTCTGATCATCGCCACTGGCAACGCTATATCGCATAAGCTCACGTGATCGGGTGCCATAAACCTGCACCAGATGCTCGGCCCTGTTTGCCGCCAGTGAGAACTCCACCATCAGCGCCCGCGCCATCGCACCATCGCCCGCCGGGAAATCAGCTCCACCACCGATGGGCAGGTCAATTGTATCCTGCTTGCGAGGCTTACTCAACTCGGCCAGCACTTCGTCCGTTGTCTGTTGCGCAAAGGCGCGAAACGTCGTCCACTTGCCCCCGACCATGCAGAACTGCGGCACCGTGCCGTCGATCTTTTGGGTGAAATGTCCGCGTGAAATGCGACCGGTGAAATCATGATCGCTCGACGGCAGTGGCCGGATACCACTGTAGCTAAACATAACCTCGTCCTCGCTCACCGGGACCTGCGGAAAGATCAAACGCAGTGACGTCAGGATATAGTCCATTTCCTCTGGCTCGCAGCGGGTCCGCGAGGCTGCGGTCACCCGGATATCGGTCGAGCCAGCCAGCACCTTGCCCAGATAAGGAAATACAATACAAACCCGGCCATCAGTATTTTCAAAGTACATCATGTGACCATCCAACGCCTTCAGCAGCGCCGGGTTGTCCAGGATCAGATGCGACCCCTTGGTGCCAGACACCAGTGGTGTTGGTTTGGTCTCTGTTGGGGATAGCTGCGCAATCACCTCGTCCAACCAGGCCCCCGACGCATTCACCACTGCCCGCGCCGTCACCGGGAATTGGTCACCCGCTTCTCGGTCAGTTACCAAAAACGTCCCGTCCTTTGGGTTCAATTCAGCATAATTTACTGCAATTGAATCCGGTGCCAGCTTTTCGGTGTCTATAATCAGCTCCAGCCCTAACCGTTCTGGGTGTGAAATCCAGGCGTCGTAATAGGTCGCCGAGAACAGCAGCTTGCGTGTCAGGTTTGGCCACTGCCTCCAGGTCGATTTGGCGCTGCGAAACTTATGCTTCGGCAAGATCCGGCGTTTGCGGGTCACCAAATCATATAGGGTCAAACCGGCCTTGATCGGCAAAGCACCGCGGTTCGACGGCTTGCCCGAGCCGCCAAAGAAACTGGTCGCCGCATTAAACAAGCCAGAGAACAGAGAGGTGATCGGGATCGTGGTTGGCAGTGGTCGCACCATATGCGGTGCGTTGCGCAACAGCGCATCCCGTTCCGCCAGTGACTCGCGTACCAGATCAAACTCGCCATTTTCCAGATACCGCAGCCCTCCGTGGATCATCCGTGACGGAGCCGCGCTACAGCCCGAACAGAAATCATTCCGCTCGACCAGCAATACCCGCAGCCCTTGCAGGGCCAGTTCGCGGTAGACGCCCAGCCCATTGATACCGCCGCCAATGACGATGACGTCAAAGGCACCGTTATCGCGGATGCGCTGAAAGCTGTTGCGTCGTTGCACAGACATAACTTCTCCGTTCGCCAGAGTAGCCTCTGACGTTTTCTTGTTGTCGGTTTTCAGTTCTGGTTAGCCGTCGAGGTTGGTCAAATGAGTCCCGGCGGCGGCGGTAATAAGCTCGATGTCCTGTTGTGAAAGTCTGATGCGTCCTGCAGCGGCATTCTCGCGGGCCTGGTCTGCGTTGCGGGCACCGCAGAGTGAAAAGGTGATGCCGGGTTGCTGCACAGTCCAGGCAATCACCGTCTGCGCCAAGGTTGCGTTATGGGCATCGGCAACAGGTGCGATCTCTACCATCAGCGCCGCAATCTTTTGCCGGTTTGCCATTGAAAACCGCGGGTTGTCCTTGCGCTGATCATCGCCCGAGAATTCCCGGTCCGGTCCAACCTTGCCACTTAGCAGACCCAGTGCCAGCGACGAATAACTTAGCGCCGAAACACCGTGTTCCGCACAGAGCGGCAGTAGCGAGGTCTCGATGTCACGTTTGACCATGCTGTATTCTTCTTGGATTGCATCCAGCTGCCCCGCTGCAACATAGGCAGCCACATCATCTGCGCTGGTGTTGCTGGCCCCAATCGAGCGGATCTTGCCCTGTTGCTTCAGGGCTTCCAGCGCCTCCATCGTTTCGGCGATGGGGGTAGTCGGATCCTGCCAATGGGTGATGTAGTGGTCAATATAGTCGGTTTTCAGCCGTGTCAGGCTTTGCTCAACCTCGTAGATGATCGCATCTTTACCTAGATAGCGGTGCACTGGCTGACCGTCATAATCAAAGAAGTGATTGCCCTGCTGGCTATGCCAGACCAGCCCACATTTGGTTGCCAAAACAACCTTATCACGGCGCCCAACCAAGGCTTTGCCGACAATCTCTTCTGCCAGTCCCTGACCATAAGCAGGCGCAGTGTCGATCAGGGTGACACCTTCGTCTACGGCCGTATGAATAGCCTCGATCGACTGCGCTTCGTCAGTGCCGCCCCACATCCAGCCGCCAATGGCCCATGTGCCCAGACCAATCACCGAGGCTTCGATCCCGGATGCCCCAATTGGGCGTGTTAGCATTTCATGCGACATGTTTTGACCTTTCCATAGTCTCTAGCACCGCGTTGACGGTCTCTTCGTCCAGGACCAGTGAATCCAGGAAATTTCCATTAAGGACTGCCCGTATGGGCCGTGTTTTCTGTTCCCCGGCGGCAATACCGATCACGGTGCGGCAGGCTTCCAGCTCGCTCGGGTCCAGTGCCACCAGACGCGAGTTCAGTTCATATTCAGCAAGACGCCCGTTTTCGCCGATCAAATGCGCCATGAATTCAGCGGCAACACCCATGCCGACCAGCATCTTGCGGTCTGCTTCGGGCACTGGGTTCAGATCGTAATAGCTGGACCCGCTCGGCTCGACGGAACCCACACCGACCAGCGCCACATTGGCACTGCGCGCCAGATCGAACACTTCTTTGGTCGAAGCCATGCCTTTGAGCATATCCCTCTGGTTACGGCTTTCGGCAAACAGCGGCGCGTGGATCAGCATCGGTGTACCACCCAGCCGTTCGGCCATTTGCGTCGCAAGATGGTTCACATCCGTATAGAACTTGCCCTGAACCCCGCCGGTCAGCGGCACAACAGTCACGTCTATGTTACGCTCAGGTGACAGGTTCTCGACCACGGCACTCACCGCCTTACCGCCGGTGATCGCAATGACATCACCATCGCGGACAGTTTCCAGCAGCATATTTGCAGCGGCCCGACCAACCTGTTGCAGCGTGGTGTTCGGATTGCCCGACACTGTTGGTGTAACCATCGCGCCATTAAGCGCAGTTGCCCCGACCAAGCGGTTTTCCAAATCTGCCAGTCGCTGGAACGGGCTTGTGACATCAATCTTGACCATGCCCTGCTTGCGCCCCTGCGCAATCAACCGGTTCACCTTGGACGTTGACAGGTTCAACCGTTTAGCAATCTCTGACTGCTTTAGGCCTTCGACGAAATGAAGCACCAACACGGTGTGGATCTGCCGCGAGAGTTCGAAATCTGGGATACGTTCTGACATTTCTCTGCCCTCCCCTATCCGCGTTTCTTGTGCAGGTAGTGGTCAACCGACACCGCCGCCAACAAGATCGAGCCGCGAATGATGTCCTGCCAGTAGACCGACACATCCAACAGAGCCAGCGAGCTGGAGACTACAGACAGCAGCACCACACCAAGGATGGCGCCAAAGATGGTCCCGGACCCACCGGTCAGGCTGGCGCCACCAATTACCGCTGCAGCGATCACGTTCAGTTCCATCCCCAACCCAAAGGTGGGCTGCGCCGAACCAAACCGTGCCATGTAGATAATGCCTGCAAACCCAGCTAGCGCCGAGCACAGTGTGGTGGTCAGAAAGATCACTTTCTTGGTGCGGATACCGGAATAGGCTGCGGCCTTTTCATTGCTGCCCGTATAGAAAACTTTGCGAAACACGGTGGTACGGCGCAGCATGAAATCGAACACCAGTACCACAACCAGGAAGATGATAATCACCAGCGGGATTGGCCCGATTGTGCCCTGACCAATGAATTTGAATTCAGGCGGCAGCGTGTACAGCCCCAGCGGTCGCCCGCCAGTGCCCAGCAAACAGGCCCCCCGTGCGATCACCATAATCGCCAGTGATACAATGAAGTGATGCAGCCCAACTCTGGTGACAAAGAACCCCATAAAGGCCCCAATGGCGGTACAGGCCGCAATCGCAATGGCCGAGGCCACCCAGGGGTCAATACCCTGCAGGAATAGCCAACCAGCAATCACCATCGACAGTGCGGTGACCGAGCCAACCGACAGGTCGATCCCGCCCGAAATCAGCAAGATGGTCATTCCAACCACCACAATGCCCTCGACCGCAAAGGCCATCACCATGGCCCGCATATTCACCCAGGTCAGGAAATAGGGCGAGGCAAAGGACATAATCACAAACATCACCAGAATGATCGCAATCAACCCGGTTTCGCGCATCCGCAGCAGTTTGTGCAACGTACTGGTCGTTGGCTCTGCGGGTGCCGGAGCTGCTATTTCCATCGAGTTGTCCACCTTGCTCTCCCTCAGGCCATCAGTTCTTGGGCATCCAGGCCCGAAGCCAGATGCATAATGTTTTCTTCGGTAATCATGTCGCCCTCGACCACCCCGCCGATGCGTCCCTCGCGGACCACCAGTACCCGGTCGCTAACCCCGATCAGCTCGGGCAGTTCAGACGAGATCACCACGATGCCCACGCCACTGCGGGCCAGATCGCGCAGGATGCGGTGGATTTCAGCCTTGGCGCCGACGTCAACGCCGCGCGTGGGTTCATCCAAGAAGATGAGTTTGGGGTTCACCGACAGCATCTTGGCAATTGCGACCTTTTGCTGATTGCCACCCGACAGCGACGAAACTGAGTCTGACAGCTGACCGCATTTCAGGTTCAGCTTGTTGCCCAGTCTTTCGGCTTGCCCGTCCTCTAACTCGCGATTGATCAGCCCCAACGGACTGGCCACCTGTTCCAGTTTCAGGGCGGACACATTGTTAGAGATCGGCATATCCAGAAAGATACCATCGCCTTTTCGATCTTCGGACAGATAGACCATCCCAGCGGCAATACTGTCTTGATAATGTTTCAGATCAAGCGGCTCGCCATTCAGGCTAACGTCTCCGGA
The DNA here is from genome assembly GCF_057444295.1 of Parasedimentitalea nitratireducens. Classification (NCBI taxonomy): domain Bacteria; kingdom Pseudomonadati; phylum Pseudomonadota; class Alphaproteobacteria; order Rhodobacterales; family Paracoccaceae; genus Parasedimentitalea; species Parasedimentitalea nitratireducens. The sequence goes on along the minus strand of NZ_JBYAXC010000004.1, from coordinate 199,107 downwards.
AACATCCCCGTCCAACCGGCAAATGCCTTTGACGATCTCGCTGCGCCCAGAGCCGATCAACCCGGCAATGCCGAGGATCTCACCCTTTTTCAGCTGGAACGAGACATCGCTGAATCGTTTGTTATCCGTCAGCCCCTGCACATCGAGGATTATGTCTTCTGATTTATCTGCCAGCGCCTGCTTGTCCGGATACAGGTTCTCGATCACCCGGCCAACCATGGCGTTCACCACATCGGCGGGTTCAATTTCATCGACATTGCACGTGGTGATGTACTGACCATCGCGGAACACCGTTACCCGATCACAGTTGTCAAAAATCTCGACCATACGGTGCGAGATGTAGATGATAGCTATGCCACTGTCGGCCAGCCGCCGCATGATACCAAACAGCACCTGCGCCTCTTTCTCGGTCAGCGCCGCAGTGGGCTCATCAAGGATCAAAACCTTACAATCCAGCGTCAGCGCCTTGGCGATCTCAACCAACTGCTGGTTCGAAATCGATAGGTCTCGCACCAGAACAGATGGATCAATGTCGCTCAACTGCCGGAACACATTGCGTGCCTTGGCTTCCAGACCTTTGTAATCCATCAGGAACGACCGACTAATATTGGTGGTCGACATGTATATGTTTTCAGCCACAGACACATCCGGGCATAGCGCAATCTCTTGATGCACAAATCCGATGCCCAGCTTCTGCGCCTTGGTCGGAGAACTGATCCGGACAGGTTTCCCATCCCAGACAATCTCTCCGCTGTCCGGTTTTAGAATGCCGTCGATGACATTCATCAGGGTGGACTTCCCTGCCCCGTTTTCGCCCGCCAATGCATGGATTTCACCGCGACGCAGTTCAAAATCAACACCCCGAAGCGCGCGAATGGCGCCAAAGGATTTGCTGACATTTGAAATTCTGAGGATCACGTCGTCTGGCATGGTCAGGGTTCAGTCTGGTTGGGTTTCAGAAATTGGCAGGCCGCTGCATATTTGGGCAAGCGGCCCGCCAAGAATGGTCAGGTTAGCAATCAGCTAGGATCGCGACCGTCCATGTAAACATTCAGATCAAAGCTATCTGCATTCGCCTTGGTGATGACGGAGAACCCGTTGTCAACAAAGGGGATCTGCATCGGGTTGTAGCCCGAGGTCTTGTAGTCGTTGAACGGATCAAAGACTTCTGAATGCGCTGCCAGGAAGGTGGACATGAAACCCATGAACCCCTGCATAGCCTGGTTCGGGTTCAACGCCATGTGGATGTTGCCCGCTTTGATATGCTCCAGAGTGGTTGGAGTAATATCGGCATGCATCACCAGAACTTCGGCCTTAGCTTCCAGAATGGCTGCGACTGCACCCTCTGCAGAGCCCGCTTCAGGGATCCACAAAGCGCCCAGATTTGGGTTGGCTTGCAAGATAGATGCGGTGGCGCGGTAGGCAGCGGTGCTGTCCTGATTGGTGGCCTGACGACCGACCAGCTTCATGTTTGGATAGTGCTTTTCCATATAGGATAGAAGCGCAGTAACCCGCAGATCGTGGTTTGACTGACCCGGGTTTTCCAACACCGCAAATTCAGCACTGTCGCCAATCTGGCTCACGATCTCTTCTGCGGCGAACTTGGCCTCGGCCAGGTTGTCCGACGTGATATAGGCTGTCCGCTTTGACTTGGGTGAATCCGCGGCAAAGGTTGCAACCTCAGTACCACTGTCGATTGCGCGGTCGATCGGTTCGATGAACGGATCCGACTGCATCGGATGCACCAGAATGCCGGCCGGTTGTTTGACCATATCCTGTTCAAACGACGCGATCTGCTTGGTGATGTCGTAATCCGGAGTGCCCGAGAACACAGTCTCACAGCCAAAGGCCTCGGCGGCCTGCTTGAACCCCTGGTAGACCGGAACCCAATAGGGGTGTCCCGAGACCATGACGTTCATGATATATGTCTCTCCCGGTTCACAGCGCAATCCACCTTCGGCCTGTGCCGAGGTAACGGAAATAACCGAGGCCGTCATGGCGAGAGACGCCAGAATTCCAGTAACTTTATGCTTCATCATCTTACTCCTCCCTAGAGCATCTGAATTGAAGGTTCTTTTCACGATGGCACGGATGCGCCGGACTTCGGTATTTATTTCACATACCGCAAGAAACTTCACCACTGATGGGTAAAAGCCAAGTTGGGACGGGTCAACGGCTCTGTAAAAAAATCGCAATCGATGAAATAAATTTCACACCAAGGAGCAACACAAAACAAAGTCACTATTCATGAAACCACCGAAGCTGACCTTACTCAATGGGGATTGCCTTGGCCCGAATTCAAAATGTTCCATCTCTGATTGGTTCCAACCACTTGCCCGAAGACTTCGTCTAATGTCTTGTCTGAGTTGTTTCGACCGAGATAAGCAGATGCATGTCAGAGTGCCAACCTTCAGTGCTAGCTACACTGCCAGTTTCAAGAACCAACCAAGCTGTACACTACAACTGGCGATTTATTGCGCAGTATTTCATCATATTCCAAGTTGGGAAGACTGCCGCCGGACCGAACACCTCACTTTTCGCCCTAACAGAAGTTCCAAACACTAACGACATAACAGTAAGCCTCGGTGCAGAAATTTACCCAGCAGTCTGTGACGAAGCCATCCTGCAGCTAGTTCCGCACTTTCAGTCCAAGACGAGGGCGGTTGCATATTGACCAAAATATGTAAGCTCAAAAGCCTCATTGAAGACTGGCAGCCTAGCAAAGTCCAGATGGCGGGCTAGGTGGCGGGTAGAATACTTTTTCAAAAAAACCGCTAAAAAACAATTCACTAAAGAGCGGAAGTGGTGCGGGCGGTGGGACTCGAACCCACACGGGCATACGCCCCTCAGATTTTAAGTCTGGTATGTCTACCATTCCATCACGCCCGCGCGCGATCTGCCAAGGCAAATCACCCGTTCAGGTCTAGCCTTGCTCTGCGCTGGGGACAATCGGTTTTATGGCGACTTGTAAATTTTTCTCACAACTCAATCTCTTCGACCGGAACCGGTGCTAGAGGACCGCCCGGAGCCAGCAGGGACCGTTCGGGCAACCAAGGGTTCAGCGCCAAGGCCGCTTTGAGTGCCTCGCGTGCTTCGTCAGTGCGTGACAGGCCGAATAATGCCAACGCACGCCCGCTTAATGCAGCGACGTGTCTGGGTGACAGCTCAAGTGCTCGGTTCAGATCCGTCAGTGCCGATTCGTAGTCTTCTTTTATAAAGTGGACAAAAGCCCGTTGATTGTAGCCTTCGGCATAGGTCGGACAATACGCCGTTAGAGTATCAAAGTCCTCTATTGCGCCAGCAAAGTCATAGGTTGACCGCCTCGACATCCCCCTATCTAGAACTTGCTGCGCTTGCTCATTCGGCGCATCCGCCCAATACTCCCACATCTGATGAAACGAGTTCAGAGCGGAAACTTCATCTGGTGCCTGCTGAACCTGTTCGATCAGTTGTTCCAGCAAGGCAGAGTGATCCGGGGGCTGCGGACAGTCTTGGGCCCACGTGTGCTTCGCAGGCAGCATCAAGACAGAGCACAACAGCGCTAAGCGGGGGGCGGCTGGCCATGACGTCATTGCAAACATAGATAATAATCTGCACCGCGAATTGTCACTATCAAGTCAACTGAGCGTGCGGTGGTGTTGCGCCAATCACAGGGAGGCAATCGCCCCTTCTTCTTTGACGGCCTGCATTGCAACATAGGTTGATGTTGATGACACATGCGGAAGGGTCGAGATTTTTTCAGCCAACACCATACGATAGGCCACCATCGACCGCGTGCGAATTTTCAAGAGATAGTCAAAGTTTGACGCAATCATGTGTGCCTCTTCAATCTCGGGCACCTTGGCAACAGCGGCATTGAAAGCCTTCAACGCAGTTTCTCTGGTATCATTCAATCGCACCTCGACAAATGCAACGTGGTCCAGCCCCAACTGGATCGGGTCTACAAGGGCGCGATATCCGGTAATGATCCCCTCCGCCTCTAACCGTTTCAGGCGCGTTTGTGTGGGCGATTTCGACAGGCCAATCCGGCGCGCCAAATCTGCAATCGATATCCGCCCCTCGCCACCTAAAACGTTCAGAATCGCCTGATCAAACTGATCCAGCTTTGAAGAGTTCATTTGCACTGCCATTCCCTCTATTTTCGACACGATCACCCTATAATTTCAAATATTCAGGCGAATGTCCCGCAGAATTGTCAGTAACCTTACTGAAACACCCGAGTTACTGGAGACCCGCTGATGGCACACACCACTTCCCTTCGCCACACCATCGACGCGATGACCTATACCGATCAGGCCGATGTTCGTGATCAGTTGGTGGTAACGGCCGCCCTGTCCGACGATGACCGCGCTCGCATCTGTTCTAATGCAGCCGCTCTGGTGCGCGACATCCGCGGGCATTCGGCCCCTGGATTGATGGAAGTGTTCCTGGCCGAGTACGGCCTGTCCACCGACGAAGGCGTCGCCTTGATGTGTCTGGCCGAGGCGTTGTTGCGGGTGCCTGATGCCGAGACCATCGACGCGCTGATCGAAGACAAAATCGCGCCATCAAATTGGGGCAAGCACCTGGGTAAGTCATCCTCGTCTCTGGTCAACGCCTCAACCTGGGCACTGATGCTGACCGGTAAGGTGCTGGACGAAGAGCGCAGCCCGGTTGGTGCCTTGCGCGGTGCGATCAAGCGCATGGGTGAGCCTGTTATCCGCACCGCCGTTAGTCGTGCCATGAAGGAAATGGGCCGACAATTTGTGCTGGGGGAAAGCATCGAAGGTGCCATGAAGCGCGCCAGCGGCATGGAAGCCAAAGGTTATACCTATTCTTACGACATGCTGGGCGAAGCTGCTCGCACCGAGGCTGATGCAGCCCGCTATCACCTGAGCTATTCCCGCGCAATATCCGCAATTGCGGATGGCTGCACCAGCGATGACATCCGTGAAAACCCAGGTATTTCGGTCAAGCTGTCAGCGCTGCATCCACGCTATGAGTTGGCGCAAGAGACCAGCGTGATGGAACAGCTGGTGCCACGCTTGCGGGCGCTGGCGCTGCTGGCTAAGGCCGCAGGCATGGGGCTGAACGTGGACGCCGAAGAAGCCGACCGCTTGTCGCTGTCGCTGGAGGTGATCGAGACCGTGTTGGCGTCCCCCGCACTGGCCGGCTGGGATGGTTTTGGCGTTGTGGTTCAGGCCTATGGCCCCCGTGCTGGGCTGGCACTGGATGCGCTGTACGATATTGCCGAACGCCATGACCGCAAGATCATGGTGCGACTGGTCAAGGGCGCCTATTGGGATACCGAGATCAAACGTGCGCAGGAAATGGGCATCGACGGTTTTCCGGTATTTACTTCTAAGCCATTGACCGACGTGTCTTACATCGCAAACGCCCGCAAGCTACTGGGCATGACAGATCGTATCTATCCGCAGTTCGCCACCCACAACGCCCATACCGTCAGCGCCATTCTGCACATGGCGCAAGATGGTCAACCGTATGAGTTCCAGCGCCTGCACGGCATGGGTGAAACCCTGCACCAGATGGTGTTGGAGCAGAACAAAACCAACTGCCGCATCTACGCACCCGTCGGCGCCCACCATGATTTGCTAGCCTATTTGGTACGCCGCCTGCTGGAAAATGGAGCCAACAGCTCATTCGTGAACCAGATCGTCGACGAAGACGTCTCGCCCGATGTTGTTGCCGCTGATCCGTTTGACATGATTGCAGACGTCAGCCGCACTATTGCCACTGGCCCAGAGCTGTTTGCGCCTGAGCGCATCAATTCAAAAGGGTTCGATCTGGCCCATGCGCCATCACTGGAGCACATTGAACAGGCCCGCGCGCCGTGGATCACTCACAGCTGGAACGCTGCCCCGCTGCTCGCTCAGGACGCCGCACCACGAGACCCCGAAGATGTCACCAACCCCAGTGACCTCACATCGGTAGGTCAAGTGACTACCGCTAGCGAGGCAGACACCGCAGCGGCTTTGACAGTTGCCACTTCATGGGACGCGCCTGCCGAGGTTCGCGCTGCGGCATTGAACAAAGCCGCTGATCTATATGAAGAAAACTTTGGGGAGTTGTTTGCGCTACTCGCTCGAGAAGCTGGAAAAACCCTGCCCGACTGTCTTTCCGAACTACGCGAAGCCGTAGACTTTCTGCGCTATTACGCCGCCCGTATTCCGGCCGAAGGTAAACCCGCAGGCGTGTATACATGCATCTCGCCGTGGAACTTTCCGCTGGCCATCTTCTCGGGACAAATTGCTGCTGCGCTGGCAACCGGCAACGCCGTTCTGGCCAAACCAGCAGAACAAACCCCACTTATTGCCTATCGCGCAGTTTCGCTGATGCATGAGGCGGGTGTCCCCCGCTCGGCCCTTCAACTGCTCCCCGGTGGTGGTGCAGTTGGGGCTGCTCTGACCTCGGATGCCCGTGTGAATGGCGTGGCCTTTACCGGTTCCACTGCAACCGCACTGAAAATCCGCGCCTCCATGGCTGATAACCTGCGCCCTGGCACTCCGTTGATTGCAGAAACCGGCGGTCTGAACGCGATGATTGTCGACAGCACTGCCCTGCCCGAACAAGCCGTGCAGTCCATCGTCGAAAGCGCTTTCCAATCCGCAGGTCAGCGTTGCTCGGCCCTGCGTTGTCTGTACGTGCAGGATGATGTTGCCGACAACGTGTTGACCATGTTGACTGGTGCTATGGAAATTCTAAGCCTTGGCAGCCCGTGGCAGCTCAGCACCGACAGTGGCCCCGTCATTGACGAGGCCGCACGCGCAGGTATCTTGGCGCATATTGAAACAGCCCGTTCCGAGGGTCGCCTGCTGAAACAGGTCGCCGCCCCAACCGAAGGCACCTTTGTTCCGCCGACCTTGATCGAAATTTCGGGCATCGCGGCGCTAGAGAAAGAGATCTTTGGCCCAGTTCTGCACGTCGTCCGCTTTAAAGCCAGCCACTTGGATCAGGTGATCGACGATATCAACGCCACTGGCTATGGGCTGACCTTCGGCCTCCACAGCCGAATTGACGACCGGGTTCAACATGTCACCGACCGGATTGAGGCGGGTAACATCTACGTCAACCGCAACCAAATTGGTGCGGTGGTTGGCAGCCAGCCCTTTGGCGGCGAAGGCTTGTCGGGCACCGGTCCTAAAGCAGGTGGCCCCAACTACCTGGCCCGGTTCTGCGACCCTGATCGCCAAGCCAGCGACGTCAACTGGCGGCATAACCAAGACGATATGCCAACCCCAACCGGCTCCCCTGACAGCCCAATCACGCAAAGCCTGCCTGGCCCAACTGGCGAGAGCAACCGGCTTACGCTAGAAGCACGTCCTCCGCTGCTTTGCATGGGTCCTGGCCCAGACACTGTGACGGCTCAAATCAAAGAGGTTGTCCGAAATGGCGGCACAGTGATGCAAGCCACCGGCATGCTGTCCTCTGAGCAGTTGAAACAGATCCAGGGTATCTCGGGTGTTCTGTGGTGGGGTGACGAAGAAACAGGCCGGACGATTGAGCAAGCCCTGGCCAAACGTGACGGACCGATTATCCCTATGATCCCCGGTCACCCAGACCGCGCCCGCGTGGTTGGCGAGCGCCATGTCTGTGTTGATACCACCGCGGCAGGCGGCAACGCCGCTCTTCTTGGTGGTGAAGAGTAAAGCTTAACCTCTTGACGCTGGGTCTTTTTCGGCCCAGCGTCGGCCTATGTTTCCTTTACGCGATCACAATCCGTCCGGCCGCACCCCCTACGTCGTCTACACTTTGATGGCACTGAACATTGTGGCCTTTGGCTATTATTCTGTCACCTTTGACACTCAGGTGGAACTTGCGCGGTTCTATGACGCATATGCGCTCATCCCGACCGAGATTGACGGCTCCAGCCGCCTCTCGCCGCTTATTAGCTCTATGTTTATACACGGCGGCTTTATGCATCTGGTGGGCAATATGCTGTTCCTGTGGATCTTTGGCGACAATATGGAAGACGAAATGGGCCACCTGCCCTTTCTGTTTTTCTACCTCGCCAGCGGTATCGGGGCTGGGTTGATCCACGTCGCTTCAAACCCCTGGTCGCAAATTCCAACCATTGGCGCATCGGGTGCAGTTGCCGGTGTCATGGGGGGCTACCTATTGCTGTTCCCACGTGCGCGTATCGACATCTTGCTGATCCTTATCATCTTCTTCCGCATCTTCACTATCCCTGCCTATCTGATGCTAGGTGTGTGGCTTGGCATGCAATTCCTAGGCTCTCTCAATGCAGACAGTAGTCAGGGCGGTGTCGCCTATTGGGCCCACACCGGTGGTTTCGCTGTTGGCTTTCTGTTGACCATCCCTTTGTGGTTAAAACGCGGAGGACCGGATTTCTGGGGCAAAACACAGGGGCACCCGCCCCACCCCGAAACAACATACAGCGCCAGCCGTATACCCCGTATCCCGCGAAAAGGCACAGCACGGACGCCTTGGGGTAAAAATGGGGAATAGCATCTAAATGCGCAAACAAAAACGCGCGTCAGGAACCCCGGACGCGCGTTCGATACTCAATTGTTAGCGATGTTAGCCGCGGATCACTTTGGCAAAGGTCTCAAAAATCGGCTCGTTGGCGCAGATAATTTCGCCGTCTTCAACGATGTTATCTTCGGGGTCGATGCCCTGCACCAGACCGCCGGCCTCTTGCACCAGAATGATACCAGCAGCCAGATCCCACGGTTTCAAACGGCGTTCCCAGAAACCCTCGTAACGGCCAGCCGCAACGTAAGCCATATCCAGTGACGCAGCCCCCCAACGGCGCACACCTGCAGTCGCAGGCAGCAGTCGAGCCAGATCCTTCAATGTCGCGGGCAGATCAGCGCGACCAGCAAAAGGCAGACCAGTGGCAAAAATGCTCTCGATCATCCGGTGCCGACCGGAGGCGCGGATGCGGCTTTCGTTCATCCAGGCGCCTGTGCCTTTTTCGGCAAAATACATCTCGTCTTTGGCGGCATCAAAAATCACGCCAGCAACGATCTTGCCCTTGTGCTCAAGCGCGATCGAGATTGCCCAGTGTGGCAGGCCGTGCAGGAAGTTTGTGGTGCCATCCAGCGGATCAACAATCCAACGCCGGGTTGGATCCTGTCCTGGAATCTCATCACTCTCTTCAGCCAGCCAGCCATAGGTTGGGCGCGCACCCAGCAGTTCTTCTTTCAGGATTTTCTCAGCCGCGATATCCGCCTTGGACACAAAGTCCCCAGCGCCTTTCACCGACACCTGCAGGTTTTCCACTTCACGGAAATCCTTGACCAAAGACTTGCCAGCCTTGCGGGCGGCCTTGAGCATGATGTTAAGATTCGCGCTGCCGATCATATCGGGCTCCTGTCTGGTCACAGAGATGTTGGTCAAAAGCTGCCTATACGCCGCCTTCCCTCCCTTGCCAAGGGGCAATCCCATTCAGCTTTTCCGCAACGTTAACGATTGCCGCACTTGCCCCTTCGGCAACTAAACTACACAGTTCAGAAAATTACAGGTCAGCCCCGGAGAAACCATGTCAGATAAGATGCAAAGAATTGTATTGGCCAGTCGCCCCACCGGCGCCCCAACACCCGACAATTTCAAACTCGAAACCTGCGATCTACCAGCTCCAGGCCCAGGCGAGGTTTTGGTCAGAACCCACTATATGTCGTTGGATCCTTATATGCGTGGGCGGATGGACGACGCCAAATCCTATGCCGCCCCCGTGCCCCTTGGTGGTACAATGGAGGCCGGCGCCGTTGGCGAGGTGATCGCCTCTAACAGCGCCGCGTTTCAGCCCGGGGACTTTGCCTTTGGGATGTTTGGCTGGGCCAGCCATGGCTGTCTGCCAGCCAATCAATTGCAAAAACTCGACCCAACCCATGGCCCCCTCACTGCCGCGCTAGGCGTCCTGGGCATGCCGGGTTTTACCGGCTGGCATGGCTTGAACGCTTACGGCAAGCCCAAAGCGGGGGAAACTCTGGTTGTCGCGGCGGCCACTGGTCCGGTTGGATCCATGGTTGGACAGCTGGCCAAGCTGGCAGGCCTACGTACAGTTGGAATTGCTGGTGGCGCCGAAAAATGTGCACTGGCAACAGAAACTTTTGGCTTTGACGCCTGCCTGGACCACCGCGCCTATCCGAACGCAGCCTCGCTACGCAAAGATCTGGCGACTGCATGTCCCGATGGCATCGATGTCTACTTCGAAAACGTGGGCGGCAAGGTGCTTGAGGCTGTCATGCCGCTGATGAACAGCAACGGCCGCATTCCCATCTGTGGCATGATCAGCTGGTACAATGCTGGCGGACTGGGTGCTGGCGCATCAGATCTCGGGCTGTCGGCTCCGGGGATCTGGCGCAACATTCTGGTGAAATTTCTGTCGGTGAACGGATTTATCATCTCAAACCATTTCGACCGCTATCCAGAGTTCCTGAAGGAGGTCGCACCAAAGGTCGCCAAAGGTGAGATCCGCTTTATCGAAGACATCGCTGAGGGCCTGGAGAACGCCCCAGAGGCCTTCATGTCGATGCTAAAAGGCGGCAATATGGGTAAGCAAATGGTAAAACTGATCTGAGCCAGAAGGCCAGTGGTGCGTGCAAGCACGCCCCCTACACCTGTCTCAACGCTTTGCGTTTTGTGTAGGGTGTGTGCTAGCACGCACCAATGCTGGTCCCATTCGCAACTATTGCAGCTGCAGTTTCCGCGCCTCGACCTTCGCCAGGCGGATCAGTTCCTGCATATAAGGCTTGTCGCGATCCTCGCTGCGGATCGCTGCATACAAACTGCGGGTTATACCCTTTTCGGTCAGCGGACGGGTGACATAATCAGACGAGTACTTCACCTCGCGCACAACCCAATCCGGCAGTACCGACACGCCGCGATTAGATGCAACGAGCAGCAAAATAACCGCCGTCAGCTCCACCTGACGAATAGCAGTCGGCTCAACCCCGGCTGGAATCAATAGTTGGCTAAAGATATCCAGTTTGGTTTTCTCGACCGGATAGGTGATCAACGTCTGCCCCAAGAAATCCTCGGCCTCGACATAAGGCTTAACCGCCAACGGGTGTTGAGCAGAGGCGACAAATACCGGGGCATAATCAAACAGCTCGATGAAATCGACACCCGCAATATCTTCGGGGTCTGATGACACAACAAGGTCCACCTCCTCCTTTTGCAGCGCTGTCAGCGCGTCAAAAGCCAGACCGGGCTTGATATCCACATCCACATCCGACCAGCTTTTGCGAAAGCCTTCGAGCACGGGAAACAGCCACTCAAAACAGGCATGGCATTCGATGGCGATGTGCATTCGGCCCGTATGGCCATCGCGCAACGCCGTAAACTCGGCCTGCATGGATTCGACCTGCGGCAGCACCTGCTCGGCCAAACGCAACAACCGCAATCCAGCCGCCGACAGTTTCATCGGTTTGGTGCGACGCATGAACAGCTCGACCCCGGCCTGATCCTCTAACCCTTTGATCTGATGGCTTAGTGCGCTTTGGGTGATGTTCAGCTGATCTGCTGCACGCGCCAGCCCCCCGGCCTCATGTATGGCCTTAATTGTTCGCAGATGACGAAATTCGATGTGCATCCTGTCGTTTCACTCATGTTGTTCTTGAGAATTATGAATTTGTTTCACAATACGTGACATGCAACAAGGGGTGAGTTGAATAGGAGATGCCCAAATGACGACGCCCGAGATTTCTTTCGAGTTCTTTCCGCCGCAGAACCTCGAGGCCTCCTTTCGGCTCTGGGATACCGTACAGGTGCTTTCTCCACTGGACCCGCGCTTTGTGTCGGTGACCTATGGTGCCGGTGGAACAACCCGAGACCTAACTCGTGATGCGGTTGCCACATTGCACAAGTCATCTGGCCTAAACGTCGCGGCCCACCTGACCTGCGTCAACGCCAGCAAAGAAGAAACCCTGGCCATTGCTGATCAGTTTGCAATGGCTGGCGTCAAGGACATCGTTGCCCTGCGTGGCGATCCGCCAAAGGGCGCAGGCGGTTTCACACCGCATCCAGAAGGCTTTGCAAACTCAGTTGAACTGATCGAGGCCCTTGCCGAAACCGGCAAGTTCAATATCTGCGTTGGTGCCTATCCCGACCCCCACCCTGAGGCTGCCAATGGCGATGCTGATGTAGAGTGGCTCAAGCGCAAGATGGATGCAGGCGCAACCGAAGCCCTGACCCAGTTTTTCTTTGAGGCCGAAACGTTTTTCCGCTTCCGCGACAAATGTGTGAAGGCCGGTATCGATCACCTGATCACCCCCGGCATCCTGCCTATTGAAAACTGGAAAGGTGCCCGCAACTTTGCGCGCCGTTGCGGCACGCATATTCCGGCCTGGGTCGAAGAGGCGTTTGAAAAGGCCCAGCGCGATGATCGCGAAGATCTGTTGGCCACAGCAATGTGTACCGAACTCTGCTCGGATCTGCTGGATGGCGGTGTAGAGAAACTGCACTTTTACACGCTGAACCGCCCCGAGTTGACCCGTGATGTGTGCCACGCTCTGGGCGTGACACCAAAAGTCTCGCTCGAGAACGTGGCGTAAAACTTGCCCGCGCTCCGGCGCGTTCCTAGGGTCCGCTCAAAAGGAACGCGCCATGTACTATGCCCAGTCTTTTGACGACTTGCTGAAGCCCAGCCAGATTTCTGAAATATCAGGACTGGAGTTTATGACCGGCATGCTTGAAGGGCGGCTACCTGGTCCGCCCATTGCCCAAACCCTTGGTTATCATCTGTTGAGTGTCGAGCCGGGACAGGTAGTGTTTCGCGGCACGCCTGAGTTTGGAGTGACCAACCCAATGGGAACTGTGCACGGTGGCTGGTACGGAACCTTGTTGGATAGCGCGATGGCCTGTGCGGTGATGACACGTGTTCCCAAGGGATCCGTTTATACAACGCTTGAATACAAGATAAACATCCTGCGCCCTATCAAACTGGGTATGATCATAGACTGCATCGGAGTGACCGAACACGTTGGTCGCTCAACCGGGGTTGCGCGGGCTGAAATTCGCGGTGTCGAAGATGGCAAGCTTTACGCCACAGGTTCGACGACGTGCATCGTGATGAATCTGAAAGGCGCCGCAAACTGATCAATTGTGAAAGTTCAGCGCGCCGCTCTTGAACGCAGGGCTTGCATCCCCGTCGCTTTGCTTTCGGAAGCTGCACCAACACTGCTATGCAGTCGTTCGCTACTGTCCAAGCCGACCCGGCGGCGACTGCGCAGCAGGAATATTTTACCCCAGCCGCGCCAGGTGCCAACCGAGGGTGCCTTGGGGTCGACCGGAAACTGCAACCGCCAGTTCTGAGGCAGCGGCAGTCCACAGTTTTCTGCTTTTTCCAGCATCCAAACCAACGGAATATTGGCCAAAGGACGTGTCTCTTCGTGATTGCCCAGTTGTCCGCCGACATCACCATGCGCACCGCGAAACCAAACCTGTTCCACATGTCCTCGCCATCCAGCAGGGCATTCCCATAACACTGGCTCAAACACTTGGCGGGTTTCATCCAGTGCCAACGCATGAAATCCATTTCGAATGCTGTGACCCAGTTGGTGGTCATGGAAGTCATGTTGCATTTCTGCCCAGCGCCACAAAATTGGCAAACGCAACCCTAACGCCTTAACGGTTTCCCACACGCCAATCATTTCTATCTCAGCACCATCATGGCAAAAGGCTCGCTTAAACTGATCCGACGCTTCGCTCCCCTCCCCTTGGTAGTGCCGATAGGCGGTGCGGATATTTCGCACCGTGGCATGTTCAGCCTTTAGTAATCCAACTTGGTCAATCACTCCAGCAAGTGACCTGACAGCAAAAGCGCCACGCGAATAGCCCATCAGATAGATCCGATCACCAGGTCGGTAGCGCGACGCAAGATAGCCATAGGCGCGGCGGATCTGCCTATTGATTCCACGTCCCATCATGACATCAAGTGTCGAGCGCCAGTTTTGCCATTGCACCCCGGCCTCATAGAACACTGACACCTGGCCGCTCATCTGTTGGCACAATTGATAAGTTGTCCCGGCATGAGTTTCGTGACCAGGTTCCAGTGTCGACATAGTCCCGTCCAGAATAATCACATGGGCCATTGGGCCGCGTTGTTTAGTTTCTGCCGAATGTTCTGAGCGAAGGGGGCGACCAAGCCACCCCAAAACCCGTCTACTCAATTTCGTCAGGAACATTCCAACTTCTTTCTTTCACTTGAGCCCTGCTAATCGCGCGTTGTAGCGCAACCAAGGTACGCTTCTGCATCGGTTCGACACTTCGAATGCCAGAAGCAAAAATGTAGGTAGCAAAGCACCCAGCTCTTTATTTCGAGTTTCTTGAGCTACAAGAATATAGGTAGGGCTATTATGGCCCCTTGCCCCTGTTCTGTTTCTCACCGCGGTTTCACAGCCGGGTCGACGCGAGAAACTCTACTGCGCCTTAGCAACAGAATTGCCGAAAATTCTTTCTATATCGTAACGATTGAGAACGCCGTGCCGCTCCACATGGTCGCACCTTGGAACTTTTGGGAGTCATTCTTGCGACCATAGCAATTGCTTGCCCCCTGAAATCAGATGGCAAGCGCGTTTTGTTACACAAGATAGCCATTGCCCGCGCTTTTGCGGACCTCAGTTCGTGTTAAGTCGAAGCTGGTGCTTCCAGTTCAATCACCGTCACCACATCAGACAGGCCATAGCCATTAAACTGGGTGCTCATTGATGAAGAATAAGCACCCAATCCCGGTAGCAGAACATAGTCACCAGCCTCGGCATCGGCCGCCAGTGGCAACCCATCGGGCAGGCGATCAAGGCTGTCACATGTGGGTCCAAACACCACACGCGGCTTCGCAGCAGCGGTACGATGTGAGCCGTCACCAGCCACAACAAAAACACGCCCAGGCAGCCCCATATCACGAATATCAACGAGCCCGCCATAAATGCCGTCATTCAGGAACACCAACTCACCTCCATCGCGGATCCCTTTGATCCGTGCAGCCAGGGTAAAGGCCTCGGACACCATTGCCCGCCCCGGTTCGCAGATCAATGTTGGCAGATCTTTGCCAAACGCAGCCTCGACAGCATCGGCAATTGCATAAAACGTATGCTCCAAGTCGGGGGCAATACCATCGCGATTTGCTGCAAAGCCACCGCCTACATTCAATCGGTCAATCTTGACACCTGCGGCCTGACAAATCCGACCAGCCTCAGCGATGTAAGCAACCCAGGCATTTGCATCTTCGCATTGCGTACCGGGGTGGAAACACAGTGACGGCGTCCAGCCTTCTTCGGCGACACGTTTCAGCAACTCGATTGCTTGCTCCGGCTCGGCACCAAACTTGCTGCCAAAATCATAAGCCGCCCCTTCCACCGGCATGGCAAACCGCACTGCAATTTCGCAGTCACGCGGAACGTCAGCCAGTTTTTCCAGCTCGCTCATTTCGTCGATCGACCAGCTATCAATGCCATGCTCAATACCGGCCTTGATTTCCTCAATCGAGCGAACAGGATTGTTGTAATGCATAGCCGCGGTTTGGCTAGCAGCACGCACCGCTGCCATCTCGGCAGGCGACGCCACATCAAACGCACCAATCCCAGCTGCCACCAGATTAGACAACACGGCAGGATGGGGATTGGCCTTAACCGCATAGGTTACCAAGCCAGGAAACCCGGACTGAAACCGCGCTGCGGTCTGGTGCAGAACCCGAGGCGAGAAATACAGCACAGGATGATCCGGCTGACGGCGCGCCAAATGTGTTTCAGGATCATGCCAAAGCGGAGAAATTTGCTGCATTTCGAATACACCTCGTAGTTTTTCCCCAGTTTCGGAAAATGACCCGTCGAAATATCCCGACACTCCGACTATTTTGACCAAAACTTACGTCACATCGACGAGGCGACCATGCAACCTGACGAAACCGACCAAAAACTGATGAATTTGCTGCGCGAGAACGCACGCAGACCGGTGGCCGAACTGGCCCGCCTGCTTGGGCTGGCACGCACCACTGTACAGGCCCGGATCGACAGGCTTGAAACCACAGGCGTCATTTCTGGTTACACACTGCGCGCCTCTCTTTCTGATCGCCCCCCACTACAGGCCACGGTCTTGATCTCAATCGAACCTCGCTCCGGCCCCGAAGTCCTCGCCCGGTTGCGCATCCTGCCCGGTGTCCAGGTGGTCCATACCACCTCGGGTCGGTTTGATCTGCTCGCCCAAGTGGTCGCGCAAACCACAACCGAGCTGGATGAAACCATCGATAGTATCGGCGAGGCGCGCGGCGTGAAGTCCTCTGAAAGCCTGATCCACCTGGCCACCAAGCTGGACCGCACCTGAACAACTGTTTCGTCCATTCTCACTGCCGTTGGTCCAGCGATGTCCTTCTCCCTTCCCCTTGGCGCGCCTATTGGGTAAGTGGGACACAACCAAGGATACCGACGCAGGACAAACGCAATGGCGATGGAAAAGACATTCAACGCGGCCGAAGCCGAAGACCGGCTGTACAAGGCCTGGGATGAAGCAGGCTGTTTCAAGGCAGGGGCAAATGCCAAGCCCGGCGCCTCTTCCTATTCGATCATGATCCCACCGCCCAACGTGACCGGCGTGCTGCACATGGGCCATGCGTTCAACAACACCCTGCAGGACATCCTGATCCGCTGGAAGCGCATGCAGGGGTTTGACACCTTGTGGCAGCCGGGCACTGACCACGCAGGCATCGCCACCCAGATGGTTGTCGAGCGTGAACTGGCCCGCACCCAACAGCCGTCGCGCGCAGAACTGGGCCGCGAAGAGTTCCTGAAAAAGATCTGGGAATGGAAAGAGAAATCCGGTGGCACTATTGTTGAGCAGCTGAAGCGCCTTGGTGCGTCGTGCGACTTTGACCGCACTGCATTCACCATGTCCGGCGCTCAGGGTGATACCCGCACAGGTCACGAAAACTCGCCCAACTTCCATGATGCCGTGATCAAGGTCTTTGTGGACATGTACAACAAGGGCCTGATCTATCGCGGCAAGCGGCTGGTTAACTGGGACCCGCACTTTGAAACCGCGATTTCTGATCTTGAGGTCGAAAACATCGAAGTTGCCGGCCACATGTGGCACTTCAAATACCCGCTGGCAGGTGGCGCAACCTACACCTACGTCGAAAAAGACGAGGACGGAAATGTCGTGCTCGAAGAAGAGCGCGATTACATTTCCATCGCCACCACCCGCCCGGAAACCATGCTGGGCGATGGCGCGGTTGCGGTACACCCGTCGGACGAGCGGTATGCGCCCATCGTAGGCATGCTCTGCGAAATTCCGGTTGGCCCCAAGGCGCAGCGCCGTCTGATCCCGATCATCACCGATGAGTACCCGGACAAAGACTTTGGCTCGGGCGCGGTGAAAATCACCGGCGCGCATGACTTCAACGACTATCAGGTTGCCAAGCGCGGCGGCATTCCGATGTACAACCTGATGGACACCAAGGCCAATATGCGCGCCGATGGTGCGCCTTATGTTGACGAGGCCGCCACCGCGCAGGCCATCGCCAATGGTGAGGCTGAGTTCACCGAGGCCTCCATCGCCGCGATGAATCTGGTGCCCGAGGAATACCGTGGCCTGGACCGGTTTGAGGCCCGCAAACGTGTGGTGGCCGACATCACCGCCGAAGGTCTGGCCGTGATGCAGACCGTCACCAAGACGGTCAAGGACGAGGACGGCAACGAGACCGAGGTTTCGGAAACCGTGCCTTATGTCGAGAACAAGCCGATCATGCAGCCCTTTGGCGATCGCTCCAAAGTGGTGATTGAGCCGATGCTAACCGACCAGTGGTTTGTTGAGACCGACAAAATCGTCGGCCCGGCGCTGGATGCGGTGAAGAATGGCGATGTAAAGATCCTGCCGGAAAGCGGTGAAAAGGTCTATTATCACTGGCTGGAAAATATCGAGCCCTGGTGCATCTCGCGCCAACTGTGGTGGGGCCACCAAATCCCGGTTTGGTATGGACCAGCGCTTACAGACGATGAAGAAGGAATCACTTACGGCAAAATGAAGGCATTCTGTGCTGCTTCTGTTGAAGAAGCCCTTGCCCTCGCTGGTAAGTACTACAATGGTACAGGATTTGAACCAGTTACAGATTCTGGTGAATATACCGATCAAGAAATTGCAGACGAATTCTTGGCAAACAAAAAGGTATTGCTAGACCGCGACCCCGACGTGCTGGACACATGGTTCTCCTCCGGCCTCTGGCCCATCGGCACCCTCGGCTGGCCCGAAGACACCGAAGAGCTGCAAAAATACTTCCCAACCTCGACCCTGGTCACCGGTCAGGACATCCTGTTCTTCTGGGTTGCGCGAATGATGATGATGCAAATGGCGGTTCTGTCGGACCGTCCAGTTGCGGAAAAAATCCCGTTCGACACAGTCTACCTGCATGGCCTTGTGCGCGATGCCAAGGGCAAGAAGATGTCGAAATCCACCGGCAACGTTGTTGACCCTCTGGAAATCATTGATGAATACGGCGCCGACGCGCTGCGGTTCACCAATGCGGCCATGGCCAGCCTTGGCGGTGTGCTCAAGCTCGACATGAAACGGATCGAGGGTTATCGCAACTTTGTCACCAAGATCTGGCAAGCGTCCTCTTACGGTGACAGCCAGATTGATGCCTTCAGTGCCGAGCGTGGGGCCGAGCCACCCAAAGCCACCCTGCCCCTGAACCGCTGGATCATTGGTGAAATCGCCAAACTGCGTGAAGAGGTGGATGGCGCGTTTGAGGCCTATCGCTTTAACGACGCCGCCAATGCGCTTTATTCCTTCTTCTGGAACAGCTTCTGTGCGCGCTATCTAGAATTCACCAAGCCGATCTTCTTTGCCGACGATCAACCCGCCAAGGACGAAACTCAGGCGGTGTATGCCTGGGCCGTGGATCAGGCGCTGATCCTGATGCACCCGATCATGCCATTTGTGACCGAGGAAATCTGGAACGTCACCCAGGGCCGTGGCTACGAGGCTGGCGACGCTTCGCAGATGTTGGCACATGGCACATGGCCAACCTACTCGGCAGCCGATCTGGTGGACGCTGATGCCGAGCGCGAGATGAACTGGGTGATCGCAGTAATCGACAACATCCGCTCAGCCCGTGCACAGCTAAACGTACCCGCCGGTGCCAAAGTTCCGATGCTGGTGACCGAGATTGACGCCGCTGGTCAGGCTTATTGGGATCGCAACGGCGAGCTGATCAAACGCTTTGCTCGCATTGAAAGCCTTGAGGCGGCCGACACCCTGCCCAAGGGCTGTATTTCCATCGGTGCCCCCGGCGCGTCCTTCGCGCTGCCACTGGCCGAGATCATTGATGTCGCAGCCGAAAAAGCCCGCCAGGAAAAGAACCTTGGCAAGTTGATGAAAGAGCTCGGTGGCCTGCGTGGCCGGTTGAAAAACCCCAAGTTTGCGGATTCGGCCCCAGCCGAAGTGGTCGCCGAAACCCGCGCTAACCTGGAGTTGCGCGAAGAGGAAGAAGCCAAGATCAAAGAGGCGCTGGCACGTCTGTCTGAAATCGGCTGATCCCACGCCGATTTGTTATTAAAACGCCCGCCCTTTGGTGGGCGTTTTTGCTTTTAGCTGCACCAAACCCGGTCCAGTCCTATCTGTGTAGGGTGTGTGCTTGCACGCACCACTCCTTGCCAATCGTAACAGGGGGAAAAATTGTTCCAGCATCTCATTGATATAAGAACAGTTTTACTCCAGCCTGCACTCCAGAATTAGGGAGAGACAGATGCCAAAGGGATATTGGGTTGCCCATGTCGATGTGGATGACATGGACCGCTATAAGGACTACGTCGCTGCAAATGCAGCGCCTTTTGCCGAATATGGTGCGAAATTTCTTGTCCGGGGTGGACACAAAGAAGTGCGTGAAGGCCAAACACGCGCCCGTACTGTGGTCATCGAATTCAAAGATTTTGCAACGGCCAAAGCCTGTTACGACTCTGTTTCCTACCAAGATGCCAAATCTCTGCGCGATCCGGTCTCAACTGGCGACATGGAGATCATTGAGGGTTATGATGGGTAACCCCATACTGACAAGATACTCGTTCCGGAGAGTTTCATGCCACTTTTGAAAAAACTATTTCAAGCCATTCGCCCGCAGGGCCAGACCAAACTACCTGATCCAGATGCCGAACTAGCCCTGGGAGCCCTGTTGGTGCGGGTGGCGCAATCGGATCGTGAATATCAGCTCGAAGAGATCAGCCTGATCGATCGCACCCTTGCGCGGCTCTACCAGCACAACGCAATCGAAGCCGCCAAAGTGCGGGCTACTTGCGAAAAGCTCCAGGCTGCAGCACCCGAAAGCGATACTTTTGGCCGCCTGATCCGTGAAACCACAGGAATTGACGAACGTTTGGCTGCAATGGACGCCCTTTGGGAAGTAGTGCTGGCCGATGGCCGCGAACACCCCGGCGAAGTCAGCATCATCGAAGAAATCCGCAGCGAAATGGGCCTGTCTTACGCCGACAGTCAAGCGGCCCGCACCAAGGCCAAGGCCAAACTCGCAACTCAGTCCGAGGAAAACTAATGTTCAAAGACCTCCTGAACAAACTACTACAGCCGGCCCCTTCAGCGCTGGATCCTCAGGATGCGCGCCTTGCGCTGACTGCGCTGCTGGTTCGCATTGCACGGTCAGATCATAACTATGCAGACGTCGAGCAGGACCGCATTGATCGCATTATTTCAGCCCGTTACGGTCTGGATATGGGCGAAGCGATCATTTTGCGCGAACAGGCCGAGGCAATGGAGGCCGAGGCCCCAGACACGGTTCGCTTTACCCGCGCCATCAAAGAGGCGGTCGCATACGAAGACCGTATCGGCGTGATCGAATCACTGTGGCAAGTGGTGCTGGCTGATGGCCACCGTGATGAAGGCGAAGATGCTATTTTGCGTCTGTCCGCCAACCTGCTAGGCGTTAGTGATGTGGACAGCGCCTTGGCCCGGCGCCGGATGGAGAAAGCCCAGTGATTGCTTATCTCGGAATGTATGACCGCCCTGAAACCGCAGCGGCAAACGATGCATTCTGGCAAGCAATCCGAACGGAGCTGGGGCAAGGCCCCGATCACCTGTCACGCGATGCAGATGTCTGGGACATCTGGAGATCACCCGATCTGCTGCTCGCCCAGACCTGCGGTATGCCCTATCGAACCCGGCTCTACAGTCATGTTCAGTTGGTCGGAACCCCCGACTACGGCCTGCCTGACTGCCCTCCGGGGCATTACAACAGCGTCATCCTCGCCCACAAAAACCGCGAAGGCGACTCTCTGGCCGCATTTGATGGCCAGCGCTTTGCCTATAACGAGGCGCTGTCCCAGTCAGGCTGGGCGGCCCCTGTGATGCACATGCGCGAGCAGCGGCTTATGCCTGGCGAACTTGTTGAAACCGGCAGCCACCAAAACTCAGCTCTTGCCGTTGCCGAAGGACGCGCCGATTTTGCCTCTTTGGACGCAGTAACCTGGGCAATGATTCAGCGTTACGATGATTTCTCATCAGAACTCACCGAGATCACGCGTACCAGTCCCACTCCGGCCCTCCCCTTTATCACGTCAATTGACAAGGATAGGCAGTCGCTGTTTGGGGCTCTAACCTCGGCAGTGGCAAACCTAACTGACAGTGATCGCGCAACTCTGCAGTTAACAGGCATGATGGAAATTCCCCCTGCGGAATATCTGGCAGTGCCAACACCTTTGGGACCCACCCTGATGGTTCGGCAGGGTCGAAGCGCTCTCAACTGACGAGGCATCTGGATCTTGGGATTTTGAAGTGCTTGCGTGCCCCAGAATCCTGATCACAAAACTGCCCTTTCCGACGACTTCGTACAGCCAAGTTTCAACCGGCAACTGCATCCTGAATAAAATCATAAATCGGACGGTGACTTATCGTGGTTTTCCAAACCAGCAGCCAAGAAGCCCCCACTTCCGTTCCGACGCATATTATGGTCAAATCGCCACCTAACTCGACGCATTACCCGTTTTGCACATTGCATTAGTGCCATTTTTAGGTCCAATACTGTCTTTAACTTCACAACAAGCGGATACTAAGACCCTTGACCGACGAAACACCTGTTCTGCAAATCCGCGATTTACACAAATCTTATGGTGAACTTGAGGTCATCAAAGGGGTCGATATAACTGCTAAACGCGGCGACGTTGTTTCCCTCATCGGCTCTTCGGGCTCGGGAAAATCTACTTTATTGCGTTGCTGCAATCTTTTGGAAGACAGCCAACAGGGCGAGATCCTGTTCAAAGGTGAGCCGATTTCCTGGGGTGGAAATGGGCTGAACCGCCGCCCGTCAGATGCAAAACAAATACTTCGCATCCGCACCAATCTCAGCATGGTGTTCCAACAGTTCAATCTGTGGGCGCATATGTCGATCCTGCAAAACGTAATGGAAGCCCCAGTGACCGTTCTTGGGCGCGACCGCGACGAAGCCGAAGCCTCAGCGCGCAAGTATTTGGA
This sequence comes from Parasedimentitalea nitratireducens, assembly GCF_057444295.1. Lineage (NCBI taxonomy): Bacteria > Pseudomonadati > Pseudomonadota > Alphaproteobacteria > Rhodobacterales > Paracoccaceae > Parasedimentitalea > Parasedimentitalea nitratireducens. Next base: position 176,679 of record NZ_JBYAXC010000004.1, on the reverse strand, counting down.
AAAAGTGGGTATTGGCGACAAATGCGACGTCTACCCCGCTCAGCTTTCTGGAGGCCAGCAGCAACGCGCAGCCATTGCCCGTGCCCTGTGCATGGAACCCGAAGCCCTGCTGTTTGACGAACCTACTTCGGCTTTGGACCCAGAGCTGGAACAGGAAGTGGTCAAAGTGATCAAGGACCTTGCAGCCGAAGGCCGCACCATGCTGATCGTGACCCACGACATGAAGCTTGCCGCTGATGTGTCTGACCATATTGTGTTCTTGCACAAAGGTCTGATCGAAGAAGAGGGCAGCCCGGACGAATTGTTCGGCAATACCCGATCCGAACGGTTGCGTGGCTTTTTGTCCGCCACACGTCACTGATAAGAACAATAATCAATAACCAACCTTAATGGGAGTAATCCAATGAAATCCTTGTTTTTGGGCACCGCCGCTCTGGCACTGACCGCCAGCTTTGCAATGGCCGACACTGTTCGCCTGGGCACCGAAGGCGCCTACCCTCCATACAACTTCCTGAACGATTCAGGCGAAGTTGACGGTTTTGAGCGCGAGTTGGGCGACGAGCTGTGCAAACGCGCTGGCCAGACTTGTGAGTGGGTCACCAACGACTGGGATTCGATCATCCCTAACCTGACCTCGGGCAACTACGATGCCATCATCGCTGGCATGTCGATCACTGCTGAGCGCGCTGAAGTTGTTGACTTCACCCAGGGCTACACTCAGCCGTCGCCATCTTCCTTCGCTGCAATGTCTGCTGACGTTGACCTGAAGACAGCGGTGATTGCAGCTCAGGCTTCGACCATCCAGTCGGCTCACGTTGCTGAATCAGGTGCGACTCTGGTTGAATTCCCAACACCGGATGAAACCATCGCTGCTGTTAAATCAGGCGAAGCGGACGCGGTTCTGTCTGACAAAGACTACCTGAACCCAATCGTTGCAGAAACCGATCTGATGCTGATCGAAGACATCCTGCTGGGTGGCGGCATCGGCATGGCGTTCCGCAAGTCCGATGCTGAACTGCGCGGTAAGTTCGACGCAGCGATCGCTTCGATGAAAGAAGACGGTTCGCTGAACGAGCTGCTGGCAAAATGGGAGATCGAGGGCCAATTCTGATCGCCCTGATCTAACATCAAGACCTGTGAGAGGGGGCTTTGCTCCCTCTCCTTACTATTCCCGTTGCGATCCTGAACGGCTCTAGAATTCGAGGCTCACCATCTTCTCCTATTGCTCTGATCCTGCCGTCCTTGAGGGCATCAAGTGGCTAAGCTGCTACCTGACCACAGGTAAGCACATGTCCTTCTATGTCTCGTTTGGGACAGTTTTGTTGCTCTTGGCCATCACGGCCCCCACCGCAATGGCCTTTGGCTTTGGTGGCGCCATGGCAGCTCGCGCACGGTTTGCTCCGCTTAGCTGGCTGGGCAAAGGATATATCGCCATCGTCCGTGGTGTACCTGACATCGCCTTCTTCATGTTCTTTGTCATTGCATTGGACCAGGGCATTGAATGGCTGCTGCACAAGGCAAAATGCCCAGACTGGGCTGAACCCATTCGCCAGGGCAGCGACTTTGTCGTCTGCGACATAGCCAAGATGCCATTGGGATCTTCTCCCCAGTGGATGCACGAGGTCTATGGCTTTTCCCTCGCGGTCATAACCTTTGCCATCGTTTTTGGCGCCTTTGCCGCCAATGTTTTATACGGGGCGATGCGCGCGGTTCCCCACGCCCAGATCGAAACCGCCGAAGCATATGGCATGACACATCGCCAAACGTTTTGGCGCATTCTGGTGCCGCAGATGTGGGTCTATGCCCTACCCGGCTTGTCGAACCTTTGGATGGTTCTGATTAAGGCCACGCCGCTGTTGTTCTTGTTGGGCGTCGAAGACATTGTTTATTGGGCCCGCGAAATGGGTGGATCTAAGACCGCCAAATTCACCGCCTATCCCCATGGTGACTGGCGCATGTGGTACTTCCTGGCGCTTCTGGTCTTCTATCTTGCCTTTACCAAAGTCTCCGAAGTTTTCCTGGAGAAACTAATGACACGACTTTCTCACGGGCAGGCCACCCTGGGTGGCGAAGCACAAAGGAAAGCGTCATGAGCTGCTTTCAGACTGTACAAGACTATGCATTCCGTTCGCTTGGCTACGGCGAACGTTTGCTGCCGCGCAGTGATTTCACCCTGTGTGAACAGTTCACCCTGATCGGTTCCGGCATGATCTGGAATGTTTACTTTGGTGTTCTGGCCGTCGTCACCGGGTTCTTTTTTGCAACTGCACTCGCCGTGGCCAAGAACTCTAGCCACGCCAGATACCGCAAACCGGCTGAATGGTTCATCTTCCTGTTCCGTGGTTCGCCACTGTTCATCCAGTTCTTCTTTGCCTACTTCCTGTTTCTTAGCCTCAAGGGTGTTTCACCGATCTTTGATCCGTTCACCTCAGCCTGGCTGGGTGCTTTGATCGTGCTGTTCCTGAACACCGCCGCCTATACTGGCGAGATCTTCTACGGCGCGCTTCAGTCGATCCCCAAGGGTGACGTAGAAGCTGCCGATGCCTACGGCCTGTCCGGCTGGCCCCGGTTCAAACGGATTGTCTGGCCCACCATGCTTCGCCTCGCCTGGCCTGCCTATACAAACGAGGCAATCTTCCTGTTCCATGCCACCACGCTGGTCTATTTCTCGGGCTTTCCGGCCTGGCGTCAAAAAGGCGATGCGCTGTACTATGCCAGCTACTTTGCGGATAAAACGTTCAACCCGTTTATCCCCTACCCGATCCTGGCGTTCTACTTCATCATGCTGACGCTGTTGATCATCTCGCTGTTTGGAATAGTGAACAAACGCCTGAACCGGCATTTGCCCCAGGCACGGCGAGCAAAAATCAAGTTCAAGCCAAATATCATGCGCTAATCACCGTATTGGTTTTCGTTCAAATGGCTCCTTCGGGAGCCATTTTTGTTTACGCAGCCCCTTCAACTGAAACTTTTGATCAAATTATCTTGGCGCGGGCAAAGTCCTGCGCTACACCTCTCTTAATCACTAAGGGAGCCCACTATGGATCTGTCTAGCCTCAGCACCATTCGCATTGCCGCTTGCGACCTGAACGGTCAGATGCGGGGCAAGCGCATGCCCTCCACAATGGCCGCAAAGTTCGACAAGGGTGGCGCACGCTTGCCGCTGTCCGCCCTGAACCTAGATCTCTGGGGCAGCGATATCGACGATAGCCCACTGGTGTTTGAATCCGGTGATGCAGATGGCGTTTTGCTGCCAACCGATCGCGGCCCTGTTGCCATGCCCTGGTTAGCCAATGCCTCAGCACTGGTGCCGATGACCCTGCACTATGATGATGGGAAACCATTCTTGGGTGACCCTCGCCATGCGCTTGAAACCGTATTGGAAAAATACTCCAACCGCGGCTGGACCGTCATTGCAGCCACCGAAATGGAATTCAACCTGGTTGATGCCAACGGTGACCAGCCCTGCCCTCCTAAGAACCCTGTGACAGGACGTGCGCTTGACAGCCACGCCACAATATCTCTGGCCGAATTAGATGCCTTTGATGACTTTTTCACCGACCTCTACAACGCGTGCGAGGCTATGGGCATCCCCGCCCAAACCGCCATTTCTGAAGGTGGCTTGGGCCAGTTCGAAATCAACCTGAACCACCAGGATGCCCTGCGTGCGGCGGATGATGCTTGGTTATTCAAAGCCATGGTCAAAGGCATCGCACGCAAGCATGGGCTGGCTGCAACGTTCATGGCCAAGCCTTATGCCGAGGAAGCCGGTAATGGAATGCACGTCCATTTCTCGGTGGTAGATAGCGATGGAAACAACGTCTTTGACGATGGCAGCGACACCGGGTCTGACCTGCTGAAACATGCCGTCGCCGGATGTCTCGCAGCTATGCCTGCCAGCACATTGATCTTTGCGCCGCATGGCAATTCCTACGAACGGTTGGTGCCAGGGGCCCATGCACCCACCAGCGCCGCCTGGGGCTATGAGAACCGCACAGCGGCTATTCGCATCCCCGGTGGCCCCCCTGTGTCGCGACGTATCGAACACCGGGTGGCCGGTGGCGACATCAACCCCTATTTGATGCTCGCAACTGTTCTAGGCGCAGCCCTTGTGGGTATCGAAGATCAAATGATGCCCCCGGCCCCGATCACGGGAAATGCGTATGAGATCGCAGATCTGCCACAGCTGGCAGACAGCTGGGGCGCCGCCATTGATACCTTTGAAACCGATCCGCTGATCGCGCGGATCCTGCCAGACATGACAATCCGCAATCTGGTGATGACCAAACGGCAAGAGATGCGCCTCTTTGCAGAGCGCCCTAAAGAGACGCACTGGTTGTCCTTGCTGGAAGCAGTCTGAGCCCCCTTGTCCGACCGTTCGGCCTCCGCTAGGCTGAATTTGATCAAATTTAGGTGACACATGAGAATCGGAATACTTCAAACCGGCCGCGCCCCTGATGCGCTGATCGAAACCTCGGGTGACTACGACCAGATGTTTCGCACCCTGCTGGATGGCCACGGATTTGAATTTGAGACTTACGCGGTGCTGGACGGGGTCTTTCCCGAAAGTGCTGACGCTGCCGACGGCTGGCTGATCACCGGATCCCGGTTTGGGGTCTACGAAGATCACGACTGGATCCCCCCGCTCGAAGAGCTGATCCGCGACATCCACGCCAAGGGGCTGCCCACGCTTGGTATCTGCTTCGGCCATCAGATCATCGCACAGGCTCTGGGCGGCAAGGTCGAGAAATACGAGGGTGGCTGGGCAATTGGCCGGGTTGAATACAATCAAGACGGTCGCTCTCTGTCGATGAACGCTTGGCATCAGGATCAGGTGACGCAACTGCCCAAGGACGCCCGCGTTCTGGCAGGTAACGACTTCTGTCCGAATGGCATCCTTGCCTACGGTGACACCATCTGGACCGTGCAGCCCCACCCCGAATTCAAATCTGACTTTGTCGGCGGCTTGATCGAAAAACGCGGTCGCGGTGTGGTGCCTGACCCAATTCTGGACAAGGCCCAGACCAAACTGGAAGTGCCTAACGACAGCGACGAAATCGCCAGTTTCATGGCGTCATTCTTGAAGAAAGAGAGGGCTTAATGTCCGATTGGAAATCCACCCTGCCCGAAGCTGCCAAGGCCTATCTGGATGGCCGTCGCCTGGACGAAGTTGAATGCATCGTCTCTGACCTGCCCGGCATCGCCCGCGGCAAAGCGGTTCCTGCCTCTAAGTTCGCCCGGCAAGACTATTTTCACCTGCCCGACAGCGTGTTCTACCAGACCATCACTGGTGGTTGGGGTGAGGCCGCAGGCGAAGATGGCTTCATCGAAAAGGACATGGTGCTGCGCCCGGACATGAGCACAGCCACAGCTGCGCCCTGGACCGGCGATTGGACTCTTCAGGTGATCCATGACGCTTTTAACAGCGCTGGCGAGCCAATCCCATTTTCACCCCGCAATGTGCTGAAACGAGTGGTTGATCTCTATACGGCCAAAGGCTGGAAGCCTGTTGTGGCGCCGGAAATGGAATTCTATCTGGTGGCCCGCAACACCGACCCGCTACAAGAAATCAAACCAATGATGGGCCGCTCGGGCCGCCCCGCCGCCGCCCGTCAGGCCTATTCGATGACGGCCGTGGATGAGTTTGGCCCGGTGATCGACGACATCTATGACTTTGCCGAGGCGCAGGGGTTCGAAATTGATGGCATCACCCAGGAAGGCGGCGCCGGTCAGCTGGAAATCAACCTGGTCCACGGCGATCCGATCAAACTTGCCGACGAAGTGTTCTACTTCAAACGCCTGATTCGCGAGGCCGCTCTGCGCCACGACTGCTATGCCACCTTCATGGCTAAGCCGATCGCCAACGAACCTGGCTCCTCCATGCATGTGCACCACTCGATCATCGATACAGCTACGGGTGATAACATTTTCTCCGGCCCGAATGGCGAGGAAACCGACGCCTTTCATCACTTCATTGGAGGTCTGCAAACCCACCTACCCGCAGCAATCGCTGTGCTGGCACCCTATGTGAACTCCTACCGTCGCTACGTCAAAGACCAAGCTGCGCCGATCAATCTGAGTTGGGCCAAAGACAACCGGACCACAGGTATTCGTGTGCCGCTGTCTGGTCCCTCGGCCCGTCGTGTTGAAAACCGTCTGGCAGGCATGGATTGCAATCCATACCTTGGCATTGCAGCCTCGCTGGCCTGCGGATATCTTGGCATGACCGAACACCGCAGCCCAAGTGCCGAGTTCAAAGGCGACGCCTATGCCGCCGACGAAGACATCCCTCAGGTCATGGGTGAGGCGCTGGAGCTTTTCGACAGTGCAGAGGCGCTTCATAAGGTGCTGGGTGAAGATTTTGCCCGTGTCTATTCCATCGTGAAGCGTGCCGAGTATGACGAGTTCCTGCAGGTCATCTCACCTTGGGAACGCGAACATCTGCTGCTGAATGTCTGAGGCAGATTCGCAACCGCTGGCCAGGTTCGGCGGTTGCGAATTGAGTATTTGAAGCAAAAAGAAACATCTGGAGCCTGACCAACGGGTCGGGCCCGACCACACGGGGGCACACTATGGGTTTGAACCTGCTGCACAGCAATGATCGCAAGGGCCAGTATCCCAATAGCTGGTATGCCGCGACAGCAAATACGCTAAAGCCTTTTGCCCCCTTAAACGGCGACGCGCGCGCCGATGTCTGTATCATTGGTGGTGGCTACACCGGCCTTTCGGCCGCGCTGCATCTGGCTGAGGCCGGATTGAGCGTGGTCCTGCTCGAAGCCCATCGCGTTGGCTTTGGAGCTTCTGGTCGTAATGGAGGCCAACTAGGCAGTGGTCAACGTCTGGACCAAGATGGTCTTGAGGCATTGATGGGAGATCCAGAGGCTGCAAAACTGTGGCAGCTGGGCGAAGATGCCAAGGATCTGGTCAAGGATCTGATCAAGCGCCACGACATTGATTGCGACCTGAAACCCGGCGTCGCCTGGACCGGCTCCAGCAAGAGCGACGTGGCGCATCTACATGAATACGGCGCGCATCTGCAGGACCGTTATGGCTATGACGAGCTTGAAATACTGGACAAGCAGTCCTGTCATGAGATGTGCCCCTCGCCCGATTATCAGGGCGGTTTTTTGGATATGGGCGCAGCGCATCTGCATCCGCTGAACTATGCACTTGGGCTGGCAAAGGCAGCGGCGGCCGCAGGCGCCGCTCTTCATGAGCAAAGCGAAGTTCTTCAGTTAGAGCCGGGCGCGCAGGTCAAAGTCAACACCGGCGCAGGCAGCGTCACCGCCGATCACCTGGTCCTGGCCTGCAACGGCTACCTTGGCGGATTGAATGGTCAAGTGGCCGCAAAGGTCATGCCGATCAACAACTTCATCGCCGCAACCGAACCACTGGGAGATGACGCCGCCAAGGTTCTAACTCGTGATGTTGCGGTGGCCGACAGCAAGTTTGTCGTCAATTACTTCCGACTCAGCGCTGACAAACGGCTGCTGTTTGGTGGCGGCGAAAGCTATGGCTACAAGTTCCCAAGCAACATCGACGCCGTTGTACGCAAACCCATGAGCCAGATTTTCCCACACCTGCGTGACGTAAAGGTGGATTATACTTGGGGCGGCACACTTGGCATTACCATGAAGCGAATGCCCTATCTGGCCCGTCTTGGCCCAAATGTGTTGTCGGCTTCGGGCTATTCCGGGCATGGCGTTGGAACGGCCACCCATGCGGGCCAGCTGATGGCTTTGGCGATCCAAGGGCAAAGCGAAGGATTCGACGCCATGTCACGCGTTCCGGCCCCCTCCTTCCCCGGCGGGCCAGGCATGCGCTCACCGCTCTTGGTCTTGGCCATGACATGGTACGCCATGCGCGACCGCCTGGGCCTGTAAACTCGTTATCCTTGCAACAGATCAGTAGTTTCTTGCCAAATCTTCGGCGTGAAGTACGGATTCCTCTTGGCACGCCCCGCCCTTTGTTTTACCTTTTCCAAAGGTTAAATTCAGGAATTTGAAATATGCGGACCCTCCCCAACGTACATCAAGCCGAATCCATCCCTGCAGCAGCGCGCGAAGCCATTGATGCATTGATGTTATCCGGTGACTTGTTCCGCTATACCGCGCCACAAGACGCCCCAGTTGCGCTGCTCGAACAGGAGTTTGCCGAGCTGTTGGGATGCAAATATGCCCTGGCTGTATCCTCCTGTTCCGCCGCTTTGTTCCTGTCGCTCAAAGCCCTCGATTTGCCCCGCGACTCCCGCGTTATGATCCCCGGCTTTACCTTTGCTGCGGTGCCCTCATCGGTGGTACATGCCGAATGTGTGCCCGTTCTGTGTGAAGTCGGCGACAATTACCGGATCAATCTGGCCGACTTCGAGGCCAAGCTGGATCAGGATATCAAGGCTGTGATCATCAGCCATATGCGCGGTCACACCTCGGACATGGATGCCATCATGGCGCTTTGTGATGCCCGGGATATCCCGGTGGTCGAAGACGCAGCGCATTCGCTGGGAACAACCTGGAATGATCGCAACATCGGCACCATTGGCCGTATCGGCTGCTTCTCGTTCCAGTCGTATAAGATGATCAACGCTGGCGAAGGAGGGATCCTGATCACCGACGACGCCGAACTCGTCGCCCGTGCTGTAGTCATGTCGGGCGCCTACGAACACAATTGGCAAAAGCACAAGGGCCCCCGTGGCGACAACTCCGACGATCTGGCGCAGGCTTTTGTCAAATGGCAGAACCAGCTGCCCCTGTATAACTTGCGGCTAAGCAACCTGTCGGCTGCGGTCATCCGCCCGCAACTTCCCGAGCTGATGCGCCGGGTACGGGACGGGCGCGCCAACCATGACTACGTCGCCGAACGCTTGAACAGTTCCCCTGTTCTGCACGTCCCCACCGCGTTGCCACCAGAACAACGCGCCCCGGACTCCATCCAGTTCAATCTGGTTGATATGTCTGCCCAAGAGATCAAGTCTTTTGCCACAGCAACCGAAGCGCGCGGCCTCAAGGTGCAGATTTTTGGTCTGTCCGACGATAATGCACGCGCCTTCTGGAATTGGCAGTTCATCAAAGACTTGCCAGAACTGCCACAAACCCGCGCAATGCTGATGAAGGCCTGCGATGTGCGCCTTCCAGTCAGGCTGACACGTGATGAGCTGGATGTCATCGCCGATGTTCTGCTCGAATCCGCCGCCGAAGTAAAAGGCCGGGCCGCAGCCTAACACAACAAAACCCCGGAGTTTTCCGGGGTTTTGTTTAAGGCCACCTGTCAGCCTGTGTAGAGTGCGTGCTTGCGCGCACCACCAGCGCGGGGGCTATTTCAGTTTTGAAAGCTTGTCCTGCAGTTCTGCCAATTGCTTTTTGATATCATCCAGGTCTTCGCCGCTATCGCTCTCAGGCTTGGAACTTTCACGAGATCCTCCAGCCCAACCATTTCCCATTGCGCCTGCCATACCGCCAGTCATGGCCTTCAAGAACGCCTCTTGCTGAGCTTTAAGCGCTTCAAAGCCGGGTATTTGCGCCATTGGGTTCATCGCCGTCATCGTTTCGGCCATCTGCGATTGACTGTCGCGCAACATTTCAAACGAGCTTTGCAGGAACTGCGGCATCATCCCACCACCCGGCACCATATAACTACGTACCAGATCGTTCAGCACATCCACCGGCAGCACATTCTCTCCCCGGCTTTCGTGTTCTGCAATGATTTGCAGCAGGTATTGCCGGGTCAGGTCATCACCCGACTTCAGATCAATAATCTGAACCTCGCGCCCCGCACGAATAAAGCCAGCGATATCTTCCAGTGTGACATAGTCGCTGGTCTCGGTGTTATACAGTCGACGACTGGCATACCGCTTGATCAGCAAGGGTTTTTCCTGTTCCGCCATGTCGATACTCCCGGCATATGATGCATTGCAGCAAAGCCTATGCGAGCGCAGCACAAAAAGAAAGCACTGTAGGTCCCGCTAAACAAATTGTTCCGGTCCTTTAACGACACCGGCGACTTTTTCTTCTTGACCTAAAGTGGGCTTGAGCTTTTAGAGAGTTACCCCAGAGAACAACACATGGGGCAACACATGAAAATTCTTATCTTGGGCGGAACTGGCTCGATAGGCACAGCCGTTACACAGGAATTGGTCCAACATGGGCACGACGTAATCGGCCTTAGCCGCTCAACAAGGTCAGACGACAAGCTGAAACAATTGGGGGCAACGCCCCACCGCGGTGATCTGCGGCACCCAGAAGTCTGGGCCAAGCTGGTGACCGAAATTGACGGTTTGATCCAATTGGCAACCACGTTTGACGACGACATGGCCCAGGTCGATAGCCATGCGATGGATGCGATACTGCGACAGGCCGCACGACGGCACACACCTTTGCGGCTGCTCTATACCGGCGGTTGCTGGCTCTACGGAGAAACCGGCAACCGGGTTGCCTGCGAAACCCGGCCTCTGCGCCCCATTTCCTCTTTTGCCTGGATGACGGAAAATGGTGACACCTTGTTTGATGCGCCACAAATCTCACCCGCAATTCTCCACCCTGCTATGGTTTACCACCAAGAAGGCGGTGTGTTCACACGCTTTATCCAACAGGCACAAGCCGGTGACCCGATCGAGGTTTGGGGCAGTATCACTACCCGCTGGCCACTGGTGCATCGCGATGATCTGGCCGTGGCCTATCGCTTGCTGATGGAAAACACTGACCTGACCGGTAGCTTCAATGTCGCAGCACAACATGGGATTTCAGTGTCTGACATCATCTCCGAAATCACCCAGCGCCATAGCCATCAAGAAGGATACCTGGTGAGAAACCTGAAACACGTGGTTGCCAAGCACGGGGATTGGGCCGAGGGGCCGACATTAGACCAACAGATGAGCGCCGATAAAATTCGCAGCGCCTGTGGTTGGCAGCCTCGCCATACCCAATTTCAGAACGCCCAGTTCTAAGCACCCGAAACGACAAAGGGCAGGTCTTTCGACCTGCCCGTCAACACAAGAACACCTAGAGGGAGGAGCAGGTGTCGCTTGTGGACTATCTTATTTCTTTGCAGCTTTTTTGGCTGCCGAAGTCACATCATCAGTGGCCTTCTTAACTGCAGTCGCTGTCTCTTCGCTGATTTCTTTGCCAGCAGCCATCATCAGCTCAACAGTGTCCATCTGGACCTTCTTGGCGATTTCGGCAAAAGCAGCCATGTTTTCAGCAGCAACTTCAGCCGAGGCACTGGCGAAATCAGTGACAGCTTTGGCGTAGTCAGCCGGATCAGCCTGAGCTTTGGACATACCGCCCAGCTTGGCCAGAGTTTCTTTGGTCCACTTGCTGGAAACTTCAGCGGATTTCTCAGCCGCGTCCAGAGCAACGTTCGACAGCTTTTCGTTCAAAGCGGCAGTGTTCTTAACTGCGTCTTCCATAGCAGTGGTGTCCACAGGAAATGCACCCATCATGTCTTTCATGACGGCGGTAAAGTCTTGGTTCAAAGCCATAGTTCCAAATCCTCATCATGCCGCCGTCGGGACCATCCCGGCTGCTTGGCATAGTGAGAATATGCTTTCTGCAACGCAGCATTTCAAGATATTTCTTGCTGCACTGCAGAATATTTTCAACTTTCCAGCATTTTCAGCGCCTTGCGCTTAGCTTTACATAGGTACCAGGGGCCGGTGACAGCGGTGGATGCTCAGAATCACCCGGTTGTCGCGCCTCGACCTGCTTGCCCGACCGCTTTTTCAGCCAGGCCTGCCAACGCGGCCACCACGAGCCGTCGTTGAACTTGGCCCCTTGCAACCAACCGTCTGCATCCTGCTTCAGATCATCATTGGTATAGTGGCCATATTTCTTTTTGCTTGGCGGATTGACGATGCCAGCGATATGGCCGGATTCAGACACAATAAAACTCTTGCTACGCGAGCCCATCTGCTGAACGCCGCGATAACAGTCTTTCCAGGCGGCAATATGATCCGTCTCGCAGGTGATGGCCATCAAGGGCACATCCACCTCACTCAGACGCAGGGTGTGGCCCATCAGCTCAAACCCGTCACCGGCAAACTCATTTCGCTGACATAGGCCCCGCAGATATTGCACCGCCATCTTGGCTGGCAGGTTGGCCCCATCTCCGTTCCAGTACAGCAGATCAAACGCAGGTGGAGTCTGCCCCATCATGTAGCTGCGAATAGCTGGGGCATAGATCAAGTCGTTGGACCGCAGGAACGAGAAGGTGCGCGCCATGATGTAGGACCGCAACATACCAACCTCGTTCACCTCTTCCTCGATCCCGTCGATAAAGTCGTTTTGCAGGAAAGGTGTGAACTCCCCCTGCTCAGCAAAATCCGTCAACGCTGTAAAGAAAGTGGCCGACTTCACCGATTTATCGCCACGTTGTTTCAGTAACGATAGGGTCAGGCTCAGCGTGGTGCCAGCGATACAATAGCCCACAGCGTTCACCTGCTTAACCTTGCAGATCTCCTTGGCCTTCTCAATCACAGTCAGGAACCCATCCTGAATGTAGTCCTCCATGCCGACCTCGGCATAGCTTTCGTCCGGGTTGATCCAAGACACCACAAACAAGGTGTACCCCTGCTCGACCACCCATTTGATCAGGCTGTTCTGCGCCTTCAGGTCCAGAATGTAGAACTTATTGATCCAGGGCGGGAACAGCACAATCGGCGTATCAAACACAGTGTCAGTCTTGGGGCTGTACTGGATCAGCTCCATCATCCGGTTGCGATAGACAACTTCACCCTCACTGGTGGCAATATTCTCCCCCAGTTCAAAGGCCCTTTCGTCCGCCAGTTTAACCACTAACTCGCCGTTATTGGCCTCCAGATCCTCAACCAGGTTTTCCAGCCCATCAATCAGCGATTGCCCTTCGGTCTCAACCGCCTTTTCCAGTGCATCCGGGTTGGTCGCCAAAAAGTTGGTCGGTGCCATCATGTCAACGATCTGATCGGCGAAATAGCTGAGCCGCTGTTTGTCAGTGCCTTCCAGATCACCAACCTCGGCTACCGATTGTCGGATGGCTTCGGCGTTGGTTTGGTACTGTTGCTTGACGAAACTAAAATAAGGGTTGTTCTGCCACAAAGGGTTGGAAAACCGCCGGTCGGTCGAGGCAGGCCGCGCCCCTTTGTCAGATGCCTCATTTGTGAGCATCTGTTGCGCCTCAGCAAAATTCATCACCGATTTGCCCCAGAATTCAACCTGTTGTTCGAGCAGTTTGGCCGGATTTTGCACGACCCCGGCCCAATATGCCGTTGCTGCGCGCGCAAAGAGATCCTGATTCGGACCATCCAATGCCTCGTTATGCGACTTTTTATTAGCCATAACGTCAAGCAACCGCTTAGAAAGCTGCTCGACATGATTCATATTTTTCTGAAGTCTTTCAATATGTTCCGGATCGCAAATGGAACCAAAATCGTCACTAGTTGTCATTTTAAGGAATTCCCCTTAATTTTCTGCTATGCAGAATAACGTCGTCCCCATGTTAGGGCAAAGCGACCAAAAGTCCGATGGGTAGATATTGCTCCACCATAAAAATCGGACAAAATCTGAGGGACTCGAGCATGCGCTATATGATGACATACGACTTGATGGAAACCGCCCGCAACACCAACCAGTGGCTGGGCGCAACCGCAAGAGCGATGGCATCCTACCCGATGTTCTCTGCGATACCCAATCCCGCGCTGAACTGGATGGCCGCCTGGGGTGAAGTCACCGAGCGTACCTTCCAGCGTATGGCCGTGAAACCCGACTGGGGCATCCGCACCTTTACCTGCGAAGATGGTAAAGACCATTTGGTTGAGATTGACACCGTGATCGAGCGCCCCTTTGGCGATCTGATCCATTTCAAGGTTTCGGGCCGCGAGGAACAACCCCGCAAAGTTCTGCTGGTGGCGCCAATGTCCGGCCACTACGCCACTCTGCTGCGCTCTACCGTCAAAAGCCTGCTGGTCAATTGCGAAGTCTATATCACCGACTGGCACAATGCCCGCGACATTCCGGTCTCGGCTGGTAAATTCGACATCGAAGACTACAGCCTGTACCTCGTCGATTTCATGCGCGAAATGGGTCCTGACACCCATGTTGTCGCCGTGTGCCAACCCGTTCCACTAGCCCTGGCGGCCACCGCCTATCTGGCCGAACTTGACCCAGCTGCACAACCAAGTTCCCTGACCCTGATCGGCGGCCCAGTCGATCCCGACGCCGCCCCAACCGAGGTCACCGACTTTGGCGCCCGTGTAACTATGGGCCAACTCGAAGAAACCATGATCCAGCAAGTTGGTTTCAAATATCCCGGCGTTGGCCGCATGGTATATCCCGGCCTGCTGCAGCTTTCTTCGTTCATCTCCATGAATGGCGAGCGCCACACCAAGGCCTTTACCGACCAGATCCAGCGCGCCGCGCAGGGGGAAAGCTCGGACCACGACAGCCACAACCGCTTCTATGACGAATACTTGGCGGTGATGGACATGACGGCTGAGTTTTACTTGTCGACAGTCGAACGTATCTTCAAGACCCGCGAGATTGCCCGCAACGATTTTACCATCGACGGCCACAAGGTTGATTTCAGCAAAATCACCGATGTTGCAGTCAAAACCGTCGAAGGTGCCAATGATGACATCTCGGCCCCCGGCCAGTGTATCGCGGCACTTGACCTATGCACCGGCCTGGATGACAGCCGCAAGGCCAGCCATGTCGAGCCCGGCGCGGGCCACTACGGCATTTTTGCAGGCCGCAGCTGGCGCAACAACATCCGCCCATTGGTCATTGACTTCATGGATGCCAACAGCCGCAGCGCCAAGCCCAAGGCAAAAGCCAAGACCAAGCGCAAACCGGCCAACAAAAACGCGGCGGCCTGATCATGGCCGCAAGTGAACAGAGTTTTGCCTGCAACTGCGGTGAGTTTCAGGGCCATGTCTCGGCCCATGGCGTCAAATCCGGCACCCGCGTGGTCTGCTATTGCCCTGACTGCCGCGCCAACGAGCTGTATCATGGCCAACCTGACCCAGCCCCAGAGCCGGTAGACCTGTTCCAACTGTCGCCTGATACCATCACTATAACCAAGGGCACCGAACACTTGGCGCTGATGCGCTTCAGCCCCAAAGGCACCCTGCGCTGGTATGCGGGCTGCTGCGGCACGCCGTTTGCCAATACCCTGGCCAAACCCACCCTGCCCTTTGCAGGCCTGTGCGCCAATATGTTCGCAGACAAGGCTGCTTTGGGTAAGATCAAGGCCAAAGCCTTTATCCCCCAACATGGCAAGCCCGCCAAAACCAAGGGCGCTGCGGGCATGGCGCTTGGCATCATCAGCCGCATGGCCACCAGCCGCATGTCAGGCCGCTGGCGCGAAACGCCGTTCTTTGATGTGGAAACCGGCAAACCGGTGGCCGAGGCAACGATCCCTTCCAAGGAAGAACGGGCCAAATATTACTAAGCCTTCGCACCCTATCAGCCAATACTCGATGTCACCGAGTTGTGAGTTGCGTCAATTCGCAACCTCCATATCCTCCCGGCCATGAAACATCATTATACCGGTAAATGCCTTTGTGGATTAGTCACCTACGAGGCGAATTGCGAGCCGATCATCGTCGCTCAATGTCACTGTGAAGAATGTCGCAGACTAAGTGGCACAGGCCATACGATTGGCGCCATGTTCCCCATGGATAAAGTCATCTTGCATGGCGAAATGAGCAATTATGCCTATCAATCAAGCAAGGGCTCTGAAGTTACCAAAGCCTCCTGCACAAATTGCAACAGCCCAATCTTTGGCACAAACTCGCGAACACCAGATCATTTAACACTCTCACTTGGCACGATGGACGATGCCAGTGAACTGAATATCCAGGTTGTGATTTTTGAGCGTGACAAGCAGCACTGGGATCAACTTGAGCAGAACGTCATGGCCTTTGCAACGCAACCGGATTGGAAACCCGACACATAACCGCTTCCCTAGCCCGCCAACTAATCAAACAACGCCCGGTTCACCACATCCAGTTGCGCTGGCCTTGGCAAATGCAAACACGACATTTCTCGATTCAAATTCAGACTGGTCCAGTTGAAACCAATTTTGGCAGAAACCGATCGTGCCGTGGGGGCCGATTTAAGCCCCTGAAACAAGTTTTAGGCCACTGGCAGGTCTCATCTAGACCAAATCTTGTTATCCGTTGATCAGCATCAGGATTGAAACAATCGGAGGACAGAAAATTATAGCCACATTCAGCAGAATGAACCCCAGCTCGGGTTCAGCCTTCCGTATTTTGGCGATGTTGGTTGGATCCGACCCAACTTTGGATTTTTCCCGTGTTCTCTTCATACTAGTACCCAACTCACCACTCGTTAAAACGCATTCGCTTCCTAGTTCAGACTGATTACCCACATGCTGTCTCACCAAACGCACACATGAGGGCTGTCCAACTTTAAATATTAATTAACCTGTATGAACGAGGCGTTCGACTTGTCAAAAGTCCACCACCGCGCCTCATTAGATTCGAAACCTACCTAAAAGGTCAGCGGCCTAACCAACGCCCTAACCTTTGTCGTGCTCTTCTCTTACTGGCGCTTTGCAATTCGGCCTCAGGCACGACTACACCGCCAACCAATCCTTCAGCACCCGATTCACCACATCCGGCCGCTCTAACGTAGGCAAATGCCCGGCAGCCGTGATCACTTCCAACGTCGCTGTGGGGATCAGTTCCGCTAAAAATTCATGCCTCTTTACTGGTGTCAGCTGGTCATACTCACCACAGAGGATCAGCGTTGGCACGGCGCATTTTCTCAGCGTCCCCTGCTGGTCCCGCCGCCGCTGCAAGGCCCGTGTCTGATTCACAAACAGCGCCTGCCCCAACTCGATCCCCATCTGCTGCACATAATTGAGGATCTCAATACGCTGCGGCCCAGGCGCCAGGTATTCAGGCAGCATTGATTTGCGCAGCACATCTTCCAACCGCCCCGTACGGGCGTTGATGATCAGTGGCTCGCGGGTTGCAGCCTGGGCGGGTGTATCGGCTAGCGGACTAGTACTGATCAGGCAGAGTTTGCTAACCCGTTCCGGGGCACGCCGTAGGATCTCCATCGCCACGATACCGCCCATCGACAGCCCCGCCAAAACAAATCTCTGAGGCAACTGACGTAGCAGGTGGACGGCGATGTCTTCGATCCGCTCGCCTCCGATCAATGGGGCAACGGTTACAGGCACATGTGCGGACAAGGCCATAATTTGCGGTTGGAAGATCCGTGCGTCACACATCATTCCTGGCAGCAGCACCAAAGGATCCTGCGAAATCTGCCCAACCTGTTCCATCTTACCCGCCCCAAGGTCGTTTCTGCGCGCAGCTTAACACTGGCTCTAGCGTCACGCCAGAGAAAGTCACTTAAGCCCCGAACAAACCTTGGAATTTTGGAAAGTCCGCATAGCGCTCCTGCCGTTGCGGCAATGTCTCGCTAGGTTCTTGTCCGGCAAACAACAACCGCCCACGTGGGGCGATATAGCTGTCGATCCGGCGCATGGGCTTGGGGCGCCACACCAGATTGAACGCACAAAGCTTGGGAAAGAACCAGATCTCGGAGTAGTCCAGATGATCGTGCAGCCACCAAGCCAGGTCACGCCAGTCCCGCCCTTGATCATACTGATCTGCGAACCACGGGATCACAATCGACGCCCCTGCCACCTGTGCATCACCAGTTGCCCAGTCCCAGATGTGACATTCCAGCGGATTGTCATTGCGCGCGCAGTTCAGCTGGTTTTGGTTGCCAAATTCATTCACCGCCCGCGACCGATAGCCCGACCGCACTGCCACACGGCCAAAGGTGTCCTGCAGCGGGTCCAGCAGCGCGCGGCAAAAGGCGCTGCCGGTCTCAATCGCCAACTCCGGATCATCGGGGATGTTCTGGAGCTGGTGAAAATTGGCGATCTCTGAATACAGAAACTCGCGCATATAGAAATGTTTCGACAGGCGCACGCGGCCTAGGGTTTCCAGGCTCCACATGCTGCCCGGGCGGCGCATTTTAGTAGCCGTTCCAGCGGAACGCGCCGTTGTCATCCAGTGGCGAGAACGGATTGTGGGCAACTTCCCACACCGATCCGTCCGGTGCCTGGAAATAGCCGTGGTATCCCCCCCAGAACACATCTGCCGCTGGTTTCAGGATTTCGGCACCGGCGGCCTTGGCCCGCGCCAACACATCATCGACCTCTTCTTTGCTGCGCGTGTTATACCCCAAGGTCACAGCGCCCTGGCCCAGTTCCGAAACCGGCAGACCAATGTCATCTGCAAGGGCTTGCAACGGGTACAGTCCCAGGGTCTGGCCGATGATATCAAAGGCGATGATCCCTTCCTGACTTTCCACCCGCTTCCAGCCCAGTGTCTCATAAAAAGAGGCCGCCGCCTCCATATCGGAAACCCCAAGCGTGATCAGGCTAATCCGTTGCTCCATCATTCAATTCCTTTGTCTTTCAACCAGCTCAGAAAAACCTGGATCGTTTTATCCGTTTGTCCCGGCGACAGAATATCTCCGGTAGAGACATGTGCATTTGGATCATCATCTTCGCCCGGTGTTACCTTGTATACGTCACCCGCCCCGCCCCAGTTCTGCGCAACTTGGTCAGTCAGATCTGAACGTACGATCTTGTCCGTGTCGGCAAAATAGAACAAAGCAGGAACTTTTATCTGACCTACATCCATTTTCACCACCCTGTCAACCAGCGCCGCCATAGGTAGAACCGCAACTGAGGGATAGGACCGTGTCCAAAATCTGGCGTGATCTTCGCTCCGCGCAGGAAGCGACAATTGCCGCCCAGCCAGTGGTGGCAGCCAATACCGCGCTGCAGGCCAGGTCAGCAAAGGTGCCATTGCGGTTTTGAGCCCATAATTTGGCGACACAAAGATCATCGCAGCGATATCGCTCGACAATTCCGGGTCCAATGCCGCTGCCGTCGCCAGTGTCGCCCCGGTTGACGAGGCAATCACCACCACCTGTTCGCCAACCTGCCGTGCTGCCGCCAATCCCTCGGCCAGATCCATCATCCAGTCATTCACCGTGGCCTCTACCATGGCTTCACCTGTCCGCCCGTGCCCGCGCAGACGAGCAAACACCAGATTGGCCCCCAGTGCATCTGCCACCCGGTCAGGCACCGGGCGAATTTCCTCGGAACTCGCGGAAAACCCGTGCACATACAGCACAGAATAGGGCGTACGCTGCTCCTTGTACCCCTCCTGCCAGATCACCCGCTTCTCGGTGCCCGGTTTCAGGTCCGCGACATTGCTTTCAACGCTTTCGAAATAAACCTGTACGCCTTCGCCAAACCGACGCGGCTCAAACGAGGCTTTTAGGTCAACAGGTTCATAAGGACCAAACGCCCACAACACAGCGGCCAAAACCGCCAAAACCATTAGTACGCGTCCCAGCAGCCAACCAATCCACCGCATCAGACCTCTCCCAGCACGTCCTCAACAGCGTCTTCAATCATTTGTAGGCAGGGCCCGTCCGAGAACCGGTGATCCGCATCCTTGACCAGGTTCAGCCGCATGTCGTCACAGGTCGCATGATCCATCAGCCGCAGCGCAGTTTCAGTACTTACAGCAGTATCCGCCGTTCCTTGCAAACAGCGCACCGGGAATGGCAGATTTAGCGGATCACGCAGCACCAGTTGCTCCCGGCCATCCTCGATCATCCGCTTGGTGATGATATAGGGTTCCATGTAATCGCTGGGCAGCTCCACATGGCCCACCTTCTCCAGCTCCAGTTTCTGCATCGGGGTGAAATTGGCCCAATAGCCATCCTCGGTAAAATCAGGCGCTGCGGCGATGGTCACCAGTCCATGCACCCGCTCGGGCATCGCCTTGGCCAGCAACAGCGCCTGCCAGCCCCCCATGGACGAGCCAACCGGAACAATCCGACCCTCGGTCAGCTCGGAAATCGCGGCCACCGTGTCCTGATGCCAATCGCCAATGCAGCCCTCGGTAAACTGGCCCGAGCTTTCGCCGTGTCCCGAATAGTCAAACCGCAAAAACGCGCGTCCCTGCGCTTTGGCCCAGGCTTCCAGATGCACCGCCTTGGTGCCCTCCATATCCGATTTCAAACCACCCAGAAATACAATCCAGGGGCCTGTGCCTTCGCTGCGATGATAGGCAATCCGGCGCCCCTCAGGGCTGTCTAGAAATGTAACCGCACCCATGTCCACTCTCCTGCTTTTGCCCAAGATGTGACACGCCCGGCACGGCCCTGCAATTGGTGATTGCCCCCTAAACAGTTTGCATGGGGCCCGTTCTGGTCCATAAGGTCACAAAAAGCCCGAGGTATTTCGTGTCAAAATTCTTTAAGATCATTCTGTTCGCCATCGCAATTTTGGCGCTGGCCCTAGTCACCACATGGGCCTCCCTCGCCATGTGGTATCGCCTCCCCTTTGGCACCCCGATCCGCGCGGTTTTTGCAGGGGGATTTGCCCTGTTTGGCCTCGCTGTGATTATCGCCCAGTTCCGCCCCCGCCGCCTACGCGCTCTGGCCACCTATTGTCTGGCCTTGGCCAGCGTCATCTTCTGGTGGTCCACCATCACGCCCCCGTCCGAGGCAAACTGGGCCCCCGACGTCGCACGCCAAGTCACCGGAGAGCTCAACGGCGACCAGCTAACCCTGACCAATGTGCGCAACTTTGACTGGCACACAAAAACCGAGGCCACGGAGAACTGGGAAACCCGCAGCTACGATCTTGCCAACCTGCAAGGGGTCGATCTGTTCATGTCCTATTGGGCAGGCCCACAAATGGCCCATATGATCGTCAGCTTTGACTTTGCAGATGCCGACCCAATCGCCTGGTCGGTCGAGGTCCGCCGCCAAGTAGGCGGGGGCTTCTCTCCCATTGCTGACCTGTTCAAATCCAACACTCTGGTGATTGTCGCGGCAGATGAGCGCGACGTAGTTGGCACCCGCAGCAATGTGCGCGGCGAAGATGTCCAGCTCTACCGCATCAACACCACCCCGGAAAAGGCCCGTGCCCTGCTGCTGCAATATGTTCAGGCCTCTAACCGGCTGGCGGCCAATCCCCATTGGTACAACTCGCTGATGACCAATTGCACCACCGTTGTGCTTACCATGATCCGCACCATTGTCGACGAGGTCCCGCTGGACTGGCGCGTGGTCGCCAACGGTTATCTGCCTGAATACGCCTATGACCGGGGTGTGCTCGACAGCCGCCTGACCATGCAGGACCTGCGCGACCGTTCGCACATCAACACCGCCGCTCAGGCCCATGGTCTGACCACAGGGTTCAGCGCGGCTATCCGTCAGAATGTACCAAAGCCTTAACCCTTCTTCTTGTTGGAAATACCTAGAACAGCGCAAGGGGCTAGTCCCTCGCCCCTCAACGCTTGACAGCTGCGCCACAGCCTGCCAAATCAGCCAAACACATATACCCGCAACCGGGCGTTCAGTGGGCGCCAAACTGACGAGGAGTGCCGATACATGGCCCAAGTCTCTCTCACCTTTCCCGATGGTAATGCACGATCTTACGATGCAGGCGTAACCGCCGCCGAGGTCGCCGCAAGCATTTCCAAATCGCTGGCAAAGAAATCCATCTCAGCGACCTACAATGATCAGCATTGGGATCTGCAATGGCCGATCACAGCTGACGGCACCATCGCCCTGCACACCCTCAAGGACGAGGAACAGGCCAACGAACTGATTCGCCACGATCTCGCACACATAATGGCCCGCGCCGTTCAGGAAATCTGGCCTGACACCAAGGTCACCATCGGCCCCGTCATCGACAACGGCTGGTATTATGACTTTGATCGCGCCGAGCCGTTCACCCCAGAAGATCTGGGTGTGATCGAAAAGAAGATGAAGGAAATCATCAACAAGCGCGAGCCCGTGACCACCGAGGTCTGGGAGCGTGAAAAGGCGATCCAGCATTACACCGACAACAACGAGCCCTATAAGGTTGAGCTGATCGACAGCATCCCCGGCGATGAACCGCTGCGTATGTACTGGCATGGTGACTGGCAGGATCTGTGCCGAGGCCCGCACCTGCAGCACACAGGTCAAGTACCAGGCGACAGCTTCAAGCTGATGTCCATCGCGGGTGCCTATTGGCGCGGCGACAGCGACCGCGCCATGTTGCAGCGGATTTACGGCGTGGCCTTCACCGGCAAGGAAAAGCTCAAGGCTCACCTGCACATGCTGGAAGAAGCCGCCAAGCGCGACCACCGCAAGCTTGGCAAAGAGATGAACCTGTTCCACATGCAGGAAGAGGCCCCCGGTCAGATCTTCTGGCACCCCAACGGCTGGACCATCTACACCCTGCTCCAAGACTACATGCGCCGCAAACAGCGCGCCGATGGCTATGTCGAGGTGAATACCCCACAGGTAGTAGATCGCAAACTTTGGGAAGCATCCGGTCACTGGGATAAATACCAAGAGCACATGTTCATCGTCGAAGTGGACGAGGAGCATGCACGCGAAAAGTCGATCAACGCGCTGAAGCCCATGAACTGCCCCTGCCACGTACAGGTTTATAATCAAGGCCTGAAATCATACCGGGATCTGCCCCTGCGCATGGCCGAATTTGGCTCGTGCAACCGCTATGAACCATCTGGCGCGCTGCACGGCATCATGCGGGTGCGTGGTTTCACTCAGGATGACGCCCACATCTTCTGCACAGAAGATCAGATTGAAGCAGAATGTGCCAAGTTCATCGACTTCCTGTCCTCGGTCTATAAGGATCTCGGCTTTGAAAAGTTCGAGATCATGTTTGCCACCCGTCCTGAAAAACGGGTTGGCACCGAGGAAAGCTGGGATCACGTCGAGAACGCGCTGGAAAACGCGATCAAGAAGACTGGCCACGCCTATACGCTGGACGAAGGTGAAGGCGCGTTCTACGGACCAAAGCTGGACTTCAAACTGACCGACGCCATTGGCCGTGTCTGGCAGTGTGGCACCTTCCAAGTCGACCCCAACCTGCCTGAACGTCTGGACGCCAACTATATCGGTGAAGACGGATCCAAGCACCGTCCCTACATGCTGCACCGCGCCTGTCTGGGCTCGTTTGAGCGTTTCATTGGCATCCTGATCGAAAGCCACGCTGGCAAATTGCCGTTCTGGCTGGCACCGCGTCAGGTCGTGGTTGCCTCGATCATCTCGGATGCTGACGACTACGTGCACGAAGTTGTTGCGGCGTTGAAAGCTGTTGGCGTCCGTGCCGAGGCCGACATCCGTAACGAGAAGATCAACTATAAGGTCCGCGAGCACTCGGTTGGCAAGGTGCCGGTTATCCTCGCCATTGGCGCACGCGAAGTCGAAGAGCGCACCGTTTCGATCCGTCGTCTGGGTCAAAAGCAAAGCAGCGTAGACAGCCTCGAAAATGTTACAAAGCTTCTTGCGCTGGAAGCTACAGCCCCTGATCTTCTGTAACATTTGCAGAAATCCAGACCTTTTTCCGGCCCCCAACGTGGGGCCGGTTTTATTTAAAAACACTCAAACCCTTAAAAATAAACCATTTCTGATCATCAGCTATGTCACACAATCTGACGCGGACGTGACACACAAGCTCGTGTATTCAAACTGATCAAACCCTCGGCTAGGTTTTTCTTGTCACATCAAACCGACCCGAATGAACAACACAAAGGACTTCCCAATGTCGAATACTGCTAAATCTCTGGTCGTCGCAAGCGCCGTTGCCGCCGCTGTTTCTGCTGCTGCCACAACACCAGTTGCCGCTCAGTCCAAAGAGAAATGCTATGGCGTCTCGCTAGCCGGTCAAAACGACTGTGCCGCAGGCCCCGGCACCACCTGCGCCGGCACCTCTGTCACCGATTACCAAGGCAACGCGTGGACATTGGTCGATGCGGGCACCTGCGAAGGCATGGATCTGCCAAAAATGGCAGACGGCACCGATCGCAAAGGCTCTCTGGAAGCTCTGGATCGCGATCTGCCAGCCTAAACTGTTTTCTGCGGGGGATGAGTTTTTTTCCCCGCAACCTCTGCCACGCCCACTCAGCCACAGACCACACGAAAGCCGACATGCTGGACAGCCCCCTCTCCCAGAGCGAACTCCCCGCTGCGGCAGGTGTGGGTTATAAGCCGCAGCATTTTGCGCAGATCATCCAAGATCCCGGTGTGATCGGCTGGCTGGAAATCCATGCCGAGAATTACATGGGGGATGGTGGACGACCCCTGGCGCAACTGCGCCGTCTGTCCGAGCAGTTTCCAATTTCGGTTCATGGCGTCGGCCTTAGTATCGGTGGTGAAGCTGTACTGGACCCTGATCATCTGGCCCGGCTCAAACACCTGGTTGATTGGCTGAACCCAGCCAGTTTCTCCGAACATTTAGCCTGGTCGACCCACGACAGTCATTTCTACAATGACCTGCTGCCCCTGCCCTATACCGACGCAACCTTGACCCGGGTGTGCGATCACATCGACCAATTGCAAGAAACCATCCGCCGCCGCATCCTGCTGGAAAACCCGTCCAGCTATCTGGCTTTTGGAGAAAGCACCTGGTCCGAGCCTGAGTTTCTAGCCGAAATCACCCGCCGCACCGGCTGTGGGTTGTTGCTGGACGTCAACAATGTCTTTGTCTCGGCCACCAATCTCGACTTTTCGCCGCAAGGCTATATCGATGCCTTCCCGCTGGATCAGGTGGGTGAAATCCACCTTGGCGGCCACGACCATGATCACGATGACCACGGCGCGCCGCTACTGATCGATAGCCATGGGCGCGAGGTAGCCGATCCGGTCTGGGCGCTGCTGGACCATACGCTGGATCGGTCAGGCCCCAAGCCTGTGCTGATCGAATGGGACAACGATGTCCCCGAATGGCCAATTCTAGCAGCTGAGGCCACCCGCGCTGATACAGCCCTGCAAAAGATCCCCGCATGAGCCAGACCACATTCACCCGCGCCATGATGGACGCTGCGCAACCCGTGCCCGATGGCCTGTTTGATGGCCACAGCCGCCCAGCTGGTCGCCGGTTCGACGTCTACCGCAACAACATCTCGGTCTCGCTGACTGAGGCCATGCACAGCGCCTTTCCGGTGATTGCCAAGCTGCTGGGCAAAGAGAACATGGACGGACTATCCGGCCTCTACCTGAGCGCCCATCCGCCATCCTCGCCACTGATGATGTTCTACGGCGAACATTTCCCCGCGTTTCTGGCCGATATGGAGCAGCTCAGCCACCTAGGCTACCTACCCGATGTCGCCCGGCTAGAGCTCGCCCTGCGCCGTTCTTACCACGCGGCAGATGCCGCGCCGATTACCCCGGACAAGCTGGCGCAAATCGCTCCTGAAGCCCTGATGCAGACACAGGTTAAACTGGTCCCTTCTGTTCAGCTGATCCCATCCCCCTGGCCAATCTTCGACATCTGGCGGTTCAACACACAAGAAGGTGCTCCAAAACCCCAAGCCGTGGCACAGGACGTATTGATCACCCGACCTGAGTTCGACCCCACCCCACATCCGCTGCCACCCGGAGGCGCTGACTGGATATCAGCCCAGATGCAGGGCAAAACCATCGGCCAAGCCCATGAGACCACGCTGGCAACAACACCCGAGTTTGACCTTGGGGCGACCCTTTCACTGCTGCTGCAAGGCGGTGCCATTAGCAATCTAAGTTCGAAAGGATAAGGCGATGCATGCGCTTATCTACACATACAATTCAATCGCTGGCAGGCTCGACAGGATGTCAGGCTTGCTGGTCCCCACCCTGGCCAGATTGGTCTTTGCCGCGGTTTTGCTGTTCTACTACTGGAATTCGGCCGGGCTAAAGATTGACGGATCAATCTTTTCCCCCTCAGCAGGCGCCTTTGGACAAATCTTTCCCAAGGCAGCCGAAGCGGTTCTGTATGATGTTACCCAGCTCAACATCCTTCAACGTTTGGTGATCTTTGCCGGAACCCTAGCCGAATATGTTCTCCCCGCTTTGATCATCCTGGGCCTGTTCACCCGTCTGGCCGCCCTTGGCACCATCGGTTTTATCTGGGTTCAAACTATTGTCGATGTCATGGGCCATGGGGTCAAACTTGGCAGTCTGTTCGACACCAGCATCGGCCTTGTCGACCAGCGCCTAATGTGGAGCTTCCTGCTTGTGGTCCTGGTCTTCAAAGGCGCCGGAGCCATTTCATTAGATGCCATTATACGACGTGGCATCGGTGCGACGGTGGACTAATAAACTGTGCTGTATTAAGTATCAGGGCGCCTTCTGGCGCCCTTTTTTATGTGTCTTCAGGTGCCAACCACGCAAGTGAGGGTATGCCATTGAGTACTGCGAAGGGTTTCGGTTCATCAAACAAGGCAGCCAAATCAGCTGCCAAGTTTTGCGTATGCCAGAAAGCCGCCGGTTGGTTCCCAGCATTCCTAGAAATGCGCTTTGGGCTCGTCCGGTTTACCAGCCGCAATCGCCAGCACGCCTGCCAGCCCGGCAAAGCAGATTGGAAACAGCGTAAAGACGTTAAAGCCAAAGCCCACATACATCCCGGCCGCGGACCCAAGCAGTAAGATACCGCCCCACAAGGCGCGCGCGTTCGCCATTGCCCCGCCCGCGATGGCCAGCATTGGTGACAGCACAGCTAGAACCCGCAGCTGGTTCACGTTCTGGACCTGCTCGGCAATCCCCTCGATCTCACCAAACTGCTCGACCGCAGTTGAATAGCCATATCCAAAAAAGCCAACAATCATGCCAAACAAGCCGGCGATAATCCCCAGCACCAAGGCTGCATTCCGCATCAGACGTCTCCGTGTAAGTCCCTACTCCAGATAAGGAAGCAATCAGCAAACGCCAAGGGCAGCTTGGGTCTCTTTTGTCCAGCCCAGGTACAGCTCACCGTCACACTCGATCAATGGGCGCTTCATCAGCGCCGGATGAGCTTGTAATAACTCCAACGGCGGCGTTGATCGTTCTCCCTCTGGTAGATTTCGCCAAGTTGTAGAGCGTGTATTTAGCAAACTGTCGCCAAATTGCCCCAGTGCTTGCTCTAACACGGCTTTGGGCACGCCATCGCCCCGAACATCCACCAGTTCAGCTTTATCAATCAACTTCAAAGCCTTACGGCAGGTGTCACAGTTTTTCAGGCCATATAATTTCAACACTTTTTCCTTTTAGATACATCTAGAAGCACAATTTTTAGTTGAGTCGCTTGTTTTACTTGATTTTTTTTGCAGCCATGCAAAAGTTGGTGTCGGTTCAATGGTTGCCCGAAAACGGGTTTGGTTGCTTAGGCGCGAAACAATTCTCAGGCAGCTTGCGAATTGAGACCACTTTGAAATTACTCAAAGTGAAGTGCAAGGTAGAAGGAGACACGGGGCATGCCAAGCGGTACCGTGAAGTGGTTTAATACAACTAAAGGCTTTGGGTTCATTGAGCCCGATGAGGGCGGCAAAGACGTGTTTGTACACATCTCGGCTGTAGAACGATCAGGAATGACTGGGCTGAGCGACAATCAAAAAGTCGGCTACGAGCTCCAAGAAGGACGAGACGGACGCCAAATGGCGGGCGAACTAACCTCCCTGTAATAAACTCTACTGCGCCTAGATCCGCTCCGGGCGCAGTACAACCTATGCTCGGGCGACTGTATTACTCTGATTTTTCAGTCTACACGGCGAAGATGTTCAACCATCACACATGCAGGCGCTTCAGACCTTAGCTCTGTCCTGTTGACGATTTTCCAATCCGTCTCGTCAAACTCTGGGAAGAACGTATCGGCGTCTTCGACAGCCAGATCAATCTCAGTGATCAGCAAACGATCCGCCACTTTCAACATATCGCGGTAGATGCCAAAACCGCCAATCCCATAGATCCTCTGGTAGCCCTGCGCTTTTGCTTCATTGATCGCGGCGTCTAGCGACGGGCAAACGATATCCGCCGCTTTAGGGTTCGACGACACCACCAAATTCAAACGGTTTTTCAACGGCTTTACCGGTAGGCTGTCCCAAGTATTGCGCCCCATGATCAGCGCCCCACCCAAAGTTTCGCGCTGAAACGCCTTCAAATCCTCGGGCGCATGCCAGGGAATAGTGTTTCCCTTGCCAATAGCTCCGTTCCGGTCTCGGCCAACAATCAATGTAATCATAGTTTAAACCGCCACTGGTGCGCGAATGATAGGGTCTGGATCGTAGTCCAGAACCTCAAAATCATCGAATTTGAAATCAAAGATCGAGCTGACCTGCCGTTTGATCTGCACCTTTGGCAAAGGTTTTGGGGTGCGAGACAATTGCAACTGCACCTGATCCAAATGGTTGCTATAAATATGGGCGTCGCCCAGAGTATGCACAAAATCCCCGGCCTCGTGGCCAGTGACATGCGCCAACATCAGCAGCAGCAGTGAATAGGACGCGATGTTGAACGGCACGCCCAGGAACATATCGGCCGAGCGCTGATACAGTTGCAGGTGCATCTTGCCGTTCAGCACCCGCACCTGCCACAGGCTGTGACACGGCGGCAGCGCCATATCCGGCACATCCGCTGGGTTCCATGCGGTCACAATCAGCCGACGGCTATCCGGAGACTTGCGAATATTTTCAACCAGTTCCGAAATCTGATCTACGCTGCCAGCGCGATACAGCGGCTCATCCCCAGTGGTGCCCTCAACCAGCTCTAGCTTGGGGAATTGGCGCCACTGGTAGCCATAGACCGGCCCCAGATCACCGTTTTCATCCGCCCATTCGTCCCAGATCCGCACCCCATTATCCTTGAGATAGCCGATATTGGTATCGCCCGACAGGAACCACAACAGTTCATGGATGATCGATTTCAGATGCAGTTTCTTGGTCGTGATCAATGGAAACCCATCCGCCAGTGAATACCGTGTTTGCATACCAAAACTAGACAGTGTTCCGGTGCCGGTGCGATCACCCGACGGCTCGCCCTCGTCCAAAATTTGTCTCAAGGCATCATGGTATTGCTTCACGGTGCGGCCCTCCAGCATGCATTCCTTGCCTTGGTCATAACGTCTGCACTCGCCGCCGCCAAGCTACAAGCTGTCACATCTCGCCAATCTCACATTGCGTCAAAATTCGCCCAGGGCCTGCATTGCCTCTGGCGTGTTTCACCCGCTGCAGTAAGCTCGCGCAAAAACCAAATGGAGACCGTAATGCCACTCACCTATCTGCACACTATGATTCGCGTCAAAGACCTGGAAAAATCCATTGCGTTCTTTGAACTGCTCGGGCTCAAAGAAACCCGCCGCCACGACAGCGAGGGGGGCCGTTTTTCACTGATCTTCATGGCTGCGCCAGGACAAGAGGAATGCCCGATCGAGCTGACCTATAACTGGGATGGGGACGAAGGACTGCCCAGCGACGGCCGTCATTTTGGCCACTTGGCTTACGGAGTTGATGATATTTATGCGACCTGTGCGCATCTTCAGGCCAATGGCGTGAAGATCAATCGCCCGCCCCGCGACGGTCACATGGCCTTTGTCCGCTCGCCCGACAATATTTCGATAGAGCTACTACAAAACGGCGAACGCCTTGCCCCGGCAGAACCTTGGGCAAGCATGGAAAACTCTGGTCACTGGTAAGGTTCCAACACCAGAAGTCAGTGTGGTGCGTCTCTTTGAGCAGTCAAAGAGATGCACCACCACCTGAATATCTGGGAACTGTTAAGCCATGTCTCGGTTACTTCTGCAACCGTATCCACCTGCGTGTCCGTCTCGTTCTGAGAGGCAAGCCTGTGGTGCTTGGCCCGGGCCAGTAAAGCCCGCTTTGTTTTAGTCACCGGTTGCTTAAAGCATCGGTTACTCCAATGGGAACTACGGCCCCCAACGGAGTGTTTAGTAAATGTAGCGAATCTGATCGCTCCAGTAACGCTCAACACGCTTCAGCGAGTTGGTGATATCTTCGATCCCGTCCAGACCGATCACACCCTTGCCTTCCAGGCCTTCCGCATGACGCGAGAACAGCGAGGTTACGATGTCACGCACTTCACGGCCGCTCTGGGTCAGACGGACACGCACCGAACGGCGGTCAATCTCACAGCGCTGATGGTGCATAAAGCCCATCTCAACAAGCTTCTTCAGATTGTAGCTGACGTTGCTACCCTGATAGTAGCCGCGGCTTTTCAATTCGCCCGCAGTTACTTCGTTGTCACCGATGTTGAACAGCAACAGCGCCTGAACAGCGTTGATTTCCAACACGCCGACACGCTCGAACTCGTCCTTGATTACATCCAACAGCAACCGGTGCAGGCGTTCGACCAGCGCCAGTGCTTCGAGATAACCAGTCATGAACCCTTTTTGGTCCTGCTGGCCAATTGGCATTTCCATACTCATTCGTTTCTCCGACTCGAATAACTGAGACAGAGTTTGACGAAAATTTCCGAAGAATCAGTTAAGTCGTTTTAGTGTTATTTTTGAAAAGTTTGCGATATCTCGTTCACCAATATTTTTAAGGGCTCTGGCGCCATTGCCTGCCCAGTGACCCATTGATACAGGTCCTGATCATTCTCTTCCAGCAACTGATCATAGAGGTCCAACTGGGCCGAATCCATGCTAGCAAGATTGGTCTGAGCATAGGCTGACAGGATGATATCCATCTCTTTGATTCCCCGTCGCATCGAACGCATCTGCATCCGTTTCAGACGGTGTTCATAGGTCTCGCTCACACCTCTACTCCGCGTTCCAGCACCAGCCGCAGTTTCTTTTCCAATCGTGCCGTGCGATCCATATTGGCCTTCATCTCGGCGCGGACTTCCCGCAACTCGCTCAGGATCTCGGTAAAGTCTCCGGAAACCATAAGGTCGTCCACGGGCTGGCTCATGCCTTCACCTTCGCCGGTAATCAACCAGGTCATCGAGACATTCAGCACTCCGGACAACATCGATAGTTTGTTGGCGCGCGGCTCAGACAGATCCTGTTCCCAGCCCAACAACGTGGCCTTTTTGATCCCCAACCGGCGTGCCAGATGTGCCTGCGTCATCCCGGCAACCTCACGTGCCCCGGCCACCCGATCGCCAAAGGTTGCGGCATCGGGGCCGTACCAATCATAGTCCATATCGCTCATGTCTGATCTCCTGTGCCAGGGCGACCGTAAACGCTTGATCGACCATTGGCCGCACCCTATGACAGTCCGGCGCAACATTCAAATCGAGGCCCCAATGCCGTTCTTGTCCAAAACCCTTTCTCGCGTCAAACCATCACCAACCATTGCTATGACCGCCAAAGCAGCTGAGCTGAAAGCCGCCGGTCGCAATGTGATTGGTCTCAGCGCGGGCGAGCCTGACTTTGACACCCCTCAGAATATCAAGGACGCGGCAGTTGCAGCCATCGCAGCGGGCAAAACGAAATACACCGCCCCCGATGGTATCCCCGAGCTCAAGAAAGCCATCTGCGCCAAGATGAGCCGCGACAACGGGTTGGACTATACCCCAGCCCAAATCTCGGTTGGCACCGGCGGCAAGCAAACCTTGTACAACGCCCTGATGGCCACCCTGAACGAAAGTGACGAGGTGATCATCCCCGCCCCCTATTGGGTCAGCTATCCCGATATGGTGCTACTGGCTGGTGGTACCCCGGTTGCGGTTGAGGCCACGCTGGAAAACAACTTCAAACTGACCGCCGAACAGCTAGAGGCCGCAATCACGCCAAACACCAAGTGGTTCATCTTCAACTCGCCCTCAAACCCAACTGGCGCGGGCTACAGCCGGGACGAGCTTAAGGCGCTGACCGATGTGCTGATGCGCCACCCCCATGTCTGGGTGATGAGCGACGACATGTATGAACACTTGGCCTATGACGGCTTTGAGTTCTGCACACCAGCCCAGATCGAGCCTGGCCTGTATGAGCGCACCCTGACCTGTAATGGCGTCTCCAAAGCCTATGCCATGACCGGTTGGCGCATCGGTTACGCCGCTGGCCCGGTGGAACTGATCGCCGCCATGCGCAAAGTTCAGTCTCAGTCGACCTCGAACCCCTGCACCATCAGCCAATGGGCTGCGGTCGAGGCGCTGAACGGCACCCAAGAGTTCCTGCCCCCGAATAACGAAAAGTTCGTGCGCCGCCGTGATCTGGTGATCAAGATGCTGTCCAAAATCGACGGCATGACAGTCCCAACACCCGAAGGCGCCTTTTACGTTTACCCCTCGATCGCTGGGCTGATCGGCAAAACCACCCCCAAAGGCACCGTGATCGAAAATGACGAGGCCTTTGCCAACGCCCTGCTGGACGAGGCAGATGTGGCTGTAGTCTTTGGCGCAGCCTTTGGTCTTTCGCCAAACTTCCGGGTCAGCTACGCTACCTCGGACGAGGCTTTGACCGAAGCCTGCACGCGCATCCAGCGCTTCTGTGCGGAGTTGACATAAGTATGACGGAACAGGGAAAGATCACGGCCAACCTGCCGAGCCGAGATTTCGACAAGACCGAGACGTTCTACCACGATCTTGGCTTTGCCACGGTTTACCGCGGTGATGGCTGGATGATCCTGTCACGTGACAGCATGATAATCGAGTTCTTTCCCCATCCCGATCTGAACCCAGAGGAAAGCTATTTCTCAGCCAGCATGCGCCTTCCGGACATTGATATCCTGCATGGTGAATGGACGGCCCTCAACCTGCCCAGCGAACAGGGTAATGTCCCGCGCATGACCACACCGTTTGAGCTGGGTGGAGATGCACCACGCATGTTTGCGCTTGTGGATCCAGATGGTAGCCTATGGCGAGTCATGGAAGGCACACAGAACACATGAGCGCTGAATTACCCGATTACTATTTTCGCGTGCGCGACAACGGGGCCTTTGTGTACCGCGTCGACACCGAAAACCGTCAGCGCCGCATCGAAATGGATCAGATTGCCGTTGTGAACATTCGCAACGGCGAGATCAAACCCCACGGCGGCCGCACCCTATCGGATCAAGATCTAACCGAGATCAAGACCTGGATGGCCGACCGCATGGCCCTGCTAGCCGCACGCGACATCGACGACATCCACCGCGCCGTGGACTACCTCAACACCACCGCCCACTGGGTCCAGTCCAAGGCCAGCCCGGAACAGCTGGAGATGGTCACCGATGACCTGCTGCTGGCCATGCACGATCTACGCACGGTGCTAGTGCGCAAAAAAGCGGATCGGCTGATGAAGGGCAACGGCTAGCGGTAGTTGCGCGCCTACTCCCCCTCACTTTCAAGATCAATTCCTCAGAACCGCTTGGCAAATCAACAGGCTGACGGAACCTAACCAAGGAACCGGCTTAAAACCCTGACTTGCATCAAGGACGCACTATCTCCTCCCTGTTAGTCTTTACGTGTGTTCTAGTTGGTTCGGAGATTTTCCATGCGTCTGGTTTTTGCAACTTTGCTGTCCATTTCTGCGTCCGTCTGCTCGGCCCAAGATGCCGAAACAGGCGCAAATCTGTTCCAACATTTCTGTGCTGGCTGCCACGGACAAGACGCCAAAGGAAGCGGCCCCATGGCCCCGGTTCTGTTGGTTCCCCCCGCTGACCTCACCACACTGTCCCAGCGCCATGGCGGTGAGTTTCCGCTGGAACGGGTCGCCTCGCGCATTGATGGCCGCGACCCGCTGGTGAGCCACGGAAGCGACATGCCGGTGTTTGGCTGGTTGTTCGAGGATGACGTGGTGGCAATGAAACTGCCCACAGGCCAACCCATGCTAACCAACCGTCCCGTGGGAGACCTGATCGTCTGGATGCAATCCATACAGCAATAACAGCGCCCACGCGTAGCCTTTGAAATCAACCACAACCTGAGCTAGCCTTGCAGAATGACCACATCTGTCTCCTCTGCATTCCGAACTTGGCAACCCGACCAAATCATTCAATGGCTTTTGTCCAAGGGCCGTATGTTGCGGGATTTGGATACCGTGGTTCAGCAGCTGGGTGAGCAGCTTCATAACGCCGGTGCGCCCCTCTGGCGGTTGCGTCTCTCCATGCGCACTCTGCATCCTTTGACCACAGCTATCTCTTCGATCTGGGAGCGCGACAGCGGCCTGGCTGAAACCATTTCTTCGCCGCATGGGCTGGAACGCAGCGCTGCTTATGTTGGCAGCCCGATGGCCTATATCTCGCAAAACCGGCGCTCCTATCGCAAATCCCTGATCACCCTACTCGGTTCTGAGGACCACGGTGTCCTGCACGAATTGAAAGAACGTGGTGCCACTGACTACTTTGGCCTGCCTGCCGAATTTTCCGATGGCCGCGCCCTTATTCTGGTCTTTGTCTCCAAACATCCTTCAGGGTTTTCCAACCAGGATATCGACGGCTTCACCAAAATTGCAGCCGTGCTGGCCCCCATCGCCGAAGTGATCAGCCTGCGCACGATCGCCGGTGCCGTGACCGAGGCCTATTTAGGCAAACGCACAGGCCGCCGGGTGTTGGACGGGCAAATCACACGAGGTGACATCGAGATGATCGAGGCCGCCATTCTGGTCAGTGACATCCGCGACTGGACCGGCATTAACGCCCGCCATGGCGCAACCGAGGCTCTACGACTGGCCAACCGATACTACGAGGTCATCGACCAAAGCGTCACCGAACAGGGCGGCGAGATTCTGAAACTGCTCGGCGATGGTGTTCTGGCGGTATTCGCCGTTGAAGACAGTGCCCAGGCAACATCCGTCTGCCACAGTGCCCTGACAGCCGCACAGGATGCATTCTATCAGGCCAATCAAATCAAACCACCGCTCGAGGTCGATTTTGGCATCGGCCTGCATTTTGGCCAGGTTTTATACGGCAACATTGGCTCTCAAACCCGGATTGACTTCACCGTGATGGGTCAAGCCGTCAACACCGCCGCCCGGATCGAGGGCCAGTGCAAAGCGTTGAAGCAGCCCCTGCTCTACAGTCAGGATTTTGGCGACCTACTCGGCATGCCATCACAACTTGTTTCAACACAGATTTTGGCGGGACAGAGTGACGCCACCAACCTGCTGGCGCCATTGCTCTAGAATGCAGTTAAGGTTTAGTGCCCACCTTGTTGATCACCCCAAACCAGAATCTCCACGTCAGCAGCACCGCGGCGAACCCCAATCCCAAGACCAACCCAGCCCAGACTCCAACGCCACCATAGCCGAGCACGAACCCTAGAACATATGACGATGAGATCCCAACTACCCAATAGCTGAACATGCCAATGATCATAGGCATCGTGGTATCCTGCACGCCGCGCAACAGGCCCAGCGCGATGGCCTGCACCCCGTCCACCAGTTGGAACAGCGCCGCCATGGCCATCAGCACAACCCCAACCGCCAGGATTTCGGGTTTCTGCGGTTCATCGCCCGCCATAAACAGTGACATCAAAGTCTCGGGCATGGTCACAAACAATATCGTGGCAACCACCGACATCACCAGCGACAACACTGTCACTACCTTACCGCCACGCGCCATATGATCCCGGTCACCACGTCCATAGGCGTTGCCTGCCCGGATCGTTGCGGCATTGCTCAACCCCAAATGTACCATGAACGTCAACCCCGCAAGCGACACGGCAATACCATGGGCCGCCAGTGCCACAGCTCCCAGCCAACCCATCATCGTCGCCGAGGCGGCAAACAGGCTCACCTCGCTTAAGGTGGTCAATCCAATGGGAATGCCAAGCCGGAACACTTCGCGCAGCATCTCCCAGTCAGGACGCCAAAAGTTTTTCAGGATCTCGTGCTCGGGCAGAACTTTCAGCGCATAGATGATGATCGCCACAAACGACACTACCTGAGTGCTGAACGAGGCAATCGCCGCCCCCCGCACACCCAGCTCTGGCGCGCCCCAGTTGCCAAAGATCAGCACATAATTGACCAGCGCATTCATCACTGCTGCACCCAACGTCACCCACAACACAATCTGTGTCCGTTCCAATGCCGCCAAATAGGATTTCAACACCATCACCAACAGCGCAGGGAAAATACCCCAACCTGCCACCTGCAGGTAACTTGCTGCCATCTCAGCAATCTTGGGCTCCTGCCCCAGTAAATCCAAAATGGGGCGGGCATAGACCAAGGCTGGCAGGGCAATCACGCCATAGGCCAGTGACAGCCACAGCCCCATGCGGGTACAGCGTCGAATCTGGCGATCCTCGCCCGCGCCAGCAGCGGCTGCCACCATCGGCATCACCGCAAAACCAAAGCCCGCGCCAAACAGGAACAATACAAAGAAATAAGTCGAGGCAATCGTCACCGCTGCAAGCGCATCAACACCGTACCAGCCCAGCATGGCTGTATCGGTCAACCCAATGGCAAATTGCGCCACGTGACCTCCAATCAACGGCAGGCCTAGGGTGGCAATGGCACGGACATGACCGGAATGGGTCATCGGCGAATATGAGGGGGACTTACTATTCATAACCAAGCCTTAGCAGAGCTATCATCCGGGGCAAGACAAACTATCCCTCTTGGGCTGAGACCAACCTGTGCTAGGCTGCACATATTACCCGTTGGAGCCATTGATGACCGATCCCTTTGCTGAGCTTATCCCTGAAGCCCGCGCCTTTCTTGCAGAGCTGGCTGCCAACAACACGCGTGACTGGTTTACCGACCACAAAACGCGCTACGACGCTCAGCTCAAGTCTCCGGCGCAACTGTTTTTGGATCAGGTCGCAGCAGATCTGACAAAATCCTCTGGCCAACGGGTCACTACAAAACTGTTCCGCCCCCACCGCGATGTGCGGTTCTCCAAGGACAAAACACCCTATCACACCCACCTGCATATGCTTTGGCAGCTCGAGGCAGAGGTTAAAACCGGGTTCTTTCTTGGCATCTCTCCGACCTACTGCCGGGTTGGCGGCGGTCTTATGGGGTTTGACAAAAACCAGCTGTTACAGTGGCGCGACGCCGTCAGCGGCAGTGAGGGTCAAACGGCAGCTACTGTCCTGGATAAATTGGGCCAAGAGTCGTTCACCCCAGAAGAGCCCGAGCTAAAACGCGTCCCCTCCCCATATGCCAAGGACAACCCACAAGCCCCGCTGCTGCGACGCAAGTCCCTGTCAGTTTGGACTGACCTGCCAGCCCCCCAGTGGGCGCAGCCCCTGACTACCGTCAACAACGCCTTTGCCCAGCTACTCCCACTGCACGCTTTGCTGTCCGACATCTTAGCGGGCAACCCATGACAGATGAGTTTGTTTCCTTACAAGGGCAGCCGTTCTATCTCAGACGCTGGGGCGACCGCGCGCTGCCACCATTGCTGATGCTACATGGCTTCCCCGAATACAGCGGTGCATGGGAGGATCTGGCAACGCATCTGTCCCACCATTTTCACTGCATTGCCCCCGACCAACGCGGCTATGGCCAAAGCTGGTGCCCGGACGGGGTTGAGCACTATTCATCCACCACCCTTATTGGCGATATGGCCGCACTGATCCAGCAGCTGGATCACCCCGTTACAGTTCTGGGTCATGACTGGGGCGCGGCTATTGCCTATGGTCTGGCGATCTCACATCCCAACCTGGTCAAGCGGTTGGTCATCGCCAACGGCGTTCATCCGATCCCCTTCCAACGCGCGCTTGCAGCGGGGGGCGCTCAGTCTGCCGCCTCGCAATATATCAACTGGCTGCGCCAGCCCAGCAGCGACGCAAAACTGGCCGAGAATGACTTTGGGAAATTGATCTCAATGTTCTCAGAAAAACCGGCGACCACCTGGTTCGACACCGATACACAGGCCGCTTACAAATCTGAATGGTCTCGCCCCGGTCGCCTGACCGCCATGCTCAACTGGTACCGCGCCTCGCAAATACAGGTGGCCCGTCCCGGTCAACCCATTGATGTTCCAGACCTACCTATTGAGAACTTCATGGTGCTGCAGCCCCATCTTCTGATCTGGGGCGAACAGGACACCGCTTTGTTGCCCGAGGCCACGCATGATCTGGAACATCTTGCGCCAAACCTGACCCGTGCAAATCTCCCCAAAGCCTCCCACTGGCTCTGCCACGAATATCCCGCCGAGATCGCCCATATTATCGTAGACTGGTCAGCAACGCAGGACCACGTCGCATGATCACTGTCCACCACCTCAACCGATCCCGCTCCCACCGGATCCTGTGGCTATTCGAAGAGTTGGAACTGGATTATCAGGTGATCCACTACGAACGCGATCCCCGCACCCATCTGGCACCGCCCGAGCTACGCAAAATCCATCCTCTGGGCAAATCCCCAGTTGTCGAAATGGACGGCCATACCATCGCTGAATCCGGTGCTATTGTTGAACTGATCTGCACCCGATTTGCGCCGCAGATGATCCCGCTGCGTCCAATGCCCGAGTTCATCCACCACACCCAGCTGATGCATTTTGCCGAAGGATCGGCGATGGCGCCCATACTGCTGAACCTTTATGTCGGCAGTCTCGGCGAAGCTGGTGCACCACTACACCCCCGCATCCAGCAACAGCTCGACGCCCATTTCTCTTACATGAACGACCAACTGCGCCCGTCGGGACATTTTGTGCTGGATCAACTTTCTGCCGTCGACATCCTGCTCAGCTTCCCAGCCGAAATTGCCATCGGCCTGGGTGGCGCACAAAAATATCCAGCCCTCACCCGTTTTGTGTCTGCCATCCAAGCCCGCCCCGCCTACCAACGCGCCTATGTGCGAGGCGGCGAATTGGCCCCGCCTGCTTCATCTGGCTAAAAATTTCCTGGGGGTCTGGGGGCAAAGCCCCCAGATGTAGCGCGTTCAACCGCCAAGTTCTGTGGCCAAGCGCATCACCGCCTCAATTGCCGCCTTCACATCGCTGTCGCGGCTGCGATGATTGGTAATCGCAGCCCGCAGCACCACCACTCCATTCACCCGCGTGGTGGACAACACCGCCTCGCCGCTTGCCTGCAGCCGTTGCGCGATCTCCGAATTCAACACCGACTGCGCCTCGCTCGATAAATCCTCTCGGGCTGTAAAGACACAAACATTGGACACCACCGGCGCAACCAGCCGCATCTTAGGCTGTGCCTTCACCTCCCGGGCCATCAGCGCCGCCAAGCGGCAGTTATCAGAGATCGCTGCCCCCAGCGCCGCCTCGCCATACATCTCCAACGCGGTCCAAACTTTCAGCGCCCGATTGCCCCGCGATAAGTCGATGCCATAGTCACAGAACCAAGGATCGCCGCCGGCCAGCCCACTTTCAGCCGCCTCCAGATAGCTGGGCCGCGCCGCAAAGGCTGCCCGGTGCGCGGCTTCATCCGCGATCAGCACCAGCCCGCAGTCATAGCCCACATACATCCACTTGTGGAAATCCAGCGCAATACTGTCAGCCCGGCCAATGCCATCGCTCAGGCCTCGCCAAGGTGCCTCGGCAATCCGCGTCCAGGCGCCAAATGCCCCGTCCACATGCAGCCACAGATCCTCATCCGCCGCCACATCCGCCAACCCGTTCAGGTCATCATAGGTGCCCAGATCAACCGAGCCAGCCATGCCCACCAATAAAAACGGCTTTGCTCCCGCAGCCCGGTCGAGCACGATTTGCTGCCGCAGTGCCGCCAGATCCATTTGGCCGTCAACCAAAGGCACCAGCCGCAGGTTCTCAAACCCGACCCCCATCAGCTCCAAAGCCTTGCGGCTGGCATTGTGAATACCTTCGCCAGCATAAGCCGTTAACCGCGCCGTCCCTTGCCCGGACTTGCGCACATCAGGCAGCACCCGCACCCGCGCCGCCTGAAAGGCTATCACTGTCGCCTGTGAGGTCCCGGCCACCAGCACCCCACTGCTGCCCTCGGGCATCCCCATCTTTTGGCGCGTCCAGTCAATCACCGCGCGTTCCATGTAATTGGCCCCATGATCACGCCCGCCAGTGTTGGCGTTGATCACTGCCCCCGCCATGCCCGCAATCAGATCCGATGCCAG
This sequence comes from Parasedimentitalea nitratireducens, assembly GCF_057444295.1. Taxonomy (NCBI): domain Bacteria; kingdom Pseudomonadati; phylum Pseudomonadota; class Alphaproteobacteria; order Rhodobacterales; family Paracoccaceae; genus Parasedimentitalea; species Parasedimentitalea nitratireducens. The sequence goes on along the minus strand of NZ_JBYAXC010000004.1, from coordinate 136,953 downwards.
CCCCGTGCCCTGCACCCAGCCCCAGAACCGCGGGTGAATATTGCCTCCGTGATAGGGCAGCACCTCCTTGGTGATCCGCTCAACCAAAGCCCCGGCATCGCTGCCCTCTGCTTGCACCGCATAGCCCGCCTTCACATCCTCCGGCACCTCTTGCCAGGGGCGCTCAGCCACCTGTTGCAACTGATCTATCGAGGCCTCCAGCATCTGCCGTGCCTCAGCCCTGAAATCGTCCCAGTTTAGAGGGTCCAATGTGTCCTTGCTCAAATCGCTCTGTGTCACACCATTCTTCCTTCTGCTGGGTCTGCTACCGATGATCATCGCTGCCGCCGCCACATGTACAGCCAAATTTCACATCCGATAGGACCAAAGCCCAATCCATCCAACTCTGCCCCCTTCTCCCCACTTATCCACAACACCTAGTCTGCCCCTTCCCCCGAACAGCGACACCTGCCATACTGCCCGCAACCACCACGACCAATGAGCAGCTCCCCACATGGCCAACGATCTCCTCTCCCCTTCCGAAACGGAAACCTATGATGCGTCCTCGATCGAGGTCCTGGAGGGACTGGAACCCGTTCGCCAAAGACCGGGCATGTATATCGGCGGCACCGATGAGCGCGCGTTGCACCACCTGGTGGCAGAAATCCTCGACAACTCGATGGACGAAGCGGTGGCCGGCCATGCCAACCGCATCGAAGTCATCCTAAACGCGGACTACTCAGTCACCATCACCGACAACGGCCGTGGTATCCCAATCGACCCACACCCCAAGTTCCCGGACAAATCCGCGCTTGAGGTGATCCTGTGTACCCTTCACGCCGGTGGTAAATTCTCGGGCAAGGCGTACCAGACATCCGGTGGTCTGCACGGCGTGGGTTCGTCTGTGGTGAACGCTCTGTCTGATAGCCTGGTGGTGCAGGTGGCCAAGAACAAAGAGCTGTTCGAACAGCGGTTTTCACGCGGGATCCCACAGGGACCGGTGGAAAAAGTCGGCGCTGCCCCCAACAAACGCGGCACCTTTGTCACCTTCCACGCGGATGAGCAGATCTTTGGCCACCACCGCTTCAAGCCCAAGCGCCTGTTCACTCTGGTCCGTTCCAAGGCCTATCTCTACTCGGGCGTTGAAATCCGCTGGAAATCCGCCATCGACGACGGTGAAACCGCAACCGAGGCCACATTCCACTTCCCCGGCGGTCTCAAAGACTACCTGACCGAGGTGCTGGGAAAATCCTCGATCTATGCCGACGAGCCCTTTGCAGGCAAGGTCGAGTTCCGCGAGAAATTTGGCGAGGCGGGATACGTCGAATGGGCGATCAACTGGACCCCGTCGCGTGACGGTTTCACCCAGTCCTACTGTAACACCGTCCCCACGCCCGAGGGCGGCACCCATGTCACCGGCTTCTGGGCCGCGATCCTCAAGGGCATCAAGGCCTACGGCGAACTGGTCGGCAACAAGAAGGCCAGCCAGATCAACCGCGACGACCTGATGGCGGGCGGCTGTGCGCTGATTTCCTGTTTCATCGCTGACCCTGCATTCGTGGGCCAGACCAAGGACCGCCTGTCGACCGAGGCCGCCAACAAGATGGTGGAAAACTCAGTCCGCGACCACTTCGACAACTGGCTGGCCTCGGATACCAAATCCGCCGGCGCCATCCTTGATTTCCTGGTGCTGCGGGCCGAGGAACGCCTGCGTCGCCGCCAAGAAAAAGAGACCCAGCGTAAGTCAGCCACCAAGAAACTTCGCCTCCCCGGCAAGCTGACCGACTGTACCGCCAAAAACCGTGCTGGCACCGAACTGTTCATCGTCGAGGGGGACTCGGCGGGTGGCTCGGGCAAAGGTGCCCGCAACCGGAAAAATCAGGCGCTATTGCCACTGAAGGGTAAGATCCTCAACGTGCTGGGCGCGGCGTCATCCAAACTCGGCACCAACGCCGAAATTCGCGATCTGTGCGAGGCCTTGGGCGTCGGGCTGGGAACCAAGTTCAACCCCGACGATCTGCGCTATGACAAGATCATCATTATGACCGATGCGGATGTCGACGGTGCCCACATCGCCGCGCTGTTGATGACCTTCTTCTTTACCCAGATGCGCCCGCTGATCGACGGCGGTCATTTGTACCTGGCCTGCCCCCCGCTGTTCCGCCTGACCCAGGGCGCGCGCCGGGTTTATTGCCTGGACGAGGCTGAACGCGACGAATGGCTGGAAAAAGGCCTGGGCGGCAAGGGCAAGATCGATGTCTCCCGCTTCAAGGGTCTTGGTGAAATGGATGCCAAGGACTTGAAAGAGACCACCATGGATCCCACCACCCGCAAACTGATCCGCATCACCATTGACGAGGATGAACCCGGTGAGACCGGTGATTTGGTCGAGCAGCTGATGGGCAAAAAGCCCGAGCTGCGGTTCCAATATATTCAGGAGAACGCGCGGTTTGTGGAGGAGTTGGATGTTTAGAGGAAAAATTCGCTTTCGTATTCGCTGAACAAATCACTACAAGTTCCTTTTAGGAGTTTGACCCTATTCGGATCGGCGTTGGAAGATCTCAACTCCGGTCGTAAGTCCCCGTTAAGCAGTGGTGCTAAATTACGCTTTGCTTTTTCAGACTGATATGCACTCAGGCCGTAGCCAGTTGCGAAAACTTGCCGTCTGAAATTGTAATCAGCCCCCAAGTTTTGGTTAGCTCCTATGAGTTCCATATTTTGTTGAGCAAACCCAAAGCCCAAGAAAACTAGTGATTTTGAGCGCTTCACTGCTTCTTGTATTCTGAACTCCACCTCTGCATCACGGCTTTCCATGAAAGTACGAATACGATCCGCCTTCCTAAGGGCTTTTTCTAAGTTTTCTATACCACCAAAATCAACGTTTAGATCCGTCTCAACCTCCCACGGAAGATCGCCGATCTTACCATATGGATGGATAATATTCATTCTCGACAGCAGTTTTGCCGCTTCAGAGTGTCCAAGATCGTCAAAAGCACTAAACGCGTGAAAAAGAAAATGCTCTACACAACGATCGTAGTTGAAGATTATCAAATTGGTACGAGACAATCTTTCTTCCAACTCCCCTACCTCGATTTGACCGCGTAGGCACCGGAAAAATGGGACCAACCAAGTTTCTCTCAAAGCGGAAAAATTGAGGCTTCGTCTCCTTGAGCTTTCAGGACTATACAGCGGATTATTTCGAACTCCCCCAGCTTCATCACCTTGCCCCTTTGCAGCTAATTGATTGCGTTCATAATATAAAATTGAAGCAACAATAGCCCTCTTTCCAATTTTGATTAACCTTTCGTCATTCTGCTCCCTTAGGAAGTTATCAATGCTTTTTGACAACCACAGAGAACTCCCGATCTTAAAGAGATGATCATCTACAGGTTCGTCGTCATAAAACAGGCCGGCGTCCCGGTTTTGGATAGAAATCTCAGACGCATGGCGAAGTTCTCGAACTACTTCATCAAATTCACTAAATTCAAATATACCACTGTCGGCGTCCACACCAAGGCAAAGTTCGGAAATGACCGAAATCAATTGGTCACCAGTAGGCATCCCAAAATCCACACTAGCTCCGGCCCCAATAATAAAAGTTGTATTGTCCATGATCTGCTTTTTGTTGTTAGTACCCCTCCCTAAACAACTAAAAGGGCAGCCAGGAAAAGGCCAGTACGGGAACCATTTTTTTCAGATAAAAAACCCCTTTTGTTCACACTCAACATAAGGCCCACGCCTGACCTTGGGGAGGTGCGAATGCGCCTTCCCGGGGGGAAGGTCAGGCGCGGGCCGTGAGGCTATGCCTTACGTCCCCAAAGGAGAATGCCCGGAAAATCTGGAATTTTATTTACGCCGCCCGGTTTCTGGGGCTCCGCCCGTTCTCACTTCAAACAATCTCCCAGATTGTTTGCCGCTGCGCGGACCAGTTCGAACTCTACAACTTTCCAAACGCCACCCCGCGCCAGACCCAACCATATGTGGTCACCGCCTCTTGCAGCGGCGCCTTCATCTCTTTGCTGTCAAAGTGATAGTTGTAGATCTCACCGGGCCGCAGCTCCTCGGTGAACCCATAGGCGCGGCCGAATGAGACCTCTTTCTTTTGTCCGCGAAAGGCTGAGGCTGAAAACGACAGCTCCGGCACCCCGGCACGCCAGCTGATGGTGTAATCCTGATCCACCGCCCGCACCTCGCACTTGTCCACGTCCAGCCGCATCTTGATCTGCGCCGCCCGCTCCAATCCCGCCTTGGCAAACACCTCAACCCATTTGGTATCCACAATCTTCCACTCGGCTACAATGTCACAACTGCCATCTGTGCAGTCCGCCACACTAAACGGCGCCGTGTCGCGGTTCACCGCCAATATAGCCGCCCGCACATCCTCAGCAGAGGCCGCCGCCACCCCGTCGGCTGGCTTTTTTGTTCCGGTCAACCAATCAAACAAACCCATAAATCACCTCATACACAGAAACAGTGCCATCAAAGCAGGTTGCCGCCAAATTGGCAAAAGTGGGGTGTTGCGCACCCAGCGTACGCCCTGCTTGGGCTATCTTAACCCGGTGATGCCATAACCCTCCCGTCGCGACACCGGCCCGGTTTGGCATCCGGACCAATACCCAGGAGACCTCGGCCCCCTCAGACCACCACCAACCAGGTGCAGGGGGACCCATGGCGCATATGGCCAGCCGTCCCTGCAATGGGGCAACCGGCCCCGATCCTCCGCCCCAGGCGGTACCGCCCTCTTTACCTAAGGCCCAACACCAAAACACGATGACCTGACAACCCCGTGAGCCCGCTTGCCCCGCTGCCCCGCCTGTCCCTAGGCTGACACCAAGCAAACGCGGGGCCCTTTATGATGTTCATTGCCGACAACCAACTGCTGCTGATCCTGCTCTGCTTTGCGCTTGGCGGGCTGGGCACCCTGTTCCTGTTCCGCCATCCTGCAGGCCATCGCGCCTGGAAACTGGCAGATCTGGTCTGGGTGGTGCTGGGTGGCTTTGGTGCGCTGGTGGCGGTGATCACCGGTATCTATGCCGCTGACAGCTCGCGGCTGGAACGCCAGATCGACATCGCCTATGCCGCCACCGCCGCCTTTGACCGCGACGCCGCACGGTTCCGCCTGCGGTTCTGTGATCCGGCCTATGACGCCGACATCGCCGCCCTGTGCGACAAGATCGAATTCCTCTCTGCCTCCACCGCCAGCAACGCCGACCTACCGCTGTTTCTGGCCGTGACGGATGAGGTCGCACCACTGCGCAGCCTAGGATTTCTGCTGGGTCAGCGCAGTTCGATGGACGATATGAAAGAGATGAGCGCCAAGGCGGATGCCTTTGATCCCACTGCATTTCTGGTTTTCACCGCGCTGGATGACACCACCCAAACCGCCGTAGACAATATGCGCCGCAAAGTCCCCGCCATTGCTGGCGATTTCCTGATCCTAGCCCGCGCCTATGACGAGCTGATCATCCATGTCACCCAGCTAAAACGCGAATGGGAGGTACTGCAGGACAACGCGCCAATCCTGATCCTTCAGATCCTCGCCCTCTGCCTGCTCAGCTTTGCAGCACCCTTTCGTTTGGGCAAATCCCTGGTAGAGCTCTACCGGCCAGCCCGCTAAGCTGTTGCAAAATCAGGGGGCCTCCATGCGCACATTTGACGATATCTACGCCATTTCCGCCGACCGCCACGGCGGCGCCGACGCGCTTGAGGCCAAGCTGATCAAGCCCACCCCCAACATCACCGCCCTGTCCGAGGACCGCTGGCTGGCAGTGATGACCAAATGCATCTTTCAGGCTGGATTTAACTGGAAGGTGATCGAGGCCAAATGGGACGGATTTGAAACCGCATTCAACGGATTCGACGTCGGCCGCTGCGCTTTTATGGATGACGAGAAATTCGACGCCCTGCTGGGCGACACATCCATCGTCCGCAATGGCACCAAGATTGCAACAGTGCGCGATAACGCCGCATTCCTGCTGGAACTGCGCGATGAGGGCGGTGTGGGTCAGGTGCTGGGTGACTGGCCCTCGGACGATTACATCGGTCTACTGGAGATGCTCAAGAAACGCGGCAGCCGGTTGGGGGCAATGACCGGGCAATATGCCATGCGCTTTGCCGGGCGCGATGCCTTTATCCTGTCACGCGATGTCACCGCAAGGCTGATTTCCGAAGGGGTGATCGACAAACCCGCCACCACTAAAACCGCTATGCGCGCGGTTCAGGGCGCGTTTAACAGCTGGATGGATCAATCTGGCCGCGGCTTGACCGAAATCAGCCGGGTGCTGGCCTTTAGCTGCTGATGCGCCTGGTGGATATATTTTCACCATTGCCGCGCAGTATCGGTTGTCACACTCGGCCAAGCCCGGCTAACCTAGCCTTATGATCCTGCGCGCTTTTCTGATCCTGATATTCGTCGCCTCCTGTGGGCGCCCCCTGACCGAAAGCGAGCGGGCCTTTGCTGCCCAAATCCACGGCGACACCCTGAACATGGACCGCGTGCGCCTGGTGCGCGGCGCCCCGGTGGGATCGGTCACCTTTCGCCGTCAACCCCGCCCGCGCCTGGCCTGCCGTGAACGCATCCTGCCACCAGTCAAAGACGAAATCGTCACCGCCTCCCCCGCCGCCTTGGCGGTTTTCAACAAAATCTTTTTCACCAAAGAGTGGTACGCCGAGGATTTCACGCCGGACTACCCAGGGCAGCTCTATCTGGTCGAGGCCATGTTGCTCGCCCACGAGCTGACCCATGTCTGGCAATGGCAAAACCGCAAGACCACAGGGTACCACCCCCTGCGCGCCGCTGCCGAACATGGCAATCGTACTGACCCTTATTTGTTTGACCTGCAGTCGGACGCTGATTTTCTCAGTTTTGGCTACGAACAGCAGGGCTCAATTGTCGAGGAATATGTCTGTTGCCGCGCACTTGCCCCCAAAGCGCAACGCACCCGCCGCCTGCATGACATGATCGGTGCGGTGATGCCGGTGACAGATCTGCCGCAAAGCCGCGAAGATGATCTGTATCTGCCCTGGGACGGCCTCCAAGTGCGCGGGATCTGTGATTAGCGGCTGACACCACTTGCACATTTCCGCCCCCTGTCGCAGAAATCCACCACCAAAAGCCGGAGAGCACAATGACCCACTACGCCCTGATCATGCTTGCCGCAGGTGTCGGCATCCCGGTTCTAGCCGCACTTAACGCGGGGCTAGGGCAATACATCGGCTCGCCAATGGCCGCAGGCGTGGTGCTCTTTGCGGTTGCTTTCACTGCTGCACTCTTGACCTATTTCCTGCTTGGCCCGCATACCCTGATGCAGGTCACCAGCGCGCCCAAGCACCTGCTGCTGGCTGGGCTGCTGGTTGCATTCTACGTGCTGTCCATCACCCATGTTGCGCCACATTTCGGCGTCGGCAACGCGGTGTTCTTTGTGCTGCTTGGCCAATTGTTTAGCGCCGCCGCGATTGATCACTTTGGCCTGTTCGGAGCCCAGGTCAGCCCGCTGACCCTAACCCGTGCTGCAGGGGTATCAGTGATGGCGGTGGGGGTCTGGATTACCCAATTGGCCTAAAGTTCAACACCAACCAGTTCGGCATATTTGGCCCCAACGGCACCCAAGAAACCGTAGATTTAAACCCAAGCCCAATTTTCGCGGAGTACATTATATGAAATGGCCATGGAACACTCCGGACCCAGTCACGGACTACAAAATTTACACCACGGCAAATGACATCGAAATTTCCGGAGATGCCCTTGCTCGGTCTTTGCCGCCAGAAGATAGAAAAGTCTGGGACGAGCAAATTCGGAACTATGAAAATGCAGTGGGAGCGATCAGGACCCAAGCATCATTCGACGGCATGAAACTTGTAGACAGCGCCCTCCAAAACAACAGTTTTGTCCCATCCAAAACCGCCGTTTCAATTGTCGTTGATCACTCGGGGTCTCTCAAAGGCCAACGCGCAATCCTTGCCTGCCTGTTGGTTGAATTGCTGGCTGATTTTCTAGGGCGGCTTGGAGTTCGCTATGAAATTTTGGGGTTCACCACAGCTGAATGGCAGGGCGGGACATCCAGGCGACGGTGGTTGAACGCGGGCCGCCCCCGAAACCCGGGCCGTCTCAATGATATCTTGCATATTGAATACCGGGCAGCACAGGCCACATCCCCGGGTGCGCCCCATGCCATTTATAACCTGCTGAGACAGGATGTTTTGAAAGAGAACATCGACGGAGAGGCTCTATTCTGGGCATCCGAGCGTCTTAAACATCTTGATGCTGATAGGAACCTAATTCTGATGCTTTCGGATGGGGTACCGGTTGATGATTCAACGCTCAATGAAAACGGGCCACGCTACCTGTGGAACCACCTCGAATCCGTCATTCAAGATGTGCAGAACACGCCGGGGTTTTCTGTCGCCGGTATTGGCATCGATCACGACGTCAGCAACCTTTACCAAAACAGCCTGACTGTGAACCGTCTGGATCGACTGCACTCAGATGTACTGCCTTTTGCAAAAGATCAGATCACACAAATGCTATCAATCACATGAGAGCTAAGCCTTTGTGTGTTGCTCAAACCTATCCGCAAACAGCGCCATGCAATGGGTGCTGTCAAACTGGCCGTCGATGAAAATATCATCCTTCATCGTGCCCTCCAGCTGGAAACCCATTTTTTCGTACAGCCCAATCGCCACTGTGTTCGTGGCATGAACCAGCAGTTCTATTCTGATCATCTCTTGCCGGAACGGCCTCTTGGATCACAGTGTGCAACAGCCTGCGCCCGACCCCCTTTGAGCGATAGTCCGGCAGCAGCCCCATCCCCAAAACTCCAACGTGGCGACTGATCGGTCTTTCCTTGCGGATGATATCACTCCACCCCACCACACGGCTTCCATCCATGGCCACAAAATGCGGCTTGTTCTCGACAATGTTGTTTTCAACAAACGCACGAACACAATCCAGCGAAGGTGCCTCGGTAGTAGCGAGGTATTTTCGCTCTTTCGCAACCACGTCAACACAGGCATGAAACCCTTCGATGTGGGACTTGGTGATGGGCGAAATTTCAATGTTCATAAGAAATACCAAAATAAAATCGAGCTTGGGTCAGGCCAGAAAGCACCTGCATCCAGAATTCCCCAATCCTGTCACGCAGTGCCTGTACTGTCTACGCTTCAGTGCCGATCTCGATATCTAGCCTTTACCCTCGGAATATCGGCGCATCCCGGCGGGTAATATGCCGCCCTCAGGGCAATCGCCACAGCTAACGCGTTGCCAGTAAAACAAGGCTAAAGATCACTCCACAATACGGTACCAAAACAGGCACTGTGAAATGATCACCCGCGACGTCAGATCGCCGCTTCAGCATGATCAGTGCCAGGTTCACGCAGACAAATACCCCCAGCACAATCTGCGATGTCCATTCTGCCAGCCGCTCGATTGGAAAAAACAACGCAAGGCTCAGGATGCAGACGGTCACAAATCCGGTTGCCACACTGGGGGTGCGGGTTTTGGCGGTCAGATGGGCAAATGCAGCTGGGAACTGCCCACGGTCCGCCATCCCATAAAGCACCCGTGACGACATGATCATCTGGATCAACACACCATTAACGGTGGCAACAATGGCAACGGCTGCAAAGCCCACCTGTATCATCTTGGGTGCATTGGCAAAAACCAGTGTCAGCGGCGCGGATGATCCCGCCAGCACGTCAGTCGGGACTGCAACCAGAACTGCGATACAGGTCGCTACATACAGCGCTGTGGCCACCACCAGCGTGATCAGGATCGCCCGCGGAATAACCCGGCGTGGTTCCTCAACCTCCTCGGCGACATTCACCATGTCCTCGAATCCGATGAAGGCAAAGAAGGCCAACAGCGAGGCCCCGATGACGCCGCCCCAGTTGCCAGTCTCAAGGCTCGGCAGCAGCTCCGCCGCCGTAGCTCCCTGTTTCTCAGCCACGCCAAGCCCCCAGACGATGACAAACACAAGACCCAGAATTTCAATTACTGTAACCACCGCCGCAGCCGTCACAGACTGGGTGATCCCCCACCAAGCCAGCAAGCCCATGGCTGTCACAATGGCAACAATCAGCGTAGGGGACGGCAGCCCCGTCAATCCCCCCAGATAACCCGACGCCCCAACCGAGATCGCAGCCGCCGAAACCATACCCGAACAGGCCACCAACACCCCCACCAGCGTCGCAATCTCAGGCCGTTTGAACCCCGCCTCGACATAAGCCGCCTCGCCTGCGCTGACCGGAAACCGTGTCGCCAGCTCGGCATAGGAAAAGGCGGTAAAACTGACCACAAAGGCCGACAATAAAAAGGCCACCCAGGCCAGCGGCCCGGCCTGTGCCACCGTCGCGCCGATCAGCACATAGATGCCAGCCCCCACGGTGACGCCCAATCCGTACAGGGTCAGCAAAGGCAGTGTCAGCGCCCGTTTCAGCGTCGGTGCCGCCTGCACCTGATTATCAGCGGCAATGATACGGTCAGAACTCATGGCAAAGCCTCTATCGACATCTCTCTTGCCGACATCGTAGCGCAATTCGCACCCTGGAAAATTGAGCTATGACAATAGACACGGTTCAATTGAGGGGGAGGACAACCCAAACCAGCTGAACCCAAATCCGCACATTCAATCGCTGGTGTCGCCCTCTAAGCTCACCGAAACATTTAGCTTGTTGCCATCCAGATCCCGCACATAGGCACCGTAGTAGTCGGGGTGATATGCCCGTGGCCCAGGCGCGCCCTCATCCGTACCACCACAGTCGAGCGCTGCCGCATGAAAGGCCCGGACTGAGGCCGCATCCGGCGCATAAAACATCACTTGCGTGCCATTGCCACATGTCGCGGGTTCACCATCAAAGGGCAGCAAAACAAACAGGCTGATCCGCCCATCCGCCCCCGCATAGCCCCGCTCGCGCGGCTCAGACAACACGCAGCGCATGCCGATTGTGGCCAGAACCGCGTCATAGAACACTTGTGCCGCCTCGATGTCATTGGTGCCGATGCAAACGCCAGACAGCATGATGTCCCTTTCTTTTTCACTTTAACCAGTAACGGCTATTCAATCCGTCACAACAAGTCATCCCGCAAGTGTACTTGGGATCATCTCCAGTCCACCGATTACCTGATCACCTCGACAGAGTATTGAGATTGGTGCAATAACCAAGTCATCATACAACCCACGGGATAACATATTTAGATGAGCCAGCCACTTACCGAAAGCGAAAGGGAGCTATCCCTAGCCATCATTCCCTGGCTCGCACATGAAATGATCTCGCGGCTTGGTCACGATACGCCCTCTCCTGATCTGTTATGTGATCAAGCCCAGACCAATTTTGAAATGGGGTGTGATGCGCTTGAAACTGTGGGGATTCTCACGCCCGAGGACGACTATTGGCGGGTGGTGAAAAGGTCTTTCGACGGTCTGGAGTTGCCTGTTAATTTTGGCCGCAAGGGGCTGGACCTCTTTCTGGATGCCGTAGCTTGCCATGCTTCTTATGTCGAAGACCTGTATCGACATAGCGATATCATTAGCCCCAGCACCCCAGCTTTGAAACAGGTCTGCGACGCGATGGTGCGGTGCGACTATATGAGCCCCCTAACCAAAAACACCTATCAGTGGACGGATGATATGGGCCCGTGGCTTGTGCGGCATAGTGCGTGGCATCTGACCGACTTCGAAGTTGCACCAGACGCCGAGATAGACGCAGCGCTGGACAAAATTCCCCCAGAACTAAGAGAACGCTTATCTGGGGAGACCTTTCAACCCGAATTTGTACGTTTCTTGTTTGCGCGTTGGACTGGTGATGGATGGTCGGACCAAGTCGAGTGGTGCAACATACCACATGACGATTGGGACCTACCGCTTGCCGCAGGCCTCTACATGCGCCTGCATGGAGGGGACGAAACACCCTAGCTGGGTGACCTGCTGCATTGGTTCATTGGTGGCGAACGTCAGTTTATCTCCACCCCATTGTCCTTGCTTCAACATTCGATCCTGACGCATTGCGTAATCTAAACAAAAAGGCCCGCTTAGGCTGCCCCCTGCTTGATCTTCAGCTCTGGCGGCTGGCTCGTAACAACATCTATTGAATGGTCTAATGTATTGATCTGATAATGAACCAACGGGCCGGGATACGCGGCGCTTGCCCATGTCGACCGCCGCACAAAATCCAAAAAGTGGGACTTACTGTAAATGCGTATCCGATTGCCAACAAACACTTCGTCGTCGTTGTTTTGAACAAAGGTCTCAGCCGTGACTGCATAGGCAACATAATTTGCAAACCCAAAGATTGCGATGTCACTTTCGGGTGTCGCCTCGATCGCTTTGACATCCTCGATTGGCCCGACGTTAAAAGTCTTATCGCCCACCCCAGCAGTCGTAACACTAATTTCCACATACTGGCCTACCACTTTATCAATCTGCTCGGTCAACAGATATTGGCAGGTCTCAAATGGCTGTATTCTCGGATCCGAAACATCCGTAAATTCTTTCATTGAAAATACTTATCCGCAAATGGCGGGTGATCTCAAACCGTCACCAACACCCCATTTTCCAGCTTCACCATCCGGTCCATCCGGGCCGCCAACTCCAGATTATGTGTAGCAATCAACGCTGACATACCATTGCCTGCCACCAGCTCCATCAGCGCGCCAAACACCTGGTCCGATGTTCCCGGGTCCAGGTTGCCGGTCGGCTCATCTGCCAACAACACCTTGGGGCTGTTCGCCATCGCCCGACAGAACGCGACACGTTGCTGCTCGCCCCCTGACAACGCCGCGGGACGATGCCCGGCACGGGCCTCCAGACCAACCCGAGTGAGCAGGTCCATCGCCCGTGCCATCGCTGCCCTCTCGCCAATCCCATTGGCCAGCTGCGGCAATATGATGTTTTCGGCAGCGGTAAATTCCGGCAGCAAGTGGTGGAACTGGTAGATAAACCCCACATCCCGGCGGCGGGTCACGGTGCGGCGGCGGTCGCTTTTGCCGGTCAGCTCAGCTCCACCCAGCTGCACTGTGCCCTCGTTTGGGGTATCCAGCAGCCCGGCGATATGCAGCAGGGTGGATTTGCCCGCCCCCGAGGGCGCCACTAGTGCCACCACCTCGCCTGCTTTCAGTTGCAGTTCAGCGCCACGCAGCACATCCACCTGCCCCGGCTTACCCCGGTTATAGGATTTCACAATCCCGTTCAGTTCCAGCATCATCTTACTCATAGCGCAGCGCCTCAACCGGGTTCATCCGGGCCGCACGGCGCGCCGGGAAATAGGTGATAAACCAGCTCAGCCCCATGCTCATCAGGGCCGAGGCGACGACGTCGCCGGTGGTCACAACCGCCGAGGGGAAGAAGAAGCCGTTGGCCTCCAGATCGCGCACACCGCTGCCGGTGACCCAATCGACAAAGCCATAGACACTGTCGATATTGGCGGCAAAGACCACGCCCAGGATCACGCCAAACAGCGTGCCCATGGTGCCAACCGAAGCCCCGCACAGGAAAAACACCCGCAACACCGATCCCTGGCTTAGCCCCATGGTACGCAGGATGCCAATATCGCGGCCCTTGTTTTTCACCAGCATGATCAAGCCCGACACGATGTTCAGCGCCGCAATCAACACCAGGATCGACAGCACGATAAAGATCGCATTGTCCTGCATTTTCAGCGCCTGGATCATGCCGCCCGCGCGGTCTTCCCAAGTGCTGACATAGGCGCGCTCATTGCTGTTGCGCAGCAAGGGCAGCACCATCTGTCGCACCTCTTGCGGGCGATCCAGCCGCAGATCCACCTGATCCACCGCGCCCTCGCGGTTAAAGAAACTCTGTGCCTCAGCCAGTGGCAGGTAAAGGCGGCTTTGGTCTACAAAACCTTGGCCGGAGGAAAAGATATAGACCACCTCATAGGCTTTGACCCGGGGTGAGGTCCCCATGGCAGTTTTGACGCCATTGGGCGAGATCAGCTTGATCTTGTCCCCCACCGTCACCCCCAGTTGACGCGCCATCATCGCACCGATGGCGGCACCTTTCTCAAAGTCAGCCAGATCACCGATGGCCTCGTCCGAGACGGCAATTTTGGGGTAGTTCTGCAGGTCCTCTGCTCCGATGCCAAAAACATCCACCGGCACATTACGGCCACGATAACTGCCCATCACTTGTCCGCGGATCAGCGGCGAGGCCAGCGTCACACCGGGCATTTCGCTCAGCCGCTGTACCAACTCGTCATAGTCGCGGATCAGATGATCCACCGGAATTTCAGCCGTAAAATCGCGACGATAGTGGATTTCCGCATGGGCATTGGCCCCCAGCATGGTCTGCACAATGTCCGACCGCAGCCCTTCGCGCACCGCCAATGTGGCCACCAGCGCAAAAACGGCCAGAGTGATGCCGATCAGGCTGATCCAGGTCATCACCGACACACCGCCATCGGCGCGGCGGGCGCGTAAATAGCGCCAGGCAATCATCCATTCGAAACGTGCAAAGGGTGGTGGTGTGCTGGCCATTTTGGCTCCTGCCCGAAAATTTTCCGCCAAAATGAGGGGTTGCAACGGTGGGGTCAAGGCAAGGCGTTGCAATCAGGCGGATTTCCTCCCTCTGTCAGTGACGTAGACAAGCCAGATCACCCGCGCTAGGTCTCAGCAACACAAATTTGAGCGCGAATGCCATAAATGAAATTGTTTCGTCACATCCTGATCTTAGGGGCCAGCCTGCTTGTCCTCCCTAAGATTTCCTTTGCGGAACCTCGCTTCACTGTCGACGTGAAAATTTCATCGAGTAGTCAGATTGTTATCTGCTCAGATGAAATCGATCCCTTTGCCACTGGGCTATTTGACGAAATTCTAAAACGCCATCACAGAACATTCATAAGCCAAATCAATCAAACACCAAAAGAAACAGACAAAGGAACTGCTTTTACCATATTTAGACCCCAGCTCTATAGCCATACATTTGAACAGGATCGGCCGACGGTATTTTTTATGACCGAAGATCAGGCTTTTGCTGGTGGCTGCACTCCTCTTCCCCAAGATCTGTCAGTAGATCTCGTCAGGGTCATTTCTGAGCAACAAAAAATTGAGCAGGACTTGTCGATGTTGGTAGCCGACTATCGGCAAGTCGTTGCAAACAGCATCTGCCAACCAAGGTTTGATCCTGAAAGTGAAACGGGGAATTTTCAGGTCATTGTGTACAGAGCATCAATGGGACAGGACATTTCACTCAAGTCCTGTCTTGATACCTTCCTTTTGAACCTTGAATTTCATGAGCCAACATTCTGGGAAGAATTCGATCCCTTTGATGCTAAATCGTATAAACGGCTACCAGGTTACTTGCAGGAGCAGACAGTGACTGTCCCTCCGGTGGGCGATTGATTTTTCCCAGCTCAGCTCTTGCAGATTGGGACGTTTAGGCCGCCGAACTGTCTTGCGCGGTAAACCCCCAACCCAATGGACAGGCCTGGGTCAAACGGTCGGCCACCATATTGCGCAGGTCCTGCATAGCAGCGATGCGAGCGTCAATCTCATCCAGCTTGCCCTGCAACATCTCGGCCACCTGTTCGCCGCTCATCGCGCCCTGCATATCCCGCATCAGCGCGCCAATCTCGGCCAGTGAAAACCCCATGCTCTGCCCCTGACGGATCAGGTTCACCACATCCTCGGTGCCCTCGGGAAAGTCTCGATAGCCATTGGGCCAGCGGTCAGCCCGGATCAGCCCCTGTTTTTCATACATGCGCAGCGTGTCACAGCTTACCTTGCAGCGTTTTGCCAAATCTCCAATCCGCATGACATTTCTCCTTGACCCTGGACTTAAGTCCAAGGTTTACAAGCATCCGCATTCGCAGATCAACAAGGAAGTGACGAATGCTCTCCCAATCCCAATTTCACCGCCTGTATCGAATTTCAGCCTGGTATGACCTGCTGATCACCTGGCCCTATGCTACGCCACTGACGCTGGCGATGATGTGGCAGATGATGGGGAGCGCCCATGCCATTTCAGGTCTTAGCCCCCTGCCCGATCTCAGCCCCTATGCCATTGTGTTTGGCAACTTCTTTGGCACTATCGTCATTCTGTGGTCGGTGCTGCGATTGAAACTGAATGATCCACAATTGGCCCGCTGGGACGCGGTGGGCCGTTGGCTGTTTTCGGCCTGGATGGTCAACGCTCTGCTGAACGGTGCCAGCCCGCTGGTCGGCATCTTCTTAGCGCTAGAGCTCACCTTTGCCGTGCTGCAATCGCTGCCGATCCGGCGTGTGTCAGTGGCGTAAACTTCCCCCCAAAAGCTGGCCCGGACAGTTCTGCCTATCCGGGCCTAGATCGTAAATTATCCTCACCCAATAGTGCGTTCCAAAAACCAGATCTTGGACACAATTTTCCAGCCGTCCGAACCTTTTACAAGGCCAAGATGGTCCTGATAGATCTTCTCACGGGCGCGGATGCGGATTTTGACCGTGGCGCATTTCGGCGACAGCCAGTCCACCAACAGGATCTCACTTTCCGGCGATTGACCCAAATTCGACGGAGAGTTTGGCTCGTTCAATCCTACGTCCCGAATAAACAGAGCAATCGGCTCGGCAAAAATCTCACCACTCTCTGCATCAAACAGGCTCGACTTTTCGTGAAACACCGCGTTCAGCCGGTCCGGGTCACAGTAGTACAGCCCGTCAAAATAGGTCTGTACGGCGGCAAAGAGATCTGGGTCTTGAACCATGTTTGGTATCCTTCTAATGATATGACGTAATTCGACGATACGGTGAAATAATGCCACATCAGATCATGCCAAACCCCGTGCAAAAAGCGCCAATCTCAGACCGGACCTCTCTTACGCCCCCCCGTGTTGTGGCGCTGATCTATGATGGGTTATGTACATTTGAATACGGCATTGTCGCCGAGGTGTTTGGTCTGAGCCGTCCCGAGTTGACTGGTGAGCTATTTCAGTTTTCATCCGTACAAACCGAGGGCAAACACAGCGCAGCGGCGGGTGGATTGATCGTTCAGGCCACCGGAGGCCAGCAGGATCTGGCTCAGGCAGACATTGTTGTGGTGCCGGGATGGCGTGGCAAGGATGCGCCTGTTCCGGTAGAGACATGTAAGTTGATCCAACAGGCCCATGCCCGTGGTGCAACGCTGTTTTCAATATGCTCAGGCATCTATGTGCTGGCAGCGGCAGGCGTGCTGAATGGGCACAGCGCCACCACTCACTGGCGCTATATTGATGATTTTGCGCGGAAATACCCCGATGTCACCCTACGCCCCAACGAGCTATACGTAGACGAAGGCAACATCATCACATCAGCTGGAAGCTCAGCCGGGATTGACGCTTCGGTGCATATTGTACGCAACCATTACGGGGCCGAGATTGCCAATTCAGTGGCCCGACGTTTGGTGATGCACGGGCACCGCCACGGCGGACAGGCGCAATTCATAGAACAACCTGTCGCCAAATCTGGAGCTCCGCACCGCCTGTCTGACATGATGGATCAGGTCCGCAATACTCTGGCGGACCCGCACCGCATTTCCAGCATGGCGCAGTTGGCGGGCATGTCACCGCGCACCTTTCAACGCCAGTTTCAGAACCATGTGGGCCTGCCCGCCATGCAATGGCTCGCACGTGAACGCGTGACACGGGCCTCTCAGTTACTGGAAACCACAACCCAGTCCGTTGACGTGATCAGTCAGACCGTGGGTTTCGACAGCGCCGACAGGCTACGCTATCACTTTCGCAGTTTTTTGGATGTGTCTCCGGCGGATTACAGGAAGAGTTTTCACCGGACGGGATAAGACCCTTCCCCGCAGCTCCGGCGGCGGGTTAGTTGAGCCAGCCTCTCTCGCGGTAGTACCTGATCGCGCCGGGATGTAGCGGTGCGACTAGGCCATCGCGGATCATTCTCGAAGGCTGCAGATCATACCAAACTGGGTTCTGATTGCGCATTTCATCTACGTTCTGGAATGTCGCTTTGACAAATTCATAGACAACCTGTTCAGGCACATCTGCGCTGGACAAAACCGTGGCATTATAACCAAAAGACTCAGTTGATGCTCCCACGCCATCGTAGATGCCACCGGGAATGGTTGTATGGCTCAGTTCTCTGGCGCCTTTTACCAGCTTGTCAACGCGTTTCCCACTCATGCTCACCAACGTAACACTACAGCCTTTGGAGATCTTCTGAACCAAACCGGACGGGCTGGCACCGATGAGGACCAAGGCGTCAATCTGCCCCCCACACAGAGCCTTACCCCAGTGCCCAGATTTGACCGATCTGCCGGTGGGGAATTCAGCCTTGGGAACGTTGTGCATTTTTAGAAGTGTTTCGAACAAACTGCGGCTCACCCACCCCGGTTCAATCCGCTTGCCTGCCCAACTCCCAGGGCTTGTTACCCCTGCATCTTGTCTGGCGACGACAATGACCGGCTCGCCGTAAAGTGCAAACACCGACCTGAGGTTTTTGTCCGGTCCCACTGCAGCAAACTCAGCAGCACCGTTCAATGCATCCTTAGCCCAATCTGATCTGGCGACTATGAAATCGAACTTCCCCTGTCTGATTTTAGGGAAGTTTTCTTGAGCACCCATCGTGTTTTTTGCTTTGCAGTTGATATCTGATGGCGCGCTGTTGACGAAGCCACACAGGGCTTCACCTGCCCGGTAGTAGACACCGGCCTTACCGCCGGTCCCAATGACGATCCTTGAATCCTTTGCCTCTGCGGTGATCGCCGCACAGCTCAACCCCAAGGTCAGACCAACAGATGCGATTCTAAGTAACTTTGTCGGGAGATTCCCGCTAAGCGCTTTCTTCAAAAACATATTCAAATCCTATTATTTCAAACACCTATCTATGCATCCCTCCGATGAAATCAATCCAAACGGAAAGATCCAATTCCGCAGTGTCTGTCGACAATGGGCGTTGCACCACGCGAATAAAAGAGGGCAGATCTTGCGATCTACCCTTCTCTCAATTCAGATTATCCCAAGCCTTAAAACCCGCGGCTGGTCATGTGCGGCGCGTAGATCTCGACGACTTTCTTCACGGCCTCTTCCGGGCTTAGCTCAACGCTTTCGCCAGTGCGGCGCGAGGTGAGTTCGACCACACCATTTTTCAGGCCACGTGGGCCAACGGTGATGCGCCATGGCAGACCGATCAGATCCATGGTGGCAAACTTGCCGCCCGCGCGTTCTTTGCGGTCGTCATACAGGGGTTCCAGACCCGCGGCGGTCATTGCTGCATAGATCTGGTTACAGGCCGCATCGGCCTCGTCGTCGCCCTGTTTCAGGTTGACGATACCACAGTGGAATGGGGTGACGCCTTCGGGCCAGATAATACCCTTGTCGTCGTGGCTGGCCTCGATGATCGCACCCAGCAGACGCGACACGCCGATCCCGTGTGAGCCCATGTGGACCGGAGTTGGTCTGCCATCCGGCCCCTGCACTGTGGCGCCCATAGATTCGGAATACTTGGTACCGAAATAGAAGATCTGGCCAACCTCGATACCCCGCGCAGTGCGGCGGCGCTCTTCTGGAACCTCGTTGAACAACGCCTCATCATGGGTTTCGTCTGTGCGGGCGTATTTGGTTGTGAACTCTTCCAGCACCCCATGACACTGCTCGACACTGTCATAGTCGATGTCACGGTCACCAAAGCTCAGATCGGTGACGTCGCTGTCATAGAAGACCTCGGATTCACCGGTATCGGCCAGCACCAGGAATTCGTGGGTGTAGTCGCCGCCAATTGGGCCACCGTCAGCGCGCATCGGTATCGCCTGCAAACCCATACGTTCGTAGGACCGCAGGTAGCTGACTAGGTGACGGTTATAGGCGTGCAGCGCGTCCTCTTTGGTGAGGTCGAAATTATAGCCATCTTTCATGTAGAATTCACGGCCACGCATCACGCCGAAACGCGGACGGACCTCGTCGCGGAATTTCCACTGGATGTGGTACAGCGTCAGCGGCAGGTCTTTGTAGCTGTTGACGTGGCCACGGAAGATATCGGTGATCAGCTCTTCGTTGGTGGGACCATAGAGCATATCACGGCCATGGCGGTCACTGATACGCAGCATTTCCTTGCCATAGTCATCATACCGGCCGGACTCTTTCCACAGGTCAGCCGACTGAATAGTTGGCATCAGCATTGGCACGTGACCGGCGCGCATCTGTTCGTCATGCACGATGGTTTCGATCTTTTTCAGAACCTTGAAGCCCAGCGGCAACCAGGAATAAATCCCAGCCGAGGATTGCTTGATCATCCCGGCGCGCAGCATCAGCCGGTGGCTGACAATCTGGGCCTCGGATGGGGTCTCTTTCAGAACAGGCAGAAAATAGCGGGACAGGCGCATGACGGTCTCAATCTCAGATAGGGTTCCGAAACCCTCTAAGCCATAGCTGCGTCACAGGCAATCAAGCATTACCCTTACCCCATTTAAATGGCACAACTCGGTGAATTAGCGGCGAAGACATCTGGCATAAGCTGAATCGGCATCATTACGGCGGAAGCATTAGCGCAACCAAGAAACGCCTTTCCGTTTATCGGTTGCGTCTGCTGGTTGATGGGATTGGACCGCCATTGTATATCATGTTCTGTCAGTGAATTCCCAACCTCATTGTTAGTGAAAGCGATCAGTTTTTGGCGGAAAAATTCAACCATTATGAGGAAGCTCGGGAACTTGCTCGAATACTTGCAGGAACCGAACTTCAAAACTTCGGTTCAGAACTGATTTCCGCCATGGAGAACGGAGCAACTGGAACCGAGACCTTCTTCTCGATGAGGTCAGTTGTGCAAGCCTTACTCAGGGAACCTGAATGTAAAGGACACACTAAAAGGAAAGCTAATATACTTCTGAAAATGATAGAAATCGCGATTTCCTAGATTTCCGCCTTTTCGCACGGCTGCCACCAACTAATCTGCGTAAGATTGGTTGATTATTCTTCTGGAATCCGGCAACACGACAAGGGTGCATGCGGCTGTTGCATCAACAAAAACTGGTTTTAAACAAATAGTTCGCTCAAGATGAGGCTGCATCATGGCATTACCGGCAAAAAAGCAGATGAGTTACTGGGGCATTGCGGCCCTTGTCTTTGCAGTTGTGCTGTGGGCGCTGGGTGATGTGTTGCTGCCTTTTGTATTGGGCGGCGCGGTGGCCTATCTGATTGATCCCATTGCCGACCGGCTTGAGCGGTTGGGGCTAAGCCGCGCGGGAGCCACGGCGGTGATCACGGTGGGGTCGGTGGTGGTATTTCTGGTGCTGCTGTTGGTGGTGGTGCCAACGCTGATCTTTCAATTGATCGAACTGGTGCAGGTGCTGCCTGAGTTGTTCCGGGATGCCCGCGCCTTTGCTTTTGAGAAGTTCCCGTCACTGTTTGACGAGAAAAGCCAGATGCACCAGACTATTACCACCCTGTTCGACTCGCTCAAGAGCCATTGGGTTGGGGTGCTGGAAACCGTGCTTGGCTCGGCCGTGTCGCTTCTCAACGTGGTGATCTTGATCGTTATTGTGCCGGTGGTGTCGATATACCTGCTGTTAGACTGGGACCGGATGACCGCACGTATTGGCGAGCTGCTGCCCCGCGATCACGCAAAAACCATCAGCCGGTTGGCGGGTGAGATCGACGCGGTGCTGGCCTCGTTTATTCGCGGCATGGGCACGGTCTGTTTGATCCTGGGCACTTATTACGCTGTCTCCTTGATGCTGGTGGGGCTGAACTTTGGCCTGGCCGTTGGTTTCATTGCGGGCCTGGTCACATTCATCCCCTATCTGGGCGCGCTGATTGGCGGCGCACTGGCCATCGGGTTGGCGCTGTTTCAGTTCTGGGGGGATTGGTATTCCATTGGCGCGGTTGCGGTCATCTTTGCCATTGGTCAGGTGATCGAAGGCAACGTGCTGACGCCCAAACTGGTGGGCAATTCGGTTGGTTTGCACCCGGTTTGGCTGCTGTTGGCGCTGTCTGTTTTTGGGTCCCTATTCGGGTTTGTCGGCATGTTGGTAGCAGTTCCCATGGCCGCAGCCCTAGGTGTGGTTGCACGTTTCTTTACCGAGCAGTATCTGGAAAGCCGACTATACCAAGGCCAAGACCACCAGGACGCCGAGTAACATGCCCAAACAGCTAAGCTTTGATCTCCCCGCTAAACCGGCGCTGGGACGGGATGATTTCTTTGTTGCCCCCTCAAACGCTATGGCGGTGGCGATGCTCGACAGCAGCTTTACCTGGCCTAGCGGTAAGCTAGTGCTAAGCGGCCCGCGCGGCGCGGGCAAAACCCACCTGGTGCATGTTTGGGCCAGCCAGTCCGGTGCGCGCATTATTAATGCCAAGGACCTAACCGAGGACATGGTGCCAGAGCTAGCGCAAGGCTCAATAGCCGTCGAAGACGTCCCCGAGATTGCCCGCCGCCCTGATCAACAGAACGCCCTGTTTCACCTGCACAACATGGTGTTAGCCAATGGTCATGCGCTGATGCTGACCGGTGGAGCAGCCCCAAACCTCTGGGGCCTGTCCCTGCTCGACCTGCAAAGCCGGGTGCAGGCAGCGACCCATGTGGCGCTTGAGGCACCTGACGATGCGTTGCTCACCGTGGTGTTGGCAAAACTGTTCAATGATCGACAAATTATGCCCAAGCCAGATGTCATCCCCTATCTGGTGGCCCATATGGATCGCTCCTTCGAAGCCGCAGCGCAGATTGTTAAACAGATGGATGAAATCTCGTTGGCCGAGGGCCATACCCTGTCGCGGCCGCTGGCGATCCGACTGTTGTCACAAAATCAATATGAAATGAGCCTAGAAACGGATCCAAAGGATGATTGACCAGCGCCTGCTGATCTTACATCCTACCGCCAAGACGACCTGGGGAAGATCATGAACGTGAAACCGGATCCTGCTGCTGCCGAGTGGGGGCCCTTTGAGCGCCCGCTGTTTGAAGATCCCGGAGCCCGTGCGCTGTCGCGGGTTGGCGTGGTGGATGTCGGGTCAAACTCGGTCCGGATGGTGGTATTTGACGGCGCAGCCCGCAGCCCGGCCTATTTCTACAACGAAAAAATCATGTGTGCCCTGGGCGCTGGCCTGTCGGAAACCGGCAAGCTGCACCCCAAGGGACGCCTGCGCGCCTTGTCAGCACTGAAGCGGTTTCAACATCTGGCCAAGGGCATGGGGCTACCTCCGCTGAGTGTGGTGGCCACAGCTGCTGTGCGCGACGCCAGCGACGGGCCGGACTTCTGTGCCGAAGTTCTGAATGAAACCGGGCTAAAAATCTGGGTGATTGATGGCCGTGAAGAGGCGCGCCTTTCGGCGCAGGGTGTGTTGCTGGGATGGCCCGGCTCATATGGGTTGATCTGCGACATTGGTGGCTCTTCAATGGAGCTGGCTGAGCTGCAAGACGGCCGGGTTGGCAAACGTGTCACCTCGTCTCTCGGGCCGCTGAAACTGCGGGATATCCCTGGCGGACGTAAGGGCCGCAAAGCGCATATCAAAGAAGTCATCGCCCAGCTAAAGGATGAGATGGGCCCACAAAAGGACCGACTGTTCCTGGTCGGTGGTAGTTGGCGGGCCATTGCCCGTGTCGACATGGAGCGGCGTGGCTATCCACTGAAGGTGCTGCATGAATATCGGATGACCGCGCAAAGTGTGCGTGACACCATCAAATACATCGAGAGCAACGACATCGAAGAGATCCGCACCGCCTGCGGCCTGTCCACGGCTCGGATGTCACTGGTGCCCTATGCTGTTGATGTGCTGGCCCGGCTGGTACGAACCTTCAAACCCAAAGACATTGCGATCTCGAGCTATGGTATCCGCGAGGGCATGTTGTATGAGCAAATGCCGCAACGTCTGCGCAAACGGGATCCGCTGGTGGAATCCTGCCGCTTTGCCGAGGCCAAGGATGCCCGCATGCCTGGCTTTGGCAAAACGCTGTATCATTTTGTTTTGCCGCTGTTCAAATCTAACCCAGACGCCACCAAGCGCCTGCTCAAGGCCGCCTGCCTGCTGCATGATGTCAGCTGGCGCGCGCATCCCGACTACCGGGCCGAGGTCTGTTTTGACAACGCCACCCGCGCCAATCTGGGAGGGCTGAAGCATTCAGAGCGGGTGTTCCTGGGGTTGGCGCTGTTGCATCGTTACCGCAACAAGCGCCAAGGCACCGCCTTTGAAAACCTGTATGAATTGCTGGACGAAAACGGCAAAAAAGAAGCTGAGATTCTGGGCAAAGCGATGCGGTTTGGGGCCATGTTGATGGTGTCAAAAGATGGCGACATAGGCAGTCTGAAGTGGCAACCGCGCAAAAAGCACCTGCGCCTACGCCTGCCTGCATCCGTTGCCCCGCTTTACGGCGAGGTCGCCGAGGCGCGGTTCAAATCACTGGCGCGATCGCTCAAGGCGGAAACCACCGTTGAGTTCCGAGACTGATCAGAGGTCGGTGGTGCCACTCTCTTCGGGCTGCGCCTCAGTTTCATCTGCGGGTTTGCGGCGGATGATGATGTCACCGTTGGGCAGGATCTCGGGCATCTCGTAAACACTCCAATCCTCAACCTGGCTGGCGATATCGGCCAGCGCAGGCCCCATTTCAGCCAGGAACTCTTGCATGGCTGGCCCAACCAGCTCGGCCATGGCCTGAAAATCATCCAGTGCCGGCGCCATTTCCTCGCGCAGACCTTCAAAGAACAGCTCAAACCCCTGTTCCATCAGGCTGGGATCTTCGCCGGTGTCCTGAGCAATAGCGGGCATGGCGGTAAAAGTGACAAACGTGAGGGGCAATAACTGTTTCATGAGATCGATATAGGTCCTGTGGACTAGAAATTTAAGACAAATCAATATCCAGACACACTGGAAAATGGTCCGAGGCCGCCAGTAGTGCCTCGCGCAGTTCTATATTTTCGTAAATTTCTGCGTCTTCAAACGGGTGCCAGATCCGCCAATTTGGCGACAGGCCTGTCAGCCCGGGTGATATCATCACATAGTCCAACAAGGCGCGGAAATAACGTTTGGTCTGCGCGTTATAAAACCGCGACGTGCTGGGCATGGCCGTTGTCCGAGGCTGAAATGCTTGCCGCGCATTTGGATCCAGCAATTCGGTCCCCATTACAATCTCGACTGAAGAGCGGCCAAACAGACGTTCGTATTCATCCAGGCCCGGCCCATCGTTCAGATCACCCATCACGATGAGATCCTGGCCCTGCTGAAGGTGTTGCTCTATCCGTCGACGTAACCAGATCGCCTGCGCCAACTGCTTGCGCCGATTGGCAATCGACAGCCGGATCACCGCAGCGTCATTGCGGGCACCGTGTGGGGCCTTGGATTTAAGATGTGCACCAATCAGGCGAAGTTCACGCCCGGACTTGGTGGTCATGGCCAGCTCTAGTGGCGGTTTGGAGAACTTCACATGGTCCAGCTTGGCATCAATATCCAGGTCGATCTTGAACACGTCATCGAACTGCGGCGCATCGGTGGTTTGCAAGGGATCATGGCGCACGCTCAGTACGTCCGGATCGTACATCAGCGCGATTTCCTGCTGGGTGTCATTGGCAAAGCCCATCAACACAGTCCGCGCCCGCACGCCAGCCCGTTCGGCGAAATGTTCAAGCGCCTTAACTGTGCTTTGGGTGCGCCCTGAATTGGGGGCCTCGACCACCATGACTGCATCGGCATCCAGTGCCTGAAACACCTCGACCAGGGCATGGCCTTGGGTATAGCGGTCAATGCCATGCCGCCCCGAGGGTTCCTGATCCAGGATCAGGTGGTCCTGCTCGTCAAACAGGGACGCAAACCACTCTACATTATAGCTGACCAGCCGCATATTTTGCACATCCGTTGATCTGGTCCCAAGCCCGGTTGATATCGATCATCCGCTTTTCCGCCAGTCGTACCGCTTCTTCGGGAACACCACGCGCGATCATCGCGTCCGGGTGGGTTTCGCGCACCAGCTGGCGCCAGTGTTTGCGGATTTCATCGCGCGGCATATCGGGGCTTACACCCAAGATGGTAAAGGGATCCTGCGGCGCATCCGGCACAAAACGCGCGCGAAGAGCCCGGAACTGCGTTAATTCCAGTCCAAAAATCTGCGACACTTCGCGCAGGAACTCGTTTTCATTGGGGTGATAGAACCCATCCGCCATGGCGATGTGGAACAACCCTTCCATCAGGTCGCTTAGGGTGGTGGGATCATCGGCAAACATCGCCTGAATACGGCGGGCATATTCGCGAAAGCCCGCCACATCGGTGCGGGCCATGTTGAACACACGCGCAGCACCCGCCTCGTCATTCTGGGCAATCTGGAACACCTCGCGAAAGGCTGTGACCTCGTCTCGGGTGACATGCCCATCCGCCTTGGCCATCTTGGCCCCCAACGCAATCACCGCGATGGCAAAACCCACCGATTTCTCGGGTGAGCCCCGCAGGTGCTCAAAGACCTGCGACAGGCCTTCGCCTTTGGCAAGCGCGGCGAGCGCGTCGGATATGCGTGACCAGAGTGACATATGACGAGGTTAACCCTTTTTGTCCGAGCCGTCAGGCGCGACTTGCGACCTGGGCGACAGAAATTTCTGCATGAATATCGTATCTAACCACTGGCCGTTCTTAAATCCAACCTCAAGCAACCGACCGGTTTCACTGTAGCCCATGGCGGCATGAAACTTCAAACCAACAGGATTGGCGTTGCTGATGCCGGCCACCAGCACATGAATGCCGCCTGCGCACGCGGCCTCTTCGACGGCTGCCAACAGCGCGCGCCCTGCCCCAATTCCCTGCGCATCGGGTGCAAGATAAATCGAATGCTCGGCTGTATGCGCATAGCCGGGACCACCGCGAAAACTGCCGTAGAAGCCATAGCCCAAAATCAGGCCATCCTGCTCGGCCACAAAGACCGGGAGATCAGCTTGGATCACGTCCTCCCAATCGCTGAGCGGTTTTTCAACGGTGGTGAATGTGATCAGCGTGTTGCGGACATAGTGACCATGGATGCCCGCCACAGCTTGGGCGTCTGTTGCCAGCGCACGACGGATGATCACGTTAGAACCCGCCGCCCATGTGGGGTGGCGAAACGAGCCTCGAACCCAGCCTCGCCACTTTCATAGGCCACCCGATCATCCTGCAAGGATAACAGGGACTGCAATTCATCCGCCTTGGGATGCGACAGGGTCAAACGCTCCAAACGTACCCCCTGTTGGGTTAGTTTTGGGGCTGGGTGTGGGCAATGCCACTGGATCAGTGCAGGGAAAACATTGTCATAGGGCAAGATACCACCGGCTGGCACCGCCATATCCCAGCGCAAATCTCCACGGGTCAGGGCAACCGGGTGACCTGCCCCATCTGGCAAGCCCGTCAACTCGCCGACCATATCATCACAACGACAAATCCAGTTGCTGATCCGCGGCAAGCCAGAAAAGCGATCCAAATCAAACCAGCGCGGGCTGCGTTGCGGTTCTGCGTCAGGATCAATGGCAATGGCCTCTAGGTACAAACCGTCTGCCAACCCCAGAAGATAGTTGTGGGTGCCAAACATCGCGTGTTGTCCACCACCCTGCATCGGCACCCCCAGGGCCTGTTCTACATGGGCCGTCGCCGCCTCAAGGCTTTCGCCAGCCACTGCCAGATGATCCAGTTCCATCACGCGCTCCTCTGTTTGGGGCCACCTTATCCCCGCGTCCTTGGCGTACAAGAACAAACACAGTCAAAGCTATGAAACCCCTTGCAATTGCCCGAGAAAGCGGCGCTTGACACATCGACCTGCCGGTTTGATGGTTGGTCGAACACATCCCAACCGTGATCGGAGTTCCATGCCAAGCCCAGTTAAATGCGCCCGGCTGTTTGCCGACAGCGCCGGTGAGAGTCATTTTGAGGATGTCGAGATTGATATGGCCTCGGTGCAATACGCCCCACCCGCTCCGGCTTTGGATGTCTCGGCGCCAACAGCAGCCAATCAGGTCTTCTGGTTTCGCTTTCCCGCAGATTGGGAAGACGCCGCACATCCGTCGCCTCGTCGGCAGTTGTTCATCGTTCTGGAAGGAGCCGTAGAAGGCTGGACCAGCACTGGCGAGACCCGCATTTTCAGACCGGGAGACAGGTTGTTGATGGAAGACACCACTGGCAAAGGCCATGGAGCCAGACCTGTGCATGGTGAGGCGGTGGCTGTTGTGATCGCTCTGGACTAACGATGCCCAGACCCGCCCGCTTTTCCGCTATTTCTTGCCTTCGAACCCTTTCACAGTTTTAATGAAGCCATTGGTTCCGTAAACGTTTGAACAGGTGCAACATGAAGAGCTTCATTCCAATCGGCGCAGCAGTGGCCCTGGCGCTAAGTTTCCCAATTGATTCCTATGCCAAAGACAGAGGCAACAAGCCCAACAACGCAAAAATCGTTAAGCCGGGGAATGGACCCAAAGCCGTACCCCCAGGACAGATCAGGCGCTATACACGCGGGGCAAAACTCCCAGGCGATCTAAACTTTGAAAACATTGGAGATCTATCGAAGTGGAAGCTCAAACCACCAGGGCAAGGTAACCGCTACATTCGTGTCGGAGATGATATTCTTGAAGTCTCTGATGATCTGAGTACAGTCGTCGATGCGGTTGGAATTGTTGGTGATTTGCTGAAATAACAAGTTCAGTTGCCTGCCTGACATTAAAAACTAAGGAGGCATCACCTGTATGAGAAAAGTTGAACAAATCAACGCTTTGCTGAAAAGCATCGAGACCGGCGACGCGGCTGCAGTCGCAGTGGTCAACGAGGATCGCTATATCCAGCACAACCCCCAAACCCATGAGGGTAGCGAAGGTCTGGCGCAACTCTTTGCACGCCTGTCAAAAACCGGCCCCAAGGTGAACATGGTGCGCGGGTTTGAAGATGGCGATTTTGTCTTTGCCCAGATGGAATACGATTTTTCCAGCCGCAAGATCTGTTTCGAGGTGTTTCGGTTTGAGGATGGTCAAGCAGTGGAGCACTGGGACAACATCCAGGAACGCCAAACCCCAAACCCCTCGGGGCGCAGCATGGTGGATGGCGCCACCGAGGTTACCGATCTGGACCGTACCGAAGACAACCGGGCATTGGTGCGTGATTTTATACGCACAGTGTTGGTGGGCGAAAAACTGGATCAGTTACCTGACTTCATTGCCGAGGATTTCATTGAGCACAATCCAGATTCCGAGGATGGCCTAACTGCTCTGCGGATCCGTTTAGGAGGAAATCAGGGCAGCGATCAGCGCATTGATTACCAGACCCTGTACTGGGTGCTAGCACAGGGGAATTTTGTCCTGTCGGTGAGCGAGGGATATCGGGGCACGGATCATTGTGCCTTTTATGATCTGTTCCGTATCGATAACGGAAAGCTGGTAGAGCATTGGGACACCACCGAAAAGATCGCCCCACGCAGTGAGTGGAAGAATGAAAACGGGAAATTTTAGGTGACTATTCAAATTCGCAAAGCAAGGCCCGACGAAGCTGAAATTCTAACCGACATCTCAATGCGCTCCAAACAATCGGCCGGATATGATGATGCCTTCATGGAAGCCTGCCGAGACGAGCTCAAGATCCAGCCAGAAGACATTGAACATAAACACTATTGGGTGGCTGAGAGCGGTCAGGTGTGTGGCCTCATTGGACTGGACGTTGAGCCAGACACGGGCACTGCTGAAGTGACCTCTTTCTTTATTGACCCGGCTTTAAAACGCCAGGGCATTGGTCGCCTTATGTGGCAAGAGATTGTGACACAGGCCCACAGCCTTGGACTAAAATCGCTCACACTGGCGTCGGAACCCGCTGCGGTTCCATTCTACACCGCGATGGGGCTTGCAGTTGTTGGAGAGGTCCCGTCTGGATCAATCAAAGGGCGGGTATTGCCCAAAATGGAGCTGGTGCTGAGCTAAATGCCTTGGGCCATAGGTGTTGATGTAGATGTGTCGCCCGGTCGTCACTTGCGCTTCAGACGGCGTTCGATCTGGCGTTTCTCCCAATCGCCGCCAAAGAAGTTGACGATCTCAAAGACGTTGAGCCCATGAGATGCAAGGCCAATCCCCCAGCCAAGTGCAGGCCAGACTACCCAGAAGTTGTCGGGACTTGTGGCAAGATTCAAAATGGTTAACCCAGTCATAACAATGCCGTATTGAATGGCGTGCATGTAAAAAGCCTTGATATCACGCACGTATTCCATGGCCTCACGTTCCTCAGCAGCCAGTTCCGGCACTGTTTGGGTATCTTCTACGGACATGGTGTGTTCCTTGCTCAAGCTCATGAAGTCGACTTCCAGAACCGCAGCAAGACATTTCAGTGTTTCGGGGCTGGCGTTTGCGCCACGTTCGATGCGTTGCAATGTTCGCGTGCTCACACCAGCCATGCTGGCCAGTTGTTCCTGCGAATAGCCTTTGTCCAAGCGGAGTTTTCTAATGATCACTGAATACCGTCCTGCAGTTCATAAACACTCACTGCCACTGGGCCAGTAAAACGGCCACGACAGCACCACGACATTTCGCCGACACAGGGCTGCCAGTTTGATCAGACAGCCATGGGCTATTGAATACATGTAACTCGTTAACAGGCCCGCTGACAAACATGTCCCGTCCTAAACTCAGTTAGATCACCAGTTATGCCCAAACCCAAATGGACCAGACTGCAGCCACCAGTGTCGGATAAAACGTTCCGGCAAACCCCAATGCTCGCAACGGTGGCGAGACCAAGTAACCAATCCAGAACAGCACACGCATGGCGGCAAAACCCAGCCCCAGTGATATTGCCACAGCGCCACCTAGTGACACGGCTGCAAGGGGCCAAATGGCCAAAGCAAGAACCAGCTGTTCAACTGTGTTGGACAAAACCCGTTGCGCGATCTCATTTGAGGAACCGGGGGCAAAAGCTTCGCCGTCGATGATGCCATCATCAAAGAAACGCCGCTGTGCCAGAAACCCAATTACCGCAGCCAGGAACAGCCCCGGCGCAACAAAGGCAAAGGGCAAGGCCATTGGAGTTGGAATGTATTTAACCCCCAACCACTGCGGTCCGCCAACCAGCAGTACCCCCCAAAGGGCCCCGCCGACCATTCCCAGCGCGATTTTATTGCGTTTTCCCAAGACACACCCTCCGCTTTATGATGGCAATACAGGTGCCCCGGTGGGCCGCATCGTGCAAGTCAAAACCAGTATCCAGTTAAACATTCCTTTTCTAGAGCACACTCTAAAACCAGGTTTCTTGCCCACAAGTCAAAACCACTTTCATTATTTTTAGGAGTAATTCAACAACGGCTCTTTGCTAATTGTTCCATTTGCAAACCACATAGAAAAAAGGTGACACCATCTGACCCAGCACGCCCAAAAGAGGATATTAAATACTATAAATCAACCCAAGATAATTACTCCCATGAGTTTGAATAACAACTTAAAAAGTATTCTGACAAAACATGAATTTCTGCTACCAATTGGCTCAGCCCATTTTCTTTGGTCATTAACCCGCGAATACCACTACCCTTTCCTATGGAGGCTTCTTTGAAATTAAAATCTATAACGGGCATATTCTCGGCACTTGCATTGGCTTTGCCGTTGACCCTTGGCACCACAAAAGCGTCAGCAGACCCCTACATTGGCCAGGTGAGCCTATTTGGCTTCAATTTCTGCCCTGGGGGCTGGTTCCCGGCGGATGGGCGCCTCATGGCTGTCCGCGATTACCAAGCCCTGTTCTCTCTTTATGGTTCAATCTATGGCGGGGATGGGCGCACTACATTTGCCTTGCCTGACCTGCGCGGCAGGGCACCGGTCGCTATGGGTACCGGCCCTGGCCTAGGGACCCATCCTATCGGCAAGAGATATGGAGAGGCAAATCACCTCCAAACGGCGGCGGAGGTTGGTGCGCACAGTCACTTGGTAAATGGAACCAATGCAGCGGCAACAAAACACGGTCCAGGCGCTGATTATTTAGCCGCCCCATACCACGCCGATGGAAGTGAACTCAACATTTATGCTGACGGCCCGCCAACCCGTCAAATGGATCCGGGGGTCATTGCCAATAACGCGGGCGGGATACCCTTTAATGTTGAGGGCCCCCGTCTCGCCATGAACTGGTGCGTCGCAATCCAAGGCATCTATCCGCCAAGACCTTAAGGTCACCACACCTGCCCTCCCCATACATCGTGGGAGGGCAGACGTTGTGTTTGTTGCAAACGTTAGGCGTGCGCGTCGCGGATGAGTTGCAGAATGTTCTGCGCCGCTTCGGGGATGTTGGTACCGGGGCCAAAGATCGCCTTTACCCCATTGTCATAGAGGAAATCATAATCCTGCTGTGGGATCACCCCACCGCAGATCACGATGATATCCTCGGCGCCCTGCTCTTTCAGCTCGGCCACCAGCTGCGGTGCCAGCGTTTTATGCCCGGCCGCTTGTGACGAGATGCCAATCACATGCACATCGTTGTCCACCGCATCCTGAGCCGCCTCGGCCGGGGTTTGGAACAGCGGACCAACATCGACATCAAAGCCGATATCGGCAAAGGCAGTGGCAATCACTTTGGCGCCACGGTCGTGACCGTCCTGGCCCATCTTTACCACCAGAAGACGCGGGCGGCGGCCTTCTTCTTCGGCAAACTCATTGATGCTCTGCTGAATGGCGGCAAAGCCTTCGTCGCCTTCATATGCGGAACCATAGACACCCGCCAGGGTTTTCACCTCAGCCCGGTGACGGCCAAACTCTTTCTCCATCGCCATGCTGATCTCTCCAACTGTGGCCCGCGCGCGGGCGGCCTCAACAGCGGCAGCCAACAGGTTGCCACCTTCCTTGGCGCAGGTTGTCAGGGCATCCAATGTGGCCTGACAGGCATCCTCATCCCGCGTCGCGCGGATTTGCTCCAGACGTGCAACTTGGCTTTCGCGTACGGCCACGTTGTCGACATCCAGAATGTCGATCGGGTCTTGCTCGTCCAGTTTGTACTTGTTGACGCCCACAACCACCTCGTCGCCACGGTCGACCATCGCCTGACGCTTGGCGGCACTTTCTTCGATACGCAGTTTTGGCATACCTGAGGCCACAGCCTTGGTCATGCCGCCCATTTCCTCGACCTCTTCGATCAAGGCCCAGGCTTTGTCGGCCAGCTCGGCAGTCAGACTTTCGACGTAATAGGATCCGGCCAGAGGATCGACCACATTGGTGATGCCGGTTTCCTCTTGCAGGATCAGCTGGGTGTTGCGGGCGATGCGGGCCGAAAAATCAGTTGGCAGGGCAATCGCCTCGTCCAATGCGTTGGTGTGCAGGGACTGGGTGCCACCCAGGGCGGCCGCCATCGCCTCGTACGCGGTCCGGACAACGTTGTTGTAGGGGTCCTGTTCCTGCAGCGAAACACCCGAGGTCTGGCAGTGGGTGCGCAGCATTTTGGAGCGTTCGGATTTAGCGCCGAATTCCGTCATGATGCGGTGCCACAACAGGCGGGCGGCGCGCAGTTTGGCAGCCTCCATAAAGAAGTTCATGCCGATGGCAAAGAAGAAGGACAGACGGCCAGCGAACTTATCGACGTCCATGCCGGCCTCGATCGCGGCGCGGACATATTCGCGGCCATCGGCCAGCGTATAGGCAAGCTCCTGCACCAGGTTCGCCCCGGCCTCTTGCATGTGGTAGCCGGAAATAGAGATCGAGTTGAACTTGGGCATCTCGTTGCTGGTAAATTCAATAATGTCCGACACAATCCGCATCGAGGGTTCCGGCGGGTAGATATAGGTGTTGCGGACCATGAACTCTTTCAGAACGTCGTTCTGAATGGTGCCAGCCAACAGTGACTTATCGTGGCCCTGCTCTTCACCGGCGACGATGAAACTGGCCAAAATTGGCACAACAGCACCGTTCATGGTCATCGAAACCGAGACCTTGTCGAGCGGGATGCCGTCGAACAGGATTTTCATATCCTCGACGCTGTCGATGGCCACGCCAGCCTTGCCCACATCACCAACCACGCGGGGGTGGTCGCTGTCGTATCCGCGATGAGTGGCAAGGTCGAACGCCACAGAAACACCCTGCTGACCCGCGGCCAGATTACGGCGGTAAAAGGCGTTGCTCTCTTCGGCGGTAGAGAAACCGGCATATTGCCGGATGGTCCAGGGGCGGCCTGCGTACATTGTCGCTTTCACCCCACGGGTGAAGGGGCCTACCCCGGGGACAGAGCCCATGTGAGGCAGCTCTGCGGTGTCGTCTTCAGTATAGAGCGGCTTGACCTCGATCCCTTCGAGGGTTTGCCAGTTCAGGTCTTCAACGGCGCGGCCGCGCAGTTCTTTCTCAGCCAGCGCCCGCCATTCGTCTGTCTTGGTCGTCATGGGGTCTTCCTCTTGTCAGGTCTGTGCGAGCTGGGTTCGTGCCCTGCCCTGCTTTGTCTGGATCTTGTTTCAACTGCACCAACCCGTCGCCACCGGCGGCGAGCCACATCAAATCATCGGCATAGGCTTCGCGAAGCGCCGCAATCTGCACCTCGTCAAAGGGCTGCCAGCGCCCCTCGCCCTGTGGCAGTTGACTGGCCACTGAGCTTTGCAATTGGTTGCGCAGCTCTGGCAGTTGAGGCGTCGTATTCAGCCGGATGCGCGCATTGCTGCTTGGCATCTCTTCTCCGACCATTGCAGTCAGCTGCGCCTCGGGGCGGCCGCCGAATGTTTCAAACGTCATCGCCCAGATCTGGGCGCCAGGTACTGCGCAGGCCACATCGGTCAAAACATCGCGCCAACTGCGTGGACTGGTCACCAACCGATCGAGCATCGCGGCACTTGGCACCCGGTGGCCACGTGACACACCGTAAGCCAGCGCCGACGCCCAATAGCTCTCGAGGCTGCGCAAGTTGACGACAACATCCGTAACCTGCCCGTCAAAAGCCTGAGCAAAGCGCGCCATCCGTTCGCCAACGCCACAGTACAGTTCACCCAGTCGCAGGTTCTCGCGCACGGTGCCCATCATATTTTCATCGCTGATCAACAGATGATCCAACCCCTGCTCCGCAGCTTGGGCCAAATGCATCTGTACACGGCCCTCGCCTCGGCGCTGTGGATCACGACCCGTGGCAGCAGCTGGCCCCGGTAAGATCCCGTTGAACAGACCATTTCGGGTCCGATCTGGCCCCCAAGCCTCAATTCCGCGCATCCGCAATGTGTCAGAATTCAGCTGTAGATATTCCTGAAAACTAGTGGTGGCGCAGCGGTGTGCCCCAATATGCAAAAACACGTTCATCGATTTGCCCGTCCTATGGCCACGGGCCACACAAAGCGGCCGATTTGAAGAAAACTGCAAGATCATTACCTACAGACCCTCTCAAACCGATTAACGTTGAATGTTTTTTTGCTGCTAAGTGGCGATTCTCCCATCGCAATTTCCGCTGAGGTGCATATATTCATCGGGACAGGAGACATAATGAAACCATTCCTAGCCCTTGTTCTGGCGACATTAATCCCAGCACCCCTTACTGCACAGGAAACCGCCAATCCGGTTATCCCAGCATTTATACAGCCTGGAACTGACAGCGATCTGAGCGAGTTTTTGTGGAAAAACCGGCCCATTGTTGTCTTTGCCGACAGCCCGGATGACCCGCGTTTCCATGAGCAGATCGACCGCCTGTCGCAAGGGGTCGAGGCGCTGTTTGAACGCGATGTGGTGGTTCTGGTCGACACTGATCCCAGCGCCAATTCCGCGCTGCGCCAAAAGCTGCGGCCACGCGGGTTCATGCTGGTTCTGGTGGGCAAGGATGGCGGTGTTAAATTACGCAAGCCAAGCCCATGGACGGTGCGCGAGCTGACCCGCACCATCGATAAATTCCCCTCGCGGATACGCGAGATCGAGGAACGGCGCGGCAGCTGAGCCATCACACCGTCCCCCGGGAAAAGAAGAGTTGTTCGTTGGCCCGATCCAGCACCGCCATCACATTACCGTTGGGGTCAAACATCAGCACCGAATTGGGATCGAGTAGCGCCCGCAGGTAGGCCTCCTTGATCTCGTCACTCATGCAATCTTTACCCGCCACACCTGAGGACAGCACACCCAATCCCTGCGGCAGGTCCTTGGACATGATTTGTTCGGACACCGCATTGGGCGAAAGCCCCTTAACGTCAAACGCAACGGGCTTGCCGTCATCCAACAGGACCATACCGGTAGCAATAGAACGCGCTTTGGAAATCAGCGACTTAACGCGAAGCTCTTCAACCTCAAAAACGGCTGCGGTACAGCTCATCGAGGATTTGAAATAAGCGGTATCACCGAGGTTCACCCAATCAGCAAGACGCGCGCGCACCTCACTCTCTTTGTCCATGGCGCAAGCGGTCAGAGCTGTCAGGAGCAGCCCCGCCAATAGTGCCTTTGCGAGCCGGAGGTATGGTTGCGCCCTAGTCATTGAGACGTCTGCGCATTTAGAGAACAGATGGTTTCAGTAGGACACGCCACAAACTGTAAAGTCCCAACAGCACCCGGCATAGATGCCTCGACCGATGTCCTGACGTAAACTGCGTGCGGGTCGAATCCCTGATCAGCTCCCCCAAGTGTCAGTTCTTCTCCAAGGGTGGACTTACAGATCCAGTCCCCGCTCGTTGTCAGAACCGCTATATCAACCGCCCATTTGATATGATCCTCTCCATGATCACTCACATCAAGAAACAATAGGTCAGGCTGTCCGCTGATCTTGGTCAGAGGATAGAAGCCAAATCGGTAGCTGCAAGGCGTTCGAACCCGGTCTGCCCGTTCGTTCAGGCTCGCCAAGGTAACAGACAGATGGTCGGGTACTCCGGTGGGTATTTTCCAATCAGGCCGGGGAAGCGGAGGATGATAAAAGGCATAGGTTTTGGCTGCGATTGATCCGGCCCCCATCAGGACAATTGCGCCAGATGCCAGCGAAACCTTCACTGCATGGCGAATCTGGGTTCGGTAGACAACCGCAGATAGCCAAAACACAGCAAAGGCTGAGAGGATCAGCATTACAGGGAGCAAGCTGGTCCAATGATCTGTTTCCAGTATCGAAATTAGATTGGACTTTTCCATGATGTAGAGAACCAAAGTCCAAATGGCTCCGCCCACGAAAAACAAACCAAAACTGGGGCGTTTTTTAGTAACCAACCAGAGCGCCAGCCAAGCAAACAAAAAACCACCCACGAAGATCAAAATAGAAATTTTCTCTACGGACGTTGGCAGCTGACCCACAACAAACTTCCACGCCCGCCCGGCCAAATAGACCCCGCCCACAAAGGCGGGGACCGCAGCACAGAGTGCAACTATGAAGCGCCAGAGGCTCACTCGAACTCCATGATCACATCATCCACCGCCAGGCTATCGCCCGCGGCGGCGTTGATTTTGGACACCACGCCCTTTTTCTCGGCACGCAGGATGTTTTCCATTTTCATCGCCTCAACGGTGCACAGGGCCTGGCCCTCTT
Organism: Parasedimentitalea nitratireducens; assembly: GCF_057444295.1. NCBI lineage: Bacteria > Pseudomonadati > Pseudomonadota > Alphaproteobacteria > Rhodobacterales > Paracoccaceae > Parasedimentitalea > Parasedimentitalea nitratireducens. Next base: position 99,666 of record NZ_JBYAXC010000004.1, on the reverse strand, counting down.
GCACTTCGTCGCCCACCTGCACAGCCACATTGACGATTAGGCCGGGCATTGGGCAGAGCAGCAGTTTGGATGTATCCGGCGCAACCTTTTCAGGCATCAGCTTGGCCAGTTCTGCCTGACGCGGGGTGCGTACATGCACTTTCATATCTGCCCCGCGGGACCGGATGCGGAAACCACCGGAGATTTTGCCAACCTTCAGCACCAGCTTCTCGCCGTCCACATCCAACTCGGCCAGTTGGTCGCCGGGGCTCCAACTGCTGGTGACGCGTTTTTCGATGCCGTCGGCGAAGACAATAGTCGACCCGTCACGATCTGCATCAATAGTCATCGCATAGTCTTCACCTTGCAAGGACACGACCCATTCAACACCAACCCGGCGCTCGTGGTTGTCCATGCGCCCCGACACGCGGGTACGGCGAATTTCAGCAACGCGGTGCATGGCTGCACAGGCCGCTGCAATGCGGCGCAGAGCCTTTTCCGGCAACTCAACACCATCAAAGCCGTCTGGGTATTGCTCTTCGATAAAGGCAGTGGTCATTTCACCCGCGATAAAGATCGGGTGATCCATCACTGCTGACAGAAATGGCAGATTGTGGCCAATGCCCTCGACCTCGAACCCGTCCAGCGCATTGCGCATGTGCTCAATGGCCTCCCCTCGGGTTGGCGCCCATGTGCAGAGCTTGGCAATCATCGGGTCATAATACATCGAAATCTCGCCGCCCTCATAAACGCCAGTGTCGTTGCGTACCACGTGGCTCTCCTCGACCACCTCGAATGGAGGGCGATACCGGGTCAGACGCCCGATTGAGGGCAGGAAACCACGATACGGGTCTTCGGCGTACAGGCGGTTTTCAATCGCCCAGCCGTTCAGCTTTACGTCTTCCTGCTTGATGGTCAGTTCTTCGCCATTGGCAACTCGGATCATCTGTTCGACCAGATCCACACCAGTGATTAGCTCGGTCACCGGGTGTTCCACCTGCAGGCGGGTGTTCATTTCCAAGAAATAGAAGTTTTTGTCGCCATCGACGATGAACTCCACGGTCCCAGCCGAGGCATAGTCCACCGCTTGTGCTAGCGCGACGGCCTGTTCTCCCATCGCCTTGCGGGTGGCTTCGTCCAAGAACGGACTTGGCGCCTCTTCCACAACTTTTTGCTGACGGCGCTGGATCGAGCATTCGCGCTCGCCCAGATAGATGCCGTTGCCGTGGCTGTCACACAGAACCTGAATTTCGATATGGCGCGGTTGGGTGACGAACTTTTCAATGAAAATCCTGTCATCCCCAAAGGAATTGGCGGCTTCGTTTTTGGAAGATTGATAGCCTTCGCGGGCCTCGTCATCGTTCCAGGCAATCCGCATACCTTTGCCACCGCCACCGGCTGAAGCTTTGAGCATCACCGGATAACCGATTTCGTTCGAGATTTTCACTGCCTCGTCAGCGTCCTCGATCAGGCCCATGTGGCCCGGAACCGTAGACACGCCAGCGTCCTGAGCGATCTTTTTGGAGGTGATCTTATCCCCCATCTTTTCAATCGCACCCACTGGCGGGCCTACAAAGGCGACGCCCTCGGCCGCCAGGGCACTGGCGAATTTGGAGTTTTCCGACAGGAAACCATAGCCGGGATGCACCGCCTGTGCGCCGGTCTGGCGGATCGCATCCATGACCTTGTCGATGACAATATAAGACTGATTGGCGGGTGGCGGGCCGATATGCACGGCCTCGTCTGCCATTTCCACATGTAGCGCGTTGCGGTCGGCATCCGAATAGATGGCGACGGTCTGGATACCCATCTTGCGCGCGGACTTGATAACGCGGCAGGCAATCTCGCCGCGGTTGGCGATCAGGATCTTGTTAAACATGGGCAGTCCTTTGTCTTCTGGATGTCGGAACGCAAAACACCGCATCCCGGTCAGGTGCCGGGTGCGGTGATTGCGATGTGTTCAAGGCGGTAATTGCGGGCTGAACAGCCAGCCCAAAAGGCCAGCTAACCCAACTAGCAGTTACGGGGTTTTTCTTTGCAGTAGATAAGGTTGGTCGCCACGCCAACGGCCGCACCCGTGACCGGGTTGCCATCAAGTAGGATCGAGCCAAGTGCCCCTGCCCCTGCGCCGTATGCAACCTGTTCACCTGTGGTGCTGCCACAGGCGGCCAAACCTGCGCAAAAGCCAAGTGTGATCGTGATATTAACTGCCCGCATTGCTGTCTTCCCTTATGCTGAGACATTGCTTTGACGGTGGTCAAAGCTTGCCAGCACTGGGTATTCAAGACCATCAGGGCAGCTTGAATATTATGCGCAAAATGACGCCCAAACAGAGACTTACGCTGGCAACCTTTCGCCAATGATGGCCGCACAACATCGCAGGTCGGCTTAACATTGCCACACGCGCAAGAAACCGCCATCTTCAGGGCCATCTCTGGGTGGTTATTAAACCGCATCTGCAACATCTGGCCAATCACTCCCCAAAGACGTCCGGAAACGACAGCGCAGCCGCCCGCAGGTCAAGCACCAGCAGTGCGTCATAGCTTTCCGGATCAAATGGATCTTCGGCAGGCAGAACTTCGCGCTCAAACAGCCAGCTGATGCGGCCGGCGTCTAGGTTACCACGCTCAAAAGGCTGATCGCCGAACTGTTCCCACAATGCCTTGATAAATCCGGCATCGGCACGGCGATCAGCCGGGCGCCGGTCATGGTACCGCTCGCGTCGCGATATTGAAGTGACCCCTTTGGGGTTTGGCCGTCGAATTGTGAATTGGAAATCTGTGCCCGGCAGTCGGCCGGGGAATCCGCGATGTTTTAGCATGATAGCGCCTTTCGCCCGGCGCTGCGCGGAGATATGGGGACCGACCGCAGGGCCGGGCCCCAATTGGTATTACTTGTATTTGCCGGTGTATACTGGCTCTTCCGAGATGGGCTCGGGTTCGACAATGACAAATTCTTCTTCTTGCTGCCCACAGGCAGCGACGGCGGCCAGCAGGCCAACCATAGCGAATAGTTTGATGCTCTTGGACATTTCTGTCTCCTGTTTGAAATATAGAAACCAACCTGGCATTGGATTGCCAGTGGTTCCGACCTCATATGACGAGTTGCGAAATTGCAGCTCGGTGCCATGTTAACGTGTATTTCAGCCAGATTACATCCAAATCGCGGCATCAGCGGGGCATGTGGCCGCAAAGCCGCAACATTCCGCCTAGATAAGCCAAGTTTGGCAAGATATTGAGGAGACATCAGAACTCCTCCCAGAGACAGCGACTGCCGTCAGGGGTGTAGCTCTCAAAAAACTGGGTGGCATCCGGGTCAAGATCGCCAAAGCTCACATGTCGATCCATCAGTGAGATCACAACGCGCACAGGGGCAATCTGGTGGCTGGCCAGATAGGGCATTGCCAGTTCGTCACACAAGTGATCCATATCCGGTCCGGCCAGATCATAGCTGACACTGCCGGTTTCACGGGTGATCGCAGGCGCAATAAAGCGGAACCGAGCCCACAGCTCACCCGGGGCTTCGTCCAGCAGCACCTCGGTCAGAGTGACATCCTGGCCCGAGGGCACAGGAAAGGGTTCATCCGCCATCGCGGGGGCTGTCAGACTGAGCAAAAGGGCCAGACATCCGCAGCCCCACCCCCCAAACAAGTGGGCTCCTCCGGGTAGGGCTGCTGGCGCTGCGCCAGTGGCGCGCGCTGTTCTATGTCGGCTGCGGCGGATCATGATGTGAATTTACTGCACATGTCAATTAGTGAGTTTGGATTGAGCGACTTCCATATGAGATCGAGGGGGTTGCTAAAGCCCGCATGGGAGGTCCCAAACGTCTGATCTTTCCAAACCTGCATCATCCCGCTGATTCCTCAGCGTTTCTCAGATTGGTCAAAGTTTCGTCCTCAAACTTCCAATAGTCCGGGCCTGCAAGCGTTTTCCAATTTCGCCCTGTCTCTCGGGCAACAATCATCGCGCTTTGGCTCAAACTCATTTGTTCGCCACGGAAAATCACGCTGTTAGCAGGGCCGACGACACAGGTAGTGTCATCGTCAAAGACTGAGTGCAATTGAGAGCCTTCAACGATTGGCACCATGTCAAACGTGAATCTTGGACGCCGTGCGCGCGCACGTTCCAACGCTCGTGCATCGTCTTGATCGTCGATAACGTCTTCTCTAGGCGTAACATCTCTGAGACCAAAGGCTTTGAGAATAGCTGTGGGCTTATCAGGAGAAATTCGAAAAAACTCTCTACGTTCTCTCACTCGATGGTCACCAAAGGCAACGTGCAGGGCCTTCTCTGCGACAAGAGCATTTTCCACTTCCCAAGCTGAAAAACACTCAAAAGGTAAAGGAAGCCCTGTGGTGTCAAGCTCCTTCATCCGGCGCTCCACGCTGGACGAAGTAAGCCCGACTTTGACCAAACCCGGCATTGCTTGATTGGTTAGAACGTAAACGACATCTACCATCAGAACGCCTCCTACAACGGAATATTATCGTGCTTTTTCCACGGGTTCTTCAGCGACTTACCCCTCAACGAGGCAAAGGCGCGGCTGACACGGCGGCGGGTGGAATGGGGCTGGATCACCTCATCAATAAACCCTCGCTCGGCCGCGACAAACGGATTGGCAAAGCGGTCTTCGTAATCGGCCGTATGCTGCGCGATCTTGTCGGCATCGCCCAGATCCGCGCGGTGGATGATCTCGGTTGCGCCTTTGGCCCCCATCACTGCGATCTCGGCCGTGGGCCAAGCATAGTTGAAATCGCCGCGCAGGTGTTTGGACGACATCACGTCATAGGCCCCACCGTATGCTTTGCGGGTGATCACAGTGACCTTGGGCACCGTGGCTTCGCCATAGGCAAACAGCAGCTTGGCGCCGTGTTTGATAACGCCGCCATATTCCTGGGATGTACCGGGCAGAAATCCGGGCACATCGACCAGGGTCAGGATCGGAATTTCAAAACAGTCGCAGAAGCGCACAAACCGTGCCGCCTTGCGCGAGCTGTCGATGTCCAGACAGCCTGCCAGAACAGTTGGCTGGTTGGCCACCACACCCACGGTCTGCCCCTCAAGACGGATAAAGCCGGTTAGGATGTTCTTGGCAAAGTCTTCCTGGATTTCATAAAAATCCCCCTCGTCCGCGACCTTGTGGATCAGCTCCTTCATGTCATAGGGCGAGTTGGGATTGTCAGGGATCAGAGTATCGAGGCTGGCTTCGATCCGGCCCGGCTCATCAAAGAACGGGCGCACGGGCGGCTTTTCTTTGTTGTTCAACGGCAGGAAGTCGACCAAGCGGCGCACTTCGGCCAGCGCCTCAACATCGTTTTCAAAGGCACCATCGGCAACGCTGGATTTCTTGGTGTGCGTTGATGCGCCCCCCAGTTCCTCGGCTGTTACCGTCTCATTGGTCACGGTTTTCACCACGTCCGGGCCAGTGACAAACATGTATGAGGTGTCTTTGACCATAAAAATAAAGTCGGTCATCGCTGGCGAGTACACGGCGCCACCGGCACATGGCCCCATGATGACCGAAATCTGCGGCACCACGCCCGAGGCCATCACGTTGCGCTGGAACACCTCGGCATAGCCAGCCAGCGAGGCAACGCCCTCTTGGATACGCGCCCCTCCGGAATCATTGATGCCGATGACAGGCGCGCCGTTCTGCATCGCCATATCCATGATCTTGCAGATCTTTTGCGCGTGGGTTTCCGACAGCGATCCACCAAAAACGGTGAAGTCCTGAGAGTACACATAGATCATGCGACCATTGATGGTGCCCCAACCGGTGACAACCCCGTCACCGGCTGGGCGCTGCTCTTCCATACCGAAGTCGGTGCAGCGGTGGGCGACAAACATGTCAAACTCTTCAAAACTGTCTTCGTCCAACAGCAACTCGATACGCTCGCGAGCTGTCAGCTTGCCGCGACCATGTTGCGCGTCGATACGGCGCTGACCGCCCCCCAATCGCGCTTCCTGACGGCGGCTCTCCAACTCAGCAAGAATATCTTTCATGGCCCATATCCCCTATTGATTTGGCGCGACCTTATCTTGCGCAACGGGCGGACCCAAGGCAATTTTCGCAAATTTGCAAATTCAATACAGAGGCAGCGTCGCAAACTGCAAATATGCTAATAGGTGTACTTAGATTTTCTTGTGCCGAGCAATGGACAAGAGTGCCCATCTGACCTAAGCCAGACCACATGCAGAGTTCATCGCGCCGTTTTTTCAAACGCAACAGCCCACCTCATATCTCAACCCTGATCCTGCTAGCAGGCATATCTGCTCTAGGGATGAATGTGTTCCTGCCATCGCTGCCCGGTATGGCGGTGTATTTTGAGGCTGACTATCGCCTGATGCAGCTATCTGTTGCACTGTATCTGGCTGTGAATGCAGTGGTACAGATCATTGTCGGGCCGATTTCCGACAAAGTGGGGCGCCGGCCGGTGATCCTGGCCGGGATCGTGTTTTTCCTTCTGGCAACGCTGGGCTGCATTATGGCACCAACGGCCGAGATCTTCCTGCTCTTTCGCATGGCCCAGGCCGTTGTTGCCGTCGCCATGGTGCTCAGCCGTGCCGCTGTGCGCGATCTGTATGATGCAGACCAGGCGGCCAGCATGATTGGCTATGTCACCATGGGTATGGCCGTGGTGCCGATGATTGGCCCCGCTATTGGTGGCGCGTTGGATCAGGCCTTTGGCTGGACCGCCAACTTCTGGCTGCTGTTTGGTATGGGCCTGCTGATCCTGGCCTTTACCTATTTTGATTTTGGCGAAACCGCCCACAAAAGCGGCAAGACACTGGTGGCGCAGTTTCGCGAATACCCGGAACTTCTGCGCTCCCCTCGCTTTTGGGGCTACTCACTGGCCTCGGGGCTGTCATCAGGTTCGTTCTTTGCCTACCTTGGCGGCGCACCTTTTGTCGGCACCGAGATTTATGGCTTGAGCACCGCACAACTCGGCCTTTACTTCTCGGCTCCAGCAATTGGCTATTTCGCAGGCAACTTCCTGTCTGGCCGATATTCGATGCGGATTGGCATCAACCGCATGGTGTTCTGGGGCTGCTGGATTAATGGGATTGGCGTTGCCCTATCGCTGGCACTGGCCTTTGCTGGTCTGGATAACGTCTACACCTTCTTTGGCTTTATGACGTTTGTCGGCGTTGGAAACGGCATGGCAATTCCCAACTCAACCGCTGGTGCCCTGTCGGTCCGTCCACATCTGGCCGGCACGGCTTCGGGATTGAGTGGCGCACTGATGCTGGGCCTTGGCGCCGCACTCAGCGCCTTTGCCGGCTGGGTGCTGGGCGCAGGTTCAACTGCCACGCCACTGCTGGTGATCATGCTTGTCACTGCGGTCCTTGGCATCACCTCAATCATGCTGGTCATTTCACGCGAGAAGAAGTTGGCCCTGCAATAACGCGCAAAGGGTGCGACGCCCTGCCCCTTGCGGCGTCGACTTTGCAATTCTACAGTTCGCACAACTCGGATTTGCAAAGGCAGCTTTATGGCCCCTCAAAAACTCTATGCCGGTGCCAAGCTGCGCGAGATGCGCACCCGGCTGGCGCTGACGCAAAAGGACTTTGCCGCAAAACTTGGCGTGTCGCTGCCCTATCTGAACCAGATGGAGAACAACAATCGCCCCGTCAGCACCACGGTGGTACTGGCACTGGCGCAGGAATTTGGTCTGGATGTCACCGAGCTGAGCACCGGCGACAGTGAACGCCTGGTCAGCGACATGCGCGAGGCTTTGGCCGATCCGGTCTTTGCCGATGATGCCCCGCCGCTGGCAGATCTGCGCCTAACCGCGTCAAACGCCCCAGCGCTCGCCCGCGCCTTTCTCGAGCTGCACCGTGCCTACCGCCAAACCCACGAACGTCTGGCCTCGCTCGACGAGGCCTTGGGGCGCGAGGATTCACGCATTCAGGCCAGCCCCTGGGAAGAGGTGCGTGACTTTTTTCACTATTGCGACAACTACATTGATGCGGTGGATCGCGCGGCTGAGAAGTTCGCCAATGTCGGCGATGGCCGCAAGGCTGCAATTTCAGCACTCAAGGCCGCCGGCATCACCGTTCAGGAAAGCAACCTGGACAGCTTGCGCCACTATGACAGCGACAGCCGCACCTTGCACCTGTCAAACCGCTCCGTGCCGCAAACGCAGGTGTTTCAACTGTTGCTGCAGGTGGCTCTGTTGCGCCAGAACAAGCTCCTGGAGGCCACGCTGGATTTTGCCCGCTTCAACAGCGACGAGGCCCGATCGATCGCCAAGATCGGCCTGGCGAATTACTTCGCTGGAGCGGCCCTAATGCCCTATGGCGCGTTTCTGGCCGCTGCACAGGAGTGTCGCCACGATCTGGAGCTGCTATCGACCCGGTTTGGCGCCTCGATCGAACAGGTCGCACACCGTTTGTCGACACTGCAACGCCCCGGCGCCAAGGGTATTCCGTTTTTCTTTGTGCGGGTGGATCAGGCCGGGACAATTACCAAGCGCCACTCGGCCACGCGGCTGCAATTTGCCCGCTTTGGTGGCGCCTGCCCGCTGTGGAATGTCCACCGCGCCTTTGAAACCCCAGGCCGATTTCTGCGCCAGCTGGCCGAAACCCCAGACGGCGTGCGCTATATCTCACTGGCGCGGGATGTCTCAAAACCCGGCGGCTCTTTTGGCTCCCCCGTGCAGCGCTACGCCATTGCTCTGGGCTGCGAGGTGCGCCATGCGGATTCGATTGTCTATGCCGACAACATGGGGGTAGATAACGAGAGCGCTTATGAACCGATTGGGATTTCCTGTCGCATTTGCGAACGCCAGCATTGCCATCAACGATCGGTTCCACCGCTGGAACGGCGGCTGACCATCAACACCAATACACGTGGCGTTTTGCCTTATGAAGTGAGTTAACGCGGACGATTTTCTGTTCGGCCAAGGCACGTGCCTGACCTTGGGGAGGTGCAAAGCTCCTTCCAGGTCTGGCGCGGGCCGTGCCGCGATGCGCCACAGCCCATGTTGTCCCTATCTAAGCCTTAGACAAAATACCCCAGATCTCATCCTTTAGAGCAGCCCGCGTTTTGCGCAGGTCCACTTCGGCCAGATCTGCAACCGGCTCCACATTTGTCTCAGCCCGGTGTACCGCACGGTTCACCTCGTGATACTCATCCGCCAGCTTGGCAAAATGCGCATCCGATTGCTTCAGCGTGCTGATTTCACCAACCTTATCCGGGAATTCCTCGGCCAATTCATGCGGGGTATTTGCCATGTGTTCGCTCCTTATTTCTTGGGTCGAACACAGGCTAGTTCAGCTACGACTCGGACACTTTGACCGGGATCAAATCACCGCTGCATTTCCTGCCATTCAGGGTGGAACCACGGCTCGGCATTAGAGGCAGGCAACTGGCGCCCCAAAATATGATCCGCAGCCTTTTCCCCAGTCATGATCGACGGCCCATTCAGGTTGCCATTGGTCACGCGCGGGAAGATCGAGCTGTCGGCAACCCGCAGCCCCTCCACCCCGATGACACGGCATTCGGGATCGACCACCGAGGTCTTGTCATCTGCTGCGCCCATCTTACAGGTGCCACAGGGATGGAACGCACTTTCGACATGTTCGCGAATGAAACTGTCCAGCTCATCATCGCTTTGCATATCAACACCCGGTTGGATCTCGCTTTTCACAAATGGCTTGAAGGCATCCTGCTCAAAGATCTCGCGGGTCAGGCGGATGCAGCGGCGGAAGTCCTGCCAGTCTTGTTCGTGCGACATGTAGTTAAACAGGATGTTCGGCGCATCCTTGGGGTCACTGCTGGCCAGCGTCACCTCGCCGCGCGAGGGCGAGCGCATCGGCCCTACATGCGCCTGGAACCCGTGCCCCTCGGCTGCGGCCTTGCCATCATAACGCACAGCCATTGGCAGGAAGTGATATTGGATATCCGGGTAATCCACCCCCGCCTGCGAGCGGATAAAGGCAGCCGATTCAAATTGGTTTGACGCACCAAGACCGGTCTTGGTGAACAGCCACTGCGCCCCGATCATCGCCTTGCTGAACAGGTTCCAGTGTTTGAACAGGGTGATTGGCTGGGAACAGGCCATTTGCAGATAAAGTTCCAGATGATCTTGCAGGTTCTGCCCCACGCCGGGACGGTCTGCGACTACATCAATCCCATGTTCCGCCAGATGTTTCGCAGGTCCAATACCAGAAAGCATCAGGATCTTGGGCGAGTTCAGCGAGCTGGCAGAGATAATGACCTCGCGGTTGGCACGGATCACCTCAATCTTACCGCCCTTCTCAACCTCAACCCCAACAGCACGGCCTTCCTCGATCACCACGCGGCGCACAAAGGCACGGGTCAGCGAGCAGTTTTCCCGTTTAAGTGCGGGCTTCAAATAGGCATTGGCCGCAGACCAACGACGGCCCTTGTAGACCGTCTGCTCCATCGGGCCAAAACCCTCTTGCTGGTGACCGTTGTAGTCATCCGTCACCGGATACCCGGCCTGACGCCCAGCCTCGACAAAGGCGTTGTGCAGCGGATTGTTACGCGGACCACGCGACACATGCAGCGGGCCGTCGCCGCCGCGCCAGTCAGAATCGCCCCCGTGGCCGCCGTCGTGCCAGGTTTCCATCCGTTTGAAATAGGGCAGTACATCGGCATAGCTCCAGCCCTGCGCGCCGCTTTTGGCCCAGTGGTCATAGTCGCCCGCGTGACCACGCACATAAACCATGCCGTTGATAGAAGACGATCCGCCAACCACCTTGCCGCGCGGCGTCACCAGTTGCCGCCCACCCAGATGTGGCTCGGGCAGTGTTTTGTATCCCCAGTCGTACATCCCCATATTCATCGGGTAGCTCAGGGCCGCCGGCATTTGGATAAACGGCCCGACATCACTGCCGCCGTGCTCGATCACCTGCACCTGATGACCAGCCTCGCTCAGCCGATAGGCCAGCGCACAGCCAGCCGAACCGGCCCCAACAACCACATAATCCGCGTTCATCTTGTCTCTCCAGCCGCGCTCAGCCTAATCGCAGACAGCCCATCATGCCCGCTTCGAAGCGCTTATTGACTACTAAAACCGTTTTTTAAATGGCTATACAAGTTTTTCTTGTTCCAAACAACAAGAGTTGCAACCCCGGGCCAGCTCGGCAATCATGCGGCATGAGCAGAAAACGTATTCGTGATATTCGTAATGAAGAGCTGATTGAGGCCACCATCATCGCCGTGCATAAACACGGCTATGGCGCTGTAACCATGGCAGATATTGCCCAGGTGGCCGGGGCTTCGGCGGCCTCAATCAATTATTATTTTGGCTCCAAAGAAGGCCTGATGGAAGCCACCATGCGCCATCTTTTGCGTAAACTGCAGGCCGCAATGATCAACGGCTATGGCCGGGCCGAAACTCCAACCGAGCGTCTTTATGCGGTGATGGATGCCAATTTTTCGGATCAGCTGTTCACGGTCGAGCAATGCAGCATCTGGATGCAATTCTGGGCCAATGCGCCCTACTCCAAGCATCTCGCCCGTCTGCACCACCTGAACCGCGCGCGCGTACGCAGCCATTTCCGCGCTGAATTGCGTCGCCTACTGCCTGCCGAAGAAATCGAAACCGCGCGCCAAGCCCTGCAAAGCTATATGGACGGGGCCTGGTTGCAGGCCGCCTTGTCTGAGCGCCCGTTGGATCCACGAATTGCACGAACGGCGGCGCACCGGGTTGTGGACCTGGTGTTATCTTGACTTGGTTCGTTTCCTAGAACTGTTTCGTCCGGCGGAACGCCGGGCAGCACCCGCCCGCCCCCACGGCGGGTGCTTTGCCCCCACCTCGGCCGGCACTGCCCTTAGTGTTTCAAGCCCTGTTCAACAGGTTCTAAACTTTGGTCGCCATATCCGGTGGTGTGATGGCACGGCGTTTCAGCACAGCTTCGCGCCAGGTTATAAAACTCACCGCCGCCAAAATTAGCCCGCCTCCACAAACAACCCAGATATCCACCGGCTCGGCAAAAACCAGTGCGCCCAGCGCCGTAGCCCAGACCAGTTGCAGAAACGTCACCGGTTGGGTCACCGTCATCGGGGCTGCAGCAAAGGCCAGCGTCATCGCATAATGCCCCGCTGTGGCAAAACAGGCCACGCCAAACAGGATCGCAACCTCACCCAGTGTCGGCGTCACCCAGACCGCAATGGCAAAAGGCGTCAGCCCAACCGTCACCCAGATCGACAACATCGCCACCACCACCGTGGGGTTGGTGCCATCCACGGTGAATTTGGCCAGCAGATATGACGCACCAAAGGCCATGGCAGTAAACAACATGGCGATGTGCCCCGGTGAGACTTCGCGAAATCCAGGCCGCAGGATGATCAGCGCGCCGATCAAAGCCGCCACAATCGCACCAACCCGGCGCAGGGCCAGACGTTCGCCCAGAAACAGGGCTGCACCCAGCGTCACATAGACCGGTGACAGGTAATTCATCGCCGTGACCTCGGCCAACGGGATCTGGGTCATCGCGTAAAACCACAAGATCACACCCAATGAGTGCACCAAGCCGCGACCGGCAAACAGCCCCCACAGTTTAGGTGTCAGATTGGTGCGGCGCACCGCGCCCAGCATCGGCACCAGAAAAACCAGCCCCAGCAGATAGCGCAAAAAGGCGGATTCAGCGGGCGGAATACGGGTACCGAGATATTTCACCAAGGCCGTCACCGCGACAAAGCACAACCCCGTCAGCAGCATCCAGACAACGCCCATCACAGGCTGATATTGGGGATTCTGTGTCATATCCGGACCCAACACCCAAACAGCCGACGTGACAACCCTTCACATGGCAATCATTTTCGAAACCACGCACCACCCGGCTTTGCAGGGCGGAACAGGGGTGGGCGGCGGTGCTGTTTTACCCTGCAAAGCCTTTTGCTCAGGGCAGTGGAATAAACTCCTGATCGTCACCCGGCGGCAGTTGAAACCGCCCCTGCTCCCAGTCTCCAGCAGCCCAGGCCGCTTTGGCCTCTTCGATCTTCTCCTTGGAGGAGGCAACGAAGTTCCACCAGATATGGCGCGGCCCATTCATCGTCTCACCGCCCAGCGCCATCAAACGCGCACCCTGTGGTCCTGCCGTCACCGTGATCGCATCACCGGGGCGAAACACCATCATCCGACCGGCTTCAAAGGTGTCCCCTGCAATTTCTACCGAACCCTGGGTGATATACAGTCCGCGATCCTCGTGATCATCAGGGAGCGGCAGCTTGGCGCCGGGCTGTAAGACCACATCTGCATAGAAGGTTTCCGAATACATCGTCGCAGGCGCTGTCTCTCCCCAAGCCGTGCCCAAGATCAGCCGCACCTCTTTGCCTTCACCTTCCAGCAGCGGCAGCGCTCCTTTGCCGTGATGTTCAAAGCTGGCCGGTGTGTCCTCGTGGCTGTCGGGCAGCGCAATCCAGGTCTGGATGCCAAACAGTTTGCTTTCACCGCGCCGGGTTGCCGCCGAAGTACGCTCGGAATGGGTCACACCTTGGCCCGCCACCATCCAGTTCACCTCACCCGGATAGATCATCTGATGGGTGCCCAGACTGTCGCGATGCTCAAACTCGCCGTCGTATAGATAGGTCACAGTGCCCAGCCCGATATGGGGGTGCGGTCGCACATCAATCCCCTGCCCGGTCAGAAATTCAGCCGGGCCCGCCTGATCAAAGAAGATAAAGGGCCCCACCATTTGTCTGCGTGGCGCTGGCAGGGCGCGGCGCACTTCAAACCCGCCAAGATCGCGGGCGCGTGGGATAATCACCGTCTCGATATCATCCAGATTGCCCGCATCCGGGCATTGCGGTTCCAGGCTTGGGTTCCAGCTCATGATGGTCTCCTTGCTTTGCTACCAAGAAGATATGAGCTTTTAGCTGATGCACAAACCCATCACGCAATCACATCTCATGTGCGCAGGCTCACGGAAGCTTGGCTTCCTGATACCCCATAATAGGGTCATCCACCGCAATCATGTCCTTGCTCCAGCTCCACTCCACGCGCTCGCAGTCTTCACTATAGATGCCGCGCAGGATCTCTTTGCCACCATTGGCAAGATCAAAAACCACTTGCTCTACAATCGGCACCAAGACCGAGGTGCCAGGCGAGCCCGCGTAATAGACCAGCCTCGCCACGTTTGGCTTGCCTGCGACGGGTAGATCAAAATGCAGCAACTGCGGCTTGGACGGCGAGTGCATGAACAGAGGCAGTTTTGCAGAGGTGTGCGTTTTGCTCACCGCATATGGTTCGTCATCCTGCCAGATGACCAGCCATTGGTTCTCCGCAATCGACGCATCGGATTCAAACGGTGTGCAATCTGCCCAAACACTTGCAGGAAGGGTCATCGCGGCGATAGTTGCCAGTAATTTCTTTAGCATTCTCAGCCCCGTCTCAATCAAACTTTCAACAACAAACTGAGCGCGATAGCCCACATAGTCAAGCCAACCAAACCGTCCAGAGCCTGCCAGGCCCGTGGGCTGGTGAACAACGGTTGCAACAGTTGCGCGCCAAAGCCGAGGCTGAAGAAAAATGTAAAACTTGCGATGGCCGCGCCAAGACCAAAGGCCCAAGACGGATCATATTGCGCCGAAATCCCGCCCAGCAGGATCACCGTATCCAAATAGACATGCGGATTGGCCCAGGTCAGCAGCAAACAGGTTGTAAAGGCCGCTACCAGGCTGCCTGCTGTGCGCCCCTTATCCTCCAGCTTGCCGCCCCCTGTAAAAGCCGCCTTGAAGTTCATCGCACCATAGACAAACAAGAACGCTGCTCCGGCATAAAGCACCAGGGTCAACACCCATTCATTGGCCGAGATCAGCGCGCCAAACCCCATCACACCCGCTGTAATCAGTATCGCGTCCGACGTGGCGCAGGTCAGACAGATCCAGAACACATGTTGCCGCCGCAGCCCCTGCCGCAGAACAAAGGCATTTTGTGAGCCGATGGCCATGATCAGGCTAAAGCCAAGGGCAAATCCGGCGAATAAACTAGGCGGCATGTCTGGTCCTCTTTTCGTGTTGAGGTTTGACTACACCGCTGCATCAGCGTAATCCAATTAAAGATCATAACCCAGATTAAGTTTTGCTAATGCACTTTCACCCCAATCAGCTAGAGGCCCTGTCACAGGTTCTGCGCCTTGGCAGTTTTGAGGGGGCCGCAGCGGCGCTGTCGGTGACACCTTCGGCCATATCGCAACGGGTCAAGGCACTAGAGGACCAAACCGGCACCACACTGATACGGCGCGGCCCGCCCTGTACCGGGACTGAGGCCGGGGTCCGTATTGCCAAACATGCCGAGGACATTGGCCTGCTTGAGGCGCAACTGACCCGAACCCTGTCGCTGGACACATCGGGCAG
Organism: Parasedimentitalea nitratireducens; assembly: GCF_057444295.1. Lineage (NCBI taxonomy): Bacteria > Pseudomonadati > Pseudomonadota > Alphaproteobacteria > Rhodobacterales > Paracoccaceae > Parasedimentitalea > Parasedimentitalea nitratireducens. The sequence goes on along the minus strand of NZ_JBYAXC010000004.1, from coordinate 84,357 downwards.
CACTGCGCGGCTCAAGGTGGCGGTGAACGCCGACAGTCTGGCCACTTGGTTTGTCGAGGCGATGGCGGCGGTGGACGGCGTCATGTTCGATTTGGTGATCGACGATCAGGACCACAGCGCCAATTGGTTGAAACGCGGCGAGGTTTCAGCGGCGATCACCGCCCATGACCGGCCTGTCACCGGCTGCGATGCCCACACCTTGGGAGCCTTTCAATATGTCGCCTGCGCCAGTCCGGCCTACGTGGCGCGCTACTTCCCAGATGGTGTGACACCAAACACCGCTAGGCAAGCCCCCTGTCTGGTCTTCAATGCCAAGGACGCTCTGCAACGTCGGTGGCTGGATCTCAATGTCGCGCCCAACCTGTCGCCGCCTGCGCATTTTATCCCCTCTACCCATGCCTTTGTGGATGCGGCGCTGGCTGGGATGGGCTGGGGTATGAACCCGCTGCATCTGGTTGCCCCCTTGTTGCAGAGTGGTGAACTGGTGCCGCTGCTACCAAAAACCGAGCTATCCGTGCCGCTCACCTGGCAAGTCAGCCGGGTCATGGCCCCGGCGCTGGCCGAAGTCACCCGTGCGGTACTGGCCTCGGGGCGACGGCAATTGGTGCAGGCTTGATCCACAGCACCAGATCCGCCAAGCTGCGGCATGACCACCCAAACCGTGCGCCCCCTATTTAGCAGCTTCTGTCTGCACCTTGTTCTGCCACGCCTTATGGTGTTGGCGCTATTGGCGGCCCTCGGCTCTTTACTCAAAACCCCGGTCCCGCTGCTCTACACCCTGCTGGCGGCAGATGCTGCGCTATTCATCTGGCAGTTCCTGCGATTTCAGGCCAGCGCTGATGATCATCTGCGCAGCACCGGCAATATGGCCCCGGTTTGGGGCGGCTATCTGGCGGTCCTTGTTGGCGGCTTTGCGTCGCTCTCGCTGTGGTGGGGGGCATTTCTATTTGCCAGCCAGCCTGACAACCCGGAACTGTTCACCGACCGCATGGACCGCGAACACGCCGCCAGCTATGAGCTTTCACTGTCCGAAGACAAACAGATCCTGCACTTCAGCGGTACCATCACCTTTGGCCTGACCAAACGGACACAGGCCTTGCTAGCCACAAATCCCCAATTGGTCGCGGTCAGCTTAGCCGGTGCCGGTGGCCACATCTATGAGGCACGCGGCTTTGCCCAGTTGATCCGCAACACAGGCCTGAACACCATTGCAACCGAGGACTGCAGTTCAGCCTGCACCCTATTGTTCATCGCCGGACAAGACAGACAGCTGGCTGCTGGCGCCCAACTAGGCTTCCACAGCTATGCGCTTGAATTTGGATCAGCCCTGCCAAACCTTGACCTGCAAAAGGAACAGGACAAAGACCGCAGTTTCTTCCGCGGCCAAGGCGTGAGTGAAGCCTTTTTGGCAAAGATGTTTGATGAACCCAGCAATGAACTGTGGCACCCCAGCCGCCAAGAGGCCTTAGAGGCCGGATTGCTAACGCAATAGCTGTCGAGCCGAGCCAAACGCGCCATTTTTCCCAATAAAATATCGTAAATTTTTAGAACCATGCAGATGAATTCTGAAACCTAATCTTTGCACTTGTCTGGCACCTTAACGTCTTGCGAAGACGTGGGGACCCGACACAATGCTAGACGGACTAGAGTACGAAGAGGTCGCTTTGCGGCGGCGCATGCTGTTTCGGCTATTGAAGGGCTTTGATTTCAATAGGCCGGTGTTTCAGGGGGAGTCCATATCAGATCCAGTCGCCCGTGCACTGATCTCGCCCGAGTATCTGAGATTTGACGGTTCCGCCTCGCAGCCCGCATACAGCCCCTAAAGGCAACTCACTTGCGCATAAAAAAGGCCCGCCAATTGGCAGGCCTTAAATCATTTACATGAAGCGGCTTTTACAGCTGCTCCATCACCTCGTCCGAGGCCTCGAAGTTGGTGGTGACACGCTGAATGTCATCGTCATCTTCCAATGCATCCACCAGCTTCATCAGCTTTTCCATCGCAACCAGATCCATCTCGGTGGTGGTGGTTGGCTTCCACACCAGCTTGGTGCTTTCAGATTCGCCCAAAGCTGCTTCCAGCGCGTTTGACACCTCGTTCAGATCGGTGTCTTCGCAATAGATGGTGTGGCCCTCGTCCGAGCTTTCCACATCTTCGGCACCCGCTTCGATAGCGGCTTCAAAAACAGCATCCGCATCGCCCACCGAAGCGCCATAGGTCACTTCGCCCTTGCGGTCGAACATGAAACCAACCGAGCCGGTTTCGCCCAGATTGCCACCGTTCTTAGAGAAGGTGGAACGCACGGTAGATGCGGTGCGGTTGCGATTGTCGGTCATTGCCTCAACGATGACAGCAACGCCGTTCGGGCCATAGCCCTCATAGCGCACTTCTTCGTAATCGTCGCCTTCACCGGCGGCTGATTTCTTGATCGCGCGGTCGATCACATCCTTGGGCACGGATTGCGACTTGGCTTCTTTGACAGCCATACGCAGACGTGGGTTTTTCTCAGGATCCGGGTCGCCCATTTTGGCGGCTACGGTGATTTCTTTCGAGAGTTTCGAGAACAGTTTCGAGCGAACGGCGTCCTGGCGACCTTTACGGTGCTGGATGTTTGCCCATTTTGAGTGGCCTGCCATGGTCCATCCCTATGCTGATTACATGTTTGGCGCACATATAGCCCCGACAGGGCATGGCTTTCAAGCACTGCTGGGCGATCCGTGCTTGTTCCAGCCCCTCCAGCGTCTAAAGTGCCCCTATGACATTAGATCAAACCATATTATTTTCGCTCTTCGCCACCGTATTTGCTCTGCTGGTCTGGGGGCGGTATCGCTATGATCTTGTGGCCTTTGCTGCGCTGATGGCTGGCGTGGTGCTGGGCGTGGTGCCAACCAAAGATGCCTTTTCGGGCTTTGGCCACCCGGCCACTCTGGTGGTGGCACTGGTGCTGATTGTCTCGGCTGGCTTGGTCCGGTCCGGCGCCGTGTTCCTGATCACCCGCACACTTGTGGATGCCTCGCGCGGGCTGGGCAGCCACATCGCACTGATGGGTGGGATCGGCGCGGTGTTGTCGGCGTTTATGAACAACGTTGCTGCGCTGGCCCTGCTGATGCCGGTGGACATCCAAACCGCCCGCAAGGCGGGCCGCTCACCGGGGCTTAGCCTGATGCCGCTGTCATTTGCCACCATCCTGGGCGGCATGGTGACGCTGATCGGCACGCCTCCCAATATCATCATCGCCGCCATCCGTGCCGAAAATTTTGGTGAGCCGTTTCACATGTTCGATTTTGCCCCGGTGGGCGGTATCGCTGCGATTGCTGGGCTAGCCTTTGTTGCGCTGGTTGGCTGGCGTTTGATCCCGTCCCGCGATGACGCAGGATCTGCCGAGGCGCAACTGGCGCAGTACATTGCCGAGCTGACAGTGCCAGACGGCTCGACCCTGATCGGTCAACGGCTGGGAGAGCTGGACGATGAAGCCGAGAAGGCGGATGTGGCCATTCTTGGCCTGATCCGTGAGGGGCGGCGGCGGTATGGCCGGGCCGCAGGCTCTCACCTGCTGGCCGGAGACGCGCTGGTTCTTGAAGCAACCCCCGAAGCACTAGACGAGTTCCGCACCGCGCTGTCGCTGGATTTTTCCGATCAAGCCCGGCAGGAAAAGCTAACCGCTGAAGGAGAAGGCCTGGAAATTGTCGAGGTTGTGGTGCCAGAAACCGCCCGCATTACCGGGCGCACAGCCCAATCCATGGGGCTGGCCTGGCGGCAAAGCACGGTGCTGATGGGCCTGTCGCGCCAAGGTCGCCAGATCACCCACCACATCCGCCAGACCGAGATTGAGGCAGGTGATATCCTGCTGCTGCTCTGCCCCCGCAACCAAGCGACAGATGTCACCGAATGGCTGGGTTGCCTGCCCTTGGCCCAACGTGGCCTCGCTGTTACCGCCAATGACAAGACTTGGCTGGCCATTGCCATGTTTGCTGCCGCCGTATTGGCGGCCTCGGTTGGACTGCTGTATCTGCCTGTGGCGTTGGGTCTGGTGGTGATAGGCTATGTGCTGACCAAAATCCTGCCGGTGGCCGAGATCTATGATCACATTGAGTGGCCGGTGGTGGTTTTGCTGGGGTCCATGATCCCACTGGGCGCCGCGCTGGAAAGTTCTGGTGGTACTGCGCTAATTGCCGATGCCCTGATCGGGCTGACCCAGGGCCTGCCCGCCTGGGCCATTTTGACGGTACTGATGGTGGTGACCATGTCCCTGTCAGATGTGCTGAACAACACCGCCACCACAATTGTGGCAGCACCGGTCGGTATCCAGATGGCCAATACGTTGCAGGTCTCGGCCGATCCGTTTCTGATGGCAGTGGCAGTTGCGGCCTCGGCGGCCTTCCTCACCCCCATCGGGCACAAGAACAACACCCTGATCCTGGGGCCCGGCGGCTATCAGTTTGGTGACTACTGGCGGATTGGCCTGCCCCTAGAGGTTTTGATTGTGGCAGTCAGCATCCCAGCGATCCTGGTGTTTTGGCCAATGTAGCCACGGTTGCCGCGACGACACCTCGCGAAACGATTGCCCCAACGCCATGCCCAGCTCTAGGCTGGCTGAAACCGGATCAGAGGGGCACGAAATGGGCGACAGCGCAGATGTGATTATCATAGGCAGCGGGTTAGCCGGTCTGGCGGCCGCCGCTGAATTGGGCGACCGGGGCAAACGGGTGATCCTGCTGGACCAGGAGCCCACGCATTTTCTAGGTGGCCAAGCCCATTGGAGCCTGGGTGGATTGTTCATGGTCGACACCCCCGAGCAACGCCGCATGGGCATCCGCGACAGCCTTGATCTGGCCCGGCGCGACTGGATGGGCAGCGCGCAATTTGACCGGCCCGAAGACCACTACCCCCGCAAATGGGCCGAGGCTTATCTGCAATTTGCGGCCGGAGACATGCGCCCCTGGCTGCATGACATGGGATTTCGCTGGTTCCCAGTGGTGGGCTGGGCCGAACGTGGCGGCAGTAGTGCCGAGGGTCACGGCAACTCGGTGCCGCGTTTCCATATCACCTGGGGCACCGGCCCCGGTGTGGTTTCTCCCTTTGCCAACCGGGTCCGCGCATATATCGAGGCAGGGTTAATCGAACTACGCAGCCGTCATCGTGCCAGTCGCATTCTGATGCAGAATGGAGCAGCCACCGGAGTAGCTGGGAAAGTTCTTGCGGATGACAATGCGGTTCAGGGTGCCAAGACCAACCGAGACATCATTGGAGAGTTCGAAGCCCATGCGCCCTCGGTCATTGTGGCCTCGGGCGGGATTGGTGGCAATCTGGAGCGGGTGCGCAAGAACTGGCCGCGCGACCGTTTGGGTGACCCGCCCAAGGATATGGTGTCAGGTGTCCCGTTCCACGTCGATGGCCGCATGATCCCCATCGCGGAAGACGCCGGCGGCCATGTCATCAATGGCGATCGCATGTGGCATTACTGCGAAGGCCTGCGTAACTGGGATCCGATCTGGCCCAACCACGGCATTCGCATTCTGCCCGGTCCGTCATCCATGTGGTTCGATGCCAAGGGCGACCGCCTGCCCGCCCCTTGCCTGCCGGGCTTTGATACGCTGGCGACGCTTAAAGAGATCCTGAAAACTGGACATGGCTACAGCTGGTTTGTGCTAAGCCAAAAGATCATCGAAAAGGAATTCGCCCTGTCCGGATCCGAGCAAAACCCGGACCTGACCTCGGGCAAATGGCTAGAGGTGATCCGCTCGCGCCTGCTGTCGCGTGGGCGGGCACCGGGCCCGGTCGAGGCCTTCAAAGAGCATGGTGCCGATTTTGTGGTGGCGAATAACCTGAGCGAACTGGTGGCGGGCATGAATCAGATTGCCGAGGTCCCATTGGACGAGCCCCACCTGCGCCAACAGATTGAGGCGCGGGATAGCCAAGTCGACAATCCCTTTGCCAAAGACGCCCAGATCATCGCCATTCACGCTGCGCGCAATTACCGCGGCGACCGGCTGATCCGCACCGCCAAGCCACACCGCATTCTTGATCCACGAAACGGCCCACTAATCGCGGTACGCCTGAACATCCTGACCCGCAAAACACTAGGCGGTTTGCAGACCAATCTGGATAGCCAGATAGTTGGTGAAGATGGCGCAGTGGTGCCTGGTCTGTTTGCGGTTGGCGAAGCCGCCGGGTTTGGCGGCGGTGGTTATCATGGATACAACGCGCTCGAGGGCTCGTTTCTGGGCGGGTGCATATTCTCGGGGCGCAACGCTGGGCGCTCAGTTGAGATTGCTTAGACAAAGTAACCGCCCAGCCTGTTGGCGGGCGGTTAATCCATGTAGCAACAACTGCGGCTTGTGCGGGGCCTAGGCTTTCAGCGTCAGCCCTATCAAAACAGTTCCGTCTTCAGCCAGCAATTTCAGCACCGGTCCCTGTCGCTCAATCGTTTTGACCAATGGCAAGGTCGCCAGGAAATCTTGTTCCTGCTGATCCAACCCCGGCACACAGGCCATCATTGTGCCAGCCATCTTGTCCGGGAAGCTGATCTTGTTGCCGTCCAGCTCGGCTTGTCCCATGAACCGGTTACATCCGCCCGAAGCAGAAAACTGTCCATTTTCTGAGAAAGAAAACCCAGGATCACGCCCCAGCTCAACGGCAGTGCCGTTTAGTTCGAACAGGGTCCAGCTGGTATTGTCCAGTTTCATGTCAGCACTCTCAGGTGCCAATGCAGAGATCGGTCTGACAATCATATCTGCGGTATCATCGGCACCCCGGGTCAGCACCGGATAGTTGGTGTCGGTAATATAGAGGAGTTCTCCATCCAGCGTGATCCGAGCCGACACAGCATAGCTGTGATTTTCAACGATATCACCGTCGTCAAAGCTGAGCGAATAGTCAGTCGGCACACCCGACAGGTCATAGGTCTGAGATGCGAGCAATCTGGAGGGTACATCAGCTAGAGACACGTCGCGCAACTCAACCACAAGATCGGCCCCCGGCGGAACCGCAATGCGCTGCAAATAGGTAACGCTGCCGTCCACTGTTCCAGCCTTAGCCATTGAAACCCCTGCAATTGCCGTGGACGCCGCAAGCACCAGGGTCATGAAACCGGTTTTGAAATCCATTGTCTGTGCCTCGTAACAAACTCAATCCCCAGACATCTAAGGATTGAATTAGAGATTACATCAGGCGCCGGATTTGATCGGCATAAATACGCCGCGTGACCGCGCTAGTTCAGTGGCCAGAACACCGGGATCAGGGCTGATGCCAGCAATCCAACACTCAGGTTCAATGGGATGCCAACCCTCATGAAGTCAGTAAAGCGATAGCCGCCTGGACCATAGACCATCATATTGGTCTGATAGCTGATCGGAGTGGCAAAGGTGGCACTGGCCGCCACCATCACGGCAATTACCAGCGGCCGTGGATCAACCCCCATCGATAACGCCAGACCAATCGCTACCGGTGTCAGCACCACCGCCACCGCGTGGTTGATCAGCTCGGACAAGACTGAGGTCAGCAGGTAAACCGCCCAGACAATAAAGAACGGCGGCAAATCTCCAATCAGCGGTGCCAAAGCATGCACAATCAATTCAATTGCACCCGAGGTTTCAAGCGCCGTGGCCACCGCCAGCATGGCAAAGATCAACGCCAACAGACGTCCATCAATGAATGAGAACGCCTCTTCACTGTCGATACAACGGGTTAGGAAAACGGTCGCCATCGCCAGCACCGCCAACAACAGGATTGGCGCAACACCAAGTGCAGCCAAGATCACAATGCCCGCAATCGCGGCAATGGCGATGGGCGCATGGCTGCGGCGATAAGCACGTTCCGACGGCTTGGTGACATCAACCATGTCCATATCAGCCGCCAGCCGTTGAATATCGCTTTCGGCTCCCTCCAGCAGCAGGGTGTCGCCAACCCGCACCACCAGATCATCTAGCTGTTGACCAATATTTTGGTTACGCCGATGTACCGCCAAGACATACACGCCATAACGACGACGCAGACGCAGTGCGCCCAGCGACCGGCCCACCATGCGGCATCCCGGAGTAATCAGCACCTCAACGGTCGATGTCTCCACGGCGGAAACCTGATCAACCCGCTTCAATTCCTTGTTGCGCTGCAGGCTCAGCAATTCGGTCATTTTTGTTCGTAAAACAACCCGATCGCCAACCTGCAATTCAACGCCCTCAAGATTGCGCCGCAGCGAGGCATCACCGCGGATCACATCAACAAGGCGCACGCCAGCGCGTTTGAACAGCTGCACCCCAGTCACCTCGCGGCCAATCAGGTTGCTTTCGGGCGGGATCACCGCCTCGGTAAAAAACTTCATCGAGTGCTTGCCAGACAACATCGTTGCCATGCTGGAACGATCCGGCAGCAGGCGTGGCGCAACATAGCGCAGATAGATCGCGCCCCAGATCACCAGGATGATCGCCAGTGGTGTGATCTCAAAAATGGTAAAAGGTCGCAGACCTTGCGCCCGTGCCACACCATCCACCAGCAGGTTGGTCGAGGTGCCAATCAGGGTCAGTGTCCCGCCCAAGATAGCCGCATAGCTTAGCGGGATCAGCATCTTACTGGCCGAGATGTTCAGTTTTCGCGATAGCTGCACAAACACCGGGATCATCACCACAACAACTGGCGTGTTATTCACAAAAGCCGAGGCAATCACCACAAACAGCATCAGTGCGCCAATGGCAACCGCCGGCCTTGCGTCAGCCTGGGCTTCGGCCAATTGGGTAAACCATTGCAAGGCTCCGGTGCGCACCAGCGCGCCCATCACAATGAACATCGCCACAATGGTCCAGGGGGCCGGGTTCGACAACACATGCAGGGCATCGTCATAGGGCAACAGGCCCAATGCCAGCATCGTCGCAGCACCGCCAATCGCAACCACTTCGGCCGGATAGGACTCGCGCATGAACAGGATGAACATAACAACAACAACGACAAGGGTCGCAACCGCGCTGCCGGTGTCCGAAAAACTCAATAAATTCATGCCACCGTCCGTCATCTTCATTGCACTTTATCCTGACCCGCTTTGCCAATTGGTGCAAGCGCCCAGACAGCGGGAACGCTGTGGTTTATGGTGCTGCTGCCTGCAGCAACCCGCCCGCCCGAATCATGCGGATCTCTTTCGCAGCACCGGTGCGATCATCGGTATTCACAAATACGCCCGACAGGGTCGCCTCGCCATTGGCCGGGGTAAATCGGCTTTTGGGCATACCGGTGATAAACCGGCGCATCGGTTCGGCCTTTTCCATACCAATCACCGAATTGTAATCGCCACACATACCCGCATCGGTCAGATAGCCAGTGCCACCCTCCAGAATCTGCGCATCGCCGGTGGGCACATGGGTGTGGGTTCCCACCACCAGAGACGCCTTACCATTACAGAAATGGCCCATCGCCATTTTCTCGGATGTGGCTTCGCAGTGCATGTCAACAATCACCGCCTGCGCCAGCCCGCCACGCGGATGCGCCTTAAGCACGGTTTCAACGGCCGAAAACGGATCATCAAAGGCGCGCTTCATAAACACCTGCCCCAGTGCCTGCAGCACCAGAACCTTGCGCCCACCCGGTGCGTTGAACAAACGATACCCCTTGCCCGGCGCACCCTTGGCATAGTTCAAGGGGCGGATGATGCGCGGTTCTTTCTCGATGAACTGCAGCATGTCCTTTTGGTCAAACGCATGGTCGCCCAGGGTCAGACAATCCACCCCAGCCTCCAGCAGGGCCTTGGCGTGATCACCACTTAGCCCCATGCCATTGCTGGCATTTTCACCATTTACCACAACAAAATCCAACCGCCATTCGTCACGCAAACGCGGCAGGTTCTCGGTGATGGCCTTACGCCCAGCGCGGCCCATCACATCGCCTAGAAACAGAATTCTCATATCTCAGTCCTTAGGCCACTGTAGGAGGCTAGGACAACCCCCTACTGCAAACCGTTCGTCACATTGGGGTCAAGGGTCGCATAGCGACCGCGCGCAAGCGCGGCTCGCCCTTGAGGCCAAAGTGACGGACAGAACACTCGACATGGCTCCTGTGGGGCAAACTTGCTCCTCAGAGCCTCTCAGCAACTCTTCCCTTCGCCGTGCGTCAGCACGGCGCCACGCCCAACGGGCGGCAGACCTGCCTCGGCAGGTCAACGACGGGCGGGAGCGCACGCTCAGCGCTCAAACTGCAACACCCGGCTTTCCGTAATCAGCATATCCAGCGGCTGATCCGTCTCCTCCAATGGCAGATCTTCCGCTTCTTGCGCATCAAAGGCAAACCCAATGGCCAGCGTCGAACGCTTGGCGCGCAGGCCTTCTAGCGTACGATCATAAAAACCGCCGCCATAGCCCAACCGCCCACCTCGGGCGTCAAAGGCCACCAGCGGCACAATCAGGATCTCCGGTTCAAAGAAATCATCCACTTGCGGTACCTGGGCCCCGAAGGGTCCATCGCGCAGCGGTGCCTCCGGCAGCCAGCGGCTGAACTTCAGCGGCAGCCCCGCGCTTTGGATCACTGGCACACCAACCCTGCCATGCGCCGTCGCCTCGGCCATGGCGGGCAGCGGGTCAATCTCGGTTCGGATCGGCATATAGCCCGACAGCGGCACACCGCGATAGCCGGCCAGCACCTCGGACAGATGCCCCGCAACGCCCGGTTTGTGCATCGCGTACGCCTCTTTACGGCGGGCAAACCCCTCTTTGCGGGCCTGCGCCTTTATTGCAGTCAGATCAATCTCACTCATAGCAACACCTTTGACGCCAACCCAAGGAAAATGAAAAAGCCCATGACATCGGTTGTGGTGGTCACAAAAGTGCCCGAAGCCAGCGCCGGGTCAATCCCCAGCTTGTCTAGTGTCACCGGCACCACCGTACCAGCAAAGCCCGCGATAATCATGTTGAACACTAAGGCGGTGCCGATCACCGCACCCAACATGGGTGAACTGAACCAGAGCATGCCAACCAAACCCAGCACCACCGCAAAACACAACCCATTCAGCATCCCCACCATCAGCTCTCGCCGGATCACCCGCCAGACGTTTGCCCCGGTCAAATCCTTAGTCGCCAGGGCCCGCACAGCCACGGTCAGCGACTGGGTGCCTGCATTGCCACCCATCGAGGCGACAATGGGCATCAGAATGGCCAGCGACACCAGCTCGGCAATGGTGGCCTCAAACTGAGAAATCACCAGCGAGGCACAGATTGCGGTGAACAGGTTCACCCCCAACCACGGCAGACGTTTCTTCGAGGTCTCTGCTACACTGTCCGACAGGGCACTTTCCCCAACCCCTGCCAGACGCAGAATATCCTCTTCGTGTTCTTCATCCAACACCACCATGGCATCATCAATGGTAATGACCCCAACCAACCGGTCATCGCCGTCCACAACAGGGGCGGAGATCAGATGGTACTGGTTGAACGCATAGGCCACCTCTTCTTCGTCCTGGTCGGCAGGGATTACCTCAAACACCTCTTCCTGCAGATCAACCAAAGGCACCTCGCGGCGCGCGCCCATCAGTTTACCCAGGGTGACATTGCCAATCGGCTTCATCCGTGGATCAACCAAGATGACGTGATAGAACTGCTCGGGCAAGTCATCAGACTCGCGCAGGAAATCGATGGTCTGACCCACATTCCAGTGCTCGGGCGCCATCACCACCTCGCGCTGCATCAATCGCCCAGCGGAACTTTCCGGATAAGCCAGCGACTGTTCGACCGCGACCCGGTCAGCGTCTTCCAGCACCTCAAGAATGGCTTCCTGCTGCGGCTCTTCCAGGTCTTCAACCAGATCGACCACATCATCGGTTTCCAAATCCCGCACCGCTTCGGCCAAAACTTGCGGGTTGAGGATGGGGATCACATCTTCACGAACGGATTCTTCCAGCTCGGTCAGGATCTCGCCATCGAACTCGCGCCCATACAGATGGATCAGCCGTTCCCGGTCGTTTGAGTTGATCTGCTCCAACAGGTCAGCGATGTCGGCCGCATGCAAAGGCTCCATCAGCTTGGTCAGCTGATCCTTATCTTCCACGTCGACAGCATAAAGGATCGCCGCAACCGCACTGCGGTCCAGCTCATATCCATCGTCGCGGGTCAGATCACCGCTCCTTTGGTCGCTACCTGGGTTCATGGGCTGCCTCCGCTTGATTGTTCGCAAACTAGAAGAAGCTGCTACCGGAAAACAATGACAATGGTTGAATTTACCGAAACTGTTGTGGCCGCTATCCTGTGTCATGCAGTTTGGCAACAAAAGGACGCGCGCCATGACCACAGAAATCATCCTCAAAGGGCAAATACTCTCCTTTGGCCGCTCGCCTTTTGGTGAAGGCGATCCACAGGATGCGGCCCAAGTGTCCGAGGCTGTGGCGATCTGTGACGGCAAAGTCGCTGGCACTGGAACACTTGAAGAGATGCGCGCCCTGCAACCCACGTCCCAAGTGGTGGATCACGGCGACAAGTTGATTACCGCTGGCTTTGTCGACGCCCATGTCCACTATCCGCAGACCGCAATGATCGCCAGCTGGGGCAAGCGGCTGATTGACTGGCTCAACTCCTATACCTTCCCCGAGGAAATGCAGTTTGGGGATCGCGCCTATGCGGATGAGATCGCCAACCGCTATCTGGATCTGACCATCGCCAATGGCACCACCTCTGTGTGCAGCTACTGCACCATCCACCCCGAAAGCGTCGACGCCTTTTTCACCGCTGCCCAATCTCGTGGCCAGCGCGTGGTGGCCGGTAAAACCTGCATGGACCGCAACGCGCCCGAGGGCCTGCGTGATACCGCACAATCGGGATATGACGACAGCAAGCGCCTGCTAGAGAAATGGCATGGGGTGGACCGCCTGTCTTACGCCATCACCCCGCGCTTCTCGCCGACCTCGACCCCAGAACAGCTTCAGGCGATGGGCGCGCTTTGGGCCGAAAACCCTGACTGTCTGATGCAGACCCACCTCAGCGAGCAGACGGATGAGATCGTATGGGTGAAATCCCTGTTCCCACAGGCGCGCGACTATCTGGATACCTACGAGGAATTTGGCTTGCTTGGCGCGCGCGGCCTCTATGGTCATGCGATCTATCTGGAAGAGCGTGAACGGGATCGGCTGCGCGAACACGGGTCCTCGCTGATCCATTGCCCCACCTCAAACACCTTTATCGGCTCTGGCCTGTTCGACATGGCGGGCCTGATGGCTGAGGGTCATCGCATTGGTCTGGCCACCGACACCGGTGGTGGTTCGTCCTTTTCGATGCTGCGCACCATGGCGGCGGCTTACGAGGTTGGCCAGCTGCGCGGCACGCCTCTGCATGCGGCGCAACTGATCTGGCTGGCGACCCAAGGCTCCGCTGCTTCACTACGCATGGACGATAAGATCGGTAACATCGCACCGGGCATGGAGGCTGATCTGGTAGTGCTGGATCTGGCCTCCACCCCGGCCATTGCCCAGCGGTCAACCCGCGCCAAGGATCTGTGGGAGGCCCTGTTCCCAACCATCATGATGGGCGACGACCGCGCCATTTCCGAGGTCTGGATTGGTGGTAACAAAGCCGCGTAACACGCCTGCCGAAGTCGTTTTGACAAGAAAATCAAACGCGTCATCCGCTGGATGGCGCGTTTTACGTGCCGGTTAGCAACCCGGTCGCGCCAGTACCATCACCCAGATGTCCCCTGCCGTCTTTACCAGCGCAAATTCACTGACATGCCGGTTGAGCAAGTTCTTACGATGGCCGCGGGATTTGTACCAAGCTTTCATAACCTCACGCTGGCTGTCGATACCTGCTGCGATATTCTCGGCATAGGCGCACCAGTTATAGCCGCTGCGCGCCAGTCGGGTCGGCACGTCAGACCCATCGCTGCCCGTATGCGAGACAAACCCGTTTCGGGCCATATCTTCGGCGTGTCGAAGTGCAGTCTTTTCCAGCGCACGCGAATAGCGCAGCGAGGCTAGATTGCGGTCTTCCCGCAAGTTATTAAGGCTGCTGAGCGCCGCAGAACGGTCCACACTTGCCGCAGACAAAGGCAAACCCGTGAGGATCAGAGAGAGTGCCAGACTACAAAACAGCTTCATATAACGATCCCTTGGTTTTCTGCCCTATGCGCCAAGGTGATCATTGCGACCACGGCCAGAGCAACCGGGCCAATGTAGCAAATTTGCCCCGATTTCTCATCTGTAAAGCCGATACAATTTGAAGCTTTTGGCAAATCCTATCCAGATCGCATGACGCAAACCAAGGCCTAGCAGCCGGGTTTGGCCAGCACCATAACCCAGATATCTCCCGCCACCCGCACCAGCGCAAACTCGCTGACTTTTCGGTTCAGCAGGTTCTTGCGGTGCCCCCGAGACTGGTTCCAGCCGTTCATCACCTCGTTCAGGTTTCGCTGTCCCCAGGCAATATTCTCGGCAGCCGCGCACCAGCCATAACCGCCTTCGTTCAACCGGGAGCCGATGGTCGAGCCATCACTGCCGGTATGTGAACGAAAATCATTGCGCAGCATGTCATTTGCATGGCGTTGGGCCACTTTTTCAAGCTGCGGAGAATAGGTGAGCGCCGACAATCTCTTGTCGGCGCGCAACGCATTAAGGCTGTTGATTGCAGCAGTGCGGTCAAAGGCAGAGGCACCCGAAAGGGGCAGTGCCCAGATTATTGTTCCAAGCACCAGGGCCTTCAACTGCATCATGTATCAGTTCTCCATCAGACGCCGCGCCAACGCTGCATGGCGATGCAGCAATTGCGGTAGCTCCAACGTAGTGATTTCACCACTTCGCACAATCTGGCGCCCTTCAACGAACAAATGTTTCACCTGAGTAGGACCGGAAAGCAACAACGCCGCCGGGTCCCAGCTGCCACTCGAAGCCACCCCAGTGGTATCCCAAACCGCGATATCTGCCCGTTTGCCAGCGGCCAATCGTCCACAGTCCGGACGGCCCAGAATATCCGCCCCGCCCCGAGTGGCAATTTCCAACGCCTCATAGCCGCTCATCGCGTCAGCCCCGTTGGCCACACGTTGCAGCAACATGGTCTGGCGCGCTTCGGATATCAGGTTGGCGGAGTCATTGCTGGCTGATCCATCAACCCCCAGCCCCACCGGCACCCCAGCGTCGCGCATCTGCCGCACTGGGGCGATGCCACTGCCAAGTCGGCAATTGGAACAGGGACAATGGGACACACCAGTTCGGGTGCGGGCAAACAGGTCAATCTCGGTGACATCCAGCTTCACACAGTGCGCGTGCCAGACATCATCACCGGTCCATCCCAGCTCTTCGGCATATTGGCCGGGGCGGCAACCAAACTGCGCTTCCGAATAGGCGATGTCCTCGTCATTCTCAGCCAGATGGGTGTGCAGCATCACACCCTTGTCCCGCGCCAGTAGCGCCGCATCGCGCATCAAGTCGCGGCTGACCGAGAACGGCGAACAGGGCGCTAGGCCAACCCGGCACATCGAGCCTTCACTTGGATCATGGAACGCATCCACCACCCGGATCATATCGTTCAGAATGTATTCCTCCCGCTCCACCAGCGCATCCGGTGGCAGGCCTCCTTCACTCTCGCCAATGCTCATGGCGCCGCGTGTCGGTTGAAAGCGCAATCCAACACTAGCTGCCGCGTGAATGGTATCTTCCAGCCTCGATCCGTTGGGATACAGATACAGGTGATCCGAGCTCAGCGTGCAGCCTGACAATGCAAGCTCAACCAGCCCCAACTGGGCCGAGACAAACATCTCGTCCGGGCCAAAACGGCCCCAAATCGGATACAGCCGCTGCAACCAGCCAAATAGCAGTGCGTCTTGCGCCCCTGGCACTGCGCGGGTCAGGTTCTGATACAGATGGTGGTGGGTGTTGACCAAGCCGGGCGTGACCACACAGCCCGCCCCCGAGACCACCTCGCCCGTGGCTTGCAGCCCTTGCCCGACTTGGGCAACAACCCCGTCACGGATCAACAAGTCAGCACCGTGCAACACCCGACCATCATCATCCATGGTCAGAATTGTATCGGCGTTTTGAATAAGGATTTCTGGCATAGGCCCCTCACACTTCATTTAGGCCCGCTTCGGTACGAAGTGTGATTATGGCCGACAGAAGGGGCAAAGGACTCGGCGCCATTTCAAAATAGCGCAGAGCCTTGATCCGCTCAAGCGTCTTTCAAAAGATCGAGTGCCGCGGCATGTATCTGCGCATTGGCCGCTGCCAGCGCCCGTCCACCGTCATGTGCCGGGCCGCCTTGCCAATCGGTAACAATGCCACCCGCCGCCTGGATCACCGCAATTGGTCCTTGGATATCATAGGCGTTCAACCCGGCTTCGATCACCAGATCCACCTGCCCGGCAGCCAGCAAGGCATAGGCATAACAGTCCATACCATAGCGGGTCAGCTTGACCTGCTTGGAAACCCGCTCAAACCCAGCGCGATCCGAAGGCGTGCCAACTTCGGGGAATGTCGTAAACAACACTGCCTGACCCAAGTCCGCCGTTGTACGCGTTTTCAATGCACAACGCCCCAGTGGACCCGTCATTTCAGCAACATCTTCACTGCCAACAAACCGCTCACCGGTATAAGGCTGATCAACGATGCCCAGAAACGGGCCGTTGTCATCAGACAGCGCAATCAATACGCCCCAGGTTGGGGTGCCACTGATAAAACCACGGGTGCCGTCGATTGGGTCCAAAACCCAAGTGCGCCCCGATACCCCTGACGATTGGCCAAATTCTTCGCCCCAAATGCCATCATCTGGGCGGTGTTCTGCCAAAACGCTTCGCATCGCCTGCTCAGCGGCGCGGTCAGCGATTGTTACGGGGTCAAATCCATCCGCCAGTTTGTTCTCGGCACTCAGGTCGGAACGGCGGAAATGGGGCAGGATTGCACTACGGGCGGCATCCGCCAGCTTGTGGGCAATCTCAAGATCAGTAAACGCGGTTAAGGTCATCCCCATCGGTTGCCACTCAACCGCGCTTATTGCAAGCCCTAAGGCAGGTCGCGTATCAGGCGACGTCACTCAGCACGCGTGCCAGTTCAAACAGGCGACGGCGCTGGTTTTCCGGAATTGCGTAGTAAGACCGAACCAGATCGAGTGCTTCTTTGTCACCCATCAGATCAGCTGGAACCGCCGAAGCCTCAGCGCTGTCCTTGTCTTCGCCATCCAGGCCTTCAAAGAAGAAACTCACCGGAACTGTTAACGAGTCGGCGATATCCCACAACCGAGAAGCGCTGACACGGTTCGCACCGGTCTCATATTTCTGAATTTGCTGGAACTTGATGCCAACCTGCTCGGCGAGCTGCTGCTGCGTCATGCCAGTCAACCAACGGCGGTGTCTTATCCGCTTTCCCACATGCACGTCCACGGGATGAGCCATGCTTCTCTCCTTATAATAATCAATGGGTCTTGTGTTCGGGAGACCAAATCGAAACAAAAACCGGTCTATTCTAAACCGTTCTGTCTCTGCTTCATCCCCATCCAATCAACCGAACCCAACCACTGTTCTTAACTCTACGCTCTTCGAGGTTGAATTCAAGCCCAAGACCACCCGGTTTCCGGTGCCAATATTCCAAATAACTGATTTGAACAGTCTTTTTTTTCACGTTTCTGGCGAGATTCGGCGCATTCGCTCCTCCCCAAAAATAGCGAGGGCAGAATTAGCGTGATTCTCATTTGACAGGAAACGCTAAATTCCCCCTAACTAAGAAAAAATATGGATTTATAATATGCTTGCCTATCATATGCCTGCCTCAGGTTCTCCAGCCCAGCTTGCTAAAATTAATTGCAGTGACCCGCAGAAGGGGCAAATTCAGATAAAGATACTCGCCTGTGGATTGAACTTTGCAGATCTACTAATGCAAAATATGACCTACCAAGACACACCGCCCCTTCCCTTTACGCTCGGAATGGAACCGGCCGGGGTGGTCACCGCTCTGGGCGAGCAGGTTTCGACCTTCGCTGTTGGTGATCGTGTCGCTGTTTTTGGCGGCCAAGGTGGCCTGGCTGAGTTCGGCTGTTTTGACGTCGCCCGCGTGATGAAAATCCCCGATCACATGAGTTTTGAGCATGCCGCCGCCTTTCAGATTACCTACGGCACCGCCCACTTGGCACTGGATCACTGCGCCAGGCTGCAACCCGGCGAGACCCTCTTGGTCACCGGCGCCGCTGGCGGTGTGGGTCTTACGGCGGTTGAAATTGGCAAGTTGATGGGGGCACGGGTCATTGCCCAGGCCCGCGGCCCGGAAAAACTCGAGGTCGCGCAGGCTGCCGGGGCGGATCATCTGGTGGACGCCAGCGAAGATCTCCGCGAGACGGTCAAGGCGCTAGGTGGGGCGGATGTGGTCTATGACGTGATTGGTGGGGACGTCTGGAAATCCGCCTTTCGCGCCACCAATCCCGGCGGCCGGTTGCTGCCCATTGGATTTGCCGGTGGCGAAGTCCCCAAAATCCCGGCCAATCATCTGTTGGTTAAAAACCTGTCGGTGATCGGCTTCTATCTGGGCGGCTATCTGAAGTCCCACCCCGCCGTGGTGCACAAATCTATGAGCACCTTACTCGATTGGTATACTCAGGGCCGGATCACCCCTCACATCAGTCATTCCCTGCCATTGGAACAGGTAGAACAGGGCATGGAGCTGCTGCGCAGCCGCAAATCGACTGGCAAGGTGGTGATTACGATGGGGGGATAGTGGGTTTGGTTTAGTGTTGGCGAGCGGGGCTGTATTGCGCTCATGCTCATCAACCTCCAAAACTGGCCAATGTCTGCTTGGCGCCCAAAGTCACCCACGCTGCGCCGTAGCTAGTGTCCATTCTAACTGGTTGAACTTTGAGGTGAGGGATACCACCCTTGCTCTTTGTACGCCCCAAAAAAACTATGTGAGATTTCCAAGTGGCCCTATTTCGACTTACCGAAACCGAAGAACGCAGGTCGATGAACAGTCTTTTTGGCTACATTCATTCCAAAGCGGTAGAAAGCTCGGGTACGTTAAACCATCATTTCGACTCGACGTGGGAACATGCATGCCAATTTCTTTTGCATTTCGATCCGCAAGGCAAGACAGAGTTGGGCTACAGCCCAACAGTGACGTGTTCTCAAGCCCAGCATGCGATAGATGTAATGAGTTTGACCTCGCTTCCTTCCATCGAAGTCTTCTTGGATGTGGCACTTAGTATGAACAACCATTTCCACGGAATTGGCGCAAAACACTATCTGATCCAATGGTCTTTGATCCGAGGCTAGAACCCATTCTCCGAGAATTGGAGTTGCTTGATTCAGATGGTATGCCTACTAGGCCCTTACTTCTTGATGCAATCGATAGATGGCACTTTTTTGATCGGGAGACCAACGAGCCATCCATCGAAGTGAAGGCGTTTTTGGAAGAGGTTGCAGAAGACACTTGGCGAACAGCTTCCCAAGCCGACCAAAATCATGTTCTAGCCAGCCTAAAAAGCGGATCACTTTCCTTAGAAGGATGGTTCGCAAACCGCTGGCGCTTTGGTGTTTGGCTAAGCGACGACGAAATAGAGAGGAGCGAAGATCTGTTTGGCTTCCATTCGGCACTTAGCTGGCTTGTAGTTTTGTACATCAAAAACGGCTTAAAAGAAGCCCGGTATTTGACTTAGTCAAGGTACTCCGGGATCCACCAGTTTGTATTCTTGAAAATTGAAATGCCGACGAAAAACGGACCTCTGAATAACAAATCCAAATATCAGCAAAGTCCGAAATGCTGCCGTTGTATGCACGCGTTAGATAACCTCACCAATAATCAACTATTCAACACAGCCCCTGATCATCAGAGCTTTTCTACCAGCCGTGACCATCACCCCTAGGCCGCATGCCACTGGGCAGGCGCAAGTGGCGTAGACACACTGCTAAAGGCCTGCCGCAGGAACTCAGACATCTCACCCACGATATGAGAACCGGTTACTTCGGCGCCGTACAGGTTGATCTTTTGTACCGGCAGGTCCGGCAGGCTGCCACCATGGTCGATCTGCACCAGGTGCTGTGGTTCGGTGCCATCAATCATCGTTTGCACCGCCAGATCCGCTGCAACGGTCACCTCAATGGTGCGGTCGCTCTCGGTCTCGACAACCATATCCCACGAGATCCCCGCCTTATCCAGCCGTTCCACCGCCTTGGGGCGAAAGGTGCAATAGCGGCAAAACGCCATCGGCAGTGGGCGCTGTCGCCAGGCTGCCCCACCGGGCGCGCCAATCCAGCGCAGCGGACGCTCGGCCAGGGTTTCGCTTTCATCATTGCTGGTACTTTCGGTGGTCAGGATCAGGTCACACTCCCCCTTGGCAAACTGCTCTTTCAGCTGCCGGGTATTGCTGGCGACCATCTGCACCCGCACGCGGGGATAGGCGGCATTGAACCGTTGCAGCACCTTGGGGATCGCCGGATAGACGATGTCATACGGTACCCCCAGCACGATCTCCCCCTCATAGACCTGGTCGGTCAGCCGTCCAATCACCTCGTCATTCAGCGCTACCATACGGCGCGCATAGGCCAGCAACTGCTCGCCCGAGGCCGTCAGCGCAATGGTCCGGCCCGAGCGATCCAGCAGCTGTAGCCCCAGCAGTTCCTCAAGCCGCTTCAGCTGCATCGACACCGCCGATTGGGTCAAATGCAGAAATCCAGCTGCACGTGTCACACCGCCATTGTCGGCCACGGCTACAAAAGATCGCAGGGTGGTGATGTCGAGATTCCGCATGATCACAATCCTTGATGAGTCAGTTCAAAAACATTCGTTTCCAATATCAATCACATTCCGCCATATACATCAACAGAATTGATCAACAGATCGCTAAACATCAAAATCGCCGGAAAGGACAAAGACAATGACCTATATCACAAACACCTGCGCCCCGACAGCAACTCGCCCATCCCTGATCTCAGGCCTGACTGCGCGTTTGGACGCTTGGAAACAGCGTCGTGCCCTGAAAGCTCTGGATGACAGCGCGCTGGAAGACATCGGCCTGACTCGCCGCGAAGCCAACACTGAAGCCCGCCGTGCCTTCTGGGATGCACCACAGACATGGCGCTGCTAAGCCGGTAAAACACCGCCTAAATACATGATGAAAAGGACGGGAGCCCAGAATGGCCCCGTCCTTTCGCGTTTTTCCGTCAAATTGACTACGAAATACTTGAATATATACTGCGTTCACCCGATATTTAGCGGGAGCGCAGCCATTCGTGGCGATGCAAGTGATTTTAACGGAGACCAAGACAAATGTCACAATTTGACACTATCCGATCCGCCGCGGGTTCCCGCGCTGCCGAGATCGACGCGGGCCTTCGCGCCCACATGAACAAAGTCTACGGCACCATGTCCGTCGGCATGCTGATCACCTTTGCGGTTGCTTGGGCTGTTGGCTCCAACCCTCAGCTGTTGAGCATCTTCCGCGATCCTATGACGCTGCAGCCCAATATCCTGGGTTATATCGTGATGTTTGCCCCCCTTGGCATGATCTTCCTGTTTAGCGGCATGATCAATAAATTGTCCGCGGCAGGCGCTCAAACGTTCTTCTATGTATTCGCCTCGGTAATGGGCCTGTCACTTAGCTGGATTTTTGTCGCCTTCACCGGTTTCTCTATTGCTCAGGTATTCCTGATCACCTCAATCGCTTTTGCGGGCCTGTCCCTGTATGGCTACACAACCAAGAAAGACCTGTCCGCTATGGGCACTTTCTTGATCATGGGTTTAATTGGTCTGATCGTTGCAATGATCGTAAACATCTTCTTGCAATCTACAGCCGTGATGTTTGCCATCTCGGCGATCGGCGTGCTGATCTTTGCTGGCCTGACCGCCTATGACACCCAAAAAATCAAAACCACTTACCTGCAGATGGCCCACTCAGGAGATCAGGAGTGGTTGGGCAAGGCCGCGATCATGGGCGCGTTGAACCTCTATCTGGACTTC
The DNA here is from genome assembly GCF_057444295.1 of Parasedimentitalea nitratireducens. NCBI lineage: Bacteria > Pseudomonadati > Pseudomonadota > Alphaproteobacteria > Rhodobacterales > Paracoccaceae > Parasedimentitalea > Parasedimentitalea nitratireducens. Next base: position 62,479 of record NZ_JBYAXC010000004.1, on the reverse strand, counting down.
ATCAACATGTTCATGTTCCTGCTCCAGCTGTTTGGTAACCGCGAATAACCGCACCACCCATACCAAGTTTAGCAAGGGGCGGATCACAGTGATCCGCCCCTTCTCGTTTTAGAACCAGTGAGACCTGTCATGAAGATCATCGATATCCCCGCAACCGAAGCCGCGCGTCTGGTGCCCTTGCTGCAAGACGTGCATTCCCTGCACGTGGAACACCAGCCCAACCGCTTTGCTGCCAATCCCAGCGACCCAGAACTGGCAAGCTGGCTGCAGGACCGGCTCAGCAGCGATGAGACATATGCGCTTGGTGCTGAAAGCCCCACTGGCGCCCTGCTTGGATATCTGATCTATCAAGTTGAACACCGCCCCGCCCTGCCCGTACGGGCCGCCGAGACACGGGCCATGTTGCATCAAATTAGTGTACAGGCCCCCTGGCAGCGCATGGGTGTGGGCAAAGCGTTGATGACAGAGATGAAAGCCCAGGTCCGAGCTAAGGGGATCGAGATCATTGCCACCACCTATGCGCCCTTCAACGCAGCCTCAGCAGCGCTGATGGCAGGCATGGGGCTTGCCCCGATTCTGACCATAGCGGAATGGCGCGCCTGACAAGGTCGCCAGCTCAGCCAATTACCCCTGCGGCCCCAAGTCCTGTGTGATCACAGCAGGCGGGGCGCTTACATGCTGGGGCGCATTGGCCGGATCAAATCGCATTGCGCCAATCACCAGGGCCAGCATCGCCAGCCCCAATACACGCATCACTCGCAAACAAACTTGCATCTCGCACCTCCATCTCAAGGATAGGCTGTGCGATGATTGCGGCAAGACCATGCCATTCTTTTAACGGTAACGCTGTTTCTATCAGCAATTTAGCTGGAATTGACTCTAGTCAGGACCGTGTTTCTGCTTAACCGCAGGACAGAGGGATCGCCAAGGCCTCGGGCTGGACCTGTGACCGGCCCGTGCGATAGACCTTGCCCTGATGGTGACAGCCGGTCAGCTGTGTCACGCCGCCCAGCAGGGCTTTGTCAGCACCCGGCTCCAGCACATCCGCCCCCAGAGATCTTGGCCCACGCCCCACCAGAAAGGCTTCACCTCCAACTTCGGCAATGCTAACCATAATTTTGTGCCCGGCAAGTTGCACCGAATTGGCAGACGAGGCACTGCCCCCCCCTGCAGCCATCGCCAGATTTGCCAGCTCAGCCTGATTATACGAGGAACTGCTAACCTGGTAGCGCGGTAGCGACGTCGATGCAGAGCCGGACTGCGAGGCCATCAGCCGCGCGTCAGCACTTGGCGCAGAAGAGGACAGACCAACAGGTTCACTGCCAATCCCGGTAAATCCTGCCCCCTGCGGCGCCGGGCCGCAAGATGTCAGAACAAGAACAGTTAGCGAAGTCAGAGCAAATATACGTGTCATGGCGATCCTGTTTGGCAGCAAGCATATGCAGCAGGCCTACGCGACAAATGGGGCATGAGTGGGGCAATTGGCTCAGCTAAGGAACTGCCGCATCGTAACGGCAGGAAAATGAATACCAGGGGCTAGTTGAATATCAATTTGCTTTTCAACCTCAAATCCCACCGACTGGTAAAACGCAACCGCGGTCAGCGTCGAAGCACATTCCAACTCTTGCAACCCCGACTGACGCGCCGTTTTGATACTATGCCCAAGGATCGCACGTCCTACCCCGCGGCGCAGCGCCCGGTCATCGGTTACCACATGGCGAATATGCCCCTTGTCCGCCCTCTGGCGATCCCGAGTCCATCCGCCAGCCCCCAGAATATCACTGTCCTCCACGGCAACGTAATAGCTGCCACATTCAATCAGCTCGGGCCGGGCCCGGCTAATGATAGGCAACGCCGTTACCAGCACCGATGGTGGATAGTCTGGCTTAAGAAGGATCGGATAGCTACGGGCCAATAGCGCATCAACCGCAGCAAAATCGGCTCTGGTCGAGGCACGAACGGTAAAACTCATGATGGGCTCCTGCAAAACGAAACAGGGCCCCGCAATTGCGAGACCCTGTTGTCTGTCAATCCTGACAAAAAAGGCTTACTTGATTTTGCCTTCTTTGTACTCGACGTGCTTGCGTACAACCGGGTCATACTTACGGATGACCATTTTCTCGGTCATTGTCCGTGCGTTCTTCTTGGTCACATAGAAGTGGCCGGTGCCCGCGGTCGAGTTCAGGCGGATTTTGATTGTGGTAGGCTTCGCCATTGTGCTTCTCCTGCGTCCGAAAAGGCAGGGGCCTTCCGGTAAATCTCTATTCGAGGTCGGCTTGTACCCTCCCCAGCCCCCAAGTCAATAGGATTCGGTGGGGATATTTGCGCAGAGGGCCTATAAGCCGGATTTTGTTCCGGGGTTACCCCCTTCGATGACCATTCCTCTAGGGCGCGCATTGCTGCGAACCTCAAGCTGCCAACCCGACCCCTCTCGGTTAAAGCGTACCTAGCGGCGATATCCCGTTGCCGGGATCAGCCCACGCGGGGGTCCTATTTGGCATTGCTCCTGGTGGGGCTTGCCGTGCCGCTCCTGTTGCCAGCAGCGCGGTGGTCTCTTACTCCACCGTTTCACCCTTACCGCGTTTTGCCAAAGGCGAACCTCTGACACGCCGCGGCGGTCTGTTTTCTGTGGCGCTATCCGTCAGGTTGCCCTGCCCGGGCGTTACCCGGCACCAATGCCTTATGGAGTCCGGACTTTCCTCGCGGGGCTTACGCCCCCCGCGGCCATCCAGCCCTCTGCGCAGGGCGTGGTTAGGTCGAAGTGATGGGCGGGTCAAGGGCCAGCGCACGTGCCAGCGACTTATCCGCCTCACACGGTTCCCCTTTGGCCCAGGGCCGGTAACGATCACGAATAGCACGCAATAGCTCTGTTTCGCTGGCTGCGCAGCTATATCCAGCTGCCAAAGCCAAATCTACAAACGGCAGGTCTGCCCCGGAAATGCCAGCTGGTGTTGGTCGTGCCAGACCGCGACGCGCCAGCCGAGACCAGTCAAACCGAGCCCCCGGATCAAACTTGCGCCCCGGTGCCATGTCGGAATGACCAATCACATTCTGGCTTGGGATCGCCCAGCGTGTCATGATCTCTGACAGCAGCTGTTCCAGCATTGCCATCTGCGGCTCGGCAAAGGGATGATCGCCGCGATTGTCCAACTCAATGCCAATGGAGCGAGAGTTAATGTCGTCCAGCCTACACCACTCCCCGGCACCGGCGTGCCAGGCGCGCTGATCTTCGGCCACCATCTGCCAGCAAGTCCCGTCAGCACCAATCAGATAATGGGCCGAGACCTCGACAGAAGGGGCGCACAGCCGTTGCAACGCCGCCTCGGCGCTGTCCATCGCAGTATAGTGGATCACGATCAGTTTGGGCGTCAGCCCATCGCGGCGCGGCCCGAAATTCGGACTTGGATGCCAGCAAGCTGCAGCGGTATCTGCCGCGCCGCTCAGTTCTGCACCGCGTGCTGGAACAACAATGGATCCCAGCCACAAGCATAGCCATCGCCATCGGGATCAAGGGTCAGACGATCCCGGCGCGGGCCGCCATTTTCAAGAAACGCCTGTTGCGCCATGTCGGCTGACCGATAACCGGCACAATTGCGCTCGGCCTTGGTCCGCAGATTGATACCCGCACGCGTATAAATACGATTGCCCAGCGGATTGGTCGCACTCAGCGCGTAACTTACAACGTTGGGGCCAGCAGTGCCCTGACGAACAGGAACCGGTGTCGGTTCGATCACTTGATACTGTGAACGGTTTTGCTCAATCCTGTCGGCATCACTTTCAATGGTTTGCCGAGCTGAAACAGCGTCAAAACTATTTTCATCCGAAATGCCAGCATTGCCGACCACAACTGGCGCCGGATTTGATGGGCTGGCCTCAACCGGAGCCTGACCGGAATTGGATTGCGCAGCCGACAGCGCCGCTGCGGTTTCGTTGGCGATATCCGCACCGCTAAGAGTACCAGCCGAAGTTGTTGTGGCTGGGCTACGTGGTGCAGCCGTGGGTGTGGTCAGCGGTGTGCTGTCCACCTTGATCGGCGGCACCAACGGTTCACCCGTGATGGTGCTCCCCGCTGGCAGCGGCGCGTCAAAGGGACTGGTGTCAAAACCGGCTTCGGCCCCGCTATCGGGAATAGGCGGCGTACAGGCAGCCAAGGCCAGTACACTGCCCACAGTGATGAGGGATACAAAGTTACGCATATTTATTACCTGCCGGTTCTGCTCGTGTTTGCGCGGATGCTTACCACCATTTGCCCGGTTTGGCTACAAACCCGGCTGCGTTCTCTAGCGCATAGGCGGTGTTCAGCAAATCACCCTCGTCCCATGGCTTACCAATCAGCTGCAGACCAAGCGGCAGACCCTGCGCATCCAGACCAGTCGGAACCGAGATCCCCGGCAGACCTGCCAGGTTCACAGTCACGGTGAAGACATCGTTCAGATACATCTGTACCGGATCCGCATCTGTCATCTCACCCAGACCAAAGGCCGCCGAAGGTGTCGCAGGGGTCAGGATCGCATCCACACCCGCAGCAAAGACATCCTCAAAATCTTTCTTGATCAGCGTACGCACGCGACGGGCGCGGTTGTAATAGGCGTCATAGAAACCAGCCGACAGAACATAAGTCCCGATCATCACCCGGCGCTGCACCTCGTGGCCAAAGCCCTCGGCGCGGGTTTTCTCGTACATCTCGGTAATGCCGTCACCCGCCTCAAGCGTGGCACGGTGGCCATAGCGCACGCCGTCATAACGGGCCAGATTGGACGAGGCCTCAGCTGGCGCAATCACATAATAGGCAGGCAACGCGTATTTGGTGTGCGGCAGCGAGATATCAACGATCTCGGCGCCAGCAGCTTTCAGCATCGCGGTGCCATCGGCCCAGAGCTGTTCGATTTCACCGGGCATACCGTCCATGCGGTATTCCTTGGGGATACCGATTTTCTTGCCCTTAATGTCGCCAGTCAGCATCGCCTCAAAATTCGGCACCGCCAGATCAGCCGAAGTCGAATCCTTGGCGTCATGGCCACACATGGCTTCCAACATGATGGCAGCATCACGCACCGACTTGGTCATCGGGCCAGCCTGATCCAGCGACGAGGCAAAGGCAACAGTGCCCCAGCGCGAGCAACGACCATAGGTGGGTTTGATGCCAACAGTGCCGGTGAAGGCTGCAGGCTGGCGGATCGAGCCACCAGTGTCGGTGCCGGTTGCGGCCAAACACAAATCAGCGGCCACAGCCGAAGCAGACCCACCGGATGAACCACCCGGTGTCAGCTCAGATTCACTGCCGTCACGACGCCAGGGGCTGACAGCATTGCCGTAAACTGAGGTCTCGTTAGACGAGCCCATGGCGAATTCGTCCATGTTCAGCTTGCCCAGCATCACCGCGCCATTGTCGATCAGGTTCTGCGATACAGTCGATTCATACTCGGGCTTGAAACCTTCAAGAATGCGACTGCCAGCCTGGGTGTCGACACCTTTGGTGCAGAACAGATCTTTGATGCCAATCGGCAGGCCACACATGGCAGGCGCATCGTCGCCCTTCAGGCGTTCATCTGCTGCTCTAGCGCGTTCCAGTGCCAGCTCAGGTGTTTTGTGGACAAAAGCATTCAGTGCGCCAGCAGCATCAATGGCCGTCAGGCAGGACTGGGTCAGCTCAACAGAAGTGGTTTCGCCTTTACGCAGCAGGTCGCGGGCCTCGGCCAGGCCCAGTTTGTTCAGATCAGTCATGCTCTTATTCCATTACCTTAGGCACAGCAAAGAAACCCTCGCGGGCGTCGGGGGCATTGGCCAGCACTTTGGGCTGTTGATTGCCATCGTTGACCACATCCTCGCGGCGTTTCAGACGCTGCGGCGTGACCGAAGTCATCGGCTCAACGCCTTCGACGTCAACTTCGTTCAGTTGCTCGATAAAGCCAAGGATGGTGTTGAACTCGTCTGCCAGCGCAGGCAGCGCGTCATCTTCTACCTTAATCCGGGCCAGTTTGGCCACTTTGGCGGCGGTGCTTTGGTCAATCGACATGGGAACCTCATATACGTTGCCTTGGCATTTACCGCTCTGGGCGCGCTGCTGCAAGCCTAGGTCGAACGGATATCGACCTTTGAGCAAAAATGGCTTGTCGGGAAGCCGGATCTGCGGTCACTTTGATCTCAAACACACTCAGTTGTTTGGGACAAAACCACCCAGAGCGGTGAACGGGAGAATTAGACATGAAAATCATCTGGCTCGGCCATGGCTCTTTCCGAATTGAGACCGGCGACAAGGTGCTGTTGATCGACCCCTGGCTCACCGGTAACCCGGTGCTACCCGAGGTCGCCCATGACAAGGCCATCGAAGGGGCTACGCATATCCTGCTGACCCATGTGCATTTTGACCATGTGGTGGATGTTCTGCCGCTGGCCAAGAAGCTGGGTCTTACAGTGGTCGGTCAGTACGACCTGATTGGCTATTGGTCCGAAACCCAAGAGATCAAAACAATTGGCTTCAACAAGGGCGGCACGGTTGATCTGGGTGGGGTTAAGGTTTCGATGGTCAACGCCACACACTCATCTACCTTTGCAACCGAAGACGGTCCTCGCGCTGGCGGCAGCGAATGCGGCTATATGATCGCCGCCGAGGGGCACATGATCTATGTCTCAGGTGACACCGACATCATGGCGGATATGGATTGGATGGGCGAATACTATCAGCCCGATATTGGCATCCTATGTGCCGGCGGTCATTTCACCATGGATATGCGCGGCGCAGCCTTTGCCGCCAAGAAGTATTTCAACTTCAAAACCGTGATCCCCTGCCATTACAAAAGCTTCCCCATTCTGGAGCAAAGCGCCGAGACTCTTACCAAAGCCCTGCCAGATGTTGACGTGATCGAGCCAGAAGTGATGCAAGCGATCGAGATCTAAAGAGCAGGACCGCGCCTGACCTTTGGGAGGTGCAAAGCGCCTTCCCGGGGCGAAGTTCAGGCGCGGTCCGGGCCAATTGCCCGAACGATTGAGACACAAACAAATGCTGCCCTCAGCACAAATAGAGTGATAAAATGCTTGAATTGAACGACTTGGAACGATGGCAACTCGTTTCAACTTTACTTACTGCGAAATTTCAATCTGAGAAGTCACGAGACCTCTGCGGGATAGAAGTAATCAACAAAGTAATCAAACATTGCCTTGAGGCCCCAGTAACTGATCCCGGTGTAAAATCCGTCTTCAATCGCTTCAAGGAACCCGAACGCTGGGAGCTTGAACCACTCTTCCCCGCCATCCTCGCCGCCAAGGACATAAAAGATGCCGGGCTGGCCACCACGTAAAAAGAGATCATTGATGCTCTCAGCGAATGCCTATTCCCATATGAGCTGACTGAAAAGGCTCACGAACAGGCATTGAAAATCATCAATGATAACTAGTTCATTTCACTCAGGCCGCACAAACGCCTGCCGCGCCTTCTGGGCCTTATTTCGACACACACAACCCCGGGCGTGATCATTCACAAGCCCCATCGCCTGCATGAAAGCAAAGGCGGTGGTGGGGCCGACAAATTTCCAGCCGCGTTTTTTCAGTGCTTTCGACAGCGACACAGATTCGGGGCTGGTGGTCTGGGTCTGTGGCTCTGGCAAATCTTTGGGATCCGGCTCAAAGCTCCAGAAAAACGCCGCCAATGAACCGGCCTCGGCCTCCAGCTCCAGCGCGCGTTTGGCATTGTTGACCACGGCATTGATTTTGCCGCGATGGCGGATGATGCCCGCATCTTGCAACAACCGCTCCACGTCATCCTCGGTGTATTTCGCCACCTTGCCGTAGTCAAACCCATCAAACGCCGCGCGAAAATTCTCGCGCTTGTTCAGGATTGTCCGCCAGCTGAGGCCCGACTGAAAACTCTCCAGACACACCTTCTCAAACAAACGGATATTGTCGCTAACCGGATAGCCCCATTCATTGTCGTGATACGGCAGAAACTCCGGCACCGAACCGCTCCAACTGCAACGATCCAGACCATCGGGGCCTGTGGTAATATTGCTCATAAAATGCGCTTTCCCTGCTTAATCCATCAAAAACTTCAGGCGCTCGTCAGCGCGCGCTGGTGAGATCTCGATGATCTCAGACGTTACCACACCCTCAACAACAAAGGGATCTTCGGCAACCAGAACCTGTAGCTCTTCCAGCGAGATGTTATGTGCCAGCACACCGCCACCCGCCATGGGCTTCATGCTGCCGACCAGCAAAAACACCCCGGCCTCAAACCCACGCTGGATCCAGGCCTTATGCCCCTCCATCAATTCGCTGGCGCGGTCTTTGTTGTTTGAGAATCTCAACAGCACGATGAACATCGGTGCACTCCTTATATTTTTGTTGTTCTGTAGATCTATGCCGCAGCCAAAGACTGTACCCAGCCCCGCATCTGGCTGACTTCTGCTTCGATAAAGTCGGCATCCCGAAAGGCCGTCGCCATAGTGGCAACGCCTTGGCTGCGTGCCAAGAGCTGCATCGCCAAGGCATCAGCCTCTTCGCCCTGCCCCAGTTGCGTAAACTGCGCTCGTAGCCAGTCCCGAAACAAGGTGAACACGGCGTTTGCGTGATCTTGCGAGGCATGATCCAGCTTGGCCAGCTCGGACACCAACGTGCCAACCGGGCAGCCGTACAAGACAATCTTGGCCTGATTGGCAATCAGGATTTGGATAAAACAGCCGATGCGCTCTGCCGGGCCCTGCCCCTCTGCTTGCCAGTCCCGCAGCATCGCGCGCGTCTTGGCCAACCGCAGATCAATCACCGCCGTCAGGATCTCATCCTTGGTTTTGAAGTGGTGATAAAAGTTGCCCCGCGAAATCCCAACCGAGCCAGAAATGTCAGCAAATGATGTATGCTCAAACCCGCGCTGATAAAACAGCAGGTCGGCAGCTTCGACGATTTTATCCCGCGTACTGGTCTTGGGCACCAGATGTCCCTCCAAAGTGATTCCACGCAAACTAGGACAATTGACCTAACATGAAAAGGCAAAATTAGGACAATCGACCTAATGCGCATCTCGACTTAGATTTAGGCTTATCAGAAAAGGGGCAATTCAGCGCTTGGCAGCAAAGAAATCCTTCAGCATTTTCTCTGCTTCATCTTCAGCAATGCCGTCATAAACTTCAGGAGAGTGATGTGCTTGCGGGTGTGAGAACACCCGCGCCCCATGGGCCACGCCACCAGACTTGGGATCAGACGCACCGTAATACACCCGCCCAATTCGCGCGGCGGCAATGGCGGCGGCGCACATAGCGCAGGGCTCTAGCGTCACATACAGGTCATAGCCCGTCAGTCTTTCCGAGCCAGTAGCAGCGCAAGCTTCGCGGATGCTTAGAATTTCGGCATGGGCGGTGGGATCACAGTGCTCACGGGTCCGATTACCCGCCACGGCCACCACCTGCCCCTGCGGGTCGATCAGCACCGCCCCCACCGGAACTTCCCCCCGATCCGCCGCCGCGCGCGCCTCGCTAAGCGCCTGTTCCATATGAGATTTGAAAACCATGCCTCTAATTGCCTTGGAAAGTATGCTTTCGCAACCGCTCAGAATGGTCTAAGGGCGGGTTATGACCCAATCTCAGACCCCTCCCGCCGGCGCCACCCCAACTGGTGATCGTATCGCCAAAGTGCTGGCCCGTGCCGGTATTGCCTCACGCCGTGAGGCGGAACGCATGATCAATGCTGGCCTTGTGACCGTCAATGGCAAGCAGATCGATAGCCCAGCGCTGAACGTCACGCCTCAGGATAAAATCACCGTCGACGGCAAACCCGTGGGTGATCCGGAACCAGCGCGGCTGTGGTTGTATCACAAGCCTTCGGGTCTGGTGACAACCAACAGCGACGAAAAAGGTCGGCGAACCATTTTTGACGAGCTACCCGAGGATCTGCCACGGGTGATGACGGTGGGCCGGTTGGATTTGAATTCCGAAGGCCTGCTATTGCTGACCAACGATGGCGGCATCAAGCGCCAGCTGGAACTGCCCTCAACCGGGTGGTTGCGCAAGTATCGGGTGCGGATCAATGGTCGCCCGCAAGAAAAAGACTTCGAGCCGCTGCGAAAGGGCATGGTGATTGACGGAGAACGCTTCCAGCCGATGGAAGTGGCGCTAGACCGTCAGCAAGGTGCGAACGCTTGGCTGACCATCGGTATCCGCGAAGGCAAAAACCGCGAGATCCGCCGCGCCATCGAAGACATCGGCTTTACCGTGAACCGGCTGTTGCGGGTGTCTTATGGTCCGTTCCAGCTGGGCCAGCTGAAACTGGGCGCGGTTGAAGAAATCCGCCGCAAAGTGATGCGCGACCAACTGGGGCTTGAGGCTGAGCCGGAACCGGAAAAGCCCAAGAACGCCAGACGCGTGGTGCGCAAGAAGCCCAGCACCATGGCAGGCAGACCTGGCCGACCCAAGCCACCCGAAGAGGATGAACGGCCCTATGGTCGTCGTTTTGCCAACAAGGGTCAGGGTCGGTCTGACGGCGGAAAACCCAGTGGCCGATCCGGTGGAAAGCCTACGGGTAAACCCGGCCGACGCCCCGATGGGCGTTCTGGCGGGCGCTCAGGTGGCAAGCCCGTTGGCAAGAATCCCCGTACGCGCTGATCGGCCCCATTCAAGGACGTTTCTGTGCTGCAAATTCCGTCTCTTCTGGATGTTGATGAGGGCTGGCCTCCCATCAACATTGAACATGTTTGGGTTGAAAGCACCGGCACAGAAAATGTCTTTCGTGTTCTGTCATCGCCCTTTTTCATAAAAGGGGCTGCCATCTCGGATGCCGTGAAATTGCAGAAAAGTGCTGATGGCGAAGTTGTCGGACACACCCCTGTTAGCCACTCAGGAAACACGACAATTTGGATGGCTGTAAAAGATGATGCTGCATTTGACAGCCTTTCGAAACAGTTGACCAACCTCAGCTGCACCTTCGAAGGGCTACGCAAATATTTTCTTCTTTCAGTCTGCCTCCCTGCCGAAACGTCTTTGGCGGAGTGTGACCACTTGGTGGAGCGATACCCAAACCAACACGGGCTTAGCATCGCTTTTCCGTGCCTTCGGCACGAAGACATCTAGCATTTTTGCTGCTGCTTCTTTGCAGCCAATGAACAACACCCGTCGGCAAGAATCCCCGCAGATGATCGCATTGCGCGCGAGTTCCCCCTAGCAACACGACCTGCTATCCCTTAGTTTCTTTGGCAGAACAGTGTCTTCGGGAGAACCCGCGTGCGGAAAATTGCCTTTGTGGCCCTATTGATCTTGATGTTCGGTCTGAGCACCGGCTGGATTGTGGGAGCTTAATCACATGGCCAAACGATTTGGCGGACAATTCAGCCCCGATGGAACCTCTGCCGAGGCGAATTCACCTGTGCAGAACTCTTATAAAAATGCGCAAACAGACCCAATTGGCCTGCGCTCAAATCTGATGTTTGTGCCACCTGCGGTGTTGCTGCTGTTTTCCCTGCTGGATGGGGCCAGCGGCCTTGCGTTAGGTTTGGTTGGCGCTGGCGTCTGGACCGCCGCTGCCTGGATGTTGCGCGAAGGCCTGCGTGCCGAAACGGCCTATAACGCCCGACGCGTGGCCAAACGCCCGGCCCTGCCGCGTAAGATCATCGCCTCCGTCCTAACCGGACTTGGCGGCGCAATTGCCGCCTGGAAAGCCGAACCCGGCATTTTGATCGCCGCCACCTATGGAGCTGCGGCTCTGGGTTTGCATATGGCGTCGTTTGGTCTGGACCCAATGCAAGACAAAGGTGTTGAGGGCATTGACGATTTTCAGCAATCCCGCGTGGCCCGTGTGGTGGATGATGCCGAAGAGTATCTGGCTGAAATGAAGGACGCCGCCCTGCGCGCCCAGGACCGTCAGGTCGAGGCCCGCATTGAGCAATTCCAATCCGTCGCCCGCGACCTGTTCCGTACGGTTGAGGAAGACCCGCGTGACCTGACCGCCGCGCGCAAGTACATGACCGTGTATTTGCAGGGTGCGCGTGATGCGACGGTGAAATTTGCCGATATCTATGGCCGCAGCGGTGACGCTCAGGCCCGTACCGACTATCTGTCACTGCTGGATGATCTGGAACAGAACTTTGCCGCCCGCAACCGCAAGATGCTGCTCGAAGATCGCAGCGATCTGACCATTGAAATTGACGTGCTGCGCGATCGTTTGCAGCGCGAAGGGGTCCATCTGGATCTGACCTGATTAATATAAGGAATGACTTTATGTCCGAGATTGTAAAACAGAAAGCCGTCGAAGCAGAAACTCTGGTCAAGGAAACCACCGCGATTGTACTGCCTGAGCCCGTGGCCGAGATCCAGACGCTGGAACAGGCTGACGCGCCACAAAGCGAAGCAATCCGTGTTCGCATGGATCAGCTGAACATGGCAGACACCAACTCGATCATCGAGTTCGGATCAGCTGCTCAGGCAGAGCTGCAGGTTATCTCGCAGGCGATGCTGGCAGATGTGCGCAACAAGGATGTGGGCCCTGCGGGCGATAGCTTGCGCGATATTGTCACCACCATTCGCGGCTTTTCTGTCTCGGAACTGGATGTGCGCCGCAAGCCAAGTTTTTGGGAGCGTATCCTTGGCAAGGCTGCCCCATTTGCCAAGTTCACTGCCCGCTTTGAAACCGTACAGGGCCAGATCGACAAGATCACCGACAACCTGCTGGGTCATGAACACACGCTGCTAAAGGACATCAAATCGCTGGATGTGCTCTATGCCAAAACGCTGGAATTCTATGACGAGCTGGGCCTGTATATTGCCGCTGGTCAGGAAAAGCTTACTGAGCTGGATGGCACCACCATCCCCGCCAAAGAGGCCGAAGTAAACGCCGCACCAGAAGGCGAGCAGGTGATGCAGGCGCAGGAACTGCGCGACATCCGCGCTGCTCGCGATGATCTGGAACGCCGGATGCATGATCTGAAACTGACCCGTCAGGTCACCATGCAGTCGCTGCCCTCGATCCGTTTGGTGCAGGAAAACGACAAGTCGCTGGTCACCAAGATCAACTCGACTCTGGTGAATACCGTGCCGCTGTGGGAAACCCAGCTGGCCCAGGCGGTGACCATCCAGCGCAGCGCCGAGGCAGCCAAAGCCGTGCGCGAAGCCAACGACCTGACCAACGAGCTGCTGACCGCCAATGCCGCCAACCTGCGGTCCAGCAACAAAATGGTGCGCGAAGAAATGGAACGCGGTGTGTTCGACATCGAAGCGGTGAAACAGGCCAATGCTGATCTGATTGGCACCATCCAAGACAGTCTGGCCATCGCCGACGAAGGCAAAGCCAAACGTGCGGCTGCCGAAGAAGAACTGAAGAAGATGGAGAGCGAGCTGCGCGACACCTTGGCCTCGGCCAAGGCCCGCAAGGATGGTGTCGGCGATACTGCTTCTTCTTCGGTGCCTGCTTAAGCAATGAAGGCCGGGGGGCTGGATACGCTGCGCAATCTGCCACGTAGTGCTGTTAGTCTGATCGGACTGACAGCTCTGGTGGCCTGCACGCCGTTCTTTCCCCAAGACAATCCGCCACTTACACCGCGCGAGCGGCCTGAGGATTTGGCACCACCGCCGCGTTCGGCTGAGAGCGAGCAATTGGTGAGCTACTATTCTGTGCTGCAACGCGATCTACTGACCCGCGGCTTGTTGCGTACTGATGGCGGCGGGCCGGATACGCCTTATGACTCTGACAAGCTGGTTCGCAATTTTGAGGCCATCGCCTTTTATGACGAATACGCCGGCAGTGGCAGTGGTGGCGCAGGTGGGCTAAGCCGCTGGCCGGGGCCGGTGCGGCTGCAGGCAGAATTCGGGCCGTCGGTTGCCGCAGATCGACGACAACAAGACCGCGAGTTCCTGACCAATTACGCCGCACGCCTAGCACGGATTACCGAGCATTCGGTCAGCACCTCATCAACCCGCGGCAATTTCCACGTTATCTATGCGGGCAAGGATGACGGTGAATTCATCCGCAAGCGGGTGCGGGAAATTTTGCCCAACATCAGTGCCGAGAACCTTGAGGTCTTTGCCAATCCGCCACGCAGTTTTTACTGTCTGGTGCTGGCTGGTGGTCCGCAACAAGATCCACTGTCCTATACCCGTGGGGTGGCGCTGATCCGGGATGAGCACCCGGATCTGGTCCGGCAAAGCTGCGTGCACGAGGAAGTGGCGCAGGGGCTGGGCCTGCGTAATGACAGCCCGCGCGCGCGTCCGTCTATCTTTAACGACGACGACGAATTTGCGCTGCTGACCAGCCATGACGAAAAACTGCTATCCATGTTATATGACAGACGGCTGCAACCGGGGATGAGCGCCGAGCAGGCCCGCCCAATCGCCCGTATCATTGCAAATGAATTGATGGGGGTGCCCGCAGAAGCGATGCCCCGTGCCTATTAATAAGAGGACCTGACTATGGGAATTTTTGATTTTCTGACCGGTGAATTCATCGACGTCATCCATTGGACCGACGACACCCGCGACACCATGGTCTGGCGGTTTGAACGCGAAGACCATGAAATCAAATATGGTGCCAAACTAACCGTGCGCGAAGGTCAGGCCGCTGTGTTTGTCCACGAAGGTCAGTTGGCCGATGTCTTCACCCCCGGTCTCTATATGCTCGAGACCAACAATATGCCGGTGATGACCACGCTGCAGCACTGGGATCACGGGTTTCAGTCACCGTTCAAATCCGAGATCTATTACGTCAACACCACCCGGTTTAATGATCTGAAATGGGGCACCAAGAACCCGATCATCTGCCGCGACCCCGAGTTTGGCCCGATCCGCCTGCGTGCCTTTGGCACCTATTCGGTCAAGGTGGCCGACGCCGCCCGCTTCCTGACCGAGATTGTTGGCACCGATGGTGAGTTCACCATGGATGAAATCTCGTTCCAGGTGCGCAATATCATCGTGCAGGAATTTTCACGCGTGGTGGCGGGCTCTGGCCTACCAGTGCTGGACATGGCTGCGAATACCGCAGATCTGGGCAAGCTGGTTGCCGCCGAGATTTCCAGCACCATCAGCGAGTACGGGCTGTCGATCCCCGAGCTGTATATCGAAAATATCTCGCTGCCACCTGCGGTTGAGGCAGCGATGGATAAGCGCACCCAGATGGGCATTGTTGGCGACCTGGGCCGCTACACGCAATTTTCAGCCGCCGAGGCGATGACCGCCGCAGCGCAAAACCCAAATGGTGGCATGGGTGCCGGTCTTGGCATGGGCATGGGTATGGGCATGGCGCAACAGATGGCAGCGGGTCAGGCCGCTGGTCCATGGGGCGCCCGCTCTGCCCCAGCTGCTGCCGCACCGGCAGCGCAACCGGCACCTGCGGCTGCGCCAATTGCCCCACCACCACCTCCCGTGGAACATGTCTGGCACCTAGCAGAAAACGGCCAGACCACCGGACCGTTTTCCAAAGCCCGGCTTGGGCGTATGGCTGTTGAGGGTGGATTGACCCGCGAAACCCATGTCTGGACCCCCGGTCAGGACGGTTGGAAACGCGCTGGTGATGTCGCCGAACTGGCGCAGCTGTTCACCATCATGCCACCACCTCCGCCCCCCCCGGCTGGATAACACCACGTCAGCACCCGACGTCCATTTGGCGGCGGGTGACCCTCATTTTTTGAACCTTTGCAAATCCGAGACCTGCCGTGACCACACCTCCACCGCCACCCGCATCACCAGACAGCCCCGCCGCTCCGGATGAGCGGCATCTTTTCCCTTGCGAGCAGTGCGGCAGCGACTACCGGTATGACCCCCAAAACCGCACTCTGACCTGCGATCATTGTGGGCATACGGATCAGATTGGGGGCGGGCCGTGGGAAGGCGCAGGCCTGCGTGAGCTGGATTTCGAGGCGGCCATTGCCCACCAGCTGCCTGAGGCTGAGATCGAAGTTACAAGAGTTTCGGCCTGTCCCAGCTGTGCAGCACAGGTAGAGTTTGACCCGCAAACCCACGCCAAGGAATGTCCGTTCTGCGCGACGCCTGTAGTGGTGGACACTGGTGAAAACCGGCATATCAAACCCAAAGGCGTGCTGCCCTTTGGCGTCGATGAACGCAGCGCCCATAAAGAAATGGCCAGTTGGTTGGGGCGGTTGTGGTTCGCCCCGAACGGACTAAAGGAATATGCGCGCAAGGGCCGCAAGATGCAGGGCATCTATGTGCCCTACTGGACCTTTGATGCTGATACAAAATCCAGTTACTCGGGCCAACGTGGTACCGTCTATTACGTCACCGAAACCCGGCAGGTGGATGGCAAGACCGTCAGCCAGCAGGTCGCCAAGGTGCGCTGGACGCCCGCCTCAGGCCGGGTGAAGCGCTGGTTTGATGATGTGCTGGTGCTGGCTTCTAAAAGCCTGCCCAAAAAATACACCGAAGCGCTGGAGCCCTGGGATCTGTCGTCAATGGAACCCTATCAGCCACAGTATCTGGCCGGGTTCCGGGCCGAGGCCTATGCGGTGGAGCTAGAGGACGGATACACCGAGGCCCGCTCCAAGATGGACAGGGTAATCGAACGGGATGTGCGATTTGACATCGGCGGAGACCGACAGCGCATTCATGACATCAGCACTACGGTGACCGATGTGACGTTCAAGCATGTGCTGCTTCCGGTCTGGCTGGCGGCCTACAAATACCGCGGCAAGACCTATCGGTTTGTGGTCAACGGCCAATCTGGACGGGTGCAGGGGGAACGCCCCTATTCCGCATGGAAGATTGCAGGGGCTGTGGTTGTGGGGCTGATTGTTGCCGCAGGCATCGGCTATCTGGCGGCGCAACAATAAGAAACGGCCCGTGCAGGCAAACACGGGCCACTCTACCGAACCTTGATCTTCAAGGCCTAGTTCTGCGCGATTTCGATTTTCTTGGCTGTTTCCGGTGTCTCAAGCGCCTTTTTGGGAACCATCACATGCAGAACTCCCTCGGTCATCTGCGCCGATGCCGCTGCTCCATCTGCGTCGTCCGGCAGGCGGAACGACCGCCGAAAAGCGCCATACTGGCGTTCGCTAAAGAACCATGTATCGCCTGACTTCTCGGACTGGGTCTTTTTCTCGCCGCGAATGGTCAACACGCCGTTGTCCACTGACAGGTCGATATCCTCCTGCCCGACCCCTGGCAACTCCATCGCAATGTCATAGGATTCCTCACCTGACGAAGCTTCGGTCGCCGGGCTGAGCCAATCCGCCAGTCGGGAACCAAACCCGCGAAACGGATCGTAGAGAGATGGCCAGAAGCCTCCGGTTTCGGTTTTTTCTACCATGGTCTATCCTCCTTTCGTTACAGGCTTGATTATAGGATAGACTGGCAATTTGCGCCTTGATCTGACGCAAGACCTGCTCCGAACAGGTCTTATTTAATAGAACAACAGGTCATATTACAGGCCCAAGGCGGGCCACGTACATCAAGCTAACGCTGTCCGTTCCTCTGCTCATAATCGGCCTGCGCGATCTTGATCTCATCTGTGTGTGCCATCGCCCAATGCGCCAACCCCGAGATGTGATCCAACAAGGAAACACCCAGTGGTGTCAGACTGTATTCAACCGATGGCGGTCTTGTGCCAAACACCTCGCGGTGCACCAGCCCGTCGCGTTCCAGCCCACGCAAGGTCACGGTGAGCATACGCTGCGAGATGCCTTCGACGGCGCGTAGCAAGGCGCGGAATCGTTCGGGCTGTCGGCCCAGCCGCAGCACCACCAGGGCGCTCCATTTGTCGCCAACCCGGTCCAACACATCGCGCACCGGGCATGGTCCGCTGAACTCGTTCTTGATCCACTGATTAGCGCCATCAATGACCTGATCCACCGAGCAGGTGGTTACTTCGGTGTGCCCATCAGATGAAATCATGCCTCCTTTTGCGGTCAAAGCAGGTCTCCTATGTGTGGTTCCTAACAGTAACCATCATATCATGAGGAACCACGATGAGCCAGACAGTAGCCATTTTTGGAGCCACCGGCGCACAGGGCGCCCCCGTTGTCCGCGAAGCCATTGCCAAGGGGCTGACCGTACGCGCCGTGGCGCGCGATGCCGCCAAGATCCAAGCGATGCACCCCGAGGCGCAAGCCGTTGCGGCCACTCTCGACGATCAAGACGCACTGATTTCTGCGCTGAACGGGGTTGAGGCTGCCTTTGTCCACTTGCCCATGCCGCAGTCGCCAGACGACCCGCAAAAGTGGATGACAGCCCTGTTTACAGCCGCACACAAGGTGTCCCTGCCCTTGCTGGTCTATTCCACCAGCGGCACCGCCGGGTCACGCTACCCCTCATCTGCGATGATTGACGGGTCTACCGCCGGGATGCAGGCGGTGCTGGGCAGCGGCATTCCATCCATCGTGTTGCAGCCAACCGTCTATCTGGAAAACCTGCAGCCGGATCTGTTCCTGCCGCAGTTGAAGAGTGACGGGATTCTAGACTATCCGCCGCTGCCAAACTCGATCAAGGTCACCTGGACCTCACATCTGGATCAAGCCAAGGTGGCCGTTGCCGCCCTGTCGCGCCCTGATCTGGCTGGCAACAGCTATGAGATCGGCACCCCGGCAGCGCTGACAGGCGATGAACTGGCAGAGCTCTTGTCGGGCTGGGTTGGCAAGCTGGTCACATACCAGCCGATGTCGCCAACTGATTTTGGCGACCGTGTGGCGCAGGCCATCCACAACCCCGGCGCGGGTTTTGCTTTAAGCGACCTGTATGGGGCCCTGGCCCAGATGGGAGACGACGATATGGTGATCGATCTGGCCAAGATCGAAGAGACCTTTGGCGTGACGCTGACCTCGGTCGAGGACCATATCAAAAGCTGGGAAAAGGTTCTGACCCCGGCATAACCCCCAAGGCCCGAGCTGCCTCACGTAGCTTGGGCCTATCCCGGCAAGTTCGTGCGCCATTGCCCAGCAGGCCCATAAGTGCTTTAGCTCCTAAAGCAATTTATCATCAAACAGGGATGCCTTCAAAATGCGCGCATTGGTTCAACGGGTCAGCGAAGCTTCGGTCACCGTGGATGGACAGTTATTTGGTGAGATTGAGGCCGGCCTGTTAGTGCTGATCTGCGCTATGGAGGGTGATACCGAAGCGAAAGCCGATTACCTGGCTGCCAAGATCGCAAAGCTGCGGATCTTCAAGGATGACAATGACAAGATGAACCGCTCGGTCGCGGATATTGGCGGCAGCGTGCTGGTGGTTAGCCAGTTCACGCTGGCGGCCGACACCCGGCGCGGCAATCGACCAGGATTTTCCACCGCAGCCAGCCCCGCGCTTGGCGAGGAACTCTATCAGTATTTCGCAGCCAAACTGGGTGCATTGGAGCTGCCAGTCGCCACCGGACAATTTGGCGCGGATATGAAGGTGCGACTGTTGAATGATGGCCCGGTGACCATCTGGATGGATACCGAAGACAGCTGATCCAAGCCACCACGAGCTTGTCATGATGTCGCTTTTAAACCCTCGAAGGCAACGCTGCGGAAGCTGAATCAGCTCGACCGATCATCAGTTAAGTCCAATGGCATTAAATGTCAGACGATTCACATGATCTGCTGCTTTTTTGGGCAAAAGCAGACAGTTTGCTGTCTTTCAGCTTAGCAATTTCGGTCGGCTCAGAAAAAAGTTGAGTATCAGATAGTGGATAAACAGGTCGTATCCACCGTCCTAAACCCCGGTTTGCGCTTAAAAAACGACTCCATACCTCACGAACACGACTCTTAAACCGATAGAGTACGTGTTAGCGTCTGAAACAACGCTGGGCCTGTCTTCGAAATTTCTTGCCCGGGTGCCAGAAATACGCAAATCTTGTACCATCAAACAAAAAAATAAGACGCGCACAGCGTTTCACTCAACTGGGAGACCTTTATGAATAACCAACTTGATCACATGACCAGCCGTGTGACGGCCGGCAAGATGACCCGCCGCGAATTTATGGGCAAGGCCGCGGCACTGGGTGTCAGCGCCGTTGTCGCCAGCAGCATGTTTGCCGATGCGGCTCGCGCATCGGGCCCAGTCAAAGGTGGCACGCTGAAGATGGGTGTTCAGGGCGGCGAAAGCACCAACTCGCTGGATCCGGCACTGGCGGCATCGACCGTTCCAACCGTCAACCTGCGTAACTATGGTGACTGTCTGGTCAACGTGGGCGCCGATGGCAGCATCGAGCACCGCCTGGCGGAAAGCGTTGAAGCCTCGGCTGACGCCAAGACCTGGAACTTCAAGATCCGCAAAGGCGTTGAATTCCACAACGGCAAATCGCTGACACCAGAAGACGTGCTAAAAACCATGCAGCGTCACTCGAACGAAGATGCAACCTCGGGTGCCCTGGGCATCATGCAGGGCATCGAGTCGATGAAGGTTGATGGCGATTACTTCTCGGTCACTCTGAAAGGCGGCAACGCTGACCTTCCATACCTGATGGCTGACTATCACCTGCAGATCCAGCCCGATGGTGGCTTTGACGATCCGGCAGCGGGTATCGGTACAGGTGCCTATACTGTAGAAGTCAACGAGCCTGGCATCCGCCACGGTTTCAAGAAGTTTGCCAACTACTGGGATGACTCGCGCGGCCACGCCGATGAGATCGAAGTGATTGCGCTGAACGATTCCACAGCACGTACCGCTGCGCTGCAGTCCGGTCAGGTGCACATGATCGACCGTGTTGAGCCAAAGATCGCCAAACTGCTAGCACGCGCGCCCAACCTGGACGTCAAAACCGTATCTGGCCCCGGCCACTACGTGTTCATCATGCACGCCGACACCGGCCCGTTCGACAACAACGATCTGCGCATGGCGCTGAAACTGTCGATCAACCGTTCGGAAATGGTCGAAAAAATCCTGCGTGGCTATGGTTCGGTTGGCAACGACTTCCCAATCAACAAAGCCTACCCGCTGTTTGACGAGACCATTCCTCAGCGTGAGTATGACGCCGCTATGGCTGCCGAGTACTACAAGAAGTCTGGCCACGACGGCAGCCCGATCATTCTGCGCGTTGCAGATGGCGCCTTCCCAGGTGCGGTTGATGCAGCAGCGCTGTTCCAGCAGTCGGCCCAGGCGGCTGGCATTCCACTGGAAATCAAGCGTGAGCCAAACGATGGTTACTGGTCGGAAGTCTGGAACAAGCAGCCGTTCTGTGCGTCCTACTGGAGTGGCCGTCCTGTTCAGGATCAGATGTACACCACAGCGTACCTGTCGACTGCAGACTGGAACGACACCCGCTTCAAGAACGAGAAGTTCGACGAGCTGCTGTACGCGGGCCGTGACGAGCTGGACCAAGGCAATCGCAAGGCGATCTACTCGCAGATGGCCAATATCCTGCGTGACGAAGGCGGCCTGATCTGTCCAATGTTCAACGACTCTGTCGAAGGTGTGTCGAAGAGTGTTGGTGGCTGGGTCGAAGATCCAAACCTGACCTTGATGAACTGCATGGCCGGCGTACGTTGCTGGCTGGACGCATAGGGGCAGCATAGATGCACCCTATTGTTAAACTTGTTGCTCAGCGCTTTGCGCTGGGCATCCTCCTGCTGTTCGCCGCTTCGGGCTTGATCTTTGCAGGCACCATGATCCTCCCCGGCGATGTAGCACAATCCCTTCTTGGCCAAGCTGCGACGCCTGAGAACCTTGCCAACCTACGAGAAGAGCTGGGCCTGAACGAACCCGCGCTTCAACGCTATTTCAGCTGGCTGTTCAACGCCTTGCAAGGCGATCTGGGCACTGCCCTGACCAATGGCCGCGATATCGCCGACAGCCTGAAGGGCCGACTAGGCAACACCCTGTTCCTGGCGTTCTGGGCCGCAGTGGTCGCTGTCCCCCTTTCTATTTTCCTTGGGCTGTTATCAGTCCGCTACAAAGACCGCTGGCCCGACAAAATGATCTCGGCCGTCAGCCTTGCCTCGATCTCGATCCCTGAATTTCTGATCGGCTATGTGCTGATGTATGTTGTGGCGGTGAAACTGGGCTGGTTCCCATCCGTTGCGATGATTTCAGACTCGATGACCCTGTTGGAGAAACTGCACTCAATCGCCCTGCCCATTATCGTGCTGACCTTGGTGGTGCTCGCCCACATGATGCGGATGACCCGTGCGGCAATCTTGAACGTGATGCAATCGGCCTATATCGAAACGGCTGAGCTAAAGGGCCTGAGCACCTTTACCGTGATCCGCAAACACGCCTTTCCCAATGCCATTTCGCCCATCGTCAATGTGGTGATGCTGAACCTGGCCTATCTGGTTGTCGGCGTTGTAGTGGTCGAGGTGGTGTTTGTTTATCCAGGCATGGGCCAATATCTGGTGGACCACGTGGTCAAACGTGACGTGCCAGTGGTGCAGGCCTGTGGTTTGATCTTTGCCGCCGTCTATATCGGCTTGAACATGACCGCTGACATCATTGCCATTCTGGCCAATCCGCGTCTGAGGCATCCAAAATGAAGAACATTCCCCTTGCTGCAATGATCGGGCTGTTCTTCACTGCCCTGTATTTCCTCACCGCGCTGTTTGCGCCGTTGCTCGCCCCCTATGGCATGGCCGAAGTTGTCGGTGATGTCTGGGAGCCGTCCAAGATTGAAATCATGCTTGGGATCGCGCCAGAAGGTTTTACCGAGTCTGACTACTGGCTTGGCACCGACAATATCGGCCGCGATCTGCTAAGCCGGATGATCTATGGTGGGCGTACCACCATCTTTATCGCCACCGCTGCGACGATCATTTCCTTCACAACCGGTTCGATCCTGGGCTTTGTCGCCGCTGTACTGGGTGGCTGGTTTGATCAGGTGATGTCGCGGTTTGTTGATCTGATCATGTCGATCCCAACGCTGATCTTTGCCCTTGTGGTTTTGTCGGTGATGCCGGTGACAATCCCAACCCTGATCCTGGTTATGGGTCTGTTGGATTCAACCCGGGTTTATCGCCTCGCCCGTGCCGTTGCTGTTGATATCTCGGTGATGGACTATGTCGAGGCTGCCCGCCTTCGCGGTGAAAAACTTGCCTGGATCGTGTTCCGCGAAATCCTGCCCAACGCGCTGTCGCCACTGGTCGCCGAGATGGGCCTGCGGTTTATCTTTGCGGTGCTGTTTGTCTCGACCCTGTCCTTCCTGGGCCTAGGCGTGCAACCGCCCGAGGCTGACTGGGGTGGCATCGTGAAAGAGAACAAGGATGGTATCATCTATGGCATCCCTGCCGCGCTGATCCCGGCCTTTGCCATCGCCACGCTGGCGATCTCGGTGAACCTGGTTGCTGACTGGGTGTTGAACCGCACCACCAGCCTGAAAGGAGGACGTGGATAATGTCTGAGACACTTGTAAAAGTCCGCGACCTCAAGATCGGCGCAACCGTCTATCCGCCCGGTGAAAAGCCCCATGACATCGAGATTGTACATGGGATCAGCTTTGATCTGGCGGCTGGCAAGGTGCTGGGTCTGATTGGTGAATCCGGGGCTGGTAAGTCGACCATCGGTCTGGCCGCGATGGCCTATGGCCGCGGTGGTGTCAGGATCACCGGTGGCGAGGTCTGGATCAACGGGCGCGATATCCTGAAGTCTGGCCTTGGTGATGTGCGCAAGCTGCGCGGTGGCGAGGTGACATATGTCTCGCAATCCGCCGCCGCATCGTTCAACCCGGCCAAGAAGATCATGGAGCAGGTGACCGAAGCCGCCATTGTGCAGGGTAAATTCTCGCGCAAAGAGGCCGAGGCCCGCGCGCGTGAATTGTTTGCCAAGCTGGGTCTGCCCGATCCGGACAATATTGGTGAACGCTATCCGCACCAGGTGTCGGGCGGTCAGTTGCAACGCTGCATGACAGCGCTGGCCCTGTGTCCTGAACCGGATCTGGTGGTGTTTGACGAGCCGACCACCGCGCTGGATGTGACCACGCAAATCGACGTTCTGAAAGCCATCAAAGAGGCCATTCAAGACACCGGTGTCGCAGCCCTGTATATCACCCACGATCTGGCCGTTGTGGCACAGGTCAGTGATGACATCATGGTGCTGCGGATGGGCGACACCGTGGAATACGGCAATGTCGACCAGATCATCAACAACCCGCAGGAAGACTACACCAAGGCGCTAGTTTCGGTGCGCTCGATCGAGCACGAGGAGAAGGCCCCTACAGCTGAACCAGTGCTCAGCGTCAAGAACATCACCGCTCGCTACAAGGGCACCAAATTTGATGTTCTGCATGACGTGAGCGTCGATCTGTACCCCGGTCAAACGCTGGCCGTAGTAGGCGAGTCCGGCTCGGGCAAATCCACCCTCGCCCGCGTCATCACCGGGTTGCTGCCTCCACGTGAGGGTGAGATCACCTTTGCTGGGCGCAAGCTGTCATCTGATCTAGATGGCCGCTCGTTAGAGGATCTGCGCGAGTTGCAGATGATCTATCAGATGGCAGATGTAGCGATGAATCCACGTCAGACCGTTGGTACTATCATCGGTCGCCCACTGGAGTTCTATTTTGGTATGCGCGGCGCTGAGAAGCGTAAGCGTATTCTGGAACTGCTAGAGGAAATCGAGCTGGGACCAGAGTTCCTGGATCGCTATCCGGCGGAACTGTCCGGTGGTCAAAAACAGCGTGTTTGTATTGCCCGCTCGCTGGCCGCTAAGCCAAAGCTGATCATCTGCGACGAGGTCACCTCGGCGCTGGACCCATTGGTGGCGGATGGCATTCTGAAGCTGCTGCTGGATCTGCAAAAAATCGAGGATGTGGCCTATCTGTTCATCACCCACGATCTGGCCACAGTCAAAGCGATCTCGGACAATATAGCGGTGATGTATCAGGGCAAGGTGCAGCGTTATGGCGGCAAGACCGAGGTGTTGACCCCGCCGTTTGACGACTACACCGACCTGCTGCTCAGCTCGGTCCCCGAGATGAAACTGGGCTGGCTGGAAGAGGTGATCGCCCACCGCAAAATGGAGAGCGCGGGGAACTGATCTTCGCCTAATACAAACAAGGGTCGCGCCTGACCTTGGGGAGGTGCGAATGCGCCTTCCCGGGGGGAAGGTCAGGCGCGGCCCGGCCTTTCGACCGGCCCCAAGATTGGCTGATCGAGACACTCTTCATCCCGGCCTCGATCTTCGTGATCAAGGTCGGGATTTTCATTTCTCAGCCCATCTGAAAATAGCGCTCGTGCGGTCGCCCGCCTGCCCTATGCAAAATGTCCGACGTTCCAGTTCTTGTTGTCTTTCTTGAACTGCTCATAGTGTTCCCGCTCAACCAATCCTGTGAATTTTTCAGCCTTCAGCGCCCGGAACATGGCCGGGTTAAAGGCTGTTTGAAAACCAAAAATCAATCCAAACGAAGGCAGGCTACCTGCAAACTCACGAAGGCGCTGGTTATGGGTGAATTCCGCAGTGACATTACGGGTGCCGAATTCTAGGCTAAAGGGGGTCCATGCCCGTTCTTTCTGATGATCTGTCGGGAAATCCAGTGACAAAAATAACCGTCGCTTTGATAGCCAGCGATAAAATGTTCCGGGTAGTTTTTTGCCCGAAGTCTCAGCGATCAACTGGACTGGAAAAAACAGGTTCCCACCCGGATCCGTGTCCTCCAGAAAATCCCGCACCTTCTCCCGCACGATGCTAAAGGGATTCCATGCAAAAATATCGGTCATCCAATCGGCACGCTCATCGGTGATCAAATAGTCCGTCAGCATTTCAGACGCACCATTGGCATCACAGTCAAAATGCTCGTAGTGCCAAAACGGGATTTCCGGCATGTCTTGGCGTTTCCGAAACGCTCCGTCTTGCGCCCAGCCAGTTCGGCCAGCGCCAAACATTTTAGTCTTGGTTACTTTTTTTGGCCCGATAAACCCCTCTATAGAATTAGTATACATCACATACAGGCAGGCATCGCGTTTCACCTGACCATCGGGCACCTCACGCAGATAGGTGGTACCGCCCAGCTTCCACTTCATTTTCTGATCGCTCATGCCCTGCCCCTTATGGTCCAGCCCAGCTTGGCATTGTAACGGCCGGAATTTACGCGCAATCTTTCAGGCTCGGCACCGGGAAGCAAGAGATCGCTGTAATTTCAGACCGCCTAGTTAGGACGCTTTTATTCCGCAGGCGTATTCCTGTCGGGTTTCTTACATCTTGGCCGCAAACTGACCAGCCTACTTGCTGCCAACCCCTAGGTTGGGCCAAAACCATGACCGCGAAAAATGGAGCTCGCGATGGACCGTAAACTTCTCCTCATCATTCTGGACGGCGTACCGTATCGCAATTTCCGCCGCCTGTTCGGCAATCTGGAAGGCTGGGTCGACAGTGGTGAGGCACGGGTGTGGAAACACCGCGCCGTGCTGCCCTCGACCTCGGCCAGCTGTTATGCCTCGATCCACACCGGCGTGACGCCGCAAGAACATGGCTGCACTGGCAATGCCAATGTGTTTCGGCTGAAAGAGGATGACGTGTTCAGCCAAGTCCGCAAGGGCGGCGGCGTGACCGGTGGTGTGGCGCACAGCTTCTGGTCGGAATTCTTCAACCGCTCCCCCTTCGACCATGTGCGCGATGTGGAATATGACGAGCCGGACAGCGCCACCATCAACCACGGTCGGTTCCACAGCATGACCGGCTATGGCAAGGTCAACCAGATGACGCCATCGGATGTGGATCTGTTTGCCAGTCTGACCAACCTGTGCCTGCGACATGGGCTGGATTATGGCATGCTGCACACCTGCACGCTCGACAGCATGGGGCACCGGTTCTACCACGACTGCGAGGAAATGGATCACGCCTGTTTTGTGATGGACGAGATGCTGGCGCCGTTTATTCCGCGCTGGCGGCAGATGGGGTATGAGGTGATTGTCACCGCCGACCACGGTCAGGACGAACGCGGCCACCACGGCGGGCGCAGCCCGCTGCAGCAGGAAACCGCGCTGTATTACTTTGGCGCGGCAGAAGGCCCGGATGCGGATACCGTGATCAACCAGCTGCAACTGGCCCCCACTATCCTGTCGCGAATGGGCGCGCCAATTGCCGATACCATGAAGGCTGAGCCGTTTTTGTGGTGAAACCAGCGAACAACAGGCCCCAACGCTAGGGGTCTGCTTTTCAATCGTTGCTGGACCT
The DNA here is from genome assembly GCF_057444295.1 of Parasedimentitalea nitratireducens. Taxonomy (NCBI): domain Bacteria; kingdom Pseudomonadati; phylum Pseudomonadota; class Alphaproteobacteria; order Rhodobacterales; family Paracoccaceae; genus Parasedimentitalea; species Parasedimentitalea nitratireducens. Next base: position 35,495 of record NZ_JBYAXC010000004.1, on the reverse strand, counting down.
GAGGGTGAGCGCGCCCTAGCCTGCTCTTAGCTGTCATCAGTGCGGAGCCGTTTCATGAAGTATTGCCTTCCCCTCCTTTTGCTGGGCTGTGCCTCGATGGTGCAGGCTCAGGAACCGGGTTACCGCTTTGACAGTATTGCGCCGGGATCCTTTGTGGTGGTTGGCAGCGATACCGGGCTGGTGCTGGAACATGTGTTCAGCAAGGGCCGGTTGGGCAAGAACATCGTGACGGTGTTCGAAGTTGCCGACGGGCAGAAAACCGAGTTTGCCCGGTTTCAGTTCAATCGCGATGGCCAGTTGATCAAGGCCACCAAGGCGAATGGTGGAAGTCAAAAGTACAAGCCTCATGGCTGTACCAACGTGATGGGGCAATGCAGCTATACAGTGGTCTATTCGGATGGGCGACGCGAAGACCGTGTGCAGAGCATGCAGGCTCAGGACCAAGGCTATCAAATCACCACATATACCGATGATGGTGCGCTGATTTCACAGACCTACAGAACCGATGACCCTTACGGCTGGCCGCTGACCAGCACCGATACCCGAAACGGTCAGACCGTGGTGTTTAAACGGCTGCAGAGCTATTATCAGTAGCGGTTAGTCGTAGGGCCACAGCTCCTGCCCCAGCGCCTCGATTGCGACCGAAATCCGTTCAAAGCTGTTTCTGGCACGGGTCACCGTGTGACGCGCGCGCAGATAGCCATGCACCAATCCGGGTTCATTGATCCAGTGCGCCTGACCTCCGGCCTCGTGAATCTTCTCGGCATAGACCTTTGAATCATCACGTACCGGGTCGCAGTCGGCGGTGACCAGCACCGTGGGTGGGAGATCTGAGAAATCGCGATCCTTCAACGGCGCGCTGGTTGGGTCTGCTTCCGGTGGTGAGCCCTCAAATCTCAGTTCATGGTAATACAGACATTCTTCGCGGGTCAGCATTGGAGCATGCGAATGCTCGATGAAGGATCCAGTGTTACAGTCACTTCCCAATCCCGGATAAATCAGCACCATTCCCATCACCCGCTGGAGTTTTCCACGTGCGTGATGGGCAACTGCTGCGGCCAAATTCCCGCCGCCACTGTCGCCAACCAGAACAAGGCCCTGTTCAAACCGATCCTGCGCCCACTGGGTTGCAGTCCAGGAGTCATTAAAGTTGGCCGGGTGTTTGTGTTCGGGAACCAACCGGTAATCAACCGAGATCACGCGATAACCGGTCTGCGCACAAATTTCAGCGCAGACATCATCGTGGCTCTCCAATCCGCCAACGACCAGGCCGCCGCCATGAAAATACATAATTGTCCGGGTGGGATCACCTGCCCAGTAATGACGCACCGGAACGCCGTTTGCTGACAGGTCTTCGGTTTCCACCCCGGCTGGGTGTGCAGCATGAAAGTCGCGGCACATGGCGTCATAGACCACGCGTTGCTCGTCGATGCTCAGATCAACCGCGTCATCCGGGTAGCTTTCGCAGGTCCTGCGAATAAAGGCCCAGGTTTCGGCATCAATCAGTTTTTCGTAATCCATCCCAGACCTCTAAACCGAGTTTGACTGAGCCTAGATCAAAACCGCCCCAAACCCCAAGCAAAGAAATCCCCACATGGCAAAGCACGTGGGTTCACACCGACAAGGCCGCTGCCTGTCGGTTGTCATCGTTGTTGATGATCAGTGTAGATAATATGTCGTCTGGTCAGAGTTAAGAATGGCGGTACCGCCAAGCGGATACGGACGGGGATCAAACCCCGCGTGCTAAACGTTGTCTCTGCGCGCCCCGGTGATGATGGGACCCTGTTCCAAGTGCCGGGGTTGATAGGCCCGGCGGTATTCGCGAATGACGGGTTTTTGCCATACAAATGCGAATTTCGCGTTACAGGGGCGTACGCTGGGTGCGCAACACCCCTGTAGATTGGCCTATTCCGCAGGCAGATGCTCCCACGGACGGGTGAAGCTGCCCAGTACCGATGCGATCTTGGTGTCATCAGCACCGTTGGCCGCGACCTGGGCCACCAGACCACGTTTCTTATCGTCGATAACGCTTTCAACCCGCGTTGGCAGCCCGGCCTTCAACAGGGCCTCGTTGTAGACACGGGTGATGGCGTTGCGGCGCAGATCCGGTTTGAACACCTTGCCCACGGCGGTTTTGGGCAGCTCATCCAATATGGTCATGTGCTTGGGGATTGCGGCGCGTTCATGCACGTGTTTTTGGCAATACTCCATCAGCTCTTCGGGCGTGACAGAGGCCCCTGCGACCAATTCAACAAAGGCACAGGGCAGCTCGCCTGCGTGGGCATCTGGCTGGCCGATGGCACCGGCAAAGGCCACCGCCTCATGGCCCAGCAGCGCCTCTTCGATCTCGGCGGGGTCGATATTGTGACCACCCCGGATAATCAGGTCTTTGGCGCGGCCGGTGATCCACAGATAGCCATCTTCGTCGATACGCCCCAGATCGCCGGTGCGCAGGTATTTGTCGAAGTAGTACAGATCTGCGTTCTTGGCGGCTTCGGTATAGGTGTTGCCTGCGAATACACCGGGATTGGACACACAGATTTCGCCAATCTCGTCCTTTGCCGACTCAACGGGGCCATCCGCTGTACCTTTGACAATTTTGACATCCGTATAGGGGAACGGAATACCAATCGAGCCGATTTTCTTCTCGCCTTCTGGCGGGTTACACGACACCAGACAGGTGGCTTCGGTCAGGCCGTAACCTTCGACGATGCCAATGCCTGTTGCCTTCTCAAACCGGTGAAACAGCTCAACCGGTAAGGGGGCCGAACCGGAAAAGGCAGTTTTAACAGTGGAGACATCCGCATCGACTGGACGTTGCATCTTGGCCGAAATGGCGGTGGGAACGGTTATGATAAAGGTGATTTTCCAGCGCTCGACCAGTTTCCAGAAATTGTCGAACACGCCCTCGCCGCGGTAGCCTTGCGGTGTGGGGAAGACAACATGCGCGCCCGAGGCAATGGTGGGCATCAGGATGACGTGGCAGGCAAAGACGTGGAACAACGGCAGCGGACACATGATGTTGTCGCTTTCGTTAAACAGCAGCTTGTTGCCAAGCCAGCCGTTGTACATCATGCCGGAATACTTGTGCTGTGCCACCTTGGGCATGCCAGTGGTGCCGCCGGTGTGGAAGTAACAGGCCACCCGGTCCTCGGTGCTGTCGGCAAAGCTGAGCGAGGTGGGCTGTTTGGCTAGTTCCTTGTTGAAGTTCTTGTAATCCGCATGGGCTGCGCGTTCGCGGTCGTCCATCTTGGGCCGGATCAGCGGTACGATCCAGGACTTGGGCGGGGTCAGATAGCGGTTCAGGTCGACCTCAAGCACGGTGTTGACGCCCGGCGCATGGCGCACGGCCTCGGCCACCTTTTGTGCCACTTCGGTTTTTGGGAAGGGTCTGAGTGTGACCACCACCTTGGCCTTGGTTTCGCGCAGGATCGACGCGATCTGTTCCGGCTCCAGCAGTGGGTTGATCGGGTTGACGATGCCGGCCACCGCGCCGCCCAACAGGGTGTGGATGGTCTCGTGACAGTTGGGCAGCACATAGGCGACCACGTCTTTCTCGCCGACTCCCAGCGAGCGGAACAGGTTTGCGGCTTGGGTTGCCTTGTCCTTGACCTGGCTCCAGGTCAGCGTTTCGGCTTTGTCAGTCGGGCCAGAGGTGATTTGATAGCTGACGGCCTTGTTGTTGGGGTACTTCCCAGCAGTCCGTGACAACAGGCCATATAACGAGACCGGCATGTTCCGATCAGTAAATGGCATTTCACTTTCTATCGCGTTGCGATCCTCAAACCCGGCAAATGCCATGTTGTCCCTCCCCTGCGCCCGTCTATGCGGGCCTGTCCGTTATGCGCCTAAGATGGGGGGAAACGCACAAAGGCGCAAGCATAGGGCGAAGTTCACCTAAAGGAAGCTGGGATGTGACGCTGCGCAATTTGCCAGCAGTCAACAAAAAAGCCCCGGATCACTCCGGGGCCTTGGGTAATTTCACATGTCCGTTGGGCTATTCAGCCGCCAGACCTTCGGTAAACTGCAACCGGGCCAGACGGGCATAAAGGCCACCTTCGGCAACCAGTTGATCATGAGTGCCCGTGGCAGCAACCCTGCCCTCTTCCAGCACGACAATCCGGTCGGCCTTTTTCACCGTGGCCAGACGGTGTGCCACGATCAATGTGGTCCGTCCCTGGCACAGGTTCTCAACCGCGGCCTGCACCAAACGTTCGCTTTCGGCATCCAGTGCCGAGGTGGCCTCGTCCAGCAGCAGAACCGGCGCGTCCCGCAAAATGGCACGGGCGATGGCGATGCGCTGTTTCTGCCCACCCGACAACATCACGCCGCGTTCGCCAACAAAGCTGTCATAGCCATCGGGCAGTGCGGTGATGAAGTCATGTGCCGCAGCGGCCTTGGCGGCGGCTTCGACCTCGGCATCGGTCGCGTCTGGTCGGCCAAAGCGGATATTGTCACTGGCGGATGCAGCAAAAATCACTGGGTCTTGGGGCACCATCGACATCGCTTTGCGGAAGTCGTCCCGCTGCAGATCTGGCAGGGCAATGCCGTCTAGTTTAACTGCGCCTTGGATGGGATCATAGAACCGCTGGATCATCTGAATGATGGTGGTTTTGCCAGCCCCTGACGGGCCAACAAAGGCCACGGTTTCACCGGGCTTCACGGTAAGCGAGACATCCTGCAGTGCCGAGGTTTCGGGGCGTGAGGGATAGTGGAACGACACATCGTCAAAAATGATCTCGCCGCGTACCGGATGTGAAAGCGGTTTGGGGGTGGCTGGGTCTTTGACATTGTCCTTGGCATTCAACAGCTCGATCAACCGGTCCGTCGCCCCCGCTGCGCGCTGCAGCTCGCTCCAGATTTCTGACAGGGCGGCAACCGAGCCTGCAACCAAGACCGCGTAGATTACAAACTGGATCAAGGTGCCTTCACTCATCAGCCCGGCGCGGACATCATTTGCGCCCATCCAAAGCACGCCAACAACGCCGGAAAACACCAGGAAGATCACGATCACGGTCAGATAAGCGCGGGTTTTGATCCGGCGCTGTGACACCTGATACGCAGTCTCGGTCATCTCGGCAAACTGGGTACGGCTGGCGGTTTCATGAGTGAAGGACTGCACAGTTTGCACAGCTGTCAGAGCCTCGCCGGCATTGCCCGACGAGGCGGCGATCCAGTCCTGATTTTCACGGCTGATCACCCGCAGGCGACGACCCAAAACCAGAATGGGCACAATTACCGCGGGTACGATCAACAGCACCAAACCGGTCAGTTTGGCCGAGGTCAGCAACATCAACACCATACCGCCCATGAACAAGAGCATATTGCGCAAGGCAATCGACACCGACGAGCCCAGAACGGACTGAATGAGCGTGGTGTCGGTGGTGATCCGGCTGAGCACTTCGCCAGTCATGATCTTTTCAAAGAATTCGGGGCTCATGCCGATGACGCGGTCAAACACCGCCATGCGGATATCAGCCACTACGCGTTCCCCCAGTCGGGTCACCAGCGCATAGCGCAGCCCGGTGCCCACCGCCAGTAAGGCAGCGATAGCCAAAGCCGCCAGGAAATACTGGTTCAGAACCTCGGTGTCGGAAAGGCGGAAGTTGTCGACCACCCGGCGCACAGCCAATGGCAGCGTCAGCGACAGGCTGGCGGTTAGCACCAGGGCACAGGTCGCCAGGGTCATCAGCAGCCGATACGGCTTCATGAAGGGCCACAGGGCGCTCAGAACGCCAATTTTCTTGGAACCTTCCCGCTCTTCTTGGGCATTGGGTGCGGTTTGCGATCGCGCCATTTGGGATCCTTTAGTCAATCTTGTCGGCATGCTGGCCGTGCCTTGCATATGGCATTGGTTCATGACCCTGCAATTGATGCAGGTCAAGCGGCCAAGTGCCGCGCCCGGCTTCCGTGCCTGGAAACTTCGCCTGCTAAACGGCGTTGCGCGGCTTAAAACCACAAGCCGGCGCAAGCTGTTGTCTATTAATTAATGGTAGACCCACATTCAAACTGGCCGGAATGAAAGGTCTGTATTTTTAGCTTCCCCTGCCACATTGAGGCGAGTAGCAAGCCCACGAAGTGCCACATAAATTGACCATCTGGCTTCCGGCCAGGTCCCCAGATTTCATTGCTTGCATGCAATTGATGCGCAATGTTTACCGTGCTGCTCGTTGTCCCAAGCATTGAGAACCAAACCGCCAATGAAAGGTCTTAACAGGTAAGGACAAGCGGTGAGCGTCGCAGTTTGGATGATCTGGATGCCGGGATTGACCAGGTTGTGCGCAAGTATGGGCAGATCATTTCAGCTGGCAATATCTCAGAAGCTCTACATCACAGCATTGTACAGGAAGCCACATTGCGTTCGGCATGACAGATCAGGGCTGCGGGGCATTTATTGATGTGCCGCAGCGGTCCTGTGCTGTTGGACTAGCCCCAACAGCCCGTGAAAACCCGAGATGATAGCACACAAATTATCGCTTTCTTGGTCGGAAACCAAGTAATCTATGTAGGGATAAAGTGCAGGCGAAGCGGCTTGGACAATGAACTGACGTTCGCGGCCGTCGGCCTGGCGGGAAGCTATGTGCTTGCAATTGAAGCTCTAGTTCCCATCAAGAGATCGCTGAATATGAGAATTGATTGGTGATTGGGAATCTGGCATTGATGCGATCAAGCACTTTTTGAGGAATGAATTTGCGCAATTTTATTATTGCGGCGTTCAGCGTCGCTATTACTTTTTTGTCGTCGGCAACGGCACAGGAAATCAACGAATATCTCGCCATTGGACCAAGCGCGGATTGGGTTAGATTGATCGACCGTCCGACGCAAGATTTTGAGTTGGGTGGTGACAGAGATATAAATTACCTACTCGTCGATAGGCAGTCCAGGTACAGTGACACAGAAGCGGAAAAATACGCTCATTATGCCGATCAACTATTGACCCCTAACGGTGTTGAACGGAGTTCGACCATATCGGTCGATTTTGACCCTGACTATCAAACGGTAACCTTCCACCGCCTGCTTCGCGTTCGGGACGGCGTAGAAGCTGATATCCTTGATCCTTCTAGGTTTGACATCTTTCGTATCGAGACCGACCGGGAAAAGCTCATTTACAATGGGACGCTGCAGTTATCCTATCTGATTCCAGATGTGAGAGTGGGCGATATCCTAGACTATTCCTTTACGGTGAGCGGTAAGAACCCAGCAATCGGGCCCCACTATGTGCGCGGCCTTCAACATAGTTTTGGAGTTCCCGTCCAACATCATTTTCAACGCGTGCTGTTTCCGAGTGAAAATGAGATCCACGTCAAAACACTGGGTGAACCGGAGCCGCCCAGTATTTCACAAATTGGCCAAATGACGGAATATGCCTGGGATCAAAAAAATGTTGCGTCTGTGTCGGCTGAATCCGACACTCCGCCATCACATTTTTCTTTTCCTACAACGCTGTTCAGCACCTTCGACAGCTGGCAGGCGGTTGGCACTTATTTTGCACCTTTCTATGACGTTACCAATCTGAACTCGGTAGAGCTCCAGAAAATCGCCTCTGACATCCGGTTGGAGCATAAAGATCCGGCGGCGCAACTGCGCTCAGCATTAGCATTTGTACAGCGCGAAATTCGCTATCTTGGAATCGAACTTGGCGAGGGTGGGTACATTCCACGCCAACCCGACGAGGTGCTGCGCAACCGATTTGGCGATTGCAAGGACATGACGCTTCTCTTGATTGCCCTTCTCGCTGAATTAGACATCAAAGCGGTCCCGTTTCTTGTCAATATAGAAAACACCGATGCGATTGATGCCGTAATTCCCTCTCACGGTGCTTTTGACCATATCGTAGTCTCCGCATCACTGAACGGACGGACCTACATTCTTGATCCGACGCGTGGCGTACAGCTTGGCGATCTCGACCATCTGCAACAGGGTGATTTCGGCAAGGGCGTTGTCGTTGCCGAACACGGACCTGGTTTGATTGATGCACCTGTACCAATGCCCGAATTTTGGAAGGATATCACTGACACTTACGATGTTGTCAGCGAGCCGGATGCCGTATTGCTGACCAGTGTTTCAAAATACCGTATGGGTCAGGCCGATCGGATGCTGGCATGGCATTCTCGTGATGGGGCGGCCGCTGTTCAAAAATCCTTCTTGGAGTATTTTCAGAATTCGTTCCCTCAACTCGAACAATTGGGGAAACTCAAGCTGGAAGTAGATGAGGTTACCAGTGAAGTTGCTTTCACGGTTAAGTATCGCATTCCAGATGCCTGGCAGAGTGGGGATGCCCCTGACACTGAGTTCTTCTATACTCAAGCCGATGATGCGCTGCAGGACATCCCAACATTTATCGGTGCAACCCGTAAAGAGCCTTACAAATTTCCGCATCCGATACGCACCAGGCAAACACTGAAGTATATACTGGATGACACTTGGGCCATAGACAACGAATTTGAACTCATCAGTAAGCCTGCATTCAAGTTTTCTCGGACCGACGATTTTACCAACAATATTTACACGATGGCTGTCACTTACGAGACCCGGTCAAATGAAATTGCTGCTGAAGATTTCAGCGAAACGATGGCTGCCATACGGGAAGCCAGAAACCTGGTCGGCGTATCGCTGAACATTGACAACAGTATCCAAGCCAATCCCGTCGATACTTGGCTCCCTGAGGATGAGGATCTCGAGACGACAATTCTTCTCTGGTATTTTGGGGCATTCTTTTTGTCGCTGATCGTCGCGCTCAAATTAGCTCAGCGTCAAGATGCCACTCTGGCCGAGCAAATCTACTATCCGGTTTCAATTACAAAATTTTCTGTCATGGCCACAATAACACTAGGAATTTACCCTTTGTTCTGGACCTACATGAACTGGCGCTGGGTTAAACAGGTTGGCTCAGAGGATATTTCACCAGGCTGGCGCACATTCTTTATGTCCTTAACCAATTTCAGCCTATTTCCACGAATGGCCAGCAAACCAGGTGGAAATGATTGGTTTAGCTACGCAGGAATACCACTTGCTGTTATTCTCTTGCTGGGAGAAACGATCGACTATTTCTACAACAACACACCTGAGGCGCCTGATTGGCTGTTTCTGTTGTCCATGGCGTCTATGCTCGCTTGGCTGCCGGCCGTGGCCCATGTCAACAAGTTGAACCAAAGCCATCCTGCAAGCCTGCAACGGAATTCCAAGTTTGGATGGCCAGCCCTTGGAATGCTCGCGTTGTTTTCTCCAATGTTTGGGTTAATGGTCTACGGTTACCTATGAGCAATTAGTGGCGTTATTACGGACTGCGCACGCCCACTGTCATCTTTTATGGGACCAACATTCACGAAGTTAACAATAAACTCCCTGCCAAGTGTCGTTACGTGAACTCGGGTAGGGCAAGTGCTCTGACCAGCCGTAAGCAGCGCAGCACCTGAAGGTCCGCAGCGGGTCGCCTGCGGCCTGTTGTTCTGGCAGCGCCAGTATGATTGGGCAAAGCCAACTTCCTGCGCATTGCTAACGCGCGAGAGCACCCAGGTCGCACCTGCAGCGAGCTGCAGCATGATCCGGATAGCCGACATTGCCTCCTTAGTTAGAGGGATAGAATTCGCCGCTTCCCCTTCCTACTCAGCTCAAAAAAGACAAACTGCAGCAAGGGTTGGGGTGACCTCGCCGATCAAACAGCAACAGCTAACACCATCTATACTCAGCGGAAATTTTGGGAGATAGTTGGAGCGGGCGGCGGGAATCGAACCCGCGTCATTAGCTTGGAAGGCTAAGGTCTTACCACTACACAACGCCCGCTCAACTGAGGCACGTCCTATTTCAAAGAAAAATGGAGGTCAAGCCCGGCTGCGTTTTCTTTTGAAGTTAACGTAAGTTTTTTTACAGCGGTCCACATAGAACCCGGCCCGTCACTTTTCTAGCTGCAGCGTTTGCGCCCCTCATCCGGCTTTAAATTGATCGAACAAACAAGTGTTTCGCTACTAAGCAGAACCGTTGTTGAGCAAAAACCTATAGACCCAAGCTCGCATACTGATGATATCCGTCTCCCTGATCCGGCGTTGAGCCTCCCCTATTGAAAAGGGCTACCTTATGACTAGGAAAGCGGAATTCCGGAGATGCAATTAGGGGCCCCTAGCCCGAAAAGTTTGTCATAAATTACGGCCGACTGAACTACTTTGGGTAAAGGCATGCGCAGGAAATACAAACGGTGCGCACGCATCCAGTTTGCATTACCCAGATTGTCAAACTGAGTTCATTGTCATTTCCCAGTTTACGGAAAGAATGACGTTCTTCAGCTTTTCAGCATACTCCTGAAATGGTGATTTTTCTCGCAACAACAAGTTCACCTCACGCCAAGCGGTCAGATCAGAGATCTCTCTGAACACAAGATCCGAAGGGGCAATATGCAACACGGCCTTGGGCAGTATAGTCACCCAATTGTCAGAACGAACCATCGCGATAAGTGACAGGGTATTTCGCGCGGATAGATCTGTGTGAGACGTCAGCTTTTGAAAAGTCGCAGACTTAATCGATAAGCACAGATCATTCCTGATGAACTGACCAGTAACCACATCTGCCAACTCGACTGGCCCTTTCGCAAGTGCAAGCCGGTGCCGGGGAGAACAGACGAGGCCGAAACGATCCGAAAACAGTTTAGTCTGCTGAATTCCATTCAGGGTGTGGTCATTAGAGGCAATACCGATATCTGCTTTACCCCGGCTCAGCGCATCAATGACTTGCTGTGAATCAGTGTCGCGCAACTCAATTCGTGTACCGGGGCAGACACTTTGAAATTTTTGGACCATAGACGGGAAGACCAGCCCTGCAACCGACGGAACCGACGCCACACGAACCAGCCCCTGAGGTGAGACCGCTGCCGTCTGAATGGCTTTGATGGTGTCATCAAATTGGCGTAGTTCGGTGCGGGCCAGTTCAAAAATCTGATGCCCGACAGGCGTCAGTTGGCTCTTTCTGTCACTCACAAACAACCGCTGATTCAGATGTTCTTCCAGCTGTTTAAGCATCATCGAGATTGCTGGCTGGGTTCTCCCTAACCGGATTGCGGCATCTGACAGGTTCCCGGCCTCGGCTACTGCACTGAAACAGCGTAACATTTCAATCTTGATCGCCATAACTTCAAAATTCCTGAAATTTGATTAAGTTAATTAAATTTGACTGATATCATCCGACACGTCCATGCTTTTCCCAAGTCAAAATGTAGGAAAACTGATGTCCGAGACCAAACTGAACCTGATCGCTGGAAACTGGACTGCCGGAGAGAGCGAAGTTGAAAATCGCAATCCTTCTGATCTGAGCGATTTGATCGGTATGTTTGCCCAGGCAAGCATCCAGCAGTTGGAAGACACTTTGGATCAGGCGCAGGTCGCGCAGGCCGAATGGGCGGCTTATGGTATTGAACGCAAGCAATCGGTGTTGATGAATATCGGCAACGAGCTGATGGCGCGGGCCGAAGAACTAGGGACCTTGCTTAGTCGTGAAGAAGGCAAACCCCTCGCCGAAGGCAAAGGTGAAGTTTATCGCGCCGGACAGTTTTTCACTTATTACGCAGCTGAGTGCCTGCGCCAGCTTGGCGAAAATGCAGATTCGGTGCGCGCAGGGGTCGAAATCGACGTGCGCCGAGAAGCGGTGGGGGTTGTTGCCATCATCTCCCCATGGAACTTTCCAACCGCCACCGCTTCGTGGAAAATTGCTCCGGCGCTCTGCTATGGCAACGCAGTGGTTTGGAAACCTGCCAATATCACCCCGGCCTCGGCCGTGGCGTTGGCAGAAATCATCGCAAAACAAGACATTCCCAAGGGCTTGTTCAGCCTTGTGATGGGCTCTGGGCGCTCGATTGGTCAACAGCTGGTCGAAAGCCCCAAGGTAAACGCAATTTCCTTTACCGGTTCGGTCCCAGTGGGCAAAGGCATTGCCACCGCAGCGATCCAGAACCTGACCAAGGTACAGATGGAGATGGGATCCAAAAACGCCTTGGCGGTGATGGATGACGCAGATCTGGATCTGGCTGTCTCGCTCGCCCTGGGCGGCGCGTTTGGCGGCACTGGTCAGAAATGCACAGCTTCCTCCCGGCTTGTGGTCCACCACGCCGTGCACGACAGTTTCGTCGAGAAACTGATCGCTGGCACCAAATCGATGAAGGTGGGTCACGCGCTGGAAGAAGGAACACAACTTGGGCCCGTTGTGAGTCAGCAGCAGCTCAATGAAAATCTGGCTTATGTTGATCTGGGGCAATCCGAGGGCGCTGAACTGGCTTGCGGTGGTACCCGTTTGGACATGCCGCACGATGGGTTTTACATGTCGCCGGGCGTATTTCTGAACACCACCAACAACATGCGTATCAACCGTGAGGAGATGTTTGCCCCGCTGACCTCGGTTATCAAAGTGGACAGCTATGAAGAAGCTCTGAGTGTCGTCAACGGCACCCGTTTTGGCCTGACCTCAGGCATCGTGACCCAAAATCTGGCCCGAGCCACGCATTTCCGCCGCAACGCGCGCACAGGTGTTGTGACCGTGAACCTGCCAACCGCAGGCACCGATTACCACGTGCCCTTTGGTGGACGCGGTGACAGTTCCTACGGTCCTCGCGAGCAGGGAAAATCAGCGGCTGAATTCTACACCACCGTCAAAACGGCCTATATCAGCGCGGGGTCACCAAGCTGATGCGGATCGACGGGCTGCAATACGCCAACTGGTCGGAAAAGATCTTTCGGCAACTGCGCGAGGGCGGCGTGGACGCGGTACATGTTACCGTCGCCTACCACGAGAACTTTCGGGAAACGGTGCTGAACTTTGAGAAGTGGAACCGCTGGTTCGAGCAGCACCCTGACCTGATCATGAAGGGGCAATGGGCCAGCGATGTCGATAAGGCACGCGAAACCAACCGCACCGCGATTTTCTTTGGCTTTCAGAACCCCAGCCCAATAGAAGACGACATTGGGTTGATAGAAATCCTGCACAGCCTTGGTGCTCGCTTTATGCAGCTCACCTACAACAACCAGTCGCTGCTGGCGTCAGGGTGCTACGAGAGCGAAGACACAGGCGTTACCCGTATGGGTCGGCAGGTCATCAAAGAGATGAACCGGGTCGGCCTTGTTATCGACATGAGCCATTCCGCCGATCGGTCGACCATACAGGCGGCCGATCTATCCGGGCGCCCAATCGCCATCACTCACGCCAACCCGTATGATTGGGCGCCAGCGCTGCGAAACAAGAAAAAAGACGTGATCAGAGCCGTGACCGAGAACGGCGGCATGTTTGGCTTTTCTCTCTATCCCCATCATCTGAAGAATAAGTCGGCCTGTTCGTTGCAGGATTTTTGCGAAATGATCGCCCGTTGTGCTGACAATTTTGGTATCGATCATTTGGGTATTGGCAGCGACTTGTGTCAGGATCAACCGGATTCTGTTGTAGAGTGGATGCGGGTTGGGCGATGGACCAAAGACATTGACTATGGCGAAGGCTCGGCAGACAAGCCAGGTTTCCCGGACATGCCTGGATGGTTTCGAGACAACCGAGATTTCGGGAATCTAGAGAACGGATTGCGCAACGTCGGAATGTCCGGCGCTGAAATCTCTGGGATCCTTGGTGACAACTGGCATCGGTTCTTTGCCACAAACTTCACCCCACAGGTGTAACGTGATGGCTGGCCGGACCTCTAAGCCCCTTACCCGTCGGGACCCAAGCCAGGTCATGCGACTAAAGCGCTTAGGGTCTCTTCACCAGTGCCGCCTCAGCTTTATGCGGATCCTGACCCGGCGCTTGGCCGAGGAGGCTTGGGAATTCACCTGCCCCGTATTCGACATCGCAGCTGATGGGACAGGCCACGCTGTCTATTGTGCAAAAGGTCCAGAACACACTTACTCTCTGGTAGCCTTTGCTCATGATTTGCCATCGGAACTACGGTCAGACCGGGTTATCGCCGAGGCTTGGGATGCGACGTTCACATTGTTTGACGGCGTTCCAACCGCTGACGACATTTCACGATTGTCAAAGAATGTTCCCCTGCAAGAAGCCGGACGTATAAGCGAAAGCGAGTTGTCGCTGTCGCGTGCCAATCGATCAGTGCGCCTGTGGGAGCATGTGGTTGATGCGCTAGCCAGCGGTCGGCAACCCGAGGCCGATCAACTCGCCAAAGTCGGATACCTGATGCGCACAACCGCAGTCTACGGGTCTGGCAAATTTGGAGCAGCGGATCGCGAGCTGATTGCGGACAGGCCCGAATTCTCTGTGCCCTTCCAAGCGGAGATGCTTTCGGTGTTTCTGACCCGCGCGTTTGTTCGCGATTTGGTTGAACATGCGGCTCAGCTAAAGGGGGGTAAATCAGCAGTTCAGCTAGACCCCGAGATCGCGAGAAAGCTTGGTATCGGCAATTCAACCGGGCTTGGGATGGCACCGTTTATCGTCAACCATCCCGTGCTGTTCAACAACTGGATCATGGTGCGCGAAGAGGCTTTGTTGCGTGTCCGAAAAGTCGAGACCGCGGCAGAGGTTGAGATCAATCAGTTCAAGGAAATACTGGAGCGGAGCTCTCAGTCCGTCGCCCAGTGGCACTCTGAACACCCTGTCCAAGTCGAAAAACTCAATACCCTCCGCAACGATCTGGACGCCTTGTTCAGCCATCTTTCGACGCTAGACCTCTCAACTGATTACCTCTGGGATCAGCTGGTTCGCTGGTCCGAAGACACACTAAGCGAAGAAGGCCAGGAGCTTTTGAACTCGGTCATCATGGAACCCTATGGTTACCTTGTGGATGAGCTGTCGAGGGGGTTGTCGGATGACAATTCAGATGCATTTCTGATCGACGGCGACATGACAGTCGGTTCCTTAACGGAGTTGATCCAAAGCAGTTTTGGCTGGGCTCTGAGCCTGGATTGGTCTGCGCCTGAAAACTGTGAACGGGCTTGGTATGTTTCTGCCGAAAAACTGGAACCCCGTATCGGATCCCGATTTGAGGAACCAATCAGCGCCTATGAACAACCCCTGGCGCCAGCACGTGATGCGGCACGGGCCTTTGACACGCTAAGAGAATGGGAACACGACAAGACGGTTTCAGAATTCTTGCTGCATCACCCTGAACACCGCCACACTGTCAGGCGCAGCCAAATCAGTGCCAATGCGCCCTATAGCGAGATTCAGGACAACACGATCGGTGAAGGCATTCTGCCGATCGACATGCTGCGCGCCAAACTGTCATTTTTTGGCGCCACCCATTTTGATCCGCGCTCTGATCGCTGGGTGCGCATTTGCATGTTCCAGGGCGCGCCCTACCCACAGGATCTGACCAAAGAGAATGCTGACCTCTGGGTTTACCCCAACGTGGAGGACACTCCATGAGCTACTCTTTGAACGAGGTTGAAGCCCTAAGCAAACGTTCTGCTCGAGGAGCTGGGCTGGACTGGGGTCTTGCCGAAGAGGCAGCCAAGGCAACCCGTTGGCTTTGCGCGCAAGGTTTGGATGGTTGTCGCGTGTTGGCTAACCTGCTGACAGCACCTCTCGTCACTGGCGGCCCACAATCACTAGATGGAGAATGGCACGCAGCAACCGGCAGTCTTTGCCCGGTGCGAACTGGAGCTGCACTGTCAGAGTGCGCAACTCAGGTCGGCACGGATGGGGCCAAAATCCGCAATCTGTCTCATCCACTGTTGGTGCTTCCCTTCGTCGCCGCAGCGGCGCGCAAGACCAATTCCAATCTGCAAATGCACTGGGCTGGCGTAACCGTCACGACAAATGGGAACTACGCTGATCTCACGGTTTCAACAGGCAGCAACGTTTATGCTGAACAGGTTGAACACGTCGAAATCACCTTGGCACCGTCGCCACCCCAATCAGGTCGTAAGGCTGTCCGTGCCCACTCCGACAGCTTGGTCTTAGACAAACTCAATTCACTTGCCGCGCTGACCTACGCCCCCGCAACCGAAGCATCACGTCGGTTTGGGGCGGGTGCAGGGCAATCCGATAATGACTGATTTGGAGGACGTATGATTAATACCCGAACCCTCAGCCTTGCAGAAATCGAAGAGTTATCCTTTGCCGCGCTTGTTGCTGCAGGCACCTCCCCCGAAAATGCGCGGCCGCTCGCGGTTGCGACTGCAGCTACAGAAGCTGATGGCGTGGCTAGTCACGGCCTGGCCTATATCCCGATCTATGCCGAGCATGTGCAGTGCGGGAAAGTTGATGGCCAGGCTGTTCCCAAACTGGAAAATCCCCGCCCAGGAATAATCACCGTGGATGCGGCAACGGGTTTTGCCCACTCTGCCATCGACAAAGGGTTTGAAAAATTAGTTCCGCTGGCACGTGAGCAAGGCGTAGCGGCACTGTCGATCCACAACTCCTATAACTGCGGTGTTCTGGGATACCACACCAACCGGCTGGCTGCTGCGGGGCTGGTTGGGCTTGGGTTTACAAATGCTCCAGCCTCGATTGCGCCATCGGGAGGATACAAACCCGTCGTTGGGACCAACCCATTTTCGATTGCCGCGCCGGGAATTGATGGAAAACCGACGATATTGATCGACCAGAGTGCCAGCACCATCGCCAAGAGTGAGGTGATGAAACATGCGCGCGAAGGAAAACCCATACCCGTTGGTTGGGCATTGGATAGCGACGGTAACCCAACAACAGATCCGAACGTCGGGCTCAAAGGTTCGATGGCTCCCTCGGGTGGATACAAGGGCGTCGGAGTCGCATTGCTGGTCGAGATGATGGCAGCCGCTCTCAGCGGTGCCTCTTTAGGCATCCATGCGTCTCCATTTTCCGGAACTGCAGGCGGCTCTCCAAAGACAGGGCAGTTCTTCTTGGCCATAGATCCGGAAGCAACATCAGGCGGCCTGTTCACCTCACGGATCACGGATCTGGCTAACGCGGTGCACGAGCAAGAAGGCGCCCATCTACCAGGGGACGGGCGCAGTGAAAAACGCGCTTTGGCGCAGACACAGGGCGTTGCGGTCAACTCCGCAACCCTTGCCCGGATCGAGCAACTGCTCGGTTAAGGGAATGCCTGCCGGGGGAGGCAGGCAAATTGGGCAGGTCAGAATAAGGCCTGTTCCAAATGCTCGAATGAGCCAACAGTGGAAGGGAGAGTTCCAATGTCAATCAAGCCTCCATTTACGGAGCTGGAGATCAAGAAGGCGGGGTCTGGATTCTATGAAGGATACAGTCTGCCGATTGCGCTCATCAGTAAGATCAGCATGGCTTTGCTGGTTATTTGGGCCCTTGTGTGGCCCGCCAACGCCAACAGTGCCTTGGGCAGCCTGAACTGGCGTATTTTAGGTGATTTCAACGCCTTCTATATCGTGATTGTCGGTGCATTTGCCTTCTTTCTGTTTATCGTCGCGGCCCTGCCACAAACTGGGAAACGGATTATGGGCCGAGCAGGAGAAGCGCCTGAATTCTCTAATTTTTCATGGTTCTCAATGATGTTTGGTGCCGGGTTGGGTGTTGGGCTTATGGTCTTTGCCACCGCTGAACCAATGGGCCTTTGGGGATCGAACCCTGTGGTTGTGGCTGGCGAAGTTGCGGGCAATACCGAAGAGGCGCTGCAATCGGGCTACCGCTACACCTTCTTGCACTACGGCATCCATGCTTGGGCTATCTACGTGGTGACCGGCTTGTCACTGGCCTACTACGCCTACACACGGGACATGCCATTGACGATCCGGTCGGCGCTGACGCCACTGTTCGGCAAATATGTGAACGGCTTGTTTGGTCACATTGTTGATGTGCTGGGTGTCGTTGCGACGATTCTGGGCGTATCAGTGACCATCGGATTTGGTGTCAGCCAGTTCATTGACGGGCTCTATGCAATCACAGGTATGGAGTGGATGATGGACATGTCTGGAGATGCTCCGGCACCGGGCACTGTAGGACTGGTCTCAGGGCTGGTTGTCATCATGGGTCTGTCGATCATCTCGGCAGTGTCCGGGGTTGGCCGCGGGGTGAAATACCTTTCGAACCTGAACCTGGTCCTTTCGATCATCTTGCTGCTGACCTTTGTGATTTTTGGCTCATTCCTGTTCGCAATGACCACCTATGCAACCGCACTGGTCGATTACATCCTGCACTTTGTCTCGCTCAGCTTTGGCGCATATGGGCCACAATCTGCGGATGCCTTTGCTGCGGCCCTACCTGAAGCAGCCAAACCCCTTTCTGGTGATCTGATGGCGGGTGCAACCAACGCCTGGGGATCCTTTGACGGGTTCAAATCGGGACTTGAAGGTGCCGCCGCAGAACTGCCCGAGGCAACACTGGCAGCTGTCTACGAAGCAGGCAACGCTGGACGTCAGTTTGGCTGGCAGGCCGGTTGGACCACGTTCTATTGGGCTTGGTGGATCGCGTTCTCCCCCTTCGTCGGCCTGTTCCTTGCACGAATTTCCAAAGGCCGGTCAGTGCGGGAATTCATTGTTGGCTGTGTTTTTGCACCAACCCTGGTCTGTTTTGCCTGGATGGCAATATTGGGTGGGACCGCGATCGACCTTGAATTGAGCGGTGGCGCAGATGGTGCGATCATCGGCGCGTCGAACACAGCAAAGCTGTTTGTTACCCTCAGCGAGATGCTGTCAGGTGGCTTCTTGTCGGCGATTACCGTGATGTGCGTGGTTCTTATCCTGACCTTCCTGGTAACATCAGCAGACTCAGGAATTTTGGTTATGAACACCATTATGTCCGGCGGCGAACAGGAAACAGGCCACAAGCACCGTATTGTTTGGGGCGTGATCCTGACGCTGGTGATTGGTACTTTGCTGATCGCTGGTAAAACAAATGGCGGATCAGATCCGATGGAGGCGTTAAAAAGTGCGATGATCATCGGTGCACTGCCCTTCACTATGGTTATGGGCCTGATGTGCGTGTCACTTGCCAAAGCCCTTTATCGAGACGGGCTGCGAGATAAACACAGCGCCGCAGTTACGGCACCCGCCGAGTAATCAAAGCATCCGGGTGGGCTGTAGTGGCCCGCTCGTTCCAAATTCTGTTGCGGTGAGTTTTTCCTTAGGTGGGTGGCAATTCTTTAGTGAAATGTAGCAGTCAAAATTCACACTTGGCCGTTTCATCTCAGCCAACCATGCGTGGTCCACGGCTTTACAGATTCTGCTACCAACGCATACCCGCAGCTCATGCAAACTGCCGTTAATGATCAGTCTCCGCCTATCGGGAAAGATGCGCATTTAGCGCCACGGTCGCGAAAATGGTGTTTGTGAACTTTGCTGGGACGTGTCCACTTAGCGATCCTCAACAGCCGCTATGAAGAACATTTCGGTCTTTGACATGTGTGTGCCAAATGGTGCATTCGACCTTGAACCGCTGAGCCTCCCCCAATCGAACACCGACGCTGTGCTCCCGACCATAAACAGCAGCGGTTGGGAGGCGAAAACAGTCTCAATTACAGCTGAGTCCAAGTTCTTAACTAACACCGTCACTCACCATCGTCGCTACATAGCTCGTCTTCGCGTCACTTGCGCCCTAGTATCGCGATAAAGAACATTCCTCCGACAAGCCCTGTTACGATGCCAATAGGCATGTCCTCTGGGGCCATCAAGGTGCGTGCAGCAATATCAGCCCACAATAGGAATATGCCTCCGAACAAGGCCGAAACCGGCAGAACTCGCAAATAGTCGCCGCCGGTAATCAGGCGCACGATGTGCGGCACCATAAGGCCCACAAATCCAATCATGCCGGAAAAGGCGACCATCACGCCAGTAATCGATGCGCCGATCACAAAGGTAGCAAGTCGGAACCGGGTCACGGGAATTCCTAACGTCGCAGCTGTTTCGTCACCGATGGTCATAGCATTGAGCCTCGTCGCTTGGGCCAGCAGCCAAAGCGCACAAGGCAGCAAAACGGCTAGCGGATAGATCAGATGGGACCATTGGGCCAAGCCCAGTCCGCCTAGCATCCAAAAAATCACCGTATGCGTAGCCCGTGGATCGCCTAGGAAAATAAGAACATTTGCACCAGCCATAATGACAAAAGACACAGCGACGCCGGTTAGAACCAGGCGGTCGGCGCTGGTGGCGTCAGCAAAACGCGACACGACCAATACTAAGGCAGTCGCTGCAAGCGCCCCCAGAAAGGCGAGAACTGGTACCGTCAGCAGTCCCAAAAACAATCCTGTGTGCAACAGTGCCAAGATTGCACCAAAGGCTGCACCCGAAGAAATGCCCAAAAGATGGGGATCAGCCAGTGGGTTGCGCGTGACTGCTTGCAACGACGCCCCAACCATAGCAAGCCCCGCGCCAACCAGAACCGCCAATAATGCGCGCGGAAATCGGATGTCCCAGACGATGGCAGCGCGGCCTTTGGACCAATTAGGCTCGCTCCACCCCATTCCAATCTTGTCGAAAAAAATACCCCAGACGGTTTCGATGGGCACAGACACCGCGCCCACCGAGATTGCAACGGACAAGGACAACGCAAGCGCCAAAAGGCTCAGAACGATGGTCAGTCCCAACGGAAATGTGTGGCGTTGCCCTTGGCCCATATTAGTTGCCCCAGAACCCAGCAGCCAGTTTCTGAACCGCTTTGATGTTGCGTGGCCCAGGGGTGGCCTCGACATACTCCAGCACGACGAAACGGTCGTTCTTCACCGCATCCATTTCAGCAAAAGCTGGGTTGTTCATCATGAATGCACGTTTTTCTTCGGCGGTGACATTGCCGTAGTTCACGATGACCACCACTTCGGGGTTACGCTCGACAACAGCTTCCCAGGTCACAGTAGCCCAGCTTTTCTCAAAGTCATCCATAATGTTCTGACCACCGGCAGCCTCGATCAGCGCGGTTGGCATCGCATAACGACCGGCTGTAAACGGAGTGTCTTCGCCGCTGTCATAGACAAACACCCGCAGTGGATCACCGGTTTCCAGACCGTTGGTGAAGGCGCTCAACTCAGCCTGATACCCGTCAACGAGGGTTTGGGCCTTGGCTTTGACATCAAAGATCTTACCAAGGTTCAACAGGTCATTGTACATGTCGTCCATGCTGACCTTGGGCTTCTCGCCGATGTGAATACAGCTTTCGGTCAGCTCATAGACATCAATTCCGAATGGGGCGAGAGTTTCAGGCGTCACTTCGCCGCCGACCTTCATGCCATAGTTCCAGCCGGCAAAGTAGAAATCCGCGTCAGCGCCGATCAGCACCTCTTTGGTTGGGTATTTGGCCGACAGTTCAGGCAAAGCCTCGACACCGGCGCGCATCTCTTCGTCCAGTGTTTTCCAGCCAGAGATGCCGGTGTAGCCGACCATTCGGTCCGCCAAACCCAGCGCCAGCATCATTTCGGTCAGGTTCACATCGTTGGATATGGCGGCCTTGGGCGGGGTGTCAAATGTGACCTGGCGGTTGCAGCTATCGACTGTGGTTTCTGCACTGCTTGCACTCGCGATCAGGCTCAGCCCTAGGGCCAGAGTTGTGTATTTCATAATGTCCTCAAGATTTTAGTTGGGAAGTTGAAAGGTTAGGTGTGTCTTGCGGCTCAGGGTCAGTTCATCTCGTTGGGCAAATACCGCAAAGGTCTGAGATACTAACTGTTCGGTCAGTGCTTCTTGTGGCGTGCCAAAGCTTTGCTGAGTGCCATTTTTCAGGACCAGGACACGGTCACAGACCTCAGACGCCAGGTTCAGATCATGCAAGGATGTCACGATCGTCAGGTCGAGATCGCGGATCAGTTGCAAAACTTCCAGTTGATGCCGGATATCCAAATGGTTAGTGGGTTCATCCAGCACCAATATCTGAGGATCCTGCGCCAGTGCCCGGGCAACCATGACACGCTGACGTTCGCCGCCAGACAGGGTTGATAGGCTGCGGTCTGCCAAGTCATGCAGTTCCATACGATCAATTGCAGCGTCGACCAGCTCTGCATCGCGTGGGCCGGACGTAGAGAACCCCATACGGTGGGGGATACGTCCCAAGGCAACGATTTCACGCACAGAGAGTGTCAAATCAGTCGGTTGTTCCTGCAAAACAGCAGCCACTTTGCGCGCCAGGGCGCGGGGCGGCATAGTTGATATCGGCTGCTCACCAATCAGGATTCTGCCACTCATCGGCCGATTAAACCCATAGATAAGCCGCAGAAGCGTGGTTTTGCCTGCTCCATTAGGGCCTACAATTCCCAGCACCTCTCCTGCCTCTAGGGCAACGGAGATTTCGTTTAGCAGCAGTGGTGCGCGTTTACGCGGCGCCCATGTGACGGCTTCTAGTGTTAACGATGTTGCGCTCATGAGACTGCCTGGTCCGTCGCTTCGATCGCCATTAAAGCTGCGGGTATCCGCGCCAGAGTCGTCTTGCGCAGTTTTCCGGGTCGGTCTACGGAACTACACCAACCGTCATGTAACACGGCGTATTGACGGGCAAATTCAACGAGATCACCGATATCTTCATCCGGCTCAATGTCGCCAAACAGATAAGACGCTTTGCGTGTGGCGTGATACGCCACGGTACAAGGCCGACTGCATCCTGCCATACAGGCTGTCCCTGCAATCTCAAAATCTTCGGCAATACTATCCCCGGCAGCTTCGATTGCGGCACGCAGCCGGTCAATCAACGCATAGCCGGGACGACAGATCTCTCCAGTATGTTTGCAGGATGTGCAGACGGTAATTCTATGTGTGGTAGTCCGGTGCATATCGCCC
Source organism: Parasedimentitalea nitratireducens (assembly GCF_057444295.1). Classification (NCBI taxonomy): domain Bacteria; kingdom Pseudomonadati; phylum Pseudomonadota; class Alphaproteobacteria; order Rhodobacterales; family Paracoccaceae; genus Parasedimentitalea; species Parasedimentitalea nitratireducens. Next base: position 12,873 of record NZ_JBYAXC010000004.1, on the reverse strand, counting down.
TCCGCGAAGTCGCGGGGTACGCACAGGTCAACCTAAATGTAGGGCATTCAAATGCCGTAAAAGCCATCTTGGCCTCCTATCCGGGACACCCCGCCCGGGTTGAGTTAACGTTCAAGATGGCAGGTCTCCTGACTCGCGGCTGTTGGCGTTCCCCACCTTCCCAGACCTTTGGCCCAGTGGCTTACGGAGGACGCACACCGCTTACAGTTGCGGGGGCAGTTACGGATTTGGCGCCTGTTGGCTACACCTCACCATATTCCCTTTTCATCCCGGAATGCGCTGTACGCCCGGGAACCATCGCGGCAAGTTGTGGCATGAAGGTAAGCTGGATGTCAATCGGGATTTCGGTGGTTTCATTCCCCACTCAAAGACAGTTTTTTGGAACCTACCGCTCTGCATGCGGTAACTTCTTAAGCGTACACTTTGGGCGGGGACACTCTACTTTGGGCGGGGACACTCTATTGGTACTGCTGTCTTTCTCATCATCCACTCCGCGGTAGTTACGATGAGCCAGAAACACTCCTTTTTTAAATGTCGCTATCTGGCCCCATAGGTGCTGACGTCAGACAAATCGCGGTAATGATATCTCTCGCCCAAACCATTCTGGGCGCAGTAACCGTGCTACAGTTTGTTGTCATGTTGATCTGTAACAAACAGCCGAATTAGCGGCTTGCTGATTTTGGCACCGACCTTGGGATATGGATGGCAAAAGCGGCACGGTTCCAAACAGCTGCGAGCAACGTCAAGCCTTGGCTCTGGACGGAACTGGATTTAAACAGGAAGGCCTAGGTGGATCCCAAACAATGAACCGTCACACGCGACCCGGCGCCTGCAAGCGCTATGGCGAAGCCGGTCCCTCGAAGGGAACCGGGGACCAATGCTGTGTGCCCTGTCAGGTTTGTCATGTGGTGGTCCCTTCTTGTAGACGAGCACGAAGGTCTACTTTGAGTACTTTGCCGTAATTGTTTTTCGGCAATTGCGGCACATAGATATACTCTTTGGGTCGTTTGAACCGCGCGATCTGGTCAAGGCACAATTGGTCGAGCGCGGAGGAAGCGGCCGTGCCAACCACAAAGGCCACAACCTCTTCGCCCCAATCGGCGTGTGGGCGACCAACCACCGCAACTTCGGCTACATCGGGGTGCGAGAGCAGCACCTCCTCCACCTCGCGGGGATAGATGTTTGACCCACCTGAGATGATCATATCTTTGGAGCGGTCTTGCAGGGTGATATAGCCATCTGCGTCTTTTGATCCCATGTCGCCCGTCCACAACCAACTATCACGGATAGTGTTCAGCGTAGCTTTTGGATTTTGCCAGTAGCCCTTCATCACGGTGGCGCCGCGCACCACAATCTCGCCAGTTTCACCAGGCGGAAGTTCTAGACCGGTTTCATCAAAAATGCGCACCAGAACCGCGCTTTGGGCCGTGCCTACGGAGTTAAGCCGTTCGCGCCACCGAGGATGGGATCGGTCGGCCACATCATGGCGGGTAAGGGCCGTGATGCCCATCGGACATTCGCCTTGACCATAGATCTGCACAAATCGCGCGCCCATTGTTTCGACCGCGTCAAGGATATCGGCCTCATACATCGGGCCACCAGCGTAGCTGATAGTGCGCAACCCTTCACCGATTTGCCCTGTCGCTTTGGCGTGGTCCACCAGGCGGCGCACCATGGTTGGCGCGGCAAACATTGAGATGCGGCCAATGGATTTGCCCAATGACAGGATCTCATCTGGTTCAAACCCACCACTTTCAGGGACCACATGGCGCGCGCCACGGATCACATGCATGAAGTTATAGATCCCTGCGCCATGCGACATAGGCGCGGCATAGAGGATGGCATCCTCGGCAAAGACTTCATCCACATCGGTGAAATACCCATAAGTCATCGATGCGACATTGCCACAAGTCATCATCACACCCTTGGGCTTACCGGTGGTGCCGGAGGTGTAGAACAGCCAGATCATGTCATTGCTGTCGAGTGGCACAGGGCGCGTCATCGGATCAGAGGCCAAAAGCGCAGCCCAGTCCTGATCGTCCACGCATATCGCCTGTGTCGTGAGGTCAGGCCCAAGTTTGTCGTCGCTCAAACACAGCGTAGCCTCTGCGTTTTCAAGGATCCAATCCGCTTCTTTCGGGTGCAGTTTGGCATTGATCGGAATGGCCGCAGCACCTGCAAACCATACCCCATACATAGCAATCAGATACTCAATCCGGTTGCCCATATAAATCGCAACCCTGTCGCCTTTGGACACGCCACGCGCCGCCAAACCCGCACCAAGGCGTGCTGCGGCGTCGCGAAATTGGGCGTAGTCCAAGTCGAGCGTTTCACCCGTTAACAGCGCGGGGCTGTCCCTTTTCGCCCGTGCAGTGCGGTGCAGCCATTCAGCTGGGTTCATGAGTGGGGCTCCAAGATCGAACAGTAATTCGCAACACCAGAGCCGCCCATATTAAACACAGCCGCTAATTCAGCACCAAGTTTTTGCAATGCTCCGGCCTGTCCCGTCACTTGCTGTGCCGCTAATACATGCATGGACACCCCCGTTGCGCCGACAGGGTGCCCCTTGGCTTTCAGCCCGCCAGAGAGGTTCACAGGCAAGGCGCCATCTGCCATCACTGTCCCAGCTGTAACGGCTTTGGAACCTTGGCCCGCAGGGGTCAGACCCATGGCCTCGTAAATCATCAGCTCGGCAATGGTGAAACAGTCATGCACCTCGGCCAGATCAAGGTCATTCACAGTGATCCCGGCCTCTTCATAGGCCAGCTCAAAGGCTCGGGCCGCACCAGCCAATTGCGTCATGTCACGGCGAGACATGGGCAGCACATCATTGACCTGACGGGCCGCACGAAACCCTGCAGCATGCTCGAAGCCATCGCGATCCTCTGCCACCATCACCAGAGCGGCAGCCCCGTCAGAGATTAGCGAGCAATCTGTCAGACGCAGTGGTGGTGCGATCAAGGGGTTCTTGTCACTTGGGGTGTTGCAGAAGTCAAAACTCACCTCGCGACGCATCTGCGCCAGCGGGTTTGACAGCGCATTGGTGTGGTTCTTAACCGCAATCCGGGCCAGTGTTTCGGATTGATCGCCAAAGGCCTGAAAATACCCATCGGCAATACGGCCAAAGATCTGGGGAAAGCTGACGCCTGCCTCTTCACCCTGATAAGAGGCCCCAGCGAGCGCTTTGGTCACGCCTTTGGTATCCTGCGTTGTCATCTTTTCCACACCGATTACAAGCACTGTCCGCGCGGACCCCGCCCGGATTGCATCCCGTGCTGCGTAGACCGCTGCCGAGCCAGAGGCACATGCGTTTTCAACACGGGTTGCGGGGGTGAAGCGCAGACGATCATCCAAGCCCAGAACCAGAGAGGAGGCAAAGGCATCCGGCACCATGCCGCTGTTGAAATGCCCCAGCCAGATTCCGTCGATCTCAGCGGGATCTATTCCGGCTTTCTCTATCGCTTCTGCCGCTGCGGTCTGTATGAGCTCTTCGAACCCCATATCCAGCGCGCCAAAGGGGGTGTGCCCCCAACCAACAATCTTTGCGTCCATAGATCCCTCCACTACTTTGATTGCAGGGTAGCGGGGCATGTGCGACAAGATGATCCGTGAAAATACGTAGGTTTCCATGAAAGACGATCTCGAAACTCTTGTCTTTGATCATTCACCAGTTGGATTGATCTATGCTGAAAACCGTGTGATCCGCCGGAGCAATCCACGGTTCGCTCAGATGTTTGGCTATCGGAATGGCGAGTTGGACGGGCATTCCCTATCTAAGCTTTATCCTTCAATCGAAGAATATGAACGCATTGGCAATCTGGGCCTACGCAAGATGCATGGCTCTGGTGAATATCAAGACGAACGGATCATGAGTCGCCGTGACGGGGCGCATTTCTGGTGCCGGGTGCGCGGACAGTCGATGGATCCGCAAACACCTTTTGCACGGTCGGTATGGAGTTTCGCGGATATTTCGGACCATCGACCAATAGCAGATATGACCGCACGGGAACGGCAAGTCGCTAAGATGATGGCAGAGGGCCTGACCAGCAAAGAGATCGCAAGAGATTTGGACATTTCTCCACGCACTGTCGAAGTGCACCGAGCACGGTTGTTGGAAAAATTCGAGGCGCGCAATTCGCTGGAGCTGATCGCCCGGTTGGCAGGTCTGCCAATCTAGACAGATCATCAGGCAGTAGGCGAAAAGCCAAAAGCCTTCACTGAGGAGACCTTGCTGTGTCCAGTATTAGCATTGTGCAAAGCGACTAACCTGTGCTTTTGAGACCATCGGATGCATAGACCGCTCTATCTGAACTAGCCGTAACGAATGCCTTATTTAGGCCAGCTCTGCTCTCCAATCTGTCAATGCAATTTCCGAGCACTGTCGAAGCTGGAGATTGCCTTAGTTTTCTTCGGACTCCCTGGCTCTTGATGGGCTCGTTGGCACCGGTCCTTCGCTGCGGTCAGCCCCAACGGTAGAAAAGCACCGATAGCGACATTTGCAAAGCCTGACCGCAACTCACTCAGATGGGACGTGAATGGCCCACAGCCGACCTTGGTGCGTTTTCGTCTAGTGGTGGCTCCCAGCCCTTCTACGACATTGGTGCGCGGGGCAGCAAGGAAGACGTCTGAAGAAAGAAAGGCGAGGAGTGGTCATTCGCCGCCAACAGTGTAAATATTCATTGACCAATATGGGAATTTAGTATCGGGCGAGCCTAAATAGAAAGCTGTTCCAGCAGCCAATCCCGAAACAACACCGCAGGCCGAGAGGCCTCTCCGATCGACAGGTAATAGCCTTCTTTGCCCGGGATTGAAGCTGCATGCGCTCGTGCAAGTTGGTTCGTGCGAATAGCATGATCGGCTAGAAGTTCGCTGACGAGTGCAACACCATTGCCTTGAACGGCCAGGTTCAGTGCCATGCCATAAGAGTCCACAAAAAACGATGGGGGATGCCCACCACCATGGGTTTCGGCCCAGGCCTTCCAGCCACCAGATGTCCCAACGGCCTCGATCAGGGGAAGATCCTCGATATCTCCGTGAAGCGCGGGCGACTTGAGGGCAATCAACCTGTTTGGTGTCAAAAGCTCAGCATTCTTACCGCCTTGTTTTTGTGATCCAAACCGGATTTCCACATCAGCCTGGGCTGAATGAAAATCGTCTGGCCAAGTGGCACTTTGAATCCGCAGATGTATGTCCGGGTGTCGCTTGGAGAAATCTGGCAAATAGGGCGCGATGACCCATTGGGCCATGCTGACCGATGTTGCAACGGTCAGGAAGTTTTCTGGTGTCCCCACATCAAATGGATCTGTTGCAGCGGCAAGCGAGTCCAGCGCAGCGGCGACCTGCGGCAACAACCTTCGCCCATCATCGGTCAACGACAATCCCCGCGCCTGCCGGATAAACAGCGCAACACGAAGCCGAACTTCCAATGATTTCACCTGCTGGCTCACGGCCGATTGCGTCAGGCCAATTTCTTCTGCGGCGGCGGTAAAACTCAGGTTGCGCGCAGCGGCTTCAAAGGCACGGAACCACGTGAGCGGCGGAAGGGATTTGGCCATTGATCAAGTCACCCATTAGTCTTGCTAATACCTTAGCACATAAATCATTTGTTTGTCTCAAAAACAAGCTGATCCGATAGTCGCGCAGCAGCGAACAGGAGAATGATAATGCACCCCGACATCCGAAAAATCGTGACCTATGACGAAGAGGTTTTGGTTGAAGGTTTTCGCAAAACCGACACGCCGTGGCGCATGTTTGCGGTTGCAGCCGTGGTCCGAAACCCGTGGGCGGGACGGTTTGTCGAAGACCTGAAGCCAGAAATTCAGGCCTATGGACCGGTTCTGGGCGAGATGATGACCGACCGGATGATCCGTCTGGCAGGTGGTGGCGACGCTATCGAAGCCTATGGCAAAGCCGCGGTTGTGGGGTTGAATGGCGAAGTTGAGCATGCCTCGGGACTGATCCATACACTTCGGTTTGGCAATCACTATCGCGAAGCGGTAAGCGCGAAATCCTATCTGGCCTTCACCAACACCCGTGGCCCGGCCAACGCGCCAATCATGGTGCCCCTGATGGACAAAAATGATGCAGGCCGTCGCTCACATTACCTGACGATCCAGTTTTCGATCCCTGACGCGCCACGCGACGATGAAATCGTTGTTGTGCTTGGTGCCGCAACAGGAGGCCGCCCGCATCACCGCATTGGCGACCGGTATCAGGATCTGAAGGATTTGGGACATGATGTCGACAACCCAGCAGCGGTTTGATCTGGATGATCTGTCTTATGTCACCTCGGGCAACGGCCCGCTGGTTGTGCTCATCCACGGGGTCGGCTTGCAGGCCGACGCCTGGTGCGGACAGATCGACGCCCTTTCAACCGAATTCACAGTGATGGCCATCGATATGCCCGGACATGGCGCCAGCCCGGTGCCCGACGCTGACATGACATTGGCCGACTATAGCAATGCCATCGCCTCAGCCCTGCCTGAGGCGGCACTGGTTGTCGGCCATTCGATGGGAGCCATGATAGCGCTCGATATGGCGTCCCGCTTCCCAGATCGGGTACGCGGTTTGGCCGCGCTGAATGCGATTTACAAGCGCTCAGCTGCTGCGCGGGATGCGGTAATGGCACGGGCGGCAAGCCTTGATGGGCAGGCAACACCCGATTCCAGCGCAACTCTTGAACGCTGGTTCGGGGCTGCGCTGACACCTGAACGGGAAGCCTGCCGTAGCTGGCTGCAAGATGTCGACCCTGCTGGGTACGCAATGGCCTATCGGGTCTTCGCCAGCGAGGACGGCCCAAGCGAAGCACACCTCAGGTCCCTGCCCTGCCCTGCGCTTTTTGTCACCGGCAGCGAAGAACCAAACTCAACCCCGTGTATGTCGCGCAGCATGGCGGCACTTGCTCCGCGTGGCCGAGCCATCGTGGTCGACGGCGCGGCCCACATGATGCCGATGACCCACGCACGACAGGTGAATACAGCCCTTCAAGAGTTTGCACGGGAGGTTTTACAATGAGCACAATAGATCCACGCGCCCTGCGAACCGCCTTTGGCAGCTTCATGACCGGGGTCACGGTTGTGACCGCGCGCAGCGCAGACGGGACACCTGTTGGTTTTGCCGCCAATTCCTTTGCCTCGGTCTCGCTGGACCCGCCGTTGCTGCTGGTCTGTCCGGGCAAGTTTTTGTCGAGCTATGACAGCTTTGCCAATTGCACGCATTTTGCAGTCAACGTTCTGGCAGAGGGACAGGAAGAGGTCTCGAACACGTTTTCCAGCTTCAAGGGGGATCGTTTTGCACAGGTGGCCCACCACCTTGATCCAAATGGTGTCCCGCTGATAGATGGTGCAATTGCTCAGTTTTCCTGCACTACTCACCAAATTCTGCCCGCTGGGGATCACTGTATCCTGATTGGTCAGGTTCAGGGCTATACCCACACGGGCGCACCCGGACTTGGCTACGTTGGCGGGCAATATTTCAGCCTTGGAGTGGAACGCGCCGCGTTGGACGATACGCTGGAAACAGCAGTCTGTGGCGCAATTATCAAAGACGCTGGCCACGTGTTGCTGGAACAGACACCGCAGGGGTTCCGCCCTCCGCAAATTACCAGCACGGATCGGGGCCAGATCCGTCGACATCTATGCGAAGAGCTCGAAGCGCGCGGCATAGAGCTCCGGCTGGAGCAGGCTTATTCAGTGTTTGACGACCGGCAGTCAGGTACGCACTTCGCCTATTTCCTTGCAACCAGTACCTCTGCCCCGTCGGGCGACACGCTGCAAGTCGTGCCTATCCAAGACCTGCCTGGCCTGGCCTACAGCTCACCCGCCATTGCGCAGATGATGGCGCGGTTCGCCCTAGAGGCACGCACCGGAGGCTTTGCCCTGTACCTCGGCGACGCACAGCGCGGCGACATTCACCCCTCTTCTGAAAGGATCTGACCCATGGAGTTTTCACTCTTTGCCCATATGGAACGCCTCACCCCGGATCAGCCCCATGATGTGCTGCACAATGAATTCATCAGCCTGTGCAAAATGGCGGATGAAGGGGGAATGCGGGCGGTTTGGACCGGCGAACACCATGGAATGGAATTTACCATAGCCCCGAACCCGTTGCTCACACTGGTTGATCTGGCGCATCACACCAAAAACATACAACTGGGCACAGGAACGGTGATTGCGCCATTCTGGCATCCGATCAAGCTGGCCGGCGAAACGGCTGCCGCAGACGTGATGACGGGCGGACGGATCGAACTGGGGATCGCACGTGGTGCTTATTCCTATGAGTATGAACGCTTGATGCCGGGGATGGATGCCTGGGAAGCTGGGCAGCGTATGCGTGAATCCACGCCATTACTGCAAAAGCTATGGGCCGGTGATTGCGCGCACGATGGAGAGTTCTATAGCTTTCCTTCTACCACCTCGGCCCCCAAACCACTTCAAGAAAACGGGCCGCCCATTTGGCTTGCCGCACGAGACCCCAACAGCCACGAATTTGGTGTGCAAAACGGCTTCAACATCCAGGTTACGCCGATGTGGCAAGGCATGGCCGAGGTTGAAACTCTGATGCAGAGGTTCAACACTGCCTGCGAAACGCACAGTGGAAAACGCCCGAAGATCATGTTGCTGCAACACACTTTTGTTGGAGCTGACGAAGCTGACGTAGCACAGGCAGCACAGGAATTTTCGCGCTTCTATTCCTATTTTGGGGCCTGGTTCCAGAACAAACGCCCGGTGAAACAGGGGCTGATCGAACCGCTGTCAGACGAAGAAATTGCCGCCAACACCATGATGGCACCGGACAATATGCGCCGCGATCTGAACATAGGTACCGCAGCCGAGGTCATTGACCGGATCAAACGGTACGAGGACCTGGGCTATGACGAGTTTTCCTTTTGGATCGACAGCGGCATGAGTTTTGAGCGCAAACGAGAGTCACTGGCGCGCTTCATCAATGACGTCATGCCTGCGTTTAAGTGAGGGACAAAATGGAACAAAATCCACATTACCAGCTCTTCATCGACGGTGCATGGTCCGAGGGCAGCACAGGTCAGGTCATGACCACTTACAATCCTGCAACCGGGGACGGCTGGGCAACCTTTGCCTGTGCCGCACCTGCGGATGTCGAACGTGCGATTTCTGCGGCCCGGCGGGTTCTGGATGAACCCACCTGGCGGGATATGACCCAAACCCAACGCGGTAAATTGCTGTACCGGCTGGCGGATCTCATCGAAGAGAATGCCGAGCATATAGGACGGATTGAAACCACCGACAGTGGCAAGCTGCTGGCTGAAACCTCTGGCCAAACACGCTATGTCGCGGATTACTACCGCTATTACGGTGGGCTTGCAGACAAAATCGAGGGCGCAGTTTTGCCGATCGACAAACCGGACATGCATGTTTTTACCAAACGCGAACCCATCGGCGTCGTTGTCGCGATTGTTCCGTGGAATGCCCAGATGTTCCTGACGGCCACCAAATTGGGACCGGCGCTTGCGGCGGGCTGTTCAGTGGTTCTGAAAGCGTCAGAAATTGCGCCTGCACCGATGTTTGAGTTTGCCCGTCTTTGTGAGCAGGCTGGATTTCCACCCGGTGTGGTTTCGGTCATCACCGGAGACGCCGAAAACTGTGCGATCCCCCTCACCCGCCATCCAGTCGTTGACCGGATTGCCTTTACCGGCGGGCCAGACACAGCACGCCACGTGGTCCGCAATTCGGCAGAAAACTTTGCTGTCACAACACTGGAGCTGGGTGGCAAATCGCCAATTCTGGTGTTTGAGGATGCCGACCTCGACGGCGCAGCAAACGGCTTGATTGCCGGAAATTTTGGCGCCTCTGGGCAAAGCTGCGTGGCCGGTTCTCGTGGCCTGATCCACCGCCCGGTTTTTGAAGACCTGGTCCAAAAGATTGCAGACAAAGCGGCCCAGATCACCGTCGGCGATCCACTGGCCGCAGACACCCATGTCGGGCCATTATGCACCACCGCGCAGATCACCCGGATCGAGGAAACCCTTGAAACCGCGGTTGCACAGGGCGCACGTATCCGTTTTGGCGGCGCCCCGCTAGACCAACCGGGGAACTACATGGCCCCGACCCTTGTGGAATGCACTGATCTGGAGACCGAAACGCTCAAGGTTGAGATGTTTGGCCCGGTGATGTCGCTGATCCCCTTTGATACTGAGGAAGAGGCCATCGCAATCGCAAATGGTACCCCTTTTGGTCTCGGCTCCGGTGTTTTCACTCAAAACCTTGCCCGCGCCCACCGCGTGTCCTCCCGCCTCAAGGCTGGTATTTGTTGGATCAACACCTATCGGGCCGTCTCTCCGATCGCTCCTTTTGGCGGCGTCAACCAATCGGGGTATGGGCGCGAAGCTGGAATAGAGGCTGTTCTAGATTACACCAGGACCAAAACAACCTGGATCAGCACCTCTGATACCCCTATGGCCAACCCATTTGTGATGCGTTGACACTGATTAGACGAGTTCTCCGGTGCCTCGTTGGAAGGGCGAAGGCGGGGTGCGCATATCGATGATCGCGAAGCTGAGCAGTACACAACATTTGATCTAGATGACTACGGTGGATTGGCTGAGGTGAATAAGCCAAAAACGTTGGATAAGCTCGATCCGGCCCTTTGGCGCAATGGTTATGATCGGCAGGTATGTGCCGGTCGCACCCGTTGCCAGTGGTGATGGCCGCGACATTGCAAAGTACACAACTTGCGCATTGTTGCCGTTGGAGCTAACCGCAGCGAAGGTCCGGAACCCGCCCTTTGTTTCGAACGCTTCATGGTCATGGTTGATGACATTCCGGTGCGCTGTAACAACTCCATGCAAGCCGTTTCTGAAGGTCGCCTCGTGCTGATGATGGTTACGGCTCGACGCCCAGCTTGATCAACCTTTTGTCTGACGTCAGCACTTATGGGTCCAAATCGCGGTATTTGATTTGAAATGATTGCCGTCACCACTCAACATGTGACGTAAAGCATCGTTCACGGCAGAGGCCTGCCTACGCTCCTTGGGTTTGATTTTGGATGATACTGATTGAGTCCAGCCGTGATTTTGCAACGCTTACTAACCATAGACAGAAATTTCGACGAGGTTTTGGTCCGGATCACGAAGGTAGATCGATTTGATTGGTCCGGTAGCCCCGGTGCGGGGTACAATACCATCTTCGATTTCAACGCAACATACTTCAAGGTGGGCAACAACCTCATCAATTGGGACAGACGAAATCAGGCAGAAATCGCTGCTGCCCGGTGTGGGAGAAAGTGCCCGCGGTTCGAACTCTTTTCCCCGCTGGTGCAAGTTAATTTTCTGCGCCCCGAAAGTTAGAGCTTTCCTGCCACCCGCAAACTCGTCAATTTTCATTCCCAAAACTCTTGAATAGAAATCGCAGGTTGCCTCGATGGAGGCAACGGTAAGAACGAAATGATCCACTCGATCAATTTTCATGTGATAAGCTCCTGAATTTTTGTCAGGATAGATGATAGATCATTTGAGGAACAAATGATGATTGGCGACGGGGCCCATCGCGATTACCTATGTCTGTTTAAATGGCGCCCGAGAATTCACTGGCGAGGTGCGCCAATAGCGTTTTTATGGGTTTTGCCAGTCCGGCCACATCTCGAACAGCAACCTTCAATGTTCTCTCTGACCAGGAATCTGATACGGGAACCATGCGTAAGTTGGCGGGCGTAAGATAGGGTTCAACCGCTCCCAACGGGAGGATGGCAATGCCCAGTCCAGCTTCGACCATGCGTCGCACCCCATCAAAACTCAGCACTTCTACTCTGGTTTTAAGTTCTAGCCCCTGTTCCGCCGCGCGTTTCTCTAGGAAGGCTTGCAACGAACTGCCTTTTTGAAGGCCAACAAGATCGTGATTTGAAAATTCGCTAAAGGCGACTGGGCCGTCGCGTCCCAATGCATGGCCATAGGGTGTCACAACAACAAGTGTATCCCGACGATAAACAAAGACATCGAGCTCAGGGTCAGGAATCAATCCAGAAAATATCCCCACATCGGCAATACCATCGCGAACGGCAGCAACGATATCGTCGGATGTTTGTTCCGTCAGATCGATACGCATATCCGGGTGTTCTCTGACGAATAGAGCAAGATCTTCGGGTAAGAACTGGGTAATTGCCGATGTGTTTGCCGCGATGCGGACCGTGCCACGAAGACCCGCAGCGAAGTCCCCCATATGATTGTCTATGCGATCTAACAGACGTTGCAAATCCTTTGCATGCCGCAGCATTTCCTCGCCTGCAGGCGTAAGCTCAACACCCTTTTGTTGACGATAAAAGAGAGCTGTGCCGACTTGGGTTTCAAAATCTGATATCCGCTTGCTGATCGCCGAGGCTGCTATGTTCTCTGAAGCCGCTGCTTGTGCAATGCTCTTGAATGTCGCGACAGCCACAAACAGTTCAAGAGTCACAAGGTCAAATTTTTTCCGCATTGGTCCGGTACTCACTTATCTCAACGAGATTGTCGTCCGGGTCGTATAAATACAGGGATGTTATGGACCCAAGCGCACCGCGCCGTTCTACCGGTCCATCTTCTATACGGAGACCTCTCGCTATTAATAGCTCTTCTACATCAGAAATACCCTGTTTTACGAGAAAGCAAATATTTGCAGACCATCTGCGGCCTGCATTTTTTAGTGGTCCATACCTCTTGCCTTTAGGTTGCAGGTTAAGTTTACACGCCCCAAACATGACTTCCACACGTCCATCATCGAGGCGAACAATTCCCATGCCCAATCCGCCGCCATAGAAGGCGACGGATTGTTCGATGTCTTCGCAAGTTACTGTGCGTCGGCAGAGTTTTTGGGTCCAAAGGCAGCCTAAACTAAGAGAAAGTTTGGCTCATCTGGTTGGTTTGAT